>DAOUJS010000071.1:0-9748 GCA_034422355.1 Dehalococcoidia bacterium | reverse complement strand
CAGATGGCGATGGATATGATGTCCAACAACTGGTGCCGCTTGCTGCGCTCTATACGAGGATCCTCCAAATCCTCAAAGTGGTCCATGATCGATACGCCCCGCCTATTCTCCATAACTCCCCCTTACATCACCCGGTCTTCAAACCTCAGTCACCTTGGCTAAGCCTACCATTAAGACGCGATTGCCCTGATCGGGGGAGGTTGACAGGCTGAGAGGGGCATGTGTTTCATTTTCGACCTATCCATTAGACCCGCCCGGCTGGGCGGCTTCGGCAGGCGGTTGCTGCCCGCCTTCGCCATCATATGTCCCCTTGGCTGAAGTTTTTTCCGTAAAGACCTTTCCGTGAAGACCCTGCGCGACCCCCGGCAGTCTTCCATCCGCCAACTCATGCAGCGGGAACTTGCCACAGTGACCGGATAATGTTGTTCGGGTCGTATTGCCGCTTCAGTTCCCGGAACCGGTCAAAATCAGGCCCGTAGAGTTTCTGCATCCTGGCGGCATCCAGCTCGTGCCAGCCGTAGAGGTAGGGCCTTCCCCCCAGTTCCAGGCATTTGTCCAGGCAAATCCTCATCGCCCCGGTTGCCTGCTCCAACGCTTGCCGGCCGGCCTTGGGGACCGTGTTGTAGATGCCGACGCCGAACTTGATGGGAGGCGGAAGCGCGCCGCAGACTTCAAACGGAAAGGGCGTCGGGTTTTCCGGACGCCGGCAGGCCAGGATATAGATCCGGTCCAGGAAGCTCCCGAAAACCCCTTTGAAGCGAAGGGCCGCCACGTAGAGCAGGAAGCGGCGGAAGTTCGAATAATCGAAGGCGTAATCCGCCCAGACCCGGTAGGCGTCCCTATCACTGTTGATGTATCCGGCCAGGGACCGGTGCAGGGCCAGCCTGTAGTCCTGGTGGACCCCCCGGTGGACCTCCCGGTTAGCCCCTTCGAAGGCAGGAGCCGGCAAGCCGCAGGGAAGCCCGGCATTTAGAAGACCCTCGGCTTTCATCAGACCCTCGGCTTCCATCCGGTCGCCATGCCCGAAGCCGAACTCCGACAGGATGCCGCCACGGCTGATCAGGGCGCAGAAATGGCTGGGCCAGGACCCGGACCAGTCTTGCATCCAGGCCAGGGAATCCAGGAATTCCACCACATCTCCATACGAGTACTGGTACAAACGGGTAAATCTCAGGTGGGGCACGGTCCCGGTTACCACCCTGTCAATGAAGCCCATTTGACCCAGGCCGGCCAGGCTGAACCGGAAAAGGTCGCCGTGGTCATTCTCCGAACACCACCGGGCGGTGCCGTCGGGCAGAAGAAGCCGGAGCCTGGTCACATGGTCAACCTGTGCGCCGTGGGCAATGGAGTCAATGCCGTAGCCCCCAACCGACAGGGTGCCGCCCACGGACAGGTCCAGGTAGTCCGTTACGACCGGCACGGAGCGGCCCCGCTCGTTCAGACCTTCTTCCAGATGACGCCAGCGGGTTTTCGAGCTGACCTCGACTTGATGGTCATCCAGAAGCCGGAACTCGGCCGGGCCGCCCAGATTCTCGCCGGCCAAATTCTCAATGAGGATTCCCCCATCGGACAGGGTCTGGCCATGACAGGAGTGGCCTGCGCCGCGGAAGGAAACGGCTGCCCCGGTCTCCCTGGCAACGGAAAAGCAGTGGAAAACGTCCTGCTCATGCCGGGGTCTCACCACGACGCCAGGCGTCCCCCGGACAACTCCGCCGAAATCGGAAGACCAGGAATCGCCGGGGAGGAAGACCTCGCCCCGGACACCCGGCCGAATCAACCGGTATAGGGGCCCATTCTGGATTTGGGTCACGATTCTCCGGCTCCTGGGAAAGCGGGGAGGGCAGTGACCGGAGCGTTAATCACGCTTCCGGTTTATTCACTTATTGAGTATAGTACCAGCAATAAGCGGGGCTTTGTCAACGCTGCCCACCGCCGGGTTGGCAATTAGCCCGCTGCGAACCGGCCGACCGCCGCGTTGGTGATTGCCATCTCACCGGCCCGGATGTGCGGACATTTCCATCGTTCCAGTATACGTGAGAGTCCATCAGCGTGAAATAAGGTGATTTTACTTGTTACAATAGCCTCCGGGTTCAGTCCCCGGGTCTAGTCCCTGGGTTTCGCTCGCGCGGGAGTGACGGGCGCGTTTCAGGGCGTATTTCAGGCGGGTTTTCAATCAAAGGGCAATTCCCCGCCCGCCGGCGCTTCCCAGGGGAATATCCCCCTGAGAGACAGCATCGGCAGGCGGCCTGCCGCAGGCGGCAGCCTGATCAACCGCAATAACCGCTGGAGCAGTGGACTTGTTCCTGGGCAGAAGGGGCCTCTTCCGCACACAGGCATTCGCCCGCAGGGGACAGACGGACCCCCTGGACGGCCTGCTGCGCGTTACCGCGCCGCACGAGTGGGCCGCCCTGGCGGGCCTGGCCCTTGCCCTGGTGGGATTTGCCGCCTGGGGCGTGTTCGGAAGCGTGGAGCGCAGCGTATCCGCGGACTGTTTGCTGGTGCATCCGGGAGAGCGCTACGCGGTGCTCTCGGACGTTGACGGCTATGTTGCCGCCGTCCTGGTCAACGCCGGGGACCGGGTCGAGGCCGCCGGACCCGTCGCCCGCGTGCGGACGACCGATCTGGAGCGGCAGGCGCAGGCGGCCCGCGCCCGCGTCGAGTTGCTGGAGGCCCAGGGCCCGGACGGGAAGCCGGATGACGATGCCCTGGCGCTGGCCCGCGCCCAACTGCTGGACCTGGAAGCCATTCAAGCATCCGGCGAATACATCGTCAGCCCGTACGCGGGCACGGTCACGTGGCATGGCCTGGCGGTGGGACAGGCGGTGACGGCAGGCGAGGAAGTTGCCGGCCTGCACGGCGGGTCTGACGGCGGGTTGGAGGCGGTGGCTTTCTTCCCGCCGGATAGCGCGCAACGGATCAAGCCGGGGATGGATGCGGGCGTTCTGGCGGGCCAGGCGAGCCGCGGGCGGGCGCTGGAGGCCGAGGTCATCGAGGTCCCGGGGGCGCAGGCTGCTCCGCCCGGCTGGCTCGCGGCCCTTGGGTTTGACTCACCTGCCCACAGGCACATGGTCTGGGCGACACTGCGGGATGCGCCGGAAGTCATGCCCCCGGACGGCGCTCCGTGCCGTCTCCGCATCATCCTGGGCCGGGAGCGGCCGGTGGGCCTGCTGGGGCGGTCCTGATGCGCCGGGGCGCATGACATGAGCGCAGCGCAGGACACGCGCGGAAGGCGGGCCGCTTCGCGCAGGCGGGGGAAGCGCCGTTTGCGCACTCCCATTTTCCCGCAGCACGAGGCAACGGAATGCGCCGCGGCTTGCCTGGGTGCGGTGCTGGGACACTTCGGGCGCTGGGTCTCAATCGAGGAGCTGCGCGAGGCGTGCGCAGTCAGCCGGGACGGGAGCACCGCCGCGGACCTGTCCGCCGCGGCCAACAGGTACGGCCTGGAGGTCAGCGCCTGGAGCAAAGAGCCGGAGGAGCTTCGGGAGCTGGAGTTGCCGGCAGTCCTGTTCTGGGAGTTCAACCACTTCGTGGTGCTGGAAGGGTTCGGCCCCGGAGTGTACCACCTGAACGATCCGGCTAATGGCCGCCGCACGGTCAGCGAGGAAACCTTCGACCGGGCGTTCACGGGCGTGGTTATGGTAATGCAGCCGGGCCCGGATTTTCGGCGCGGCGGGTCCCGCCCGGGGATCGTGCGCCAGTTGTGGCCGTGGCTGCGGGACGTCAAGGGGCCGCTGGCCTTTGCGTCGCTGTGCGGGCTTCTGCTGGCGCTGCCGGGCCTCATCCTGCCGGTCCTGCTGAGCGTTTTCATTGACCACGTGCTGGGGAGGCAGGCGGGCGCGTGGGGCGCGTATGTGGCGGCAGTGGCGTTCGCGGCCGCCGGGCTGACCTACGCCCTCACCTGGCTGCAACAGCAGGGTCTGCAAAAGCTGGCCATCCGCCTCTCGGTGGTGCATGCGGAGCGGCTGCTGTCGCGGCTGTTCCGGCTGCCGGCCCGGTTCTTCGCCCACCGTTTCGCCGGCGACCTGACGATGCGGGTGCAGTTGGTTGACGAGGTTGCGGCCAACGCATCGAAGCAGTTCACCGGGGTGATGATCGAGCTGGTGATGAGCGGCCTTTTCCTGGTGTTGATGATTGTCTTTGACCCGCTGCTGGCGGCAGTCATCGCGGCCCTGGGATTCATCAACGCGGCGGCAGCGCGGGCGCTGGGCCAGCGGCGGAACGACGAAAACCGGCAGGTGCGGCGCGAGCAGGCCCTGCTGGCCGGCATCGGGGCGTTCGGTCTGCGCCACATGGAATCCCTGCGGGCGACCGCAAGCGAGAACAATTTCTTTGCCCGCTGGAGCGGTTACCAGGCGCGTGAGCTGAGCGCGCGGCAGAAGTTCTCGGAACTGGGGCATGTCACCTCGTCGCTGCCGATGCTGTTCCTGGTCCTGGGGGCGGCGGCGGTGTTCGGGTTGGGGGGGCTGCGGGTCATGTCGGGCGACATGTCAATCGGGACGCTGATGGGGTTCTACGTGGTGGCGGGCAACTTCCTGCAGCCGACCGGCCGCTTCGTGCAGTTTGCCGACCTTTTCCAGATGCTGGAGGCCGACCTCCAGCGGATCGAAGACGTTGCCAGCGCGCCCGAGGCCCCGGCGCTCCGGGAACAGCGCGGCGGCGCGGCGGGACAGGTCGAGACCCTGAACGGGCGGCTGCGCCTGGAAGGGCGGGTTGAGCTGCGCGACGTTACCTTCGGCTACCGGCCCAACCATCCTCCCCTCATCGAAAACTTCAGCCTGACGGTCGAGCCCGGCCAGCGGGTTGCCGTAATCGGCCCCACGGGGTCGGGCAAGTCAACTCTTCTGAAACTGGTCAGCGGGGAGTACACGCCATGGTCGGGGGAGATTCTATTCGACGGTGTGCCCATCAGCGAGGTTCCGCGCCGGATATTGACCGGCTCCGTGGCCATCGTGGACCAGCATGTCTTCCTGTTCCGGGGCACGGTGCGCGACAACCTGACCCTGTGGGACCCCACGGTCCTGGACCATCAACTGGTCGCCGCGGCCCGGGACGCCCTGATCCACGACGAGATCATGAGCCGTCCGGAGGGCTATGACTCGCCGGTGGAGGAAGCGGGCGGAAACTTCAGCAGCGGGCAGCGGCAGCGCATGGAGATCGGGAGGGCGCTGGTCCCCAATCCGTCGGTGATTTTCCTCGATGAGGCCACCAGCAGGCTCGACGCGGTGACTGAAATGGGCATCGACGACTCCCTGCGGCGGCGCGGCGGCACCTGTCTCATCGTCGCTCACCGGCTCAGCACGATCCGCGACTGCGACCGGATCATAGTCCTGGAGCGGGGACGCGAGGTCCAACGCGGCGCACACGAGGAATTGATCGCCGACGAACAGGGCTTGTACTTCCAGCTCATCCAGACATTATGACCCGCCCGCAATCAGGGAAGGAGGCAATGACGCTGGACCGGTCAGACCGGCTCACCGAATTGGCAATGTCGCTGGGAGAGCCCATCGCCGCTGCCGGCAACCGGCCCATCCGGCTGGACGACCCGCAAAGGGCCTGGTTCGTCGAGCAGGGCGAGCTTGACGTGTTCCTCGTCGAGTACCGGGACGGAGAGCCGGCATCCGGTTTGAAACACCTGCTGCGGGCCGGGCGGGGCTGCCTGGCGTTCTGCGTGGGAGAGTGGGGTGGTCAGCTTGGGACCATTGCCAAGGGGGTCCCGGGCTCGCGGGTCCGGCAGATACGGCTGGAGGACCTGCGGGGCATCGGCATTGACGATGCCCTGGCCGCCCAGGTTGACATCTGGCTGTCGAAGTTCGCCGCCGCCGTGTCCCGCCAGGTAGAGGTGCGCCCCCGCGCCGGCCTGCTGATCAGTCCGGGTGAATCCCTGGACGTTGAGGCCGGATGCGTGCTTTCGGCCCATCCCGGCAGCGTCGTCTGGGTCCAGGGAGAAGAGGCGGCCGCTTACATGGACACGGAGGAGATTAAGGGCGGCGGGGCGGGGCCGGTCCCGCTGACCTCGGACACCTGGATGACCCTGCGCGGTCCGGCGCGTGTGACCGGCGTCTCCTCCCGGGAGCTGGACCGCGATGGGCAGCTGTTGCCGGCCCTCCAGGAGTTTCATCGCCTGGCCCTTGGCGCGGAGCAGCTCAACCGCCTGCTGCTGTTGGCCGACGAGGTGAACGAGCAGACCGCCCGCGCTTCGCACCGCCGCCTGGACGAGGCAAGGGCGCGACAGGACCTGTTCACCGTCCTGGGTTCCACCCGCGCGGCGGGTGAAAAGAGCGATTCCTCCCTCCTCGCCGCGCTGGAGGTGGTCGGGGAACGCCAGGGCATCGTCTTCCGGCATCCGCCGCGCTCACGTGCGCTGGACGGTGAAGGCCCATCCCTGCAGGACGTCCTGAACGTGTCGGGGGTCCGCTCCCGGAAGGTGCGGCTTGCTCCTGAAGACCGGTGGTGGGTTGGCGACAGCGGCCCGATGCTGGGTTTCCTGCGTGAGGATGGCCGTCCCGTCGCGCTCTTGCCCGGCGTGATGGGGCGGTATCGGGTGGTGGACCCGGCTTCGGGACGGTCGGCGCGTCTTGACGGCAACCGGGCGCGCGACCTGGAGGAGAACGCCTGGTGCTTCTACGACCCCTTGCCGGAGGGTGCGCCGGTGGGCGTGAAAGCACTCATCCGTTTCGCCGTGAGGAACATGGCGGCGGACTGGGGCCGGTTCGCGGTCACGGGACTCCTGGCCAGCCTGATGTCGCTTGCGCCAGCAATCATGGTGGGGATGCTGGTCAACTGGGCGCTCCCGGCCGGCGACGGCGGGACTCTGTTCCGCGCCGTTGCCGCGCTGTCCGCCCTGGCCATCGTCGGCGGGCTGCTTCTCACGCTGCAGGGGATGGCGCTGATGCGACTGGAAGGCCGCGCCATGACCCGGGTGGGAGCGGCGATCTGGGACCGCCTGCTGAGGCTGCCGCCGGGATTCTTCCGGCGGTTCACGGCGGGAGAGTTGACGGCGCGGATGACGGTGTTCTGGACCCTGCGCGACCAGGTATCGGGGGTGCTTGCCAGCGCTCTGCTGGGAATCATCTTTCTGCTGCCTGCCCTCGGACTGCTTTTCCTCTACAACGCGGCGCTGGCCTGGACCAGCCTGGGCATCGGACTGTTCGCGCTGGCGGTTACCGCCCTTCTGGGGTTCTTGCAGATTGCTCCCCAGCGCCGCCGTTACGCGGCAGCCCGCGGGCTGGCCGGGGAATTGTTCCAGTTCATCGGCGGGATGAGCAAGCTGCGTTCCGCCGGCGCGGAGGGGTCGGCCTTCGCCGCATGGGCCCGGGGCTACCGCGAGCAAATCCTGGCCCGGCGGCAGAGCGACAACCTGAACAA
The DNA here is from genome assembly GCA_034422355.1 of Dehalococcoidia bacterium. Classification (GTDB taxonomy): domain Bacteria; phylum Chloroflexota; class Dehalococcoidia; order Lucifugimonadales; family UBA3495; genus CATOSP01. The sequence continues at coordinate 2,383 of DAOUJS010000071.1, read as the reverse complement.
GCACCTGGTCGCCTTCAGCGCCGCGGTGCCGGCCCTCGCCGGGGGCGCGCTGTTCGCCGTTGCGTTCCAGCAGGAACCCGGCAGCCTGGCCGCCGGGGATTTCCTTGTCGTCTTTGCCGTGTCCATGGTGTTCTACGCGGCGGTCGTCGCCCTGGGACGCTCGTTTGAATTGGTGGCCGCGGTCATCGTGGCCTACGAACAGCTTCAGCCGATGCTGCGGACGCCGCCGGACAATGGGCCTGCGCCGTCCGCTCCGGCGGAGTTGAGCGGGGAAATCCAATTCGACCGGGTGAGCTTCCGTTACTCGGAGGATGGATCCCTGGTCCTCGACGAGGTTTCCATAGAGGCGCGACCCGGTGAGTTCGTCGCCATCGTCGGCGAGTCCGGCTCGGGAAAGACCACGATCCTGCGGCTTGCCTTGGGGCTGGAAGAGCCGACGGGAGGGGCAGTGTACTATGACGGCCGCGACCTGGCCAACCTGGACCGGAGCGCGGTACGGCGCCAGACCGGGGTGGTGGTGCAGGACGGCGCCCTGCTCCAGGGCAACATTCTGGACAATATCGTGGGAATGGATGACGACCTGACGATTGACGACGCCTGGCGGGCGGCGCGCCTCGCCGACGCGGACAGGGACATCGAGGCCATGCCCATGGGGATGTTCACCGCCGTGAACGACAGCGCGGCGACCTTCTCTGGCGGCCAGATGCAGCGGATCATGGTGGCGGCGGCCCTGGTCCGGAATCCGCAGGTCCTGTTTCTCGACGAGGCCACCAGCTGGCTCGACGCCAACAGCCAGGCGCGGGTGATGCAGGGAATTGAGAGCCTGGCCGCCACCCGTATCGTCATCGCCCACCGGCTGTCCACCATCCGCAGGGCGGACCGCATCTACGTGCTGCAGGACGGCCTGGTGGTCCAGGAGGGCAATTTCGACGAGCTGTATGAAACCGAGGGCGTATTCCGCGAGCTGGTGCAGCGACAGATGACGTAAAACGGGCAATGGCTTTGGGCCTGTTGGTCGCACACTGTGCGGGGAGGGAATAAGGCTGGGAAGATGGGTGCCGGAGAATCGCCGTCTATTCGGTGGGGCCAGATTCGATAAGGGAGAAGCTCAATCCGGCATAAGCCTTCGCCGACACTGATCCGGCTTCAACGGAAACCTTGACGTGGTTAATTCCCCGGTAGAGGATAAAGACGCCGCTTTCGCCGAACAGCTTGTCAAGCCCCGGAAAATCCAGCAGGCCGCGCGCCTTGTCCGGCTGACACCATTGCAGGGCCTCAAGCCGCTCGACGATGGGCTTCCAGGTGCTGCATCCCGTCGTCAGCCAATGGTCTAGTCCTTCCTTCCGCTCCCCCGCCGGGTAAAACTCCAAGCCGAGGCGCGGCGAGAGGCCGTCAACGGAAACGTCCAGGGACAAGCGGAAATGGGGAGCGACGCCGCACATGTCGCCAAGCACAGCCATCACCTGGCCGGCCTCGCCGGGCCAGCCCAGCCGTCCCAGGAAGTCCGGGACATCCTCCGCCGCCACGTCATCCACAATCAACCGTATTGCCCGCACCCCACGGCCCGGCATGGCGCCAATCTGGCCCACCTGGACGCCCGGAGGCAGGGCGGCGTAGACGCGCTCCACGGCGCGCGCCTCGCCCTCGTCCCTGTCCCATCCCACCGCCCTTGCCAGCGTGCCGGCCAGGACGCCAGGGGGTGGGAGGCGCTTGGCGGCCCGGCCCGGCCCACCATGGACCAGCCTCACGAAGAGGCCGGGGCCGGCATCCTGGCCGGGTGCGGCTCCGGCGACGTCGTATTCCAGCATCGCCGACTCGAACCAGCCGGAATGGGGACAGCCGACGGAAGTTTCCCTGCCAGTTGCCTGGGCGAAGAATCCGCCGAGGGACGCCGCCGCGGAACCCGGCCTCGCTGCCCTGCCGCGGGCGGCATAATACCCGAGCAGGGGAGAACCCGGGGCTACCCCCACGGCCAAATCAGCACTGGCATCCCCAATGAGCCGGAACTCGAACCCTACGCCCGCCGCCGCGGCCTGACCGGGCAGACCGCCCACCCGGTGCAGCAATCGTTCCCAACCCCGGCCATCGATCAGGGAACGCGGCACAAAAGGCTGAAGTTCAGGAACGATGTCCCGGAACTTCTCAGTCATTAATCCTTGAGCCAAGAGGTGAAGTCCCTGGGAATGGTTGTCACCACCCTTGGCCAATTCTGGGAGCCCCGGATCCGCCAAACCCGCCGGCAACCACCTCCAGGTCCTCCTGGGTCAACTGGCCGCTGGGCGGCAGCACCAGGTGGGCGGTCATGCTGTTCTCTTCATGCACCTGGATGTTGAAGTCCTCGGGAATGTCTATCCCTGCCGCCTCGCGGATCGCCTCCTTGGGG
>DAOUJS010000070.1:0-14917 GCA_034422355.1 Dehalococcoidia bacterium | reverse complement strand
GGGCTGTTGCTGCCGGTGTCCCGCTCGGTGACCGTCAGGCCGATCATCATCATCCCGTCGTACACCGGGTCCGGCGACCATTCGTCAGCCGTCATCCCCAGGCAGTCCGCCGATGGTGTCCACAGGTCGTGGGTGATGGTCAGCCTGCCGTTCACCGTGTCCTCGTCCTCCGCCGCGACCACCTTGATAGGTATGCCCACGTTCCAGGCGTAGGACTTGCTCTCCCAGTCATAACCGCTCCGGAAGGCGTTGCACGTCGCCGGCAGGCCGGAGATGTCGTAGCCGGTGGGCAGCAGGGTCAGGGACTGCTGGTAGCGCAGTTCGTCAGCCAGGTCCTCGTCGCCCTCCCAGTGCAGGCTCAGCCACAGCGGCGTGGTTGGGTTGGAACTCAGCCGCACCCGGTAGGTGGCCTCGCCGCCCTCCCGTACCGTCAGCCGGGAGGGACTCAGTATCATCCTCCCGCCGGAAGCCTGGGGGTCAACCTCCTTCTCGATGGGCTGGGACCAGTCGCCCGCGCCCGCCGCGTTCAGCGCCCGCACCTGGAACTGGTAGGTCCCGGCCCGGTTCGGCAGGCTGATCCGCCGCGAGGTGCCGCTGACCCGGGTGGGCGCAGCGATGTCGCAGATCCCGGAACCCGAGGCGCAGGGGCCGTCCACCCGGTACTCGTAGCCGATGATCCGGCTGCCCCCGTCGTCCACCGGCGGGTCCCAGGCCAGGGTCACCGCGGTGCGGTCCACGGCGGTGAATCTCAGGTTCATCGGCCAGCCGGGCACGTAGATGTCCGGGACCCCCGTGGTGGCCTGGACGTAGGCCCAGGGGCTGGTGAGGCCGCCCAGGACCGCCGCCACCCGGTAGAAGTGGGTGGTTCCCGGGCGCAGGCCGGGGTGGGAGTAGGTGGTGCCGCTGTAGCTGTTCTGCAGGGTCCGCCAGGGGCCGGCCCCGTCGGTGGCGTGCTCGATGCGGTAGCGCAGGCCGCTCTCCTCCGACGGCGCGAACCAGCTCAGGTCGATGCGGTCGCCGCCCAGTCCAACCGCGGCGGTCAGGCCCGTGGGCGCGCCCACGGCGCCGGGTCCCTGCGATGAGGCCAGGGACCACGGCCCGTGCCCGCCCGCCTCGTTCACCGCCCGCACCCGGTAGGCCGCGCCGGCGGAACCGCCCCGCATGTCCAGGTACACCGTTCCCCCCACGTCATCGTCCATCGTCTCCCAGGGGCTGGAGGACCGCTGCACCTCGTAGTGGGACACCCGGAAGCCGTTCAGGTACTCCATGTCCGGCCATTGGACCAGGGCGAAGGAGGGGAACCTGGCCATGGCGGGGACCTGGTTCACGGTGGGCCGGTCCGGACGGCCCGGCGGCCCGGCGGAGGGCGCGGGGCGCAGGGCGATCTCCGCCTCGTCGTTGTGGTCCAGGTAGTCGTAGTAGCTGGCCGTGTGGGTGGTCCCGTCGATGGTTACCGAGTAGTCCCGGGTGTTCTCAATGGTCGCGGTGATGGGGCCGCCGCTGGCACCGGGAGGGATGATGGTCAATACTTCCCCTTCCGTCCGGCCCCAGGCAAGATGCGACGCCGTGTCCAGCATTTCGCCGATGGTCCAGACGCCCTCGCAGAGGCCGTCATCTCCGCAGTCCCCCGGGGCGTAGCTCCCCCGGCTGGTGACGGTCTCGGCATCCCGGGGCACGCCGGTCAGCGTTACCCGCACCGCCGGGGCGGTGTCCGGCCCCTGGTTCCTCGCCACGATGGTGTAGGCCCGCTGGCCCGGTTGCGCCAGCGAGTGGGCCGGGGCGTCCCGCACCTCCAGTTCCGCCACCGGACCCACGTGAAAGGTGTAGGTGGCGCTGTCGGTGTACTCAGTGCCGGCCTTGGTGCCCTCTATCTCGAGCAGCACGGCGTAGGTGCCCAGGGTTCCGAACTCTATCCTGACCGGAAATTGATAATTAGTGCCTAACTCGCTGAGTTGATACGCTCTTGAACTGACTTTCGTCTCATCAGGAGCGTCAAAGAATGTAAATCGGCCACTGCGGCTCTTAAGGCTCAGGGATCCGGGCGCCGGTCCGCCGCCTGGCGCAGTCACCGTCCCTGACACCTTCAGGTCCGTCCAACCGCCAGCGTCCTGGAGCCTTTGGTGCCCCAGGTACAGATCGAAGGGATCAAGGGTTAACCACACGGTGTTCCCCGACTCCGTCACGCGGGTCTGGCTATTGTCCGGGACCTGCAACACCGCATCCTCCGGTTGCAGGATCATATTGTTGGTACCCTGGCTAAAGTCGTCGGACCTGAAGTGTTGGCGATGGACATCTCCAACGACGTAGACACCCTGCTTATGGGAGCGCTTCACGGCGGCCAGCTCCAGGGATGCTTGGCTGCCGCAGGGATAGTCGGTTTCGGTAAGGCAGTCGTGCCAGTTGAAAACGGCGAAATCGCCCTGGGTGATCAGGGCCTTATGGGCCATGCAGGCGGTGACGGGGAACCATGCAATTATCGGGTCCGGGATCACGTGCTCGATCTCCACCGTCAGGCACTGGTCTTCCTCCGGGACGTCCAGGCTTCCCCGTCCCGTCACCTGGATGTCCAGCCGGGGGGTTCCTCCCGGCTCGGTTGCTCCGGGCAGAGTGCCGATGTTCCAGATGCTCCTCGCCCGGTTGAAGGAGGTGCCGGAGGAGGGCGTGGCCGTGTAGCGCAGGCCCGGAGACGAGGTGACCTTGAGCCGCAGTTGGTACTGGTTTACAGAAGTCGTGCGCCAAATCCCTAGACTGTCTCCCGGGTTGGTGACCCTGACCGTAAAGGTGTCCGTGCCGGGGTCGGCGTCCACCCCGTAGGAAACGTTGACGCCAAACAGTATGATCAGGGCATGTAGACCCGCATAAGTCGTAACGTAATGACGCGCCCGGTTGTTGCCAAGCTGGCCCGGAGCCTCCCGGGGCGTGGATTCCACGATGGCGCCCTGGAAGCGCACCAGGGCACGGTTTGTTTGGCTTGTTCCGCTAAGACCTGGATTGGTTTTAGTCCAATCTATCCTAAGCCGCGTAACCGCCCTAACTCCGGGGCGAATCTGGGGAATGGTCCATTCCAGCGTGTCATAATCAACGGTCCCAGTGTTCACCCTGATATCGGTTTGTCCACTGACGTTACGCTCCTGCAAGATTATGCTCAACCGGTTTGGGCTAAGGTCCTCAACCTCGAATTGGACCTTTATGTCGCGGGCCGTGACGTCCGAGTTATTCCGGACCGTGGCTACAAAGGTGCCGTCGCGCTCGTGTTCCGCTTCCCGGTTGGTTATGCTCAACTCCAGGTCCACCGGTTCCCGTTCCTGGGCCCCGGCGCCGGGGGCGTCCAGCAGGACCGCGCCCAGGACGGCCAGCGCCGGGGCAATGAACAGTAGCTTTCCGAGAATACGCATGACCATCTCCGGGGCGGCGAGGCTCGAAGCGAGCGGATTGGGTCAGGGCGCGCTGGAAACGAGAAGCCCTGAAAAGGAGTCGCCGGTGGACGGGCCCGGGGTCCGGCGCGGCTTCACCGGCCGCGCCGGACCAAGGTCCACTCCCCTGGGCCGGGCTACCAGCGCCAGGTTATGGGGTACACGGCGGAGGAGACCGTCTTCGTCTCGCCGTTCAATTGGTATACCGCCTCCAGGAAGATGTTCCTCGTCTTCGGCTCTTGTCCTATGGCGTAGAACTTGAGGTCCGCCTTGCCGCGACCCTGGAAGAACGAGTACCTTCTTCCATCCTGGAGATAATACGCGGTCAAGGTGGAAATCCTGGCGCCGGCCGGCAACTCCATCACCCGGGCCTTACCCGCAATTTCACTATCCACTCGCGGGTGCTCGTTCCTGAAGGCCACGGTTATCCAGGGTCCGCTGCTGGGAATCACGTAGATCCGCACCGGGATGAGATCGTCGATGGCCTGATCGGAGCCGTCCTCGTGGTCGTGGCGGTCCGAGACGGTGAGGCGCAGGTCATAGTAGGGCCGGTCAGGATCTGGATAGCTCAGCTGGGCGCCGTCGGCCACGACCAGCTGGGCGTTGACGCCCACGTGTACTCCCTCGCTTTCCGTGACTGTGAAGTTCTCGTGCCCGTCGCCTTCCAGGGTGTAGTGCAACTGGTCGCGGTCCGCGCCGTACATGGGGATGGATTCGCCCACCAGGGTCCCGGCGGCCGCCCCGGCCTGGACCTCGCCCAACACCCCGAACCGGGGCTGCTCGTTGAGGTGCAGCGGGCCGACGTGAATGGTGTACTTCTGCTTCCTCAATTGGCTGGTGACGGTCTTGTTGATTCCCTCCCTGACGAATGTGTTGGCCGGGTCGTAGGGGGTGTTCTTAGGCCACGTGAGGGGCTTCCAGTCCTCCTTGGTCCGACCGGGAGGAAGGTCTATGCGGACGTGGCCCTTCATGTGGACTTCCAGCACGTAGGTGTGGCGCTGGCCGGGTCCGGGGAAAAACACCCAGTTGTAGTGCTTGTACTGGCCGGGCTTCAGCGGGATGGAGTGGATGTCGGCGTTCCTGCTGTCCCATATCGCTCTATTCGCGTCGTTCTCGAAGACCACGAACGGAATGACGTTGCCCTCGGGGTCCCGCTCCGCCTCGAACTCATACTCCAACGGATCGGGATCGGGTTCACCGTCTCCTAGGGGTTTTCTGTACCAGTCGTCCTTATTGAAGAGGCCGGCGGAGAGGCCCAGCACCAGCTCCGGCTCTTCTGGGCCGCCGGACTGAGCCTCGGCAAGGGGATCGTCCTGCTTGAGCCACCAGACCTGGGTGCCGGCTGGCGGCAGGAATTCGTACTTAGCCTTTTCTTCGGTGGTGATGGTGTGCTTGAAATCGTCGCCCGCGTGGAACACCGTGGTGTTGACGTCGATGTCGGACTCGGTGCGGGCGGTTACTATCCCCGTCACGTTGCCGTCAAGGTCCCTGGTGACCTTATGGACCGCCAGCGGCGGGCAGAGGTTGTTGTTGAGGGTCTGGGACTCATAGTCCCAGTAGGCGTCGAACAGGGCGACATGGCCTTCGCTGAACTCCTGGTCCGGGTTCTTCGACACGCCGGCCATGCCTTGGCCGCAGGGGTAGGGCTCCTGGTAGTGGCCGTTGTTTGCGCCGAAGTCGTTGCCGGTACCCTGGGCTTGTGCGGGGCCGGTGGCGTATGCCACCGCCAGCAGGGCAACCACCAGGGCGGCCAATGCCAGCACCGCCCCGTAGAACTTGAACCCTCTCGGTATGTTGATGATTGTGCTCATTTTGTTGTTCTTCCTCCCTTTCGCCTGATTTCCGGTTGTCCGGCCTTGGTGTCCGGCCTTATTGAGAGATAGTCTCATTACTCCCTATTAACTGATAGTAAGTATCAATTACGCTCAAAAAAGAGAGTTGCCCTACTGTCCGGCCCTTGCGAAAACGCCCGGCCCGGCCCCCGGCCCGTGGGCAATGGGGATGGCCGTCCGGGAGGGGCGGCCTGCGTTGCTGTTGCTGCTGGCATCGAACATGGCGTGGCGTTCCACTTATTGACGGTCCTCCGCCCTTCCCGGCCTGTCCCGGGAGGGCCCGGCCTCCGGCGGACCCTGCCGGTCCGCTGCGGGTCTTGCGCCGGGAATCAAGGGGGAATACTAGCACCATTATCAGTAGAATATCCGTATTTTTAGGGTCTATTTCAGGCCAATTTTGCGGGAGTATTTATATGATTTCGCGTGGTCAGATACGGAGCCATGGTCGGACACGCGCCGACATCGTTGCGGGGTGGGTGGGGTAGGGGAGGGCGGGGGAGGGGTGGCTGGTGGGGGGGCGCGGCGGGCGGGCTGCGCCGCAGGCCGGGGGCGCATCAACGAGAGCCTGGAGTTCGGCCAGGCGCTCCAGGGGGCGCTGGATTCGGCCCGCGCCCTGGCGCTGCCTGCTCGCGCTGCCGGTCCACCTGCGGCCGGAGACGGAGCCGGACCGGCAGGAACCAGGGCCTCTGCCTTGTCAATGAATGGGAATAGCAGCAATGTGAGCATGTTGGGCTTGGTTTGCTGATAGCGGGTCTTGCAAGGACCGCGCATTCCTGGCGCTCAGGCAGGGAGCGCCGTTGACAGCCATTCAGCCCGCAGTTTACAGTTTCCTTGGCGTTTCGCGGCCGGAGGCAGTGCCGGGGCATTCATTCCTGTCCACGGGCGGAGGACACATCCGGGCCGAATTGGTGTTGCAAGATGGTTGGCCCTGTCCCAATGGCCGTCCCGCTCCATCAAGCAACACGGCAACCCTGGTCCAACTCCTCTTCCGTGCTGAGCGGGGGTTTTACAAAAGATTTACAAAACGACGCAGTGAACGACGAAAACCCCTCAATTTAGCCACGCGGAGGGATGGCCGAGCGGTTTAAGGCGACGGTCTTGAAAACCGTTTCTCGCTTTCGTGAGACGTGGGTTCGAATCCCACTCCCTCCGCCATTTTATTGCCCCATTAGGTCCAGTCATTTGCCGAGGCTTGTTCCCGCGTGATCGAGCTGCGCCGCCCCACCTGGAGCAACGCCAAGCACGCGGACCAGTGGAGGAACACCCTTCTGGCGCCGGTAGAGTGCGGGTAAGAACATGCTTCAAGAGTTTGCAATCGAGCTGCGGTACTCGTGGGCAGTGGCTTTGCCCAAGCCACCGGCCGGGAGGACTTGAACTGGAGGACTTGAACTGATAGAAGGACGCGGAGCAATTAGGGGTTCGATTCCAGTTTGGTGGACGATGGCGAAATTCATGACCCTGCCATCGCCCTTGATTTCGGGCAAATCCCCGAGGAACCGGTTTTGTATCCGTCAAGAGGGATGGCCGCCGTTAATTTCCTGCTGCCGCCGCCCCCGGCGCTGTCAGCCGTTCACTCAATTCCCAGAGGTCTGAGGCCAGCCCTGCGTCGTAGCTCAGAGGGGATGACGGCACGGCGCGGCAGTCCACAAAAAACTTGCCTGTGGTCCCCTCAACCTTGGGCGATGCCGCCACGTAGTTCAAAGTCTCCGCTCCCCTTGTGGCATCGACGCCGCGGACGCCGATGAAGAAGTTGACCACCCGGCCCAGAAGGCCATTGTCCCGCGCTATGTTGGTGCGGACCAGCCCAGGGTGCAGGGCGTTCACCGCTACGCCCGAACCTTCCAGCCGTCGCGCCAGTTCGTAGGTGAACAGGATGTTGCACAGCTTGGAGCGTCCGTATGCCCGGTAACCTCCATTGCTTCCAGGCTTGGGCAGGTCCTCCAGACGGAAGTTGCGGGCCGAAAAGTGCGAGCTGGAGGAGACGTTGACGATCCGGGCCGGCGTCGAGTCTTTCAGGAGGTCCAGCAGCAGTGCGGTCAACAGGAAATAGCCCAGGTGATTCAGGGCGAATGTCATTTCAATACCGTCAACGCTGCGGCGATTGGAAAGAAATATGGCGCCGGCATTGTTCACCAGGACGTCCAGCCTCGGCACTTGTTGCTTCACCTGGTCTGCGAGGCTGCGTACATCCGCCTGGGACGAAAGGTCGGCCAGCATGTAACGCACTTCGCGGTTGCCCGTCTCCCCGGTGATGCGCTCCGCGGCCGCTGCGGTTTTCGCGTTGTTCCGGCCGGCTATCACCACAGCTGCACCCATACGGGCCAATTCCCGTGCGGCCGCATAGCCGATACCGTCACTGGCGCCGGTTATCAGACAGGTCTTCCCCTCCATGATCCGGGATTCTATCGCAGGTTTGCCGACGGCGCCAGAAGTGCGGCTATTTCCCCTCTTCGCTCGCTGGTGGGCCTGAGCGTTCATCCCATGGTCCCGCCTCAGCCATTATGCTGGCTTTGCGGGTCAGTCAGCCACAATGGTCAACGCGGCGAACTTCGGCGAGGATGGGTTCCCCAAAGCATTGTGAGGTCTTTCGCCATGGTACTGACTACGCGGGGTCTCAAGTGTCCACTGGACAGCCTCCCGGAATAGGACCACGATTTCGTTCCGGCGCTCTCGCGGCATTTCCCGTTCACATTGCCCTGGCCTCCGTTGAGCAGGCGCAGGAACCCATGGATGCCTCCGGGGTGGACTCCCTCTCCCGGACGCCCGAAAGCCCCCTGCCAAGGCCCAGGTTGGTTGACTCCAGGCTTATTGGGCTGAGGCAGAACGGCGACGGGACCGTGGAGGAAGCTCCGGTCGAGCATTTGCTCTTGCTCAAGGGCGCTCCCGATTTCCCGCCCGGCTCCGAGCCTCTGGCGGGCACGGCACGCAGTCTTGTCCAGGAAGCGGAAGGGTTCGCCAAGGATAATGTAGTCGGTCGCATGGTCCAGGCCCACCGGCAGCGGCTTATCGAAGACCTGGACGAACGACTGGGATTCGTGGCGCGCGGTTTCGATTACCAGGCTGCGGAACTGGCCGCGGCCCGGGCCCGCCTGACGGAGAGAGTCCAGGCAGGCGACCACCGGGTGGCCGGGGAACTTGACCGGGTAAGGGAGCGCCAGCGCAGCCTGTCCGCGGCCCGCGCCCACCGCCTCGATGCGGTCCGGGCTGGACCCGACAGCATAAGACCGGGCGAGGTGGAGTTCCTCGTCCATGCCCTCGTCGTCCCATCCCAGGACCCGGAGGAGACGGAGCAGTACGAGGCTGACGTGGAGGCCATCGCCGTCCAGGTGGCGACCGCATACGAGGAGAGTTTCAACGCCCACGTTACGGACGTTTCGCGCCCCGAGCTTGCCCGCCGCGTCGGGTTGAACAACTGGCCCGGATTCGACTTGCAGTCCAGGCGCCCGCCGGCCACGGGTAGCTCCGCGGAAAAGCTGGACATCGAAACCTTTTCGCGCTTTGCTCTACCAATCGTTTGGGATTATACCGAAGTTAATCCTCTTTCGGACACTTCCGGCAATTTTCTTGGCGCCCTTGAATGGGTTTCCCGCTTTGCTGGTCACGCCCTAGTATCCGCTGAGTCTGCAAGCTCCACCAGTGTGGAAGGCCAAAGCGCGGCCAGGGTTGTAGGTAAGTACGATGCCATAATCACCGACCCGCCCTACTATGATGCCATCCCATACTCTGATTGCATGGACTTTTTTCATGTATGGCTCCGGCGCGCTACTCGCGGGTTTTCGCCTGAAATGGACATAGCTTTTCAGAACCCACTCGGCCCCAAGTGGAACCATGACACTGGCGACGGAGAGCTGATTGACGACGCCAGCCGGTTCGACGGAGACCCGGCTCGCTCCAAGCAGAATTATGAGGACGGTATGGCGCGCTCGTTCCAGGCTTGTCACGGCGCGTTACAATCGGACGGACGGCTGGTGGTAGTATTCGCCAATAAGCAGCCCGACGCTTGGGAAACTCTCGTTGCCGCGCTAATCCGGGCGGGGTTTGTAGTTGATGGTTCATGGCCCATTCAAACTGAAATGGGCACCAGGCATCGGGCACGAGATTCTGCTGCTCTGTCATCGTCCGTCTGGATCGTCTGCCGAAAACGCCCGCCAGGGCGGCCCGGTTGGGATAACATCGTGCTTGACGAGATGCGGGAGAACATCACCCAGAAACTGCGGGACTTCTGGGATGCGGGCATTCGCGGCCCCGACTTCGTTTGGGCCGCCACCGGGCCAGCGCTGGAAGCATTTAGCAAGCACCCGGTGGTCAGGAAGGCCAACGCTCCCGGTGAGATCATGACTGTCTCGGAGTTCCTGCGGGAGGTGCGCCGGATGGTGGTGGACTTCGTGGTCGGCCGGGTGCTGACCCGGGGCGGCGAGGAGGCCGTCACCGGCCTGGACGACGTGACAACCTACTACCTGCTGCACCGCAATGACTTCGGCATGGAGGACGCCCCCGTGGGCGGCTGCATTCTCTACGCCCTTTCCTGCAACCTCTCCGACTCGGCGTTGGCCAACCAGCACGACCTCCTGGTACAGTCCAGGAACGGCGCGGCTGCCGACAGCATTGACGACGACGCCTCCGTGGACGAGGAAAGCGATGACAACGGGGAAGGCGGGAGCGGCGCAAAGGTCAAGCTCAAGCCCTGGCACCGCCGCCGGGGGCGCAGCCTCGGCCTGGAAGCGCCGGGCGGTCGGCCCGCGCCCCTCATCGACCAGGTTCACAAGCTGATGCACCTGTGGCGTGCCGGCGACCAGGCCAGGGTCAACGAGTACCTGGACAGCCGGGTCCTCCAGCGCAACGCCCTGTTTCACCAACTGTTGCAGGCCCTCATCGAGCTGGCCCCCGTCGGCTCCGACGAGCGGGCCGTCCTGGAGGCCATCAGCAACCACGCCGCGGCCCACGGCGACGTGCGCGCGCCGCGCTACCGGCAACCCCGGATAGGAGAAGCGCCATGATAAATTCGGTGCGAATGGTCAACTTCAAGAACTTCGCCGATGAAACGCTGAAGCTCGGCCCCTTCACCGTAATCGTCGGCGCAAACGCCAGCGGCAAGAGCAACATCCGCGACGCCTTCCGTTTCCTCCACGGCATCGGCCGGGGCTACACCCTTGCGGAGATTCTGGGAGGGAAGTACGGGCCGGGCGGGCAGATGGAGTGGGAGCCGATTCGGGGGGCGCCGAATGAGATTGCGCGGTTTGGGCAGTCTGACTCCGAAGGTTGTTCTGCGTTCTCCATCGGCGCGGAGATGAATTCGGCAGGGGAAAAAGCCTCCTACTCTATTGATGTCGGATTCAGCTCAAACACCGGGTTCGTTCTAATGAACGAATATCTAAAGCCGGAGAAAAATGGAGAGCAGGGTATAGAAAATCCCGGACAACGCCCGGAACCCCTGGGAAGGGTTGCCCGCCTGTTCGAGTTTGAGGCAATTCTTCATTACCTTGCCCCCCTCGGCAAGATGCGTTTTCTGCAATTTTCGCCGGATCGGATCCGTGAGCCTTCTTTCCCTGGTGCAACCATGCTGGGCGATTACGGCCAGAACCTGCCATCGGTCTTGGAAACAATCTGCGCCGACTCGACACGGGAAAGAAACCTGATGTCGTGGCTGCAAGAGCTTTCCCCTATGGACGTTAAGGAATTCGACTTCCCCCGCGACCCCAGCGGGCGTATCCATCTCCATATCGTGGAGCGCAACGGGCGCAAGGTGTCGGCCTACAGCGCCTCCGACGGCGCCCTGCGCTTCCTGGGCATATTGACCGCGCTGTTCGACCCCAACGCGGACGGCCTGTACTTTTTCGAGGAGATAGACAAGGGCATCTACCCACACCGGCTTTGGCTCTTGGAGGACTTCATCAAGCGGCAGACCGACAACGGCAAGGTGCAGGTGATTACCACCACTCACTCGCCCGCCCTGCTGTCCTGGCTGCGCGACGGGGCCTTCGAGAACACGTCCATCGTCTACCGCGACGAATACTGGGCCGACAGCGTAATCCGCCCCATAGCGGACCTGTACAACCTGCGGGAGCTGCGCAAGTCCGCCACCCTGGGTGAGTTGTTCACTGAGGGCTGGTTGGAAGCAGCGATGAAGTTCTCCGAAGGCGACCCTGACTCGGACCATCTGGACGATGATGAGGACGATTGGGAGCAGGGGACTCTCGAATGAGGGCCATGATCATCCCCGAGGACTTTCTCAAGGACCAATTTATTCTCAAACCGCTCTTTACCAGGCTGTTCAGGAGCATGGGCGTTTCCACGGTAGAAATTTGGATGTGCTACAACCCCCGGTTTCGGGGCGTTTCAGAAGCGCTGAGATCGGAAGGCTTGCACCAAATCGTCCGAGACTATGGCGGAATGATAGACATCTTCATACTGTGTGTTGACCGCGATGGCGATGTGAACCGGCGGCAGAGTCTCGACCGGATTGAAGCCGGGTTCCAGGGCAGGTGCGTTTTCCTCGCCGAGAACGCCTGGGAGGAAATCGAGACCTGGGCCTTGGCCGGCCTGGATTTGCCCGGTGACTGGCGTTGGACGGACGTGAGGGCGGAAATAGATGTTAAGGAACGGTATTTCGACAGATTAGCCCTCCAACGTGGGCTGGCAGACTCCGAAGGTGGCGGACGAAGGATTTTGGGCGAAGAAGCGTCCCGCCGCATCCGCGCCATCCGGCAAAAATGCCCCGAAGATTTCGATTCCCTCGCCCGGCGGCTGGAAAGCGCCGTCTGAAGGAGGACACAATGGCTACCAAACCCTCCTGGAAGTCCTGGCACGAGGTCGTGGAACTGCGGGACGACCTGAAGACCGGCGAGCTTTCCCTGTCCATATTCGCCGCCGACCTGTACGACGTGGTGATGCAGAAGGGCCGGCGTCCCGTCTACGAAGACCCAACCCAGTTCTTCGCCCTCACCTACCCCACCTACAACCTGCGGGAATTGGTCAAGGACGTTTGCCAGCGTCTCGACGCCCGGACCGACAGGGCGTACCGCAAGCTCTCCGTCAACTACGGCGGCGGCAAGACCCACACCCTCATTGCCCTGCGGCACCTGGCCCACGACCCCGGCGGCCTGCCCGACCTGCCGGCCATCCGGGAGTTTGAAGCGCACATCGGTTTCAAGCCTCCCAGGGCACGGGTGGCTGCGCTGTGCTTCGACAAGATAGACCTGGAGAAGGGCATCGAAACCCCCGGCCCGGATGGAACTCTCAGGATGCTCAGACACCCCTGGAGTGTCCTGGCCTACCAGTTGGCCGGAGCGGATGGCCTCCGCCTAATTCACGCTGAGGGCAGGGACGAGGAGCGTGAGACCCCGCCTGCCGAGCCGCTGGTGGTGGAGTTGCTCTCCAAGCCCCAAGAGGAAGGTCTTTCGACCCTCGTGCTTCTGGACGAAGTGCTGATGTACCTTCGCGGGCAATTCGAAACCAACCCAGCTTCCCGCGGAGGGCTGGTGAACTTCTTCCAATACCTGACGCAAGCCGTGGTGAAGGTGGACCGTTGCGCAATGGTGGCGTCGCTCCTGGCGTCAGACCCGAACAAGCACGACGAATTTGGCAACCAGATTTACCGGGAAGTGTCCGAGGTGTTCGGACGGCAAATGGAGGAAGACGTCAATCCCGTCAGCAGGGATGACGTGTCGGAGGTCCTCCGGCGCCGTTTCTTCAAACCTGACTCGATTCGGGACTCCGGCGCATTCCGGCCGCACGTAACTTCCGTCGTAAGTAATATCGCCTCGTTGGACGAGCAGACCCAGAAGGGGCGGCCCTCCGCGGAGGAGCGCTTCCTGGGGAGCTACCCATTTCACCCTGACCTGACCGACGTCTTCTACACCCGGTGGACTCAGCTTGACGGCTTCCAGAGAACGCGGGGAATCCTACGCACCTTTGCTATGGCCCTCCGGGATGCGGAAGAATGGGACACCAGCCCGCTTATCGGGCCAAATGTGTTCCTGAACGGACCCGGCGACAGCGGTCTGTCAGAGGCCGCCAGCGAGTTGGCCTCCTTCGCCAGCGTCGACACCGGCACCGGCGCGCACCAGGAGTGGCGTCCCATCCTGGAGGGGGAGCTTGGCAAGGCCCGCGCCATCCAGTCCGAAATGACCGGTCTCCAGCACCGGGAGGTGGAGCAAGCGGTGGTCTCGGTGTTCCTGAATTCCCAGCCCATCGGCCAAAAGGCCTTGACCCAGGAACTGTTGATGCTGGTAGCGCCAACCAAGCCGGACAAGATAGAACTGGAGAGGTCGCTGCATCGCTGGACAGAGCTGTCCTGGTTTTTGGACGAGGTGGAAATAGGCACGGCGGAAACATTACAGGATGGGACCACTGGGCTGCCCAAGTCGTGGCGGCTGGGAAACCGCCCGAACCTGCGCCAGATGCACGACGATGCCTGCGTGAACCGGGTGCCGCCCGGACGAGTGGAAACGGAGCTGTTGGAACACATCAGGAGACAGCGGTCTCTGACCAACGGGGCGTCTGCTGCCGGTGCGCGGGTACACAATCTCCCAGACCGGCCCCGCGACATATCCGACGATGGAGACTTTCACTACGCTGTCCTCGGCCCAACGGCAGCTTCCGAATCCGGCAAACCAAGCGCCGAAGCTCGCCGCTTCATCAACGAGACCACAGCCCCGGACCGGCCCAGGGTAAATCGCAACGCCCTGGTATTGGCTGTTCCATCCCGGGATGGCCTGGATTTGGCAAGGGACCGGGTTAGGGAGCATCTGGGTTGGTTGGAAGTGAGAGAACTTCTGAAGGGCCAACCGATTGACCCAATCCGGGAGCAGATGCTTGTCGGCGAAACCGCCTCTGCTGAGAGGCGAATCGGGGAAGCCGTTGGTCAAGCCTACTCGGTGGTCGTGACCGTCAACGAAAACAACGAAGTTCAGGCTTTCAGGATCGCCGTGGACAATGATCCGCTGTTCCTCACAATCAAGGCCGACCGCCGATCCCGGATACAGGAAACCGCCATCAGTTCCGAGGCTATGTTGCCGGGTGGCCCTTACGATCTCTGGCGCGAGGGGGAAGATTCCCGGCAGGTCAAGGACCTGGCCGGTGCATTTGCCCAGTTTGCGAAACTCCCCAAGATGCTGCACCAGAGGGAGATACTGGATACCGTTGCCCAGGGGATTCGGGAGGGGATTTGGGTCGGCCGGTTGATGCGTCCGGACCGGACGGTGAAGACCTTCTGGCGCACCGCTATCGAAGAGCAAGTGCTGAGCGACCCGGCCCTCGAGGTCTTTCTTCCTGAGTCGGCCACTCTCAGCGACATCGACCCCGCCCTGCTTGTTCCCGGAAGTCTTCCGGGTCTGTGGGCCACGGATGAAGTCACGGTCAACGACGTTACCGGCTACTTTGCCGGTGGCCACTCGGTTGTGGTATCCAAAGACGGGTACGAAGACACGGCGTTCATTCCCAGATGTGAACAGTCGGCTGTCGAGGAGGCAATTGCAGATGCCGTGGAGCGAGGGTTGGTCTGGTTGATAAACGGTCCCGCGTCCATATTCCGGGAAACGGTGCCTCCCGGCGTTCTCGGTGCTAGTACCGTGTCAGGGTGAAACCGATGGATAGATACGCCGGAGCTTGTGCCGGGCGTCAGCGGTGGAGAATCTCCAGCTGATGGTTGCCGCAGCCTGATTTCGTTCGGTC
>DAOUJS010000069.1:0-1995 GCA_034422355.1 Dehalococcoidia bacterium | reverse complement strand
CCGGCCGTTGTGCTCCACCTCGTAGGCATACCGGCGGAGCTGCTGCCGGGGATGTTCCGCAAGTTCTCCCGGGGGCATGGCCCTGAACATGGTGCGGACATATCATCGAACGGGGACGGGTCGGGGTTTGGGCTATCCATCTGAAAGGGGATCGTGGAGACCCACGTGGGTCGCATCCGGGCCGAGAGCGACGTGCTGGGCCTGGGGTCCCGGTTCACTTTCATGTTGCCGGCGGCAGAGCAGGCCGCAACCGCCGATCCCGCTCCGGCCTCCTCCGCGCGTTCCCGCCGGTCAACCGGGGGCCGGGTGCGGGTACTGGCAGTGGACTACCGCCCAGACGCTGTGTTACGTGCGGGACTCGCTGGCCAGGGCGGGCTACGCGCCGATTGTCACCGGGGACCGGGCCGACGTGCCCCGGTTCCTGTCCGAGGATAAGCCCCGCCTGGCGTTGCTGGACCTGGCGCTGCCGGACACCGGCGGCATCGAGTTGATACACGGCATTCTAATACTACAGTCGCAGATTGAGAGGGATTAAAATACAGACAGTCGGTTGGTGATGAGGTGACATGGTGATTGCAGGGAGAGATGAGGTGGCGGAAGTGGCCCGGTGGGCCGAGGGCATCGAACGAGTGCATGAGTGCATCGCCGGGCGGTTCCGGCGGCCGGAGCCGCGCCGCAGGGCTCTGGCGTATCTGCGAGGGCTGCTCAGTCCGGTGGAGCGCAAGAACGGCTGGCAACTGGCGGAGCAGGCGGGCGATGCCACTCCCGACGGGGTGCAGCGCCTGCTGTACAACTACCGGTGGGAGGCGGGCCAGGTTCGGGATGACCTCAGGGACTACGTGGTGGAGCATCTGGGCGAAGCCGGCGGGGTAGTAGTGGTGGACGAGACCGGGTTTCTCAAGAAGGGGGACAAGTCGGCAGGGGTCCAGCGTCAGTACAGCGGCACGGCAGGGAGGATCGAGAACTGCCAGATTGGCGTATTCCTGGCCTATGCCTCAGCCAAAGGCAGGACGCTGCTGGACCGGGAGTTGTACCTGCCCCAGGTATGGGCGGTCGACCGGGAGCGGCGGCGGGAGGCCGGGGTGCCTGAGGATGCGGTATTCCGGACCAAGCCGCAACTGGCGCAACTGATGCTGGGGAGGGCGATGGAATCGGGAGTTCCCTTCGCCTGGTTTACCGGGGACGAGGTCTACGGCAGCGACCGGAAGTTGCGGTTGTGGCTGGAGCGTGAGGAGATTCCTCACGTAATGGCCGTAAAGAGCAACGAGAAGCTATGGGCTTTGACGGACAGGGGATCATTACAGGTGAGGGCGGACCGGCTGGCGTCCGGGGTTGCGGAATCCGCTTGGGTACGGTGCAGCGCTGGGAATGGCGCCAAGGGCCCCCGGGTCTACGATTGGGCTGCGGTGAAGATACGGCCTCTGAGGGAGCCGGGCAAGGGCCACTGGCTGCTGGCCCGGCGCAGCATTGCCAAGCCCGGTGAGTTGGCCTATTACGTGTGCTTCGGCCCGAGCGAGACCAATCTGGAGGAACTGGTGAAGGTGGCCGGAACCCGATGGACCATAGAGGAATGCTTTGAGGAGGCCAAGGGAGAGGTGGGGTTGGACCAGTACGAGGTGCGCCGGTGGGATGGCTGGTACCGGCACATCACCCTGGCCATGCTGGCCCATGCCTATCTGACGGCAATCAGGTATCAGGCGATGGAACAGGGAGAAAAAGGGGCCACTACGGCCCTGATGAAGAGCTGATTCCCGTGACTGTGCCGGAGGTGCGGCGGTTGCTCACCCGCTTGGTGTGGGCAGAGAACCAACCACCGGATTTCATCCTGTACTGGTCGTGGTGGAGACGGCGCCACCAAGCCAGAGCCCGGCAATGCCACTACTACTCAGTCAAACTTGATTTTGAATATCTGGCACGGACTGAGCGGTGGTGGTAATGTTCCTGTAATTTAGTATTGCCGTGAGGTGGTGGTATGGCCAGGGAAAAGTATGGAGT
>DAOUJS010000068.1:0-21314 GCA_034422355.1 Dehalococcoidia bacterium | reverse complement strand
CCGGACGGAGCAGAGAAACCGCAGAGAGGAAGCCTATAGGCGGTTTGGCGTGGAAGTGGATGGCGTAAAGATGCTCCCGATGACTCCCGAAGTCGAGGACTTCCTGAACAATGGCGACGGTCCTGGTGGTTAGGCGTACCACCGGTCATAGTCGCGGAGGTAACAGGACGCAGAGGACTTCGAGTCCAACGCCGGAGAGAGCCCCAGTTCCGGCCGGCAGCTCATCTCCGTTACCCGCCTGGAACCCCAGGACTTCTTCGACGAGGCCGTGGCCCTGAGAGTCCTCCAGGGCGGACAGGCGGGCTTGATGTCCTCCACCGTCATAGACTTCCGCGTGGGCCGCATCCTCGGCGTGGCCTTCACCGGCGCCGTGGGAGACCACGAGCGCCTGGACCCCACCACCCAACTGGCCCTGGAAAAGCGCATAGTCCAGGTGGTCCTGGGCGGCGGGTAAGACACGTTTAAGGAGCCTCGAAACATGGCCACGCGGCAAGACCGGGAACATTCCTGGCTCAAGTACATAGACGAAGAATCGCGCAGCGTAGCCGTCATTCGGGGCAAGGGAATGTCGGTCTGGTCCCTGGTGCGGTACTTCCGGGTCTACAAGGGAAACAAAGAACGGGTTCTGGCCGGTTATGACGGTGAATTGACCGGAGAGGAACTGGACGCCGCCCTGGCCTATTATTGGGCCAATCCCGGCGATATAGACCGGAAACTGAAGGAGAATTCCGAGGACAGTGACGGGGCATATGTCCCCGCGGTCAATAATGACATGGCGTTGCAACAGACCAGGGAATGGCCTTGGATCAAGTACATTGAGGAGGATTCGCCCCGAAACGTGCCGGTCATTAGGGACAAGGGATTCTCAATCTGGTCGGTAGTGGGTTACTACAAGGTCTGTGGGGGAGACGAAAAGCAAGTCCTCGAGGACTATGGAGGCTATCTGACCGGCGAGGAACTGAATGCCGCACTAGCCTACTACTGGGCGGACCCCATCCCGATAGACGAGAAGCTGGAGGAGATTTCCACCTGAATGGCGCGTTTCTACTTGGATGAGGACATTCCCCCCGAAGTCAGTGAAGTTCTAGCACATTATAACCATGACGTTGTTCACGCTATGGCAACAGGCAATCAGTCCATACCCGACCCGGCCCATCTGCTGATAGCGGCGAGGGCTGGGCGCATCCTGGTTACCTTCAACCGGCGGGACTTCCGGCAAGCCCATCAATTCTGGACAGCTCTACATTCATGGGGAAACTTGGATCAGCCCCACGCCGGTATATTGACCTCCATGGGTCAGATTTCCAATAACGAGTGGGCAGACCTGCTCCACGCTTTTGTGAGCCAAGGCCGGAACCTGAACAATCAAATGTGGGAGTGGCGACGCCAGCAACAAAGGTGGTTTCGCTTCGGCTGGTAATCTCAGGACTTCCCTTGCGCGGAGGTAACAGGACGCATGGTGCTGCTAATCCCACAGGCCGTAGAGAAGATTATGGAAAATGGCTGCGCAGAAGGCCGGGCGGAGCAGAGAAACCGCAGAGAGGAAGTCTATAACCGGTTCGGGGTGGAGGTGGACGGTGTGCTGATGCTCCCGAATACCCCGGAAGTCAAGGAGTTCCTGAACAAGAACGGCGATTCGGGTGAATAAGCAGGCATGGACTTACGCCTTGACCCCGGCCTGGGCAGCCAGTATCGGAACAAAAGCCAAGTCGCCCGCGTTGTCACAGAGGCTTGGGCCGCCGCCAACCTGTACTGCCTCGCCTGTCCTTCCGACCACCTGACCATAACCAATCCAAACACTCGTGTCCGCGACTTTTCCTGCCCCGAATGCGGCACGTCCTACCAACTGAAGAGCAAAAACGGTAAGCATGGACGGGTGGCCGCAAACTCCGCTTACGGCCCCAAGATTGCCGCCATCGACCGGGGGATAGCGCCCCATTACGCCTTCCTCGACTACAACCGGAACAGTTGGACTGTAACCGGCCTGTTCGTAACCCCCGGGCAGTTCATTACCCGTAGCGTGGTTCAACGCAGAAAACCGCTACCCGATACCGCTAGGCGCGCAGGCTGGGTCGGTTCCAATATCCTGCTAAGGGAAATCCCTCAAGACGGCAAAATAACTCTGGTGTCGGAATCCCATGCCCGCAATCCCGAACTTGTGCGCGGGGAATGGAGCAAAGTCGCTTTCCTGTCATCAGACACCCGCGCATCCGGAGGTTGGGGCGCGGAAGTACTCGCCTGCGTCCGCATCATGGAAGTTGAGACCGGGGAACGCGATTTTACTCTACGAGCCTTCTATTCCAGATTTACGGAGTCGCTGTCACAGTGGCATCCCGACAACCACAACGTCGAGGCCAAGGTTCGCCAGCAGCTTCAGGTTCTGAGAGACGGCGGTATTCTCCACTTCCACGGTCGCGGTCGCTATCGCATTATTGGATGACATGCGTTCCAGTCCACCATGCCCCTTGACATACCGCACCCATTGATCAACGATCCCCCGCATCTCCTAAACCACATGTTCGAAGTGCGCTGATGGATGACTGCTGTGAATGGACTGAAATCAAGCTGGTGCATGAGATTATCGCTGACTTGCAGAGCCTCCAAGGGGCTTGGGTTGAGTGGATGACAATGGGGGAACCTGACGTTAGGGAAGCCTTCGCCATAGTTTCCTTTTACCCGCATGACAATGACGGGAAAGCCTTCCGGCTACGGCTTGAGTTTGTCAGAGCCGATGAATCGGGGGAATTCGACAGGATGTTTGATTAGAAACCTTTGGCGACAGAGCCGTCACCCATACCCAGCGTTGCACGAATCTTCTGTGCGATTCAACAATCCGTGCCTTCCTCAAGCACATCGTCACACATATCAACGGATTCCGGTAGCGAGTCGGGAAGGACTACCAGCGCAAGCGCATCCACAATTCGGTAGCCATGCTCTAACCAATTCTTCCGACCGATTGTCTTCCAAGTATAAACCTGGCCTCCGGTGCTCTCGGCAAGCGCCTCGGCTTTCGCCGCTTCAGAAGTGTCAAAGACTTCGGCGTCCATTTCCAAGTGCAAGGTTACACGCATATCACGCCTCTGCAATTCAAAATGCCGCGCCGAGGCCGACAATCGATTTTAAGTCGTCTTTCAGGTTTATATTCCATCTCAACGCGGTCACTTATGGCGGTCACTTATGGTAGATGCAAACCCCCTCCCCGTCTATCTGAGCCTTCAGCGGGGCATGGGCGATGCATTCGTATGCCTGGACATCGCATCGCTGGGGGATGTTCGTGTCCTCCAGGTCCAGCGCCAGCCGTCCCAGGCGGTAAGGGTCCTGAATCCCCCTGGTGACCAGGTCTATGTCCGAGCGGGAAGTGGACCCGCCCGTTGCGCGCGAGCCGTAGAGCACGACTTCGGTCAACTCCCGGTAGCGGGCAAACACCTTCCGCAAGGTCTCCATGGTTTCCTCGGAAAGGTCCGGGACTGCCATTATTCCACCATCTCCCCGGCCAGCCGGAGATACAGGGCGTCCAGCAGGGCCAGGTATCGGTCATGGATATTCCTGACCACAGCATCAAACCTGGCCGCGTCGTAAGTGTGCGACATCAGGTTCCGGTCGGTGAGCATGTCCAGCCAGGCGTCTCCGTTCTCGATGAACCCGGTCTGAAACGCCTGCCGGATGACGTTGCGAGGCGTCGCCGTATGAAGCACAACCCCGTCATGCTCCAGCCGGTCCTTGAGGGTATTCCATGCCAATTCGAAGGTGTACTCGAAACGCTGAATGACCCCTTCCCGCTCCAGGGCGTTGAGAGGCTCAACGCCTTGCTCCAGCGCGCCGCGCAGCAGAGTATATGCCCGGGAGTAGTTGCGGAAGCGCAGTTTCCAGCGTGGCCCGGCGGTCATCTGGTTTCTCTATTATGGGACTTCAGCGGAGAGGCAAGTATTGGACCCGGTCTGCCCATTCATCATCCAGGCTGCACGTGATCATCAACTCCAGGTCTTCAACTGTCTTCCCCACAGGAAGCAGGTCCGGCACTATCACTACACCCGGCATCGGCAGAGAAGCCCTGGCCCTGTCATAGGCAAAGCCGGGCATAGAATTGACATCGTGAGTCAAAACAACTCGCCCCATTTCAGCTGCCCGCTCCAGTATGCTTGGGTCAATCGCCTAGGTCATGCCCAATTCCTGGACCCGTACGATGTCTAACGATGGGAGATGGCGGCGAAGTTCCCGGACAGTATTGAGATTGAAGTTTTCGTCCGCCAGGAGCCGTATCACTCAATCAGGCCCTTGGCCCGGCCTCGCTCCAATAGCCGCTTCGTATTCTCAACGTACTCGGGCTGGGACGTGATTTCCACCCGGATTCTCTCCGCTTTCTCGGCGCTCAATCTCAGATATTCGTCAACTTCAGCCTTGTTGTCCCGGTAGTAGGCAAGCACAGCTTCCGCGTCGGCGAGCTTAACCGTGTCGAACCGGCGGGCGAGTTGCTCCGGGGTCTTCGCGCCCAGTTGGCGGGCTTCGAGGAAAATCTCCAGGCTGATGCGCGTCCCGACAATTCTCACCTGCCCATCGGGGCTGTTATGCAGGGGTGCGCCCTCCCGCGGCAGGCTGTCTATGGTTATCGGTTCGTGCGGTATGTCCGGTACAGGCATAACTGCGGCGTCTCCTGGCTTCCTGTGCGTCCACTATAAGCCCAGCAACCGCGCCACCTCGTCCCCAACCTGCGCAGTGGTCGCGGCACCGCCCAGGTCCGGGGTGATTACCGACCGCTCGTTGAGACACTGGGACACGGCCCGGTCCACTTGCCGGGCCTCTTCAGGGCGGCCCAGGTGGTCCAGCATCATTGCCACCGCGGAAACGGTGGCCAGGGGGTTGGCAATGCCCTTGCCCGTGATGTCGAAGGCCGCGCCGTGGACCGGCTCGAACATGGAGGGGTGCTGGCGTTCCGGGTTGATGTTGGCGCTGGGGGCCAGACCCATGCTGCCGGAGACTACCGCGGCGATGTCGGAGAGGATGTCGGCGAACAGGTTGGAGGCCACCATCACGTCGAAGTCCTCCGGCCAGCGCACCAGGTCCATGCAGGCCCGGTCCACCAGCAGCGACTCGGTCTGGATGTGGGGGTACTCCGCCGCAACTTCCTGGAACACCTCGTCCCAGAAGACCATGCCGAAGGCCTGGGCATTGGACTTGGTAACCGAGGTTACCTTGCTGTACCCGTCGCGCCGGTCGCAGTACTCGAACGCCGCGCGGATGATGCGCTCGGTGCCCCGCCGGGTGAAGATGTTGCTCTGCACCACCGTCTCGTAGCCAGTGCCCGGGTACAACCGGCCGCCCACGGGAGCGTACTCCCCCTCGGTGTTCTCCCGGAAGATCACCAGGTCAATCTCCCCGGCCTGCTTGCCTGCCAGGGGAGAGTCGACTCCGGGATACAGGTACGAGGGCCGGACGCACACCCCTTGGTCGAAGGCGCGGCGCATGGGCAGCAACAACCCGTTCAGCGTTATATGGTCCGGTATCTGCGGGTCGCCCACCGCGCCGAAGAGGATGGCGTCAAAGGCTCCAAGCTGCTCCAGGCCGTCCTCGGGCATGAGACGCCCCGTTTCCCGGTAGAAGTCTGACCCCCACGGAAACTCAGTGTACTCAAAGCTGAGGTCCGCCGACCCGCGGGCCACCGCTTCAATGGCCTTCCTGCCTTCTGCTATTACCTCCGGCCCGACCCCGTCGCCGGGAATGACCGCCAGCTTGTACTCGGCCATCGCCTCAACTCCCTTTTGTAGTGGTCAGCGGCTGGTGGAGAGTGAGCGGCTGCTTGCTCTTCACCAGCGACTGACCACCATTTACTCGTATCGATGCGCCTCCACCGTCTGGACACCACCGCCCAACAGCCGGAAGTGGTGGACCATCTCCGCCTCCGGGAACGCCTCCCGCGCCCGCCGGAAGGCCGACTTACCTCGCCTCGGACGGGCGTCCAGCAGCACCCCGATGATGGTGCCGCTGTGTCCCACGTTGACCCCGACAGCCCCAATGGACTCCGCGAAATCAGCGACTGCGGGCAGCATCCGCTTGGGGAGAATCCGCTGCCCGGCCCATGCGCTGATTGCCGCTCCCCGGCCAATCAGAGAAGGGTCGCAGCATTCCACCCCGGCCTTGACCAATCCCAATGCCTCGGTGGTCTCCCCCTCAATGTCCCGCCACTGGGCGCTCCGGTCGGTCCGGTTGAACTCCAGGGTGTCCACCCTGCCGCCGAAGTCCAGGGCCACTATCTCCATCGGCGGGGGCGGCCCGATGCTGTCCTTGATCCTGCCTTCCCGGTGGTCGAACATGGACAGCCCCGGCACCATCACCCCGTCGGTAGGCTCGACACCCAGGGCAATCTCGGCCACCGTCTCCGGTCCCAGCTCGTTCCCCAAGGCCAATCCGGTGGCGGTGATGGCCGCGGCCAGGTCGGCGCTGCTGCTGCCCATCCCCTTGCTCCGGGGTATGGGGTTGCCCACGGAGACTTTGGCGGCCAGGTCGCTCCGGCCAAGCCGGGCCAGCGTATGGGCCACGGCGCAGGCAGTCTTGGCGCAGTCCTCCGGCGCATCCACCCGGGGATTGCCATCACCCGGCCCGTCAGCGTAAAGCTCTACGGTCACGCGGGAGAAGAAGTCAATGGGGCACGTGACCAGATAGTAGACGCCATCCAGCATACCCTGGACCAGTTCGCCGCAAACCCCCGGCGCCCTGGCGGTGGCTCTCCCCACGGGCCGGGCCGCGCTAGACACCCTTGACCCCCAAGGGAATCCCGGCCACTACCAGGTACACGCGGTCGGCGGCGGCGGCGGCCTTCTGGTTTACCAGCCCTAGTAAATCCTGAAACCGTCGTCCCAAGGGATTGGGCGGCACCAGGGACAGTCCCACCTCCGAGCTTACCAGGACTGCGCTGACCCCTGACTCATGCAGCACGTCAAGAGTGTTGGCCAGGCAACTCAAAGCATACGCCTCTACCTCGGCCTTGGCCGCTTCCCCTCGTTGCTCCATCACGTTGGCCACCCAAACGTCCAGGCTATCCAGCAGCACGACGGACGGAGAGAATCCCCCACTCGCACCCCTTTGCGAAAGGGGGTTTGGGGGGGATAGAGCTTCCCGCAACCGTTCCGCCAGCCTGACTGGTTCCTCGAGGGTGGTCCAGTGTTCCGGGCGAGCTTGCCGGTGGCGGCGGATGCGCTCCTCCATCTCCGGGTCGATGGCCATCCCTGTGGCAACGTACAGGACCGGGCCTCCCGTCTCTGCGGCCAGCCCCTCGGCAAACTCGCTCTTGCCGGAGCGGACGCCGCCCAGCGCCAGGGACAGCATCGGCGCCATCAGCGGCCCGCGCCGATGCTGTCGAAGTCGCGCGCCAAGCCGGTCATTTCATATATAAAGTCGACGTTGAGGGCGGAACGCACCCAGTCTGCCAGCTTGTCGTACTCCCGGTCCAGCCCAACATCATCAGCCGAATCGGGAAAGCGAACGCCCTTGCGCCGGGCCAGGGACTGAAGCAGGCTACGGCGGAACTCGCCGTTATGGAACAGCCCGTGGATGTACGTCCCCATGACCCAGCCGGAGGCATCCAGGCAGCCGTCGGTGTCATTGCCGGACGTCACCGGGGCGTCGGCCCGGTCTGCGATTTGGAAAGGCATACCGGCGCCGCTGCCATCGGAGGCCGAATCGGGGTGGGGGCGGGCTAAGGTAGTCCGGCCCATGTGAATCTCGTAACCCTGCACCGGGAGGTCCTTTGCGCCCTGCAAAAGCCCCCGGTCCAAGGATACTGCGCCCCTGACCCGGTGGGTCTCCTTGGATCCCGCGAACACCGTTGAGGTGGGCAACAGCCCCAAACCGGCCATCTCGGTCAGGGACGATTCCACGTGGTCCGGGTCCTGGAGGTGCGTCCCTATCATCTGGTATCCGCCGCAGATGCCAACTATGGCCGCGCCCCGTTGGAACGCCTGCTTCACCGACCTGGTCAGGCCCCTGTCTTCCATCCAGGCGAGGTCCGGTATCGTCGTCTTGGTGCCGGGGAGGATAACCATATCGGGACTCCCGAAGTTCTCCGCGGCATCAACGTAGCGCAAGGAGACGCCCGGTTCCCGGTCCAGCGGGTCGAAATCGTCGAAGTTTGAGATGTGGGGTAGCCGCACTACCGCCACATCCAACGCTGCCTCAACGGCGGGCCGATTGGGAAGCTCCAGGGCCACCGAGTCCTCCTCCGGAATGTGAATGTCCCGGAAGTGGTGGACCACCCCCGCCACCGGCTTGCCTGTCCGTTGCTCCAGCCAGGTGAGGCCGTCGGTCAAAAGAGCGATGTCGCCCCGGAACTTGTTGATTACCAGTCCCTTGATCGCATCCCTTTCTTCCGGCTCCAGGAGCTCCAACGTGCCAACTATCGAGGCGAACACGCCGCCCCGGTCGATGTCTCCGCAGAGCAGCACAGGCGCGTTGGCGTACATCGCCACCCGCATGTTGACGATTTCGGTAGCCTTGAGGTTGATCTCCGCCGGGCTGCCCGCCCCTTCTATAACTACCACATCGAACTGGCTTCGCAGCGTGTCCAGGGATGTCTTGACCGACTCCCAAAGCTCGGCCTTCATGGAATAGTAGTCCATAGCCCGTGCCGACAGCCAGGGCCGCCCCATGCGCACCACCTGGGAGCGCTGGTCGGCCTCGGGCTTGAGCAGGATGGGGTTCATCTCAACCTGGGGTTCAATCCCTGCGGCCTGGGCCTGGACCGCTTGCGCCCTGCCAATCTCCCCGCCGTCGGGCGTAACGTAGGAGTTGTTGGACATATTCTGGGCTTTGAACGGGGCAACGCGGAAACCATCCTGGCGGAAGATGCGGCACAATGCCGACACCAGCACGCTCTTGCCCACGTGGGAGGCGGTGCCCTGGACCATCAGGACTTTCCCGGCCATATCCGACAGCCTCCCTCAGAACCCTGCGTCCAGGCTGTTGAGGTGAGACGTGTCGTTGTATAGAAGCATCACAGTGTTGTTATGGTAGGTGTCGAAGACCGACAGGGAGCAGTTGGCCATGACGAATCTCCAGGTGGACTCGTCGGGCAGTTCCATAAGCGCGATGACGGCCGCCCGGAGAGATCCGCCGTGGCCTATGATCAACGCGGTTTCATCGGCGTGGCGGCGGCGGATGCCATCGATCACCGGGGTCATGCGCCGGATGGTCTCCCGCGGCGTCTCGCCATCGGTGGGGGCGAAGTCCAGGTCATTGACGACCGATGCGGCGAACAGTTCCGGGTAGCGGCTCTGTCTCTCCGCCACGGTCAGCCCCTCGAACACGCCGTAGAAACGCTCACGCAGGTCTGGGGTGGCCCGCAAAGGGACGTCGTGCTTGGCCAGGATTGCCTTGGCGGTGTCCTGGCATCGGATGAGGTCGCTGGAGTAGGCGGCGTCGATGCGTACACCGGCGAGACGCCCGGCTATCAGCCCAGCCTGCCGCTTCCCCTTTTCGGATAGCCCAACGTCGGAGTGCCCCTGGATACGTCCCTCGGCGTTCCAGGGGGTCTCACCGTGTCTGACAAGCAGAAGTCTTCCCATTCAGGTTGTTCCTTCCCGGTTACGGATAACACTCCGCATGGGATGTACGTCAGGGAGTTGTTTCACCGGGAGTACATTCTAGCAGAGTGCCAGCTATCAGAGTACCAGCGGATGTGCAGGCGGGACGGGCATTGCGGAAACGACATCCATCAAGGCGCCGACACCCCTTCAGGAACGTGCGGAAATCCGCGACGATTGATCTACAGACCACACACCGCAGTTGCAAACACCACATTCAGAAATCCGGCAAACCCGACATGCCATATGTTGACGGATTTATATTAGCAAAAATACAATGATGCCCACTCCGAAAAGGCAGGTCTGTATTTAATGGAAGCCTATTGCGTCAAGTGCCGCAGCAAGCGCGAAATCTCCAACCCCCAATCAATCACCATGAAGAACGGCAAACCCGCTACCCAAGGCGTATGCCCCATCTGCGGCACCAAGGTCTTCCGAATAGGCGCCAGCGCCTGAGAGGGCCGTATCCCCTAATACTTCAATACTTCCCGGAGTTTCCTGACTGCCCCTGCTTTCCGCCGTCTGTTGACCATTCTCCGTCGCCGGTGTTCTATGAGAGCCGCTCCGGCCTCAGTTGAGGAGCAATCGACTACAGTTACCATCCAGGGATAAACCCCTGCCTTTCGCTCTTCGCATACCGGAGCCTTGGGTCACAGTATTTTCCATACCGACGCTGGTTCTTCATAATAGCCGGACTTCCGCCACATCACGGCTGACAACCATGACACAGCGGCTCATGGTTGCTACGCTGCACCTTCCCCACACAACTCCGACCCCACGGACCTCCTCTGATTCTCTCCCCGGCGCGCATCTACGATTGTGCCGCTGCGGTGGCGGGAAAACCGCCGCGCTAGTATCATGGTTACGCCTCAGCCTACGCTTGGAGATCGGGAAATGTCGCAGCCTCAGCCAGCTTCATGGCAATCCTTGTTGGAACAGAATGCTCCGGAGTTGCTCGTCAACGTGTCCGGCGTCCGGGAATGGGTGCTCCAGGACGGGGCGCTCTCCCTGAAGGTCAAGACCCTGATGACCATGCTCTGCGACGCCCTGCTGGCCCACCCCGACGGCGTTGCGGCCATTGCCGACAGGGCCAGGGCCGCCGGGGCGACCGAAGACGAGATCGCGGAGACCGTCGCGGTGGCGTTCCTATTCGGGGGGATGCCCGCCCTCGTCACCGGGGCTAACGCTTTCCGCAAGTAGCCCCGCTTCCAGGTCTGCCACGTGACGGCATTTTGCCTTGGGACGTCACCCATTTCGCCACACAATATGTCCAGCCGCAGCCTGGCGTTATCCTGAACCCGACGCTATTTTCACGGAGACCTAACCCAACCGGAGGGAACCTCATGGATGCCAACGAGACCATCGTATTCTTCAATGGAGAACTGAGACCTGAAAGCCAGGTCGGTATATCCATACGCGACCGGGGTTACCTTTTGGGCGATGCCGTCTTTGACGCCACCCGTACCTTCAACGGCGCGCCCTTCAAACTCCGGGAGCACATCCACCGGCTCTACGACTCCCTGCGTTACCTTCGCATCGACCCCGGCATGGACATGGACGATATGGAGCGGTGGTCGCTGGAGGTCGTCAAACACAACCACCCGCTTCTGCCAGCCGGACAGGACATGTGGGTGATGCAGAGGATCAGCCGCGGCGTCGATGCGACGGGACCCAATGACCGCCCCGGTCCCACGGTGCTAATCGAGAGCCACGCCATCCCCTTCGCCCGCCGCGCCCCACTGTACCGGGACGGAGTGCGGGTAATCACCCCCTCGGTGCCCCGGATACCTCCCCGGTTCCAAAGCCCCCGGGCCAAGACCCACAACTACCTGAACCTGGTCCTGGGCGACCTGGAAGCCCAGGCCACCGATCCCGACTCCTGGGCCGTGCTGCTGGACGAAAGCGGCAACCTCACCGAGGGCCGGGGTTCCAACATCTTCCTGGTCAAGGACGGCGAGGTATGCACCCCCCGCGGCCAGTTCGTTCTGGAAGGGATCACCCGCGGGATAGTCCTGGACCTGGCCACCGGTCTTGAGCTGCCCGTCGCCGAGAAGGACCTGGACCTGTTCGACGCCTACACCGCCGACGAAGCGTTCCTGACCTCCACCAGCCTTTGCATCTGCCCGGTATCCGCGGTCAACGGCGCAACGGTTGGAGACGGCAAAGTGCCCGGCCCGGTAACACAGCGGTTGATGTCGGCCTTCAGCGACCTGGCGGGCATGGACTACGTGGACCAGTACCTGTCGCATTTGCCATAGCCCCGATGTTTGATCCCGAAGGGATGACCGGCAGGTACACGAGGCTTTTGCTCCGCTCAGGACGCGGAGTTTCCGACGCCAACATCCCGTTTGAACCCTTATGCCGACCCTTGCACGTGAAACATCAATGGTCAAATATGAGACCATCATCTATTGGAGCAACAAAGACCAGGCGTTCATCGCCGAGGTGCCGGAGTTGGCTGGGTGCGCTGCCGACGAAAAGACCTGCCAGGAGGTCGTGGCCAACGTTGAGGTTATAATGCAGGAGTGGATTGACACCGCCCAGGAAATGGGCTGGCCTATCCCGGAACCGAAGGGCCGGCTCATGTTCGCCTGAACCCGGTGATCATCACTCGATAGTATCGCCACCCAAAGTCCTCGCACATCAGGGGAGTGCCGCTATGCCTGAGATCGTAGAGCAGCTTGTAGAATCTTCAGAACCGGAGCGCCTTGCCACCGGGTTCGAGTTTACCGAGGGTCCCGTCTGGAGCGTGGACGGCGGCTACTGGCTCTTCGTGGACATCCGCCGCAGCCTTATATTCCGCATGGCCCCCGGCGGGGAGCCTGAGATTTTCCGGGAAAACAGCAACGGCTCCAACGGGCTGACCTTCGACCTCCAGGGCCGCCTGATCATGTGCGAGGGCGATGGCCGCCGTCTCACCCGCATGGAGCCGGACGGGACCATCACCCCCATCGCTGAACGGTCGGACGGGTTGACGAGCGGGGCGGCGGGCGGGATTGAAGGGAAGCGGCTGAACCGCCCCAACGACGTGGTGGTGCGCTCCGACGGCAGCGTATACTTCACCAACCCCAGCGGCCGTATCGAAGAATCGGAGCGTGAACTGGACTTTGCCGGAGTCCACCGCATCGATCCCGACGGCAGCGTCACCGCCGTAACCGGCGACCTGCGCTTCCCCAACGGCATCGCCTTCTCCCCCGACGAGCGCGTGCTCTATGTGGCCATCACCCGGCGCGACGACGCCTGCATCCAGGCAAAGGAGCGGGGCGAGGCCGGCACCCATCAACTGATTCGCGCCTTCGATGTGGCCGCCGACGGCTCCCTCAGCAACGAGCGGGTCTTCGCCAACATGTTTTCAGCCTCCGACGGCGTTCCCGACGGCATGAAGGTGGACAGCAAGGGCCGGGTCTTCTGCACCGGACCGGAAGGCTGTTGGGTATTCGACTCCGCGGGCAACCCCCTGGGCATCATCCGGCTGCCGGAGATACCCGCCAATTGCGCCTGGGGCGGGCCGGACCACCGCACCATGCTTTTCACCGCCCGCACCTCGGTCTACAGCCTGCGCATGAAGGACCCGGGCGTCCGATTGCCCCGCGCGAGTCAGTAGATAGTGGTCAGTATCCGGTGGTCAGCGCCAGTGACCGGTTACGAGCCACTCTCCAACAATCACCAATTACCGGCCACCAAAGACTGGAGAGAGCATGGCAATATACGATGCAATAGTAATCGGCGTCGGGGGAATGGGCAGCGCCGCCCTCTACCAGATGGCCAGGCGGGGCATGAAGGTTATCGGCCTGGACCGCTACGACATCCCCAACGACATGGGGTCTTCCCACGGCATCAGCCGGATCATCCGCCTGACCTATCACGAAGACCCATCCTACGTCCCCCTGCTGCGCCGGTCCTACGAGCTGTGGCGTCAACTGGAGAACACGGCCAACGAACGCCTGCTGATCAGCACCGGCATCATCAATGCCGGGAAAGAGACGAGCAGCGTGTTCCAGGGGTCGAAGGAGTCCTGCGAGATTCACAACGTTCCCTACGAGGTCATGTCCGGACCGGAGGTCAACCAGAGGTTTCCCGGCTACCAGCTTCCCGAGGACTCGGTGGCAGTCTACCAGGCCGACGGGGGGTTCCTGCTCTCCGAGCGTTGCATCGTCGCCAACGTCAACGCTGCCCTGGAGTTGGGCGCAGAGGTCCACGGACGGGAACCGGCCATCTTCTGGAGGCCGACCCGCGCTGGTGTCCGGGTGGAGACCCACCGCTCCGACTATGACGCCCGCAGGCTCGTAATCGCCGCCGGCGCCTGGTCCGGCGAGATGGAGTCCATCCTGAAACCCATTGCCATCCCGGAGCGCCAGGTGCTGGGCTGGTTCCAGCCCTCCCAACCGGAACTGTTCCGCCCCGACCGTTTCCCCGTGTTCAGCGCCGAGTTCGAGGAAGGACGGTACTACGGCTACCCTTCCTACGGAATCCCCGGTTTCAAGATAGGCAAGTACAATCACCTGCGGCAACAGGTCTCGCCCGACTCGATGGACCGGGACGCCCACCCCGAAGATGAAATGGCGCTCCGCGGGTTCACCCGCCGGTACATGCCGCTGGCCGCCGGGCCGACGCTTGCCCTCAAGACCTGCATCTTCACCAACACGCCCGACGAGCACTTCATCCTGGACGTGCATCCCGGCTACCCCCAGGTGTCCATCGCCGCCGGCTTCTCCGGCCACGGCTTCAAGTTTTGCAGCGTGGTCGGCGAGATAATGGCCGACCTGGCCCAGGAAGGCGACACCCGCCACGACCTGGGCCTGTTCCGACTCAACCGGTTCGACGGCATCAAGTTCGAGTGACTTGAGCCTTGCATGATGGCTTAGACCATAACGTAACTCCTGTGGCATAAGGTTTTGGGCAGGATGAGACGGACAAATGACCTCATCATCCAACCGGACAGTCTATATCGAGACTTCGGTCATTTCGTATCTGACAGCCCGGCCTACAGGCGACTTACTGGCGGCGGCCTGGCAGAAGGCTACGGTTGACTGGTGGGAAAGTCAGATACCCCGGTTTGACCTGTATACTTCGGAGATCACAATTGAGGAAGCAGGCAGGGGTAATCCGCAAGCGGCGGCGAGGCGTCTTGAGGTGTTGGACGGGATCGCAGTCCTGCCCATTACAGCAACGGTAGTTGAATTGGCGGTTGCGCTCTTACGTAGTAGTGCGTTGCCGGAAAACGCCCAAGCCGACGCCCTTCACATTGCCGTGTCGGCAACTCATGGAGTAGATTATCTATTAACATGGAATTTTCGGCATATCGCAAACGCTGAAACCAGACCTATTATACGAAGCGTATGCGTTGCGCACGGCTGCACCGGCCCGGAAATCTGTACTCCACGTGAACTGTGGGAGGTCCCGAGGGTGTCTGACGAAATCATTAGGGAGTTGTGGCAGATCAAAGACGACATGGCCAAAGAATATGGATATGACGTCAAGGCACTCGCCGCCTACCTCCAGAACAAGAAGCGAACGGAAAGCCGCCAAGCCGTCAACCTCGGCGACATGAATAAGCATCCGGTTCGAGGAGCGGCAGCCGAGACGGGCAGGGAAGTCTAGGACTACGTTTACGCTTGCAACATGAGTAGTTCCGGAAAATGCCATTGCGTGTCAGAAACCGCGAACCACACGACAATCGGAGGACCCATGAAAATCACCGACATCGAAGCCATCGCCCTGGTCTGGCCTCCCCCGGAAAAGCACTTCTGGACGGCCCTGCGCCCCATCGGAAGGGTCAACGAACTGATGGTCCGGGTCTACACTGACGATGGAATCGTCGGCATTGGCGAGGCCCACGGCGCAGGCATGGGCTTCCCCGGCATCTACCGGGAGTCCGCCGATGGCGCAATTGAGGCTGCCGGGGCCTCCAGGCTGGTGGTGGAGGTGCTGAAACCCCTGCTGGCTGGCGAGGACCCACTGGACAATGAGCGGCTGTGGGAAAAGATGTTCCGCCTCAACCACCAGGTAGGTTGGGCCGGCGCCGGATGGGGACGCCCCCAGGTGCTGACCGCCATTGCCGGAGTGGACATCGCACTCTGGGACATAAAGGGCAAGGCCGCCAACCTGCCCGTCTACAAACTTCTCGGCGGCGCACGCAACACCGTTCCCTGCTACGTTACCGGCGGATATTACCAGGACGGCAAGACCGTCTCCGATCTCGTGCATGAGTGCGAGACCTACGCCGACATGGGCTACCGCGCCATCAAGCTGAAGATCGGCCACGTCTCCGTAGAAGAAGACGTCGAGCGCGTCCGCGCTGTCCGGGAGTCCCTCGGCCCCGACATGGACCTGATGCTGGACGCCAACGAGGGCTACGACGTGCCCACGGCCATCCGCGCCGCCCGGTTGCTGGAGCCTTATGACATACGCTGGCTGGAGGAGCCGGTCCACTGGTACGACCGCATCGAGGGGCTGGGCAAGGTAGCCGAGTCCACCACCATCCCCATTGCCTCCGGGGAGAACGCCCAGCACCGCTGGGACGCCCGGGACCTCATCAACCGGGGCGGCGTCAAGGTCATGCAGTTCGACTGTACCCGCAACTCCGGCATCACCGAATGCCTCAAGATTGCCGGAATGTGCGCCATGAACAACGTGGGCCTTGCTCCCCATCACGACCCGCAGGTCCACGGCCACCTGGTTGCCGGACTGGATGTTGGCGAGATCGTGGAGACTTTCCCCACCGCCGACCGCGACCCCATCTGGGAGGAACTGTTCACCGTCCGTCCCGAAATCAGGAACAGCGAAATGACCCTGCTCGACCGCCCCGGCTGGGGCATAGAAATAGACGAGGGAGCGCTCAGAGCCAGGGGTGTGTGGGCCTGAGATTTCTGCACAACGCCCTGTAATGTGAAAATGCCGCCCGTCAGCCCGCTCCGACCCGTCATTCCCGCGAAGGAGGGAATCCATAACCCCAACCAGCCGCGTTTTTCATAGAAAATCACTATCCGCAAAGGAAGCAATGAACTACCTGACCATCCATGAAAGACCCGACGTACAACTCGACCAGATGATCATCGCCTTTGCCGGTTGGGCCGACGCCGCCGAGGCCGCCACCAATACCGTCAAGTACGTCCAGCGCCGTCTGAACGCCCGCAAGTTCGCGGAGATAGACGCAGAAGAGTTCTACGACTTCACCCAGACCCGCCCAACCTCCATGCGCACCAAGGACGGGCGGCGCAGGATTCGCTGGCCCGCCAACGAGTTCTCCTGGGCGATGAAGCCTGACGGGTCCAGCGGACTGCTGTTCTTCCTTGGCGTGGAACCCAACCTCCGCTGGCGGGCCTTCTCCCAGACCATCGCCGGACTGGCCCGGGACATGGGGGTCAAGACCGTGGTCCACATGGGCGCACTCCTGGACGCGGTGCCTCACACCCGCACCGTCCGGGTGACCGGCTCGTCCACCGACCCGAAGCTGCGGGAGGCATTTGAGAACCGGGAGATCCGCTCCTCCAACTACCAGGGACCCACCGGCATCAGCTCCGTGGTGCTGGAAGCCTGCGCCAACGAGGGGATGGACTACGCCTCGATATGGGGCCACACATCCCACTACCTCCAGGCCGCGCCCAACTACCGGGTCAGCCTTACCATGGCCAAATCTCTCTCCCGCCTGCTGAACATTCCCCTATACCTGGAAGAACTGGACTCTGCTGCCCGCACCTTCGATGAGGAAGTGGAAAAGGCTATCGGCAACGACGAGCAGGTCCGCTCCTACGTGGAGAAACTGGAAGCCCGCTACGACGAAGCAACGCCCCCCACTGAAATGCCCGACCCGTCAGAACTGGTCCGCGACCTGGAGCAGTATCTAAGGTCAGAGCAGCGGCGTAGGCCAGGGGATGCTGGGGGGTAAAGTTTGGGAATTATGTACGAATTTACACAAAGGCCCGGTGGCAAGGTAGTGGTTTCAGAACCGGGCAGCAGAGGTTCGCGGTTAAGGAAATTCCACTCTTTCTTTTGCCGGACTTGTAGCAGCTAAACTGCTATTCCCTTCGCGCCCCACTGCCAGGGTGCGGGCGAACCGGCGACTGTCTCGTCCACTTCCGCCATCAACCCGATGGTGTCTAGCAGCGCGGCGGTTATCCGCCGGTAGTGGTTGCAATCATCAAATGACAGCGTACGGCCGCGACGGTCTTTCAGCCACTTGTCCAACGGCTGATACCCGCCTATCTGGAACTCCCACACCTCCGGCTGTATGCCCTCGAAATACTGGCCTCGTTTGCCACCCTGCCTGACATTGGCACTGATATAGACTCGCCCCCGCCCTATTGGCGCGGTCTCGCCTGGGGGCGTATCGCCAGGCGCGTAGTATTTGGGATACCCGCGTTCCACCAGGTTATCGCCGGTCACTGGGAAGCTGGCCCCTAGTTCGCCCGGCGGCGGAGACTCCAGCAGGTGCGCCGCCGTCAACCGGCGGCCCAGGCCAGCTAACGCGCGGAACAGTTCGGGGTCATCAACCGAAGGCACGCGAGGAAAGTCGGTCCGCAGAAACTGTTCGTACCGTTCCCGATAGGTTGGCGAATGGAACATTGCGTAGATGTAATGAAAGACGTCCTCCGGGCCAAAGGTTTCCTGCAAGTCGCCCGCGCCGTTGGCAATGAACTGCAACCCCAGCCTCCGCTCAAGCTCCCCGGTGAACGCGGTGGACAGGTTAGGCTGGCGCTCGCCCCGCCGGTACAGCCCCTGCTCGATGGACTGTTCGGAGGGGTAGGTGTAGAGGGGGAAAAGGCTATTGAGGTCATAAGCTGCCATGGCCTTGTGAGCGATGATTGTCCTGGTAGACAAAGCATCCCATACATCCCGAGTCTGCCGCGTAGTGATTAATCCCAGATTGCTCCCGTCAGTCATGTTCCGCATTACTTCATTGCGAGGCATGCAGATAAAGCCGCGGCTATTGCCGGTGTAATAGCTGTATCGAGTATCGAAGGGTCGGTACAAAACCGGTTGAACCAACTCGCCGTCCAACCCGGAATCTTTCAGGTCTTGCTGCGCCAAGCCAACTCTCCAGTCGCGGGTATCTTTGCCCAGACCGTACTTACTGCGGGCGTCTTCAACCGGC
The DNA here is from genome assembly GCA_034422355.1 of Dehalococcoidia bacterium. Lineage (GTDB taxonomy): Bacteria > Chloroflexota > Dehalococcoidia > Lucifugimonadales > UBA3495 > CATOSP01. Next base: position 2,648 of record DAOUJS010000068.1, on the reverse strand, counting down.
AGGCCGGCGAAATCGCGTACCACCGGCATCACGTCGTCACGCGACCAGTGAATGGTCAAACTGTCGCGGGCGGTTACCATTCCCGCCGAGTTGACTGGCATAATTTCGTTTATCTTCGGCCATCGCTGATATTCCGCCGCAAGCTCGTTGTCCCAAGGCTTGAACCTATAATCGGGCGATTCGGGAGCGAGAGTTGTCCAACCGGTTGTTGATATGTCCGAATCGGCCAACGCTTGGTACTTGGCCTTCCGTTCTCCGTATAGCTCGGAATGCCGGACCATTGCTGACCCGTCCTTGTCCGGTTCTTTGACGAATATGGCGATGGCTACGCCCTGCTGGATGTCAAAAACGTTCTCATCCGGTCCGCCGTCCGGGGCGCGTTCTCCCATACGAGCATTGCCGTGCAAGTCGAACAGGTAGATGTGGGTAAAGGTGTTCATCAACTGCTGGCGCATCCCGCGAAAGGTCGGGTTGTCCAGGTAGCCATGGTTGGTAACGAAGGCCAGGATGCCGGCACCGGTTCTGTGGATTCGATGCTGGCCGAAGCGGATGAACTTCACGTAGTCGTCTTGCAGCCACTTGGTGTTTCTTTCGCCCAGGCCAATGCCATCAACTTGCTTGTAGTCCTCAATAAGGTCGCCAATCCAGGTCAGCTTGCCGTCCTTGCGGCTGGCGTTGGCCGAATGGCCGGAGTAGGGCGGGTTGCCCAGCACCACCATGATGGGCATATCGCGCTTGATTTCGGTGGCGGAGTTGGCTTCTTCGGCAATAACGCGATAAGGGCCGGACAAAGGCACCTGCATTTCGCCTTCTTCCAAGGAGTTGGTAAGGAAAACGCCCAGCCGTTCGCTGTTGGCGAAGTCGTAGGCCCAGTCATCGCGGCTCTCGGCGGGCAAGTCCTGGGCCGCCAACTGCATCCCCAGCTTCAGGTGGGCCATGGCGTAGGGGGCCATCAAAAGCTCAAACCCGAACAGCCGAGGCAGCAGATGTTCTTTGACATATCCATCCCACATCCCGGCGTTTCCGCCACTGCGGTAGTGTTCGCGGATGTGGTCTATCACGGTGTACAGGAACGAACCGGTGCCGCAGGCCGGGTCCAGCACCAGGACGCGGTGCGACTCTTTTTCGACGGTTTTCTCTTCCCCGTCGTGGCGCGCCAAGGTCTGGTAAGCCGCCCTGGAATAGTCGGCCAGCCCCTCCGGGCAGTTGAAGAGGTCTTTCAATAACCGGTCCACCGAGCGCACGATGTAGGAGACCACCGGCTCCGGGGTGTAATATACGCCGCGCCGTTCCCGCAGGGCCGGGTCGTAGGCCGCTAGAAAGGTCTCGTAGAAGTGCATAATCGGGTCCTGGCGTGCCCCCCGTGCACCAAAACCGGAAAGCACCGCCGCCATGTCCGCGTTGCTGAGAAGCTGGGCCAAGTCGTCCACAAAACCGACAAAGGGCTCATCGTCCAACGCTGGGTCGGAAATCAGAGAGAATATGCGCCGGATGAAAGGATTGGCTTGCGGGATATACCGAGTTGCGGTTTGACAGTTGAAATCGCCGGAATTGTGGTTCACTCTGGCAGCGAACAACCCGTAGGCCAGTGTTTGCGCGAACATATCGGCAAAGGCATCCTCGGCTAAATCAGGAACCAGCACGTCTTTTGACGCCTGATACAGGTCGGAAACGTCGGCGGACAGTTGGCCCAGGCGAAACCCCTCGGCCACAATTTCGCGCACCAAATGGGTTAGCCTGGCCAGGCGTTGCGCCAGTTCCTCCGGGTTGTCAACCGGATCGGGGTTGTGATTCAGGAAGGCGAGAAGCAGCGTGTCGGTCTCGGCAATGCCTGCTTGGCGGGGCGACAAACGGCCATTGGTGTCGAATTCAGACAGTTTGGAGACGGAACGCCGCTGACCATCCACGTACCAGCGAAACTCGGTATAGTCGGTCAGCAACAGGTTGGGCAAAGATTCCCGATACCGCTTGAACTGCCCTCCGTTGGGCGTGGCCGGGTTGGTGCGGCTGCTATCCTGCTCGATGGCGTCCAAGCTGACGCCAATGTCCTTGGCCTCGACGTAGCCGACGGTCAGGCCATCCCGCGTCCGGCTCACAGCAAAATCGGGAGCGCCGCACTCCACGCGCTTGGGTTCGTTGGTGGCTACGATGCCGTTAAGCGCGGATTCCAGCAGCGATTTCAGAGCTGGCCGGTGAGAATGTTCGGTAGCATTGCCCGGGGTCAGGTTGGTTTGCAGCTTTCCGACATATTCCCGGAATATGCTGGCTTCGGCCATAAGAAACACTCCTGTGGAGCAATGTGCATCCTGACAATCGCTGACAGTCTATCACGCCACCACTAAAGGGGCATGTGGTGGCTGTCCCAAGAGCGGCAATCGCCTCTGTGTAATTTCGTATATAAATCCCAATAGAATGGCATTTACGGAGTTACGTCCTCTTCAATCAGCCCCCTGGCCGCCGGACACGAGGGTCCAGCAGGTCCCGCAGCCCGTCGCCCAACAGGTTGAACCCCAGCACCGCGACGAATATGGCCGCCCCCGGTAAGAGCAACAGGCGGGGCGCGGTCTGCAAGTGCGGGCGAGCGTCGTTGAGCATGGCGCCCCACTCCGGCGTGGGCGGCTGCGCCCCAAGCCCCAAAAAGTTAAGAC
>DAOUJS010000067.1:0-28294 GCA_034422355.1 Dehalococcoidia bacterium | reverse complement strand
CCGGACGGGGACCCGCCAACCGGGGCCCCGGTGGTGGCAGCGCCGATAGACGACTTTAGCCTGGAAGGGCCGGAGCACCGGGAGATCGACCTGAACGACGTGTTCCATGACCCTGACGGCGGCGAGCTGACCTTCAGGGCCGTGTCGTCGAATTACGGCGTGGCGTCCATGTGGGTGGACGGCTCGACGCTGACGGTGGTGGGAACAGGCACTGGAACGGCCACCATCACCGTTACGGCGGAGGACCCCGACGGGAACCGGGTCAGCGATGAGTTCGAGGTGTCGGTGAGGCCGCTCTCGTAGGAGGAGGGAAAGGGACAGTCCGGGTAGGGTTTCCGAGTCACGGGTCTATTGGCGCGGGCGTCCGGCTGCGGTTGGACGCCCGCGTTTGGCTGCGCCAGACCTGGCGGGCAGGCCGGAAGGTGCTCTACAGCGCAACCGCCGACGGGAAAGTTGGCAGTACAGGCCCTTCAGGCCCGCCAGACTGGATAGAATCAGGGACCTTTCACATCAGGTCCCAAGACGCGGCTTAACCGGCGACTTTCCCGGCCACACCCGAACAAGGACTGGAATTGGCCCGGAGTGAACCCTGGAAATGCGCCGAAGACCGGCTTCCGGAAGAAATGCCAGGCCGGGCGCGGGTGTCAGGAGAGGGTGGCCAGCAACTCCTCTATGGCCCGGTTTACGTCGGCGGGGCGCTCGGCCATAGGGAAGTGCCCGGCGCGGTCCAGCTTGATGTAGCGGGACCCCGGGACGGCCTGGTGAATTTCCAGCTCGTACTCCGGCGGCCGGCCGGGGTCGTCCACTCCCCGGACCAGCACCAGCGGGGCCTCCAGGGTGTGGATGCGGTCCGTCACGTCGAAGTTGTCGATCACCACAAGGTCGTCGTGCTGAGAGACAGGACCCACCCGGCGGTGGCACTCCAGCAACTTTTCCCGCAGTTCCGGCTCGACCCACATCATGGCATGTTCCATCGCCCCCAGCCAGGACTCGCGCTCCTTCGGGTCTTCCGCGGCCCGCAGCCGCATCTCCAGGCCGCCGGGAGCGCGCTCCTTGCGCCGCATGGCCACGGTCATCAGCAAAAGCCCCGCAACTTCGTCCGGGTAGTCCAGGGCGTATTGCAGGGCGATGCAGGCTCCCAGGGTGAACCCCACCAGCACCAGGTCCTGGCGGCAGTCCTGTGCCCACAGCCAGCCCCGCAGCCACTCGGTGTAGCGGGCCACGTCGGCGCAGGCCGTCCCGTGGAGGTGTCCGGGCAGGTTGGGGGCAAGACTGCCGGGGAAATGCTCAAGCTGGTATGCGTAACCCTCGCGGCAGCCGCCCGCACCGGGTCCGTGGATAAATACCAACTGGCTCATGGGCGGCTTCCCAGCCGACGCCTACAGCGGGCAGTAAACACATTCCCCCACATAACGGCGCCCCGACCTTTGGGCCCTGCGAGTGGCCACATCCACATTCTCGTATCCCTCATGACACTGGGCACCTGGAGTTGCTGCGTTCTTGAGACCGGCGTACCGCTCGCAATCGCCTTTTGAATGACTGCCCTGCCGTTTTCCCTATCTTCGTAGATAGAGTACGGCATAACATCAAATCCTGCGCGTTATGCATCCGGCCTATTATAAACGGGAGTACGCCACTCATTGTAGCGAGGTTCCCGGTTTCGGACGACTCGCTCGAACAGGTCCGTGAGGCGGGAGACCACCGGTCCCACACCACCGTCGCCCACCCGGTATTTGTCCACGCTGCCCACGGCCTGTATCTCAACCGCGGTGCCGCAAATGAACACCTCGTCAGCGATGTAGAGTTCCGTGCGCTCGACCTCACGCTCGACCACCGGCACGCCCAGAACATTCTCAAGAAGTTCCTTCACCACCTGCCGGGTGACGCTCTCCAGGATGCCGGAGCTTACCGGGGGCGTGATGGCCACGCCGTCGCGCACGATGTAGATGCAGGCGTAGCTGGCCTCGGACACCTTGCCCTGCTGGTTGAGGATGATCCCGAAGTCATAGCCGTTGGCCTGGGACTCGGTGGAGACGTAGCGGCTGTTCTGGTAGTTGGTGATCGCCTTGGCCCTGGGGGGCATCACGTTGTCCGATATGCGGTTCCAACTGCTGACGTTGCAACTGGCCACTCTGCCATTGCCCAGGTTCGACGGCGACGGGCGGGCGGTGATTACCACCTCTCCCGGCCTCTCCAACACCGCCAGGTAGCCGGGGATGCCCCCGCCGAAGTAGGCCATGGGCTGGATGTAGACGTCCCCGGCATACTCGTTGGCCCGCAACAGGCCGGCAATGGCGTCCTGGAGTTGGTCCCTGTCGAAGGGCGAGGTCATGCGCATAATCTTCATCGACTGGAACAGCCGCTTCAGGTGGGCGTCAAGGTGAAAGATGTAAAGGTCTTCGGTCTGCGGGTCCCAGTAGGCGCGAATCCCCTCGAACACCGCTGAAATGGCAGTCCAGCCCAGCATGGAGATGTGGACCGTGGCCTTGTCCCACTCCACAAGCTCCCCGGAACGCCAGAGATACCTGGGGGTCTCGCGGGCAGGGGTGCTGCCGGGTTTCTCAACCTTCTGCGAGGTCATGGACATGCTGCCTTTCGTTGATGTCGTCTGTCATCGATGCGGCGATACGGGGGACTCTCCGAATGGGGCAGGCTTTCTAAGGCCAACTCCACTCGAACCGGGAGTAGTGTCCGTTCTTGCCGGTATTGTCCCAGGTCATGCCGTGGTCGGTGTAGGTACTGGCTGTGCCCCTGGCCAGGGCCAGGGAACTGTTCACGGGATGGCCTGTGTTCTCCAGCCGCATCACCTCCCGGCTGCGGCCCGCGCTGATTCCCTCGACGGCGAAGTCCATCACCTCGGGGATGACAACCCGCTTTGTCCTGCCGTTGGACTCGTAGGTGATGGGGCAGTAGCTAATCCCCTTGAAATCGGAGGTCAGCCGCATCCAACGCTCCGCAGGGCCGCCAACCTCTCCCGAAAGGATGCGGGCCAGGGCCTGGCGCTGGTCCTGGTCGGCCCGCTCGTCGATGTAGGCCGCCGTGGTCCAGTTGCCCTCCCCCATGATGCCGGGGGTGTACGCGGCAACCACGAAGTTGAGGCCGTCCAGCAACACGCCGTTGAACTCGCCCTCAGTGATGTGAAAGGCGAACCCCACGTCGCAATGTCCCTCGGTGGGAACTGCCGGGCCGCCCAGGACAATGCAGGGGCAGAGAATCTCGCAGTTGCAATTCTCGAAGTATTCGCCCTTGAGACTCCAGCGTTCCTCAGCCATTCTTCTCGCTCCCTGCCGGGTCTTATGGTTGAACGGGCCGCGCCATCGATTTTACACCAACAACCCGCTGACCGGGCAACACCCAGGGCAATCGCAGACCCGCGGACTTTTGCGCCATAACGTCAGGTGTGCATAAGATACACATGGATAGCAGTAATGTGATAAGAAGACTACGGCAAGATGGATGGGGACTACGAAACGTGACAGGCAGCCACCATCACTTCACTCATCCCGAACAGCGCGGAGTGGTCACGGTCGCACACCCCCGCAAGGACATTTCAACAGGGACTTTCACAGGGACTCCCAGGAACATCTTCCGTCAGGCCGGATGGGACCGGAGAACAAGATGATGAAGTATACGGTTGTGATTCACAAGGACGAGGGGAGCAGCTATGGGGTGACCGTCCCGGACCTTCCCGGATGCTTCTCCGGCGGCGATACGTTGGAAGAGTCTTTCGACAACACGCGGGAAGCCATTGCGGGCCATCTGGAAACGCTGCTCATGGATGATCAGTCCATCCCCAAAGTCCTGCCGATTGACGTACACCAGTCCAACGATGACTACCGGGATGGCCTCTGGGGATTCGTGGACGTGGACCTGACGGCCATTCCCCAAAGGTCCGTCCGCGTAAGCGTCACAATCCCCGCTCCCGTGCTTGCCCTCATCGACGAGGCGGCAGCGAAGGCCAGTGAGTCGCGCTCAAGTTTCCTGACCCACGCTGCGCTTGAGCACATCGCCGAGAGGAGGGAGCGCACGGGGGGTTAGCGGCTTGATCCAGCCTCACCAGACTCACAAGCGCCGTCAAGCATCCGGCCCGATTGCTATAATCACCATAGTATCCTGAGCAGAGGGGAGGCCGGAAATGCCGAGAAGGAGCTTTTGGGCCTGGGGCCTGGAGTCTGAGGAGCCGACGCTCCAGGAGCGTCAGGAGGCGGCAGCGGGGCTTTCCCGCCGCTACGGGGTGGACCTGGCCGCGCCCCCTGCGCCAGTGGAAACGGACTTGCAACTGCGCCCTCCCCGGATTACGCCCCCGGCGGCGCTGGAATCCCTCTGCTCCACTGACACCCACGACCGCGCCGTACATTGCTACGGACGCAGCTTCCGGGACCGGGTGCGGGCCTTCAACCTGCACTTCCCCAACCCTCCCGACGTGGTGGCACGCCCGAGGAACGAGCAAGAAGTTGAGCAACTCCTGGAATGGTGCTCCGCCCGCGGCTACGCGGCCATCCCCTACGGCGGGGGAAGCTCCACCGTGGGCGGTTTCGAGCCGCCCGCGGACAGCGAGGGCATTGTGACCATCGACATGGCCGCGTTTGACCGGGTGTTGGAAGTGGACGATGTCTCCAGGGCGGCCCGCATTCAAGCCGGGGCATACGGCCCCGCGTTGGAAGACCAGTTGCGCCCCTACGGTTTCACCCTGCGGCACTTTCCCCAGAGCTTCCAGTACTCCACCCTGGGCGGCTGGATCGCCACCCGGTCCGGTGGACACTACGCCACCAATCACACCCACATCGACGATTTCGTTGAGTCCGCGCGCATGATTACCCCGTCGGGAGTCTGGGAATCCCGGCGGCTGCCGGGAAGCGGCGCAGGTCCCAGCCCCGACCGGCTGGTCATGGGCAGCGAGGGGACCCTGGGCATCATCACCGAGGCATGGATGCGCGTACAGGCCAGGCCGCGTTACCGCGCCTCGGCCGGCGTCACGTATCCGTCTTTCGAGGCAGGGGCAGAGGGAGTGCGGCACATCGTCCAGTCAAAGCTTTGGCCCGCCAACTGCCGCCTGCTGGACCCCGGCGAGGCCCAGGCGGCGGCAGGACTGGACGGCGCTCATGCGCTGCTGGTCATCGGGTTCGAATCTGGGGACGTGCCCCAGGATGAGGCGATACGGCAGGCGGTCAGGCTGGCGCGTGATGCGGGAGGCACAATCAGCGACGACGACATACTGGTATCCGATGACTCCGGGACCCGCACCGGACGCCGCGGCGCGGTGGGGGCATGGCGCGATTCCTTCCTGAGAGCGCCCTACCAGAAGAACGTGACCAGCGGCATGGGAGTGGTGGAGGAGACGGTGGAGACAGCCATCACCTGGGACCGCTGGCTACGGTTGGACGGTGCGGTGCGCGAAGCCCTGCAGAGCGCCCTGGACCGCATCTGTCGCGGCGGCACGGTGACCTGCCGCTTCACCCACGTCTACCCCGACGGCCCCGCCCCCTACTTCACCTTCTCGGGCCTGGGCCGGGTTGGCGCGGAGCTTGAGATGTACGAGGAGATAAAGCAGGCGGCGTCGGACGCCATCATCGCCGCCGGGGGTACGATAACCCACCACCACGCTGTGGGACGGCTGCACAAGCCCTGGTACGAGGAACAGCGTCCAGGCCCCTTCGGGGAGGCGCTGAAGGCGGTGAAGCGCACGGTAGACCCCACCGGCGTAATGAATCCGGGAGTGCTGTTCGACCTGTGAGCGTACTCACTCCCGGCAGCGGTCTGAGATGCGAGGGCGGTGCGCCTGACAGGGTTGACAAGCCGTCCGGAATTTGCAGAATCCAAGTGGACCATAACCTCGGTTCCCACAGGACCGGGACATGATGATATGGCGTATCAAGGGAGGTGTACCGGCGCTTCAGGGATTGAACCCGATTGTTCTGGTCGCCGGGTCCCTGTGACCGGGCTGGCGCTCTGTCCAGGGGTATACCCGGAAGTCGGGGGCGACGGCTGCTGACATGCTGGCCTCGCCGGATGGGGAGACCGTGGGGGGCGTAATGTTTACGCAGTTGGATGCCGGGCGTTCTGGTGGCTGCCGATGCGAAAGGACTGCCTCCGGGAGGTCATGCCTCTACCATTCACGAAATCGGCGCATGTACTCCTGACTTCGCTGCCGCGGGCGATCATTTCAATCCGGGTGACGCCCGGCGTGGCCTCGTCCATCCCAACTGGAAGTTGGGCCGATCTGTGGGACCCCACGGAGGCGACCTTCCCAATATCTACGCAGCAGCCGACGGCACTGCCCGCGCCGATTTCTTTACCGATGCCATCTCCCTTGGCTCCGGAGCAGACCATTCAGTCTTCGGCGCCAACGGTTCCGCAATAATCGTCCACGAAAAGCCAGGCACCTACGCCGAGGGAGAGTCCGATACCGGGGCGCCGCCTGGCCTGCGGCGTCGTACAGCGCAGCTAAGCTGGAGCCAAGGTTAGACGTGCGTACTGTAAGGGTTCAGTCAGGGTGTGAGGAAAGTCTTCTCACGCGCCAGCGGCCCAGCCGGCAGCGCTTCCCCTCTGTTCACCTTTCGAGCAATAACTTTGCTGATTCCAGGACGTTGAACAACAGGCTAGAATCGCCAACCTAAGTCCGACATCATCTGCCGCAAGTTAATGCAACGTACTCCGAACCTCTGGCAGACGGCAGGGATGTTTGATGGGTTATCCGCCTGCTCTTGAGTCACCACCGTTGCTCCAGTCAACGATAGATTTTGAACCCTGGCCTTAGCAATAAGGTAAGGGTCAGCATCCTCAGTCCCTCTGTTAGCCTTCTCGCGCCACCGGTTGTTAGCCGCTGAGAGGCTTGGATCATTAAGCATCTCTCGAACTAACGATTGTTCCTGCTCGTCGGGGTCGGAAAAGAACCTTGGGTTCAGGTCCCGTAGATAACCCACTGAATTGACAATTTCGGGCCTGCTGGCATTCTCGAGTTCAATTTGCACTGCCCGGACTGACACGACCCGCCCTGTTCTAACTGACTCGTTGAGCCTTTCCCAAAAGCTCGGAAACTGGTCCTGATAATAGGAGCGAAAAATTTCACTGATCGTACTACTGTCCAGGATATACCATTCATCGCCATGTGGGTCATTCCCAGGCATAACGCTCTAATCCGTCAAGACTGGACCCCTTCACTCCCAAGCAAGCTGCCAGTTGCAATTCGTCAATGCGACCTTCATCAAAAGCCAGGAACGCGGTGCGTAGGTACTTTCGGCCCAAATACGTACCCTGCGTTGCATAATAGTTCCCACCTTTCCCTGACCTTGTTTCTTGGCTGGCTGTCCACCGCTGTACCGTCTCGCGGTAGTTTTCCCCGTCCAGCCAATTCCGGTCTAGAAACTTGCGCAGGATGACTTCGCGGCTGACTTTGTAGCTCTTGGCGAGGGATATCAGGTACTCATCCGTGAGGCGATCAGGAGACTGCATGGCAATAGTGCTGTTAAAATCCTCGGAGGGTACTAGAAACTCTCCCGCAAACCTATTGCAGGCGATTTCAATCGCCCGTTCTTCCCCCACAAGGTTGCTGATGTAGTGTTGAGCGTCCAGCCTCTCCAGGTGATTGAATTGGAACAACAAATGAGCCAATTCGTGGAATAGCGTAAAAATCTGGCGCGTTCTCGCTTGGCCATTGTTCAAATAGATGACTGGGAAGACCTCATGGTCCAGACAAAAACCAGCTATATCCTTATCCTCGAACGACCTCTTGAATACCCAGATGCTATTGTCTTCCACTTGTTCTCGCCATCGCTTTAGTGCTTCATCGGCGGAAGGCCATGCCCTCTGCTGGTCCAGACTTATACCCAGGCGTTCGCGCACCGCGACTGCCAGTTGGACGGGATTGTGAGCGTCGGCCAATTCACTCAGGTCGCGGAGAATGAAGCTTTCCGCAGAGCCTTGTGGTCCGAGCAGCAGGGCCAAATCATCCTGTCGAATGCGTGCCTGCCGTATTGCGTACAGGGTGTCGGGGTGAAGGTCATCCAGCATCGTACTGGGCAGACGGCGGAACTCGGCTGAGACGGGGTGTTCATCCGGTGGAGTGTTTAGGAAGAAAAAGGGTGTCCCTCGATGGTAATCCTTTAGTGCCAACTGCTCCAATTGGCGCCAAGTCGGATAGCTCTTACCCTCTTCCCATTCTTGAACGCGCTCCACGGGCACATTTCGACGCCGGGCCACTTCTTCTTCAGAGTACCCGGCCCGTTCTCTGGCCCAACGCAACATTACCGGGTTGATGCCCGTGGCTCGCACCGTCATGTCAGTCCTTGCGTGGTGGCTACTTTCCGGCAAATAGTAGAGGATAAGGAGTGATTGCCGCTTCCCGCCGGCCACCGGCTGATGAGCGGGATTATAACAGCGGTCAATAGCAGTGGGCAGTTTCGAGTGAATAGCGGGGAGTGAGGAGCGCCTGGTGACTGTCTGCCAGCCTCCGGGGGCAGGGTTTCCCCTGCGTTGACACTGCACCACAGCCTGTTTACACTCCCGAAAACCAAGCAGGGAGGACAGAGCCGATGCCAACCCTGGAAGAGTTGTTCTCGCAGGTCGACGCCGCCCAGGACGACATCATCGCGCTGGAGCAGGCCCTGGTGCGCATACCCTCGGTGAACACCGGGTTCATGCCCACCGGAGACGAGACGCCCGTTTGCGAGTACGCCCGCGACTGGCTGGGCCACGACGGTATAACCTCAGAGATACTGGAGTCCGCGCCCAACCGGGGCAACCTCATCGCCAGGATAGAGGGCCGCTCCGGCAAGGCCGGCCTCATGTTCATGTCCCACACCGACGTGGTACCGGTCGAGGACGACGCCAAGTGGCGGTTCGATCCCTTCAGTGCCGCCATCGCCGACGGCCGCATCTTCGGCAGGGGCGCGTCCGACTGCAAGGGACTGCTCACCGCCCAGCTTATGGCCGTGCGCATCCTCCTGCGCAACGGCATCGAGCTTGAGGACGGGCTGATTCTGGCCGCCGGCGCCGACGAGGAGCACGGCGGCAGGTATGGCTTCGGCTGGCTGGCCGACAACTACCCCGAGAAACTGGCCGCTCCATACGCCGTCAACGAAGGCGGCGGCACTCCCATCCAGGCCGCAGGCGCCCTCACCTACATCCTCGGCGTCGGTGAGAAGGGACGTCTCCAGGTCGAGATCGACGTCAAGGGTGTCAGCTCCCACGCTTCTGTGCCGTGGCAGGGCACCAACGCCCTGTACCGGCTCAACCGCGCCCTCAGCGCCATCGAGGACTACGACCCTGACCGCGACACCTCCACCGGCCTGTTCGACCACCTCTCAACCTTCGCCGTCGAGCACAAGGCCTCTCCGGAGAACGTCGACGACATCATCGCCGAGATCGAGCCGGACAACCCCCGGTTCGCCTCCATGCTCCGCGCCCTCTCCCGAATGACTCTCACGCCCACGATGATCCGGGGCGGTGTCAAGTCCAACAGCGTCCCAGAGGCCATCCGTCTCACCTGCGACGTGCGCACCCTGCCTCATCAGGACGAGCAGTACGTCCGCGACCAGCTTGACGAGGTGCTGTCCGGCATCCCCGGCGTCTCCTACGAGATCGACTACATGGCCCGGCCCAACTCCTCTCCCTTCGAGTCCGACCTCGCCACCCACATCCGTTCCGTCACCGAACGGGCGATTGGCCGCGGCAACATACAGTGGGTCCCGGCCATAAGCAACGGCTTCACCGACTCCCGCTTCACCCGACCCCTGGGCACGGTCACCTACGGCTTCTCCGGCTCCCATCCCGACGACGACCCGATGCTAAACTTCACCCACGGCACCAATGAGTCCGTGGGCATCAAGAGCCTGGTAAGCGGCACCAAGATCATGCTCGGCCTAGCCTACGACATGCTGGCGGTGAAGTAGCATTTGAACAAGACGGGAGCGTAATATACTAACGATTGCGGTTGCTACGACCTCTCGCAATGCTATAGGCACGCACGCTATTGAGACACGGGTACGCAGAATCAGGCAAAGGTTGGAACGGGAAGGCTGGGCGCTCCACCGTCGCGGAGGAAATCACGACGTCTATCGCCACCCACAAATTATCCACACCATCATCTTGCCGCGTCACCGCACGGTGTCCCCGGGGGTCGCACGTTCTATAGCACGGACTGCCGGTTGGGAGGAGTAATATGGAATACCCAGTGGTAATTGATGGTCAGGAGGGGGCTTACGGAGCAGTGTTCCCGGACCTGCCGGGATGTGTGGCAATGGGAGTTACACTCGATGATGCGATACGTAACGCCGGGGAGTCGTTGCAAGACTGGATTGACAGCATGGAGTCAGGCGGTCAGACGGTTCCAGATGCCAGCAGACCGGAAGACGTTGATGTGCCTTCCGGCAGCACATTAGCATCTGTAGTCCTGACACGGGATTCCTCCGCCAGACACGGGGCAAAGAGCAACTAAGGGCATTCAACGAGATTGACCGGTAGCGATTGACCCCATGCTTGAGGGTGATTCTCCATGGGAAGGCATCCTCAAGTCGTGAAAACTTCGATGCTATCCCTTCCCGAATTCCCCAGTTCCTCCGTTGAAGCCGTGACGCTGCGTGTGGTGACGGCAGCATCCCTTGTTCTCGCGGGCGTTTTGCTGGCCTGCGGGCCTTCCAGCGCGGCGGACCACAACCGCGCCGGGGTCAAGCACTTCGAGGCGGGCCGGGTTGAGGAAGCCATAGCCTCGTACACCGAGGCCATCCGGCTGGACCCCGATTCTGCCCAGGCCCTCTACAACCGGGGGCAAGCCCACTTCACCATCGGCCAGCCGGAGAAGGCCGTCCCGGACTTCACCCGCGCCATCGAGGTAGACCCCAAGGACCGCCAGGTTGCCCTCGCCTACGCGGGCCGGGCAATGGCCTACACCCTCATGGGCAACGACGATGAGGCCCAAAGCGACTTCGCCCGAGCCGTCCGGGGCGGTTTCGAGGCGCGAAGGTTGCTGGCCATGATCGACGAGATCAAGGCCCAACGCTGAGTCCCGGCCCGAATGCAGACAGATTGTCAGACACCAACGGGCCGGACAGCGTGATGTATAATCCCGGTCTGAGGACGCCACTCCACAGACCTGACGGCAAACGGAAGCGCCTGCACGGAGGATTGAGATGCCCTACGAGAACCTTGCTGTCGACCGGGACGGTCAGATTGGTATCGTCACACTGGGCCGCCCGGAGAAGCTCAACGCCATCAACCGCGAGCTTCACCTTGAAATGATGGAAGCCTGCCGCGAGCTTCGAGACGACGACGGCGTCCGTGCGGTTATCTTTACAGGAAAAGGACGGGGGTTCTGCTCCGGCGCGGACATCACCAGCGGGCGCGAGAAGGATGAGCATCCCAGCCGCGCCGAGAGGCTGGATGAATACAACTGGGTGGGCCGTCAGGCCATGATGGTCTACCGGGGACTGGACAAACCCACTATCGCCGCCGTCAACGGTGTGGCCGCGGGAGCCGGGATGGGCCTGGCGCTGGCCTGCGATATGCGCGTCGGCAGCGAAAACACCCGATTTAAGACCGTGTTCATCGAGCGCAGCCTTAGCCCCGACTCCGGCCTGTCTTACTTCCTGCCCCGGATCGTGGGCATAAGCCGCGCATTCGACCTCGTGTTCACCAGCCGCAACGTAAACGCTGACGAAGCTTACCGCATCGGCCTGCTGGACCGGCTGACCACCGCGGACAACCTGATGGACGAGGCCCTGGAGCTTGCCCGGCAGATCGCCTTCTGGCCTCCCGTGGCGATGCAGATGTCCAAGCGGGCCATCCAGCGCGGCATGGAGACGGACCTGGAAGACCAGTTGGAATACGAGACCCACAGCATCGTATTCGCCCGGCGCGCCCCCCACGATGTGGCGGAGTCGGCAGCATCCTTCCGGGAGCGGCGTCCACCAGTCTTCACCGGGGAATAATCGTGACTCCCCGAGTTGCGGGCGGGTCAGTCTCCCGTGGACTGGGTGGCGGCGCCCCGGGACGGGGTGTCGGCTGAAGTGTCGGCGCGTGAGAGGCCACTCCTCATCACCAGTCCCGCCATGCAGAGGGAGAGGGAGGCGAAGCTGATTGCAGCAAGGGACAGCCGGAGATCGCCGGTGAACTCCTGCATCAGACCAGTGGCCAGCGGCCCCAGTGCTATGCCCGCGGAGCTCATCATCTGGATGAAGGCCAGGCCGACGGCAACCTCCCTGGGCCGTATCCCCGGCAGGTGGAAGGGGACCGAGTAGAGGACCGGCCAGAATCCCCAGGCCACGCCGTTGAGGAAGGTCAGCGCCATCAGGATGGGGATGTTGCCGGTCATCGTCATCGCGGCGAAGGTGGCCGCCATCCCCGCCCCGGTGGCCAGGAGGACCGTCCTGCCCTGGTCCGAGACCATCACCAGCCAGCCGAAGCCCAGGCCGCAGATGCCGCCCATGAAGATGCCCAGGGCCAGGATCCCTCCGGACCAGATGAGGGATACTTCGTAGCTGTCGAGCATAAATGTGGGGTAGAAGCTCAGGAAGCCGGACCAGGACATGGTCGCGCCCACGAACCCGATGCCCCCGATCCAAAGGTCCCGGTACCGCAGCGTTGACCAGAGAACGTTGGAGTCCTGGGAGCCGAGCCGCTGCTGGTATTCGGTGGTGATCCTCTCCTTGCCGAAGACGATCCACAATACGGTCATAATGGCGAACAGGCCCACGAAGGACAGTATGGTGTATCGCCAGCTATCCCCGAATGCGATCAGGATGAAGGGAGACGCGGCCACACCGCCGCCGACCACCGCGCCGAACATGGCGTTGGAGATGCTGTTGACCAGCACGATCTGGCGGGCCGGAAACCATTGCTGGGTCAGGAAGGCCCGGGCCGGCTGGCGGGCAATCACGCTGATACCGAAGGCCATGCGACCGAGGAGAAGCACAACGAACCCCGGCGCGACGACCTGGGCGAAAAGTGCCAGCGTCCCCAACGCCATCGTTATGGAGGTCAGCGGCTTGGGCCGGAACCTGGAGGCCCACCAGCCCAGGGGTATGGCCAGGACCAGGTTGCCCCAGTAGGCGGAAGACCCCAACATCCCCTGCTGGAAGGGCGAGATTTTCAGTTCCTCGCTGATTTCGGGCAGCAGGATGCCGATGGTTGACATGACCATGAAACCGGACACGCTGGCAGTCAGCCAGATGCCCATCACCACCCAGCGGTACGGTAATGGCTGCTCGGAGGGATCAGTCATGGGCGCGGGACCGGACAAGGGATGTTTCCTGCCGGATGCCGACGCGGTGCAGAATTGATAGACCAACCATAGGGCGAAAGTGTATGCGCCGCCAAACTGCCCCGTCAACGGCCTGCGGTTCGGCGTGATCCCAATATGAAGAGCGCATCCCGTTGATTGTCCGCAGCCTGCATTGGGAATATCATTGGGGAACACCAGATTGAGCGGGTGAACGTGATGGACTATCGACCCCTGGGCAACACTGGACTAAACGTGTCGGAAATCGGGTTCGGCTGCGGCAACGTCGGCGGGCTGATGATCCGTGGCGAGCATGGCGACCAGGTGAAGGCCGTGGCGCGGGCGATGGAACTGGGCATCAACTACTTCGACACCGCGCCGTCCTACGGTGACGGCGAATCGGAGACCAACCTGGGTCGGGTACTGAAGGAGTTGTCGGCGGATGTTTACGTCGGCACCAAGTTCCGGGTCACGACCCACGAGCCGGGCCGCATCAAGGGCAACGTCATCGCCTCGGTGGAGGAGAGCCTAACCCGGATGCAGCGGGATCAGGTTGACCTGATGCAGATGCACAACCACGTCGCGTCAACTGCCGAGGGCGGGTCAGTCTCCCCGGAGGAGGCGCTGGGCGAAGTGGTGGACGCGCTGCGGGAGTTGCGCGATCAGGGCAAGGTCAGGTTCTGGGGGATGACGGCGGTGGGCGAGACTGCGCCTATCCACCGTATCATCGACTCTGGAACGATGAACACGGTCCAATCAGTGTACAACCTGGTCAACCCCAGCGCGGGGAACGCCGTGCCGCCGGGGTTCGACATGCCGGGCTACGGGAACCTGATCGGTCGGGCTGCCGATAACGGTATGGGCGTGCTGGTAATCCGGGTCCTGGCGGCGGGCGCGTTGAGCGGCGAACCTGTGCGGCATCCTGTCGCGGTGCCCACCGTCGCGCCCATCGGCTCTGGCCGGGACTACGGCCAGGACCAATCCAGGGCCGACGGGTTCCGGTTTCTGCAACGGGATGGCTACGTGGACAACCTGGTGGAGGCTTCCCTGCGGTTTGCCCTGGGGAATGCCGGAGTCAGCAGCGTGCTGGTGGGGTACTCCAGCCTGGAACACCTGGAGCAGGCCGTTGAGTACGCCGCAAAGGGGCCGTTGCCACAGGAAGCAATGGCCAAGCTGCCGGAGGTGTGGGCCGGGTTCACCGGCTGATACGGTTGCTCATTCTCTCCAGAAGAAAGAGGGGTCTGATATGACCGGTACGTCCCTGATTACCATCCCGGCCCGGAAGGGCAAGGCGGCTACAGTATCTGCGGGACAACGCGTGAGAGTGGTCAATACCCACGGCCAGCAGGTGGTGGACACCTGGGCCTTCCGGCGCGACGACCTGACCGAGTTCATGTCTATGGAGCATTCACGAACGGCGATGGGCCGGGTCATGCCCAGCCTGGGGCAGTCAATGGCCACCAACCACAGGCGGCCGATTCTGACGCTGGTTGAGGATACGTCGGGCGGGATTCACGATACGCTGCTGGCGGCGTGCGACCGCTACCGCTACGAGCTTCTGGGCTGTGCCGACTACCACGACAATTGCACCGACAATCTGGCGGCGGCCCTGGCCGAGCTTGGGCTGACGCCGCCCGAAACCCCCAGCCCGTGGAACCTGTTTATGAACATCCCGGTGGGGGCAGGTGGCGACCTGAGCTTCGAGCCGCCTGTCTCAAGCCCCGGAGATTACGTGCTGCTGCGGGCCGAGATGGACTGCGTGGTGGCCTTCTCCGCCTGCCCCCAGGACATAGTCCCCATCAACGGCGTTGACTGCGTTCCTACGGAGGCGCACTTCCAGGTGCTTTAGGCGGCGGGCACGCCGGCTAAGCCTGATGTGCCTTGCTGTTCATATATCTGCTGGTGACTTTCCATTCAAAATCCATCGTTCCTATAGTTGGCGGGGGCAAAGGCTTTCCGTATTCCTTGCAGAGTTCAATCACTTCTTCGACGATCTGGCAGAGTTCCTCGAACACCGCTTTTTCATCCATGCCGTGGCATCCGCCGTACACAAGACCGGGCGCCCTTCCGATGTAACACTGGTCTTCCTCTGACCACTCGACAACCTTGAAATATCTCGCGCTGCCATTCACTTCCGCGACTCCTCTATTGCGTTTCGCACCAACCGGACTTGGTAACTCTCGCCTCAGCGCCCGGACTGCCGGAGATGGTGATTGTGTCACGAACATTGGGGTGGACGAAGTTGCGGTGACCGCCCCGCCCACCTCGATTAACGAATCCGGCGTGTTCCAGTTCGGATACCAATTCCCTTATCTTGGGCGGCACTGCTGCCTTACCATTCCCTCTGAACGATACTCACAAGGCGGCCCCATCCCGTCATAGCAAATCGCGCGGCGCGTTCATCTTCGAACGGAACACCCATCCCGCTCTAGCGCCACCCCGCGTACAGTTTGCTCTGCTCCAGGTCTACCAGTTGGTAGCCGAGGCCGGAGCTGCGGGCGGCAGTCTCTCCATCGGGTGTTACAAGCAGCGTGCCGCCGGTGGCCACGGAGCGGCCTTCCAGCATGGCAAACTCTCCGGCTACGAGGCTCATCCGGGGGTTGCCGGTAGTGGGGTCTACGACGGTGATGTCGGCGTCGGCTCCGGGGGAAAGGTGGCCCTTGTCCAGCAGGCCGAACATTCGGGACGGGTTCCAGGAGAGCTTGGTGGCCATTTCCAGGGGCGTTATCGCGCCGAGGGCAACCATCGCCCAAGTGCGGGGTACGGCAATGTTGCGGGGAAAGTAACCTCCGTCGGTGGCCACGGCGTCGACCACGAACCCGCCGGACTGGTCTTTGGCCACCGACAAGTTGAAGGCTATGTCGGTCAGGCCCACCGGAAAGCTGACCGCGGCGTTGGTCCCGGAAGCCTCCCACTCGGCTATGGCATCGTCACCCTCCAGCAGCACGGCCCGGCCTCCCCGCTCCGCGACCACCGATGCGTAGCCCTCCTCCATCGCCTGACGCAGGCCGGTGCGGGTCAGAGGGTAGCCCCGCATCAGCAGGCAGTTGCGGGTCACCCGGTCGGCTACCTCGTCACCCTCGCAGTGGCCGCTGGTGCCGTTGGGCTTGGCAAGGTGCACCTCCGACACCAATTGGTCTCCCATGCGGGCGAGCAGGCCGATGGCCTCGCGGCACTCGTCCATCGGGTCGAGGACCATGCCCCGGCAATAGGCGTTGACGTGGGCCACGTGGAGCCTGCCGTTGCCCACCAGTTCCGGCACTTCGCGCAGCCC
Source organism: Dehalococcoidia bacterium (assembly GCA_034422355.1). Classification (GTDB taxonomy): domain Bacteria; phylum Chloroflexota; class Dehalococcoidia; order Lucifugimonadales; family UBA3495; genus CATOSP01. Next base: position 11,807 of record DAOUJS010000067.1, on the reverse strand, counting down.
GGCCAGGTGGCTGGATGTGGCCTTGGTGCCGCAGTGGAGGGCGACGTATGCTGTGGCCTGGTTGCAGACCTCAATGGCCCGGGCGGTAGCGTCGGGAGTGAGGGGACTGTGGCCGCCCATGCACTTGAATCCCAGGGAACCCTGGCGCAGGGCCTGGTGCAGAATGTCCCGTAACTGATCGGCGCTGGGGTCGTCCCCTGGCACGGTGATGTCGGGGTACAGGACGTAGAGGCCGCCGATGTTCAGTCCGGCCCCGCGGCGCCGCACGCCGTCGATGATGCCCTGCATGGTGCCGCCGAAATCAATCGCCGTGGTGACGCCCGCCTCGGCCATCTGCCGGTAGCCGATAGCGCGGTCACCGGCATCCCCGCCCACGGCGACGTGGACGTGGGAGTCGATGAAGCCGGGGAGGACCCACAAGCCGGAAACGTCAACCCAGTCGTTGGTGTCCGAAGGTGCAAGCTCCGGCTCGACAGCTGCGATGTGCCCGCGGCTAATCCCGACGTCCATCTCCGCGTCGAGGCCGTTGGCCGGGTCCAGCACCCGGCCCCCGTGGATGATCCTGTCGTAATGGGGCATTCGGTCCTCCCGGAGAGTCGCTCAGAGGCTGGGGAAGAACAGGTGTCCCCCGTGCTGAGACGGGGGACGGAAAGGCAGTCAGAGTTGAAAACGCCTCCCTACTCGAAGGGCGAGGGCATCATGCTGACGGGGACCTCGATCAGGGTTGGACCATCGGCAGCGATGCCATCAGTGATAGCCTGCTCCAGGGCCTCTGGGCCTTCGGCGCGGACGCCCTTTGCGCCGTATGCTTCGGCAAGGCGAACGAAATCGGGGTTGTGCAACTCCGCACCGTAGATACGGCCGTCGAATCGGTTCACCTGGTCGCGCATGACGTTGCCGTAGGCATTGTCGTTGAAGACCACCACCACGGCGTTGATGCCGTACTGGACCGCGGTGGCAAGCTCCTGGGAGTTGAACAGGAACCCGCCGTCGCCGGACAGGGCCACCACCGCCTTGTCGGGCTGGGCCACCTTGGCTCCCAGGGCAGTGGGGTAGGCGTAGCCCAGGTTCCCGAAGTAGGACGAGGTCATAAAGGTCTTCGGTTCATAGACCGGGAAGTGAGCACGGGCGTAGTATCCCAACTGGGTCATGCCGGAAATGAGTATCCCGTCCTCCGGCACCGCGGAACGGACCGCGGCCAGCAGCGATTCCTGGGGTTCTACCCTGATCACCGTATCCGACCTCTGGGTGCGTACCGCCGCCACCTCCGCGCTCCGGTCGGCGCGGGCGGGGGTCCGCGACGCCAGCGCGGTGTGCAGGTCTTCCAGGGCCAGCCGGGCGTCGGCGTGGATGCCCAGGGTGTCAGAGTAGTTGCGGCCCAGTTCCTCGGGGTCTACGTCAACCTGGACGATGCGCTGGCCATCGAGCCATTGGGGGTTGGCCATTCTGGTACCCACGGCCAGTATCACGTCGTGGCCGTACTGGGGCTGGGCTATGGGATCGTTGCGGAGACGCAGCGCGCCAAGGGACAGCGGATGCCGGTCGGAGATTGCGCCACGGCCCTCGGCAGTCATGATCACCGGGGCCTGCAGGTGTTCCGCCACCTTGACCAGCGCCTGTGACGCGCCGGAGGATATAACCCCGCCGCCGACCCATATCAGAGGGTTGTTTGCATCGGCCAGGGTCTGGGCGGCCTGGGCAATCAGTCCGGGGTCAGCTGCCTTGCGCGGCGGCTCTTCCGGCTCGTAGAGGTCAACGTCGGCAACCTCGGCCAGGGTCTCGGGCGGGACCTCTATCTCCACCGGGCGCGGGCGTCCCGACTTGAGCTGATGGAAGGCTTCATGCACTTTGTTGGGGACCTCCGCCGGGTCCATAATCCGCTCGGCCCACTTGGTCACGGGGCGGACGGAGTCCAGTTGGTCGTCAACCTCGTGGAGCATACCCCGGTTGACGCCGATCAGGTCGCGCTCGATCTGGCCCGATACCACCAGGATGGGCGATGAGGCGGCGTAGGCGGTGCCGATAGCGGCGGAGGCGTTGAGCAGCCCGGGGCCGGGGACCATGAGCGCCACGCCCACACCCTCGCCCCCGGCGCGGGAATAGCCGTCGGCCATGTAGGCCGTGGCCTGCTCGTGGCGGGTGGTGATGAACCGGATGCCCGGCTCCTGGCTCAGCCCGTCCAGGGCGTGATAGAGCTGCACCCCCGGCAGCCCGAAGATTACCCGCACCCCTTCCAGGTACAGGGACCTGGCCAGCGCCTGGCCTCCAGTCATTTTAACCATGTAACGCTTTTCTCCTTATATTCTCCCCTCATGCTCCGGGAGACGGGACTTCGACCACGCCATTCTATCACTTGAACGAAGCTAAGCTACGCCGCCTCAAACCCGTCCATCGGAGCTTGCAACCCTTCGGAGCGGTGGACGCGCGGCGCGGCCTGGTAGTCTGCCGGACGCGGCGGCAGGTCAAACCCCTGTCCCGACAGCATCTCGCCTATAGTGCGAATCTGTATCCTGGGGAAGTCCCGGCCCCACAGGTCGGAGCGGAAGACCCCGCCGGAGGCCGCTTCCCGCCGCATGGGCTGGGTTGGCGTCTCCAGGGAGATGAACAGGCCCAGGGCGGCGTTTTCCCTCTCCACCACGCCCCGCAGGTCTCGGACTTGCTGTACCGACACGCTGCCGCCCTTTACCTGAATTACCGCCCGGTGGGGCGTGCGCCGCGGCCCGTCAATGAAATACAGCAGGCCGTCAATGCCCTGGTCCGCACCGCGCCCCTGCTCCGCCCGGGGTTGGGCTTCCAGCAGGGACACCGCCCAGAACTGGAACTGGTATGGGTCCTGCTCCCACAAAGCGCGGGCGCTGCCCTCGTCCTGCGGCTCCCCGAAAACTTCATAGTCCCGGCCCGGCTCCAGCTCGAAGGCGGTCTTGATCCGGTTCTTCATCAACGCCACGGCCAGGTGGGTAATGTCGATGCCAGTCCACTGCCGCCCCAGCTTCTGCGCCGCGGCAACGGCAGTCCCGCAGCCGCAGAAGGGGTCAAGCACCACGTCGCCCTCGTTGGAGGATGCCTGGATGATGCGTTCAAGAAGACCCTCGGGTTTCTGGGTCTGAAATCCCAGACGCTCTCTTCCTCCTTGCCTTGGAATCCAACGAACATCCTCGTCGATTGCGTCCTCTGTGCCATGCAATAAGCCGCGAGTATATGGTTGATAGGCCCAAATATCCTGAATGGGGATGCCGGGAGAGTCTTGAAGATACTGACGGAAAGTTGGCAGAGCGCCGCTGTCCGGTTCAGGAAAATCAATGTATCCGGCTTGTGCCAAAGCATCCAATTTTTCCGGAATCGTCAGGTCTTCGGATATGCCGATCTCCCGAACTAACGATCCTGGAACAGCCCAGTGGCGGCCCCGGGAGGTTGGATCATATCCTCGCCACGGCTGCCCCGATGCTCCAGCGCGAGTCCCGGCCCCGGTCAGCGAGTTGGTCCAGTATCGCCCACGCTCGTCATGCCTCCGAAAATAGCTTTCGACATGGCCTTGAGTCACCGGACGAAAGACGGTATTGAAAACGTACTGCTGGCCCTTTGTGTAGAAGAATATGGTTTCGTGTATCGGACCAAACCGCCTGCTCTGGTTGTGGGAACCTGTACGCCGCCAGACTACCTCGTTCCTGAAATTTTCCTTCCCGAAAACAGCATCAAGCAAAATCTTCAAATAGTGGCTCGCCGTCGGATCGCAGTGCAGGTAAAGGCTGCCCGTGGGCTTCAGGACCCGGTGCAGTTCCACCAGCCGGGGGGCCATCATCACCAGGTAGGCCATCATGGCGTTGCGGCCGATGAACTGGAGGAAGCCGGAAATCATGTCCTTTACCGCCGACGGTACTTCTGGGTTCCCGATTATGTCCGCAGCGTAGGTAATCTCCGTCTCCTGGGTCCAGTCCCAGGTGTCGGTGAAAGCCCTGATCTGGGCCGGTGACTCTTCCCCCGTCCGTTCCCGGAACAGCACGTTGTAGGAAGCGTTGGAGTTGAAGGGCGGGTCGAGGTACACCAGGTCCACCGACTCGGCGGGAACGTGCTCCCGCAGGACCTGGAGGTTATCGCCGTAGTAGAGGGCGTTAGGCATGGCAAGCTCCCGAGCTGCTCCACACGTATTTCATCGGTAATGACTCCTCTCAACCCGCGCTTGCGTCATTATCCCATCCTGTGTTCCGGACTTCCAATTACTGAGTATGGTATCTCGATGCAGAAAGTGGGGTCCTCACCGGACTGTTGCTGGTTGGCCGGACCATCCAAAGCGGGACGCTGCCCGCGGCTACGGGCCACTTGACACGTTGCGGCTGTGGGCATAGATTTCGGGTATTGCACCTGTTGCCCTTGCTGGGGCGTTGGCCCCATGATCACACGTTTCCCAAAACCTGCCCTCGTGAAAGCGGGGGTCTGAATGTGAGGACAACCCTATGACTACTACAGTTGACAGACCATCGGAGAGTTCTTCCAACTACAGGGTGGTGGGCACCCGGCCCATACGCCACGACGGTCTGGAGAAAGTGACCGGCGCGGCCAAGTACGGTGCGGACATACAACTGTCCGGTATGCTCCACGGCAAGATCCTGCGCAGCCCCCACGCCCACGCCATCATCAAGTCCATCGACACCAGCAAGGCCGAGGCGTTGCCCGGCGTGATGGCCGTGGCGTCATCCGTGGACTTCCCAATAATCGATGACCAGGTAATCGACCTGGCCGAGACCCAGGGGAACGTCCGGCTCATGGCCGAGCACGTGATGGCCAACAGGAAGGCGCTGTACAAGGGCCACGCCGTTGCCGCCGTCGCTGCAACCAGCCGCCACATCGCGGAGCAGGCTATCGACCTGATAGATGTGGAGTACGAGGTCCTGCCAACGGTGCTGACCCACTGGGACGCCATGAAGGAGGGCGCGCCGCTGCTCCACGACACCCTCTCCACACACTTCAAGGTGGACCGGTTCGGACGGGGCGAGGACCTGGGTGTCCAGAGCAACGTGGCGGGCCACATCCAGCACAAGCTGGGTGACGTGGAAAAGGGCTTCAAGGAAGCCGACGTAATCGTCGAGCGGGAATTCGATACCGAGACCGTGCACCAGGGCTACATCGAACCCCACGCCTCGACCGCGGTCTGGCACCCGGAGGGCCGGCTCACCGTCTGGACCTGCACCCAGGGGGCGTTTGCCATCCGGTCCTCAACCGCCGCCATCATGGGGCTGTCAGAGTCGGTGGTCAAGGTCATCCCCACCGAGATCGGGGGCGGGTTCGGCGCGAAGATCACCACCTACCTGGAACCTGTGGCCGCGGTGCTTTCCCGCAAGACAGGCCGCCCGGTCAAGATTGTCATGGACCGTAAGGAGGTCTTCGAGGGTACAGGCCCCACCTCCGGCACCCACATGCGCTGCAAGATTGGCGCGACCAAGGACGGGAAGATTACGGCGGGCGAGCTGTACATGGTCTACGAGGCCGGGGCCTATCCCGGCTCTCCCGTGGGCGGCGGCACGCTGACGGGGTTCGGCCCCTACAACATCGAGAACATGCTGGTTGACGGCTACGATGTGGTCTGCAACAAGCAGAAGGTCCAGGCATACCGCGCTCCGGGGCAACCCCAGGCCGCCTTCGCCGTGGAGCCGGTCATCGACGAGCTTGCCGAGACCCTTGGCATGGACCCGATGGACCTGCGGCTGAAGAACGCCGCCACGGAAGGCGACCGGATGCCTAACGGCGTCCCCCACGCCGTCTTTGGCTGCGTTGAGATGGAAGAGGCTATGAAGTCCCATCCCCACTACTCCGCTCCATTGGAAGGCCCGAACCAGGGCAGGGGCATCGCCGTGGGGTTCCGCTGGCAGGGCGGCCAGTCGTCTTCGGCCACCATCAACGTCAACACCGATGGTACCATCAACCTGATCGAAGGTTCGGTGGACATCGGCGGGACGCGCACCGCAGTTGCGATGCAGGCGGCTGAGGTTCTTGGGATTTCGGCGGAAGACGTGAACCCGTCGGTGGCCGACACCGACACCATCGGCTACACCGCCACCACCGGCGGCAGCCGCACCGCCTTTGACACGGGGTTGGCCGCCATCGCCGCCGCCGAGGAGGTCATCAAGGTCATGAGCGCACGGGCCGCCCTTATCTGGGAAGCCCAACCCGAGGACGTGGAGTTCCGGGACGGGACGTTCATCTTCACCAGGAATCCCGAGGACCGGCTGACCTTCAAGGAGCTGGCTGCCCAGCAGATGCGCACCGGCGGGCCCATCACCGCCTCGGCCTCGGCCAACTCCACCGGCGTCGGCCCCATCATCGCCGGCAACATCGTGGACGTGGAAGTTGACCCGGATACGGGCAAGGTGGACATCCTGCGGTTCACGGCGTTCATGGACTCCGGCACGTCGGTGCATCCCAGCTACGTGGAGGGGCAGTTGCAGGGCGGCACCGTCCAGGGCATCGGCTGGGCGTTGAACGAGGAGTACTTCTATGCCGAGGACGGCACTATGCTCAACTCCAGCTTCCTCGATTACCGGATGCCCACCAGCCTGGACGTACCGATGATCGATTGCGTGATCGTGGAAGTGCCCAACCCGCGCCATCCCTTCGGCCTGCGCGGCGTTGGCGAGGTGCCCATAGTGCCGCCGCTGGCCGCCCTCTCCAACGCCATCTACCACGCGGTGGGTGTGCGGATTCACAAGCTCCCCCTGACCCCAGGGTCAATCCTGGAAGCCCTGGAAGCAAAGCGGTCTGCCGAGGGTTAGGAGTCTAACCTTGGTCTCCAAGGCAAATGATTGGGAGGGGGACGCGCTATGAGCGTGAATCTTCCCCTCCCATTAGACGATGCGCCAGAGGAGTCTGGTCCGGAACAAATAGGTTCCGGCAGGCGTGTGGTGCGCAACGGCGCTCCCACCAACGACCTTGTCCTGAGTGCCCATGTAGACGGGAATGAGAGCGTATTCCCGAAGATTCTCGGCCTCTACGTGAAGAGCCGGGGAGCATAGTGGCCGATGTTACCTATGGCAAGGGCGTGTTCTGGCGGAACGTGCTCACGGGCAGCTATCATCTCCTGGCTACGGACATTCAGGATGGTGTGGACTTCCGCGATCTCCCCTACGACGATGGAGAAATCGACTGCGTCGTCCTTGACCCACCCTACATGCACTCGCCCGGCGGGACTGCGCATCTGGCGCAAGAGCCATTCGAGCGGTACTACGCCAACAACGGGTCTGGCGGGCAGACCGGCAGCAAGTACCATCAGGCGGTCGTGGACCTGTACTGTGACGCGGGCCGGGAAGCGTACCGGGTGTTGCGGGAACGCGGCGTCTTTATCGTGAAGTGCCAGGATGAGGTCTGCGCGAACAGGCAGCGTTTCACACACGTTGAGATTATGCTGGCCTATGAAGAAATCGGGTTTGTGACCGAGGACCTTTTCGTGGTGGTGAGGAACAACCGCCCCGGCGTCAGCCGCACGGTGAGGCAAGTCCACGCGCGGAAGAACCATTCTTATTTCCTAGTCTTCTGGAAGCCGGGAAATGGCGGGAGTATATGGGAACCCCCGCAATGAGTCCCACAGAGCCGGACCCCATGGAATTGATGGTGCAAGTCATTCGGGAGCACTCTCCCGTATCAATCTGGACCGGTTCCCCACTGGAAGGCTACTGCCGCCTCGGAAACACCAACCGCGGGCAAATTGGCGAGGACTTCAAACGCCGGTACCTGGCAGAGGCCAATATCCCCATCGGCAATGGGTCCCGCGTGACTCCGACAGACCTTCGGATAGCGGGAAGCCAGTTTGAGCTAAAGACGGCTTCCCTGGGAGCAAACGGCACTTTCCAGTTCAATCATGTCAGATTGGACATGCCATACCAATACCTTCTATGCCTGGGGATATACCCAGATCGAATCGTATTCCAGGCGTGGCGCAAGGGCGTTGTATCCGAGGGAGGGGCTGGAGCGTTGGTGCGTATGGCAGAAGGGCAAAGCACTACGCACAAAATCACCAAGCGGCTGGTGGAGATGAGGCCGATAGAGGAATTACCGGGCTGGATTCGAGAAAATGTAATGATAGATGCCGAGGGGAGTCATTGACTCCCCTCAGTTGTATGTCGTGGGATCCGGGCAGGTAAACCTGTTTTACCGGAAGCTCTCAGCCTGGGGGAACAGGGACAGCAGGGGGGAGACGGTTCCGATGGTCTCGCGGTCGATGCTGTCTATTGTGCTGCGGCCGCACATGCCCATAGTGCGGTCCAGCTCGTCGCGCAGGATCTCCAGGACGGCGCTGAGGCCCTCTTCGCCGTCGACAGCCAGACCCCAGAACAGGGCACGGCCAATAAGGACGGCGCGCGCGCCCAACGCGATAGCCTTGAAGATGTCCGAACCTCTCCGGATTCCGCCGTCCAGGTAGACCTCAGCGTTGCCCTGTACTGAGTCCACCACCTCCGGCAGCACTTCTACCGAGGCAAATGTCGTGTCCAGATATCTCGCGCCGTGATTGGACACGATGATTCCTTTCGCTCCGTGCTCGGCGCTCTGCCTGCCGTCCTCAGCGTGCATGATCCCCTTGACCACCAGGGGCAGCCGAGTGTTGGCCGCCAGCCAGTCCAGGTCGGACCAGGTTGAGGCCGGGTCGCGGATGTCCCGCACTCCGGAGGGGCCGTCCAAGGCGAAGCTCTCGGAGGGGTCGGTCAGGTTGAGGTGGGCAAAGTTGGGGGAACCGCCGCCCCCGCGATAGTTGTTGCGAATGTTCCGCTCCCGCTTGGGGCTGACCTTGGCGTCAAGGGTAAGGCAGAGGGCGGAGTAACCCGCCTCTTCGGCACGCGCCGCCATCTCCAGGGTAAGGCCCCGGTCTCGGAAGAAGTATTGCTGGAACCAGATGGGCCCCGACGATGCCTGGGCCACGTCCTCCAGTGTCCGGGAGGACTGGGCGCTCAGGACCATGACGGTGCCAGCCTTCCCGGCGGCCCGCACCGTGGCAATCTCCGCATCGGGGTGGGCCGCGCTGTGGTTGCCCGCCGGGTCGAGCATTACCGGGAAGCTGATTTCCTGCCCCAGCACGGTGGTGCTCATGTCCCTGTTGCTGATGTCAACCATCATGCGCGGCTTGAGCATGATGGAGTCGAGGACGGCGCGGGTACGGCGCAGGGTTATTTCGTCGGTAGCGCCGCCTGCGATGAAGTCGTACTCACCTTTGCCGATGCGCATCTGGGCGATGGCTTCATACTCGTAAATGTTTACTGGGCCGGATGTCATTTCAGGTAACCTCCATTGGCTGTTGTGTGGGCTATCATAACAACAGGGCAGAGAAGCTGCGCCCTGCCGTTATTCACCACCGCCGGTTCTTTGCTGTCGGTCCAGGGACGCCAGCCGGTGCTCAGCTTCGGACGGCGATTCGATAGGCATTGACATAGAGCGTTCCTCCGATGCCGTGAGCGCTGGCGCTCATTGTATCACCGGCTTACCCTTCCGCTACCTCCAACTGCTGTAAACTGCGCAGAACGTTCTCCAACTGCTCCGCCAGCACGTCGATATTAGCGGCGGCATCTTCATAGGGAATGGACCAGCCCTTGATGTTGGGGTGTGATATGGCTGTTGCATTATAGTCTTCGGAGAACTGACCAGCCCAACTCTCCAATAGCCCACGAAGATTTCCGGGCAATCTTTCAAAGAAGTCTTCACTGCCGGTTCCTGCCCCAAAGGAAAACTCCTTACCACCCATCCACCCTGCATAGGATGGTACGTGAAGCCAGGCGACTGATACAGGTTGCCTCCAAGCAAGACAGTGCATCCGAATACTGACAACTCGCCGCCCCCAATTGAAGGTGCAATTGTATCTATGGGCCACCTCGAATAGGCGAGTAGCCGCATGTTGGACTTGTTCTCCGGCCAGTGTGTCCATAAATGTCTGTTGGTTCAGGTGATCTCTGCCTCGGGAACTTAACACATTGGGGTCAGCGACAGCGGTCCGCCCAATAACCCGCGGCACCAGGGTTCGACCAGTCACGCCGCGGAATTGCTTTATCTCCACAGCCAAGACCTCGACGTTAGGCATTTGCTCGTTCAGAAACTCCACCACGCGGGTCAACTCGTCGGGGATTCCGTCGGCGACGAACAGCAGGCGCATACGGGCGGCCCGCAGGTTGGGCTCAACACGCTGCCAGAACTCATCGGCGTCCGGCTCATCCTCGGACTGTAACAATTCAGCCAGGACGGTATCCGGGTCGCGTCCGGCAGCTTCTGTAGACGCCTCAAAGTCCCGCCGGATGTCGCCTGCGTTCCAGGTATGCCGGGCATGGGCCGCGTAGTCCAGCATCTGCCCCACGATCTCACGACGGACCTGGGAGTTGGCCGAGCGTTTCACTTCGACCAGGGTTGGAATTGAGTCCTGGTCGATGAGCAGGTGGTCAACCGCCCACCTGTTGCTGCCGCCCTCGGTATCGGCAATGCGTTGTTCCCGCTTTACCAGGATCCAGCGGCGCGGATTCTCGGGGGCTATCTGTTCGCCGGACAGCAGATCCGGATGGTTGGCGACCAGTTCCTGGAGTGTATCCTCCAGAGCAAAGGTCTCTTCGGACATTGGTTCAATCCGCCCCTGCTCATTGAGATGGTATATGCTCTCGGCCAAATCTTTCCCTCAGCGAATGGAAAGCCTGGTTGTGTCTATCCGGATTCCCGGCACTATTGCGGCTAATGTCGTTGGTCATTCCTGGGAGCAGTTTGCTAATGGGAAACTTGGCTCCGGTGTCCAACCGTTACCACCAGTACACGCAGCACTTCATCCTGAATATCGCAAATTACACGATAGTCTCCTACCCGGTAACGCCACAGTCCTGCCAGTGGTCTGCTGAGGCCCCGGCCTCTCGACCTTGGGTTTTCCAGAACCGCAACCTGGCCCTGCATCTATGCTTCAATACGCTGGGCAACCTGTCTGTCAAGTCTGCGAAGTTGACCCTCGGCTATATTTGAATACTCAATCGTCCAAGCCAAGCCTCCTCCTTACCTCTGCCTCCGAGTAGACTCGTTCCTCCCCGCTTTTGACGCGGTCAAAGACTTCCATTCCCAGGTAGCAGTCCTCGATATCCTCCATCACCCTTTCGATGATGTCCATCAGAAAATCCTCTTTGCTGAGTCCGGTCCGCTGGGGCCAAAGAGTCAAGCCGTTCCTCAACTTCGGGGGGCAGTTCGATAGACATTGACATTGCACATTCCTCCGCTGTCGCGAGTACTGGCACTCATTGTATTACTCCTGTTTTGAACACCAGGCAGCTGGTCAGTTCGTGTCCTCACGGCAGCCAATAATATATAAAACCCCCGGAGCGTTTCCGGGGGCCTTCTTTGAGTATCTGTTGGTAGCGGGGGTTGGACTCGAACCAACGACCTTCGGGTTATGAGCCCGACGAGCTGCCACTGCTCCACCCCGCGCCGTAGTTGCCTGTGCCTCCACGCCTGACGGCGGGAAGATCCAGGCCAAAGAACAGGAATCGGAAAGCAATGCAAGTTTGAAGCTCCTGGCGTGGGTCAAGTCACTCGACCGGTTAGTACCGGTATGCTGAAGATGTTGCCATCCTTACACATCCGGCCTATCAAGCAGATAGTCTCTCTGCGGTCTTACCCCCGAACTGAATCGGGGAGGGAGGCCTCATCTTGGGGGATGCTTCGCGCTTAGATGCCTTCAGCGCTTATCACTGCCAGACGTGGCTACCCAGCGCTGCTCCTGGCGGAACAACTGGAACACCATAGGTCTGTCCCTCCCGGTCCTCTCGTACTAGGGAGAGGTTCCCTCAAGCCTCCTGCGCCCACGGCGGATA
>DAOUJS010000066.1:0-83357 GCA_034422355.1 Dehalococcoidia bacterium | reverse complement strand
ACATGGTGGAATGAGGAGACGGTGAACCCTATGCTGGCCTTGCGGTCCCTGCGAGCCAACAATCGCTGGGAAGCCTTTTGGAACTGATTCCAACCCCTTCTAGTCACACCCGTGAGGTTGGAGTGCGGAGCGCGGATACCCGGTTGGACTTCGGACTGGAGCGCTTGCGGGAACCGGGCGAAGTGCGTTATCCGAGGAGGAGCAACCTGCTGCAGGTGCTGCACTGGACTATCTGCCGTCCGCTCCGCAGGCGCTGTTGCTGCTGGGTGGGCAGCGACATCCGGCACCCCTGGCACAGTCCCCGTTCCACTTTCGCCACGGCGAGCCCCCCCCTGGCTAGCCGGAGGGTCTCGTAGCGTTGCAGCGCGGTGGCCTCGACGCCTGATGCCAGCGCGTTACGCTGGGCCGACATCGTCTCTCGCTCGGAGGCGATCTCTTCCATCCGGTTCCGCAACTCAGACTTGCGCACTTCCCAGTTGGCCTCGGTCTCCGAGATGTGCTGGCGCATGGCCGAACATTTCCCCTCGGACTCCTCCACTTGCAGGTTTAGCTCCAGCAGGTCGTTGTCCTGCTTTTCAAGCTGGCCCCTTACGCTGTTGGCTTCCTGTTCCAGTGAGTTAAGGTCCCGGGGATTGGCGACGTGGCCGCCAAATAGTTGCTCATCCAGATGGGAGGACCGTTGCCTCAGCGTTTCTACCTCAAGCTGCCAGGCCTTGCGTTGCTCAACATATTCTTCAAGGCGCATCTCCTCTTCCAGGAGGGCCATCTGCATGGACTCGAAAGCCGGCGCCTGTTCCAGTTCCTGCTCCGCTTCGGCCTTCTGTTTATCGAGGCGGTCCAGGTCCAAGTCTATCTCTTGCAGGGCATAAAGCTGTTTTACAGATGTCATCGTGCCTGCGCCTCTCACCCCTTTGGGGGGCACATAAGAAGAAATAGTGCGAACGATTCTAGGAACCGTAAGAGGCCTTGTCAACTTTGGCGGCACTGCCTGTTGACCGCCAGTGCGCCGGCCAACCACCGCCTGGCCAGGGCCAAGGCTTTGAATGAATTATTGTCCGAGGTTCCAAACCTCGGTCTGCTCAGCCCCGGGTGGCGTAATGTGATGTATAGTGCGTAATGGAAATTCCTTCATAGTGATATACGGATGCAAGTCCCCTAACGGTTTCACTTGTGGGTGGAAAGGGTCTGCAACATGCGTATTCTGCACTTCTCAGACCTCCACGTCGGCGTGGAGAACTACGGGCGCACTGACCCGGTTACAGGGCTTTCGACCCGGCTGAATGATTTCCTCCAGTCGCTGGACGAAGTAGTCGAGTACGCCCTCGCACACAGCGTTGACCTAGTGCTGTTGGCGGGGGACGTTTACAAGGGCCGCGACCCGTCGCAGACTCACCAGAGGGAATTCGCCCGGCGGCTCGTCAGACTCTCTTCGGCTGGCATTCCCACCTTCATCGTGGTGGGCAACCACGACCTGCCCAACGCGGTCAGCCGGGCGACGGCGGTTGAAATATTCCCGACGTTGGGCGTACCCAATGTCTACGTGGGCAGCAGCCTGCAAACGCACCTCATCCCCACGAAATCAGGCCCTCTGCAACTTCTGGCCGTTCCCTGGCCCAGGCGCAGCGGGGTTTTAAGCCGGGAGGAGACTCGCGGACTTTCTGTTGAACAGGTCCGGGAGGAAGTGCAGCGCCGCATGACCGACTACATCCTGGACCGGTGTCAGAAACTGGACCCGGAAGTCCCTGCTGTTCTGTCGGGCCACGTGACGGTCAACGGCGCGACCGTGGGCACCGAACGGTCGATGATGCTGGGCAACGATCACGTACTCATGGCAGGGAACATCGCCAGACCGGAGCTGGACTACGTAGCCCTCGGCCACATTCATAAACACCAGGTCTTGCGGTGGGACCGGCCCCTGATGGCATACTCCGGCAGCCTCCAGAGGGTGGACTTCTCCGAGGAAGCGGACGACAAGGGTTTCTGCGTCGTGGACCTGGACCCCGCTGCTCCACAAGGAGAGCGATTGTTGGACTTCCAGTTCCATCGGCTGGACGCCAGACCCTTCGTGACCGTGGACGTATCCATCGGCCCTGGCGATGCCGACCCAACTGGCGCCGCCCTCAGGGCCATTGCTGCCAATGACGTTGCCGGGGCAATTGTCCGGGTCAGGCTATCCCTGCCCGGAGACGCGGTCCCCCGTGTCCGGGAGACGGAGATCAGGGAAGCCCTGCACTCGGCCCACTACATAGCCGCCATCACCAGGGAGTCTACCGACAGTGCCCGCCGTACAAGGCTTGACCCGGAATTGGCGCGAGACATGGAGCCTATGCAGGCCCTGCGCATGTACCTGGAGGACAGGGACATGGAACCCCAACGCAGGGAGAGGGTTTTGCGTAGCGCTAAGGAATTGGTCCGGGAAGAACTCGCCGGGCCGGGATAGGCAGTTCGGTTGGAGCTAACGACCGAGGTGAGATGCCGACCGGACCTGAAGGGCTCGCCACGTCCGATTGGTCGCGTCGTGGCCAGGGATTGGCCGGGAACTCAGCCGGGTGGCAGGATAATTGGCAGAGGCTCCACGCTGTCAAGTCCCGGGGGATTGATGGCGTCTAGGGACTCCAGAAGGGCGTTCAGGCTTATCGTGACTTCGGTCAGGTCCGGGTCCTCGATTTCCAGCCCGACGGCGTGACCCATCGCCCTCACTTCTTCCTTGGTCAAGTCCGGCATGGCGGCCTCCGGTTTTGGGTTGGTGTTGTTGAGAGGCGGTTGCGCCGGGAGTATACTACCAGAAATCTCACCGGCGCGGGTTCCTGGAGCCCGCGATTACCAAATTCCATCAAGCGAGCGAGTAATATGGAGGATCTTGGCGTCGAATCGAAGTTCACTAAATTCCCGGCAGTGGTCCACCTTGGTGAATGGTCGTTCTTCCTGGTGCATGGCAAGGGCCGCTACAGGCTTTTCTCTAACATCTGTCCCCATGCTGGCAGCGAGGTTGTCGACTGGGGCACCACATTCATGTGCCCGAGTCATGGCTGGCGGTTCGAGCAGGACGGCGGCGAGTGCATCAACGGTCCCATCGCCCGTATGATGGCCTACGAGGTAACGGTGAAGGACGGACACCTGTACGCCGACGTTCCTCTGGACCAATTCGTGTAGACATACACAAGAATCTCTGCTTACCAATCGGTGTGCGACGTGCTTGAGTTGTACGCGGCCCAATTCCTTGATCCGCGCGTAGCCGCCGGAACTCCGAAACCAGATCGGGAGGGACCGGATTGCAAGAGATAGGCTTCTTTGAGGCGATCAATTCCCAGCGACAGATAACCCGATTCAGGCCCGACCCGGTCCCCATGGAAGCCATCGACCGGATCATAGAGGCTGCCACCAAGGCTCCCAGCGGCGGAAACAGCCAACCATGGGAGTTTGTAGTTGTCACCGACCCGGACTTGATCAACAAGATCGGGACCATCTACCGTGAACTTTGGCTGGGCGCCCGAGGAGACCGTGCTGCTCCCGGTGAGAGTTCAGTGTACCGGGCGGCTCGCTACCTGGCCAACCACTTCCATGAAGTCCCGGCGATGGTGTTGGTCTGCGTCGACCACTCCAGAACAGCAGGCTACACTCCCGGAGAAGCCATCGAGCGGGGACGGCAGGCATCGTCGATATGGCTGGCAGTCCAGAACCTGTTCCTGGCTGCTCGCGCCCTCGGTCTGGGCACGCGCCTGACCACTACTCACATCCGTCGGGAAGACGAGGTGAAGGCGCTGCTGGGAATCCCCGACTATGTGGAAACAGTCTGCCTGACCCCTTTGGGGTACCCCAGGGGCAACTTTGGCCCCACCACTCGACGGCCTGCCTCCGAACTAACCTCCTACAACCAGTGGGGCAACCGAGGCTAGTATCTTGGCGTTGTAGCGTAGACACATGTCCATCCGGTAAGGTATCACATAGCCGTCCATCCGCCGTCCACGATCAACAGATGGCCGGTTGTGGCTCCGGCCGACGGGCTGGCGAGATAGATGGCCGCTCCCACCAGTTCTTCCGGCTCCATGCGCCGGCCCAGTGGCATGTGTGCCTCCAGTTCCGCTTCTACCTCCTCCCCAGGCCGTGTATCAGCCTGCAGCAACCCCGGCGTGGTTGTCGGTCCCGGTCCGATTGCGTTGACGGTTATTCCGTATCTCGCCCATTCCAGGGCCAGCGCCTTCGTCAGGTTAGCGACCCCTCCCTTGCTCGCGCAGTATGCGGCCCGGTCCGGACGGGCCACAATGGCCAATTGGGAGGCTACGTTGATGATCCGTCCTCCGCCCTGCGGGATCATGTGGCGTGCGGCGGCTTGGGCGCAAAAGAAGACGCCCTTGAGGTTGGTGTCGACCACGGCGTCCCAGTCCCGCTCCGTGACTTCCAGCGCGGGTTTTCGGATGCGGATTCCCGCGTTGTTCACCAGAATATCCAATCGGCCGAAGTCTCTTGCGACTTTGGCGGTGACTCCGGTGATGTCTTCCAGGTTGAGCACGTCCAGATCGTATGCTCGCCCCCCGCTTCCCATCTCTACGATCTCCGAGGCGGTTTCTTGGGTCCTATGGTGAAGGGATGGGAGGTCTGATACGGCTACAGCCGCGCCTGCCTGGGCCAGGCCCACAGCTAGGGTCTTACCGATTCCTCTTGCTGCTCCGGTCACCAACGCGACTCGTCCGTTCAAGTCCAGTCCTGGGTAGGACATCAGCTTTTGCCTCCTTAAATCTGGGATTGGTGTGTTAGACAACTGCTGATGATTATCGTGACCGGATGGAGGAAAGACAATTGGTGAATTCCATAGTCGTGCTCCGGCTACGCTAATGCCATTGCCCGTCTACCATGCCGGTAATTCTACAGTCACTGCCAGAGCCAGAGATGTCGTTAACCCTCCCCGGCAGTGCTCATGGGTAGGCCGTCTCAGTGTAGAGTTATGGTCTCGGTTGCTACGCAGGATGGATACAGTCAATGCCAGAACACGGGATAAAATAGCGTGTCCAATTACTGTAATTCGTGTTGACATGCTGAGGGCATTAGGTTAAACTCCCCTGCACCTAGTGTAGCCGCCTGACGTTGGGGATCAAGCCATGTTCCTGTGCGTATGCAAAGGCGTCCGTTTCTCCGAGGCTGTCGAAGCGGCCAGGGAGGGTGTGAAAACCCCCGAATCCCTGATAGAGCGCTTCGGTTTCGAGGACGACGAATGTTGCGGCAGGTGCGCCCGAAACATAGATGCCCTGGTTGTGCTCCTCAGTGGCGAACTGGAAGACTCCCTGCATCGCAACCGGAGAGTTTTTGAGACCAACGCCGGCAAGTCTGCTCGGGTGCCGGTCCTAAGTTAGGTAGCGGCATTCATCTCTTTGAAAAGGGGTCCTTCGGGATGCCCTGTTTTGACTTGTCTGCTTATTGGTGATAATATCCATACAATCCAATCATCAGACCACGCTCGGCCCGTCGAAGGTCCAAGACGGTGTTTAGGGCGTAATCGCTCAGGAGAATCCAATGAAAGCCAAAGACGGCGTTGTCGAACGCCTGAATAACATCCTTACCATTGAACTGACCGCGATTAACCAGTACTTCGTTCAGTCTGAGATGTGCAAGAACTGGGGCTTCAATCGCATGGCCAGCAGTCTGCGCTCCAACAGCTTCGAGGAGATGAAAGACGCCCAGCACCTGATCCAGCACATTCTCTACCTGGAAGGAGTGCCCAACCTGCAAAGACTCAATCAGGTAATGGTCGGGGAGTCCGTGCTGGAGGACCTGGAAATTAACCTTCAGGCCGAATTGGGAGCCGTGTCTGCCCTCACCGAGGCCATCACCCACTGTACCCAGGTGGAGGACTACACCACCCGCAGTATGCTCGAGGAGATGGTCCGCTCCGAGGAAGAGCATGTTGACTGGATCGAAACCCAGCTTGAGACCATCAAGATCATCGGCCTTGAGCTCTACCTGAACCAGCAGATTCACGAAGACGACTGACTCCCTGTCGGTGTCTGCCTTACGCCGCCGGAAGCCGCGCTCCGGCGGTTTGCCTTTTCTGGCTACTCCCGACCGCCTGTCCACGATCAACCGCGAGATTCCCTTTGATATACAAACGTGCATGAGGATACATGCGCTTTTCTCCTGGTCCAGATAACCCATAACAGTCCTGTAAACATAATCTCACGTTGAGTCTACACGTTTAGGAGTAATCCCCTTATAACCGTCCTGCTTCAGCATCACCCCAGGTTGACACACCCGGTTGCCGAACCTAAAATGGCCGTGCAATTTACCCCTGCGGGGAAATTAGCGCCGTGTCTCCCGACGAATCTTGGGCCGCTGGGATCCTATGACGACACAGACGGCCATCTTGCTGGCTACTGACATCTCTTTAGTTCCACTGTGCCTTGGGGCCTCCCGCGTTTTCCCCTCCGTGCCGCAGGAGGATTTGCGGTGAATCCTACCCTTACTGCTGTCGAAGGGTTGGAGGTGGGCCATTCCACCGACCTCGCGAATGCCACAGGCTGTTCGGTCGTGCTTTGCCGTAATGGGGCAGTGGGTGGTGTCGATGTACGAGGAGGATCGCCCGGCACGAGGGAGACCGACCTTCTACGCCCTGCCCATCGTGTAGACCGGGTCCACGCCGTTCTGCTCAGCGGTGGGAGCGCCTTTGGGCTTGACGCAGCTTCGGGAGTCGTGGCCTATCTCGAGGAAGAAGGGGTCGGGTTTCGGGTTGGCCCGGCTATCGTTCCTATCGTTTCAGCCGCAATCCTCTTCGATCTGGGTCTTGGAAACTCTGGCATCCGTCCCGGACTTGAGGAGGGCAGGGCAGCATGTTTGGCTGCAAACACCAGCCCGGTCCCTGAAGGGACGTGCGGGGCAGGTACGGGAGCAACGGTGGCCAAGGGCCGGGGCCGAGAGTGCGCTCTAAAGTCCGGCATCGGTTCCGCGAGCATCCGGCTGCCCCAGGGTCCCGTCGTTGCAGCTCTTGTCGCGGTAAACGCCTATGGCGGCGTCTACGATCACCGCTCCGGGCGGTTGGTTGCGGGTCCCCGGAGCGATGATGGAAATGAGATGTTCGACCCTGTGGAAGTCCTGCTGGACCATGACATGGGGACCTCCGCCACGGGATTGGCCAATACCACCATCGGCGTAGTTGCTACTGATGCCCCCCTTACCCGCGAGGAAACAAACCATCTGGCCACCCTGAGTCACGACGGTCTGGCCATGACCATCCGTCCCTGCCATACCATGCGCGATGGCGACACTATGTTCGCTCTGGCAACGGGTCGCCACATCGGGACATTCGACCTGACCGCTTTGGGGGCGGCGGTCGTCGAAGCTACTGCCCAAGCGGTTCTGAGGGCCATCCAGACATCTACCGGGCTGGCCGGGACCCCCTCTGTTGGAGAGTTGTCCTCGTGATTGCCAGGGATGCAGGCATCGGGTTCATCGGCGCGGGAGTCCTGGGAAATGGACTTGCCTTGGCCCTTTCCCAGCGCGGCTACCGGGTTGTGGGCGCCAGCAGCCGCAGGTTGGAGTCGGCGCAGGCATTGGCAGACCGGGTCACCGGCTGCGGCGTGTTCGAGACAGGCCAACACCTCGCGGATGCCGCCGATGTTGTGTTCATCACCACTCCCGACTCGGTTATCACCGAAGTCGCGCGGTCTATCCGGTGGCGTCCAGGCCATGGTGTAGTCCATTGCTGCGGTGCGTCATCGGCGGAAATCCTCGGGCCTGCGTCAGGCATGGGCGCTCTTACCGGTGTGTTCCATCCCCTCCAAACATTTGCCGGCCTCGATTCGCCTGAGGAGGCCGTCGCCAATTTGGTAGGAGTCACCTTCGCCGTGTCTGGAGAAATGGGACTAGCGGAATTTCTGGCTGGTCTCGCTGATGATTTGGGTGGCCGCTTTATTACCATATCCGACAGCGACAGGCCCCTCTACCATGCGTCGGCGGTCATGGCCTGCGGGTATCTGGTTGCTCTCATACGGGCGGCGGTGGAGTTATGGGAAGAGATCGGTTTCAGCTCCGATGAGGCGGTAGGCGCCCTGTATCCCCTGGCTCGCGCCACTCTGGAGAACGTACACCGCAGAGGGTTGGCCGGTGCCTCTACCGGCCCTGTCGTGCGTGGAGACACGGAGACCCTTCATGGGCACCTGGAGGCTTTGTTCCAGAGGGTCCCGGAGCTGGTGCCCCTCTACGCAGACCTAGTCCGGGCGTCGCTGCCTCTTGGAGCGCGTCGAGGTGTTGGACCCGACAGCCTGTTGGCTATCGAAGAGCTTGTAGACCACTACTCCGGTGTCGGGTAAACGTTACTGGGAACGCAGACCTCTCTGCGCGGCGGAGGGCTGGCACGTGCGCAGAGGTTCCAGGTTTCAGCGGAGGTTGGAGTTATGCCGCGAATAACAGTCCAGGACATCGCCGAAATGAAGGCCGGTGGTCGCAAGATTCCGATGCTCACCGCATACGATTACACCACCGCACTCATGGCGGACGCGGCAGAGGTGCCGATGCTCTTGGTCGGCGATAGTCTGGGTATGGTGGTCCTGGGGTATGAGTCCACCATACAGGTCACGATGGAGGACATCCTGCACCATTGCAAGGCAGTGGTGCGAGGCTCCAAGAACGCTATGGTCGTGGCCGACCTGCCCTTTATGTCCTACCAGATTGACCCGGCCCAGGCAATGACCAACGCAGCGAGACTGGTGCAGGAGGGCGGCGCCCAGGCCGTCAAACTGGAGGGCGGGGAGTGGATGGCCGATACGGTGGCCCGGATCGTCCAGTGCGGCATTCCGGTGATGGGTCATATCGGCTTGACGCCCCAGTCCATCAATGCTTTCGGCGGCTACCGGGTCCAGGGGCGTGACCGTCGCGCCGCTGCCCAAATGCTCCAGGACGCCAAGGCGCTGGAGGAGGCGGGGGCTTTCGCCGTCGTCCTGGAGTTAGTCCCTACCCAGTTGGCCGGTCTCATATCCCGCCGCCTGGCCGTCCCAACCATCGGCATAGGAGCCGGACCGGAATGCGATGGCCAGGTCCAGGTCCTCCACGACATGCTGGGGCTGTTCACCGACTTCGTTCCCCGGCACGCCAGGCAATTCGCCAAGCTGGCCGAGTCCATGCGTGAAGCCTTCACAACCTACGTACAGCAAGTCGAGGACGGCAGCTTCCCCACTGCGAGGCAGAGCTTCGGAATGGACGAATCGGTTTTGGAAGAGTTGACGGTCCTCCCCTAACCTCCTTTGCCATCGGTTTTGCGTATGCAGTTGCTACGGACTGCTCAGGAAATGGCAATGGCGTGCCGGAACGTAACGCATCCCCTGGGGCTTGTGCCGACAATGGGTGCGCTCCACGACGGCCACCTGTCCCTGGTCCGGCAGGCGCGCCTGGACAACGAGACCCTTGCGGCAACTATCTTCGTCAACCCCACCCAGTTCGGCGAGGGAGAAGACCTTGCCGAATACCCTCGCCCCATTGAAGATGACCTGTCAGCCCTGGAGCGGGAAGGCGCCGATCTCGTGTATGTCCCTCCGGTGACGGAAGTCTATCCGACGGGGTTCAACACCTGGGTCGAAGTGCCAGGCCTGAGCGACCGGTTGGAAGGGGCGCACCGTCCTGGCCATTTCCGCGGCGTCGCGACTGTGGTCGCCAAGCTGTTCAACCTCATACGCCCCGACCGTGCCTACTTCGGCCAGAAGGACGGCCAGCAGACCGTGGTGATACGCCGCCTCGCCAAAGACCTGGATATGGGCGTGGAGGTCGTCGTGCTGCCCACGGTGCGGGAGGCCGACGGCCTCGCTCTCAGCAGCCGCAACGTGTACCTGAGCGATGAGGAACGGCAGGCCGCGCCGGTGGTCTATCGTGCGCTCTGCGCATCCCGGAGACTATGGGAAAGCGGTGTTGTGGACGCTGAAATGTTGCGAGAGGAAGTGCGGGGGGTGCTTGAGGCGGAGCCGCTCGTCCAGCGTATCGACTACGTGAGTGTGGCCGATACTGAGACCCTTGAGGAACTGAAACGCATGGACGGTGCGGCGATGGTGTCGGTAGCAGTCCAGATAGGCCGCCCCCGCCTCATCGACAACGTCATCCTGGGCCAATAAGGCGGTGAGGCGCAATCTTCTTTGGTCCCCCTTCGAGGAGGAGAGACTAAAGCTGCGAGTTACCGAGGAGAGTCCCTAGCCCTCCGTCAGTTCCCGGACCGCCTCGGCAAAGGCCGGGACAACCTGCTCCCAGTCGCCAACCACGCCGTAGCGTGCTTCCTTGAAGATGTTGGCCTCGGCGTCCTTGTTGATCGCCACTATCACCTTGGAACCGGAACACCCGGCAAGGTGCTGGCTTGCGCCTGATATGGCGACGGTGATGTACAGATCAGGGGTGATGGTCTTGCCGGTCAGGCCCACCTGGTAGCTGGCCGGGACCCAGCCTGAGTCTACAGCGGCGCGAGAGGCGCCCACTGCGCCGCCAAGCAGCTTGGCCAACTCTTCCAGGCCCTGGAACGGCTCCGGTCCTCCCAGTCCGCGGCCGCCGGATACCACGATCCGGGCATCCTCCAGCTTGATTCCCTCCGCCTCTTCCTGGACGGTGTTTACCACCCGGCTCCGGGCCTGTGATTCGTCCAGTTCCACCGGGAAGGACACCACCTCGCCCTGCCGGGAAGAGTCGGGGTCCAGCGGCTCATAGACCTTGGGCCGCACCGCGGCAATCTGGGGTGTGTAGGCAAGGCTGACCACCGCTACGGCGTTTCCTCCGTAGACCGGGCGGTTCGCCAGCAGCGTCCTGGTTTCCTGGTCTACGGATACTTCCAGGCAGTCCTGGGCTAGTCCCACGCCCAACCGGAACGCCAGCCTTGGAGCCAACTCCCGGCCTTCGTTGGTCCTGCCGATAAGGACGACCCGGGGCGCAGCCTCACGGCATAGCGAGTCCAGGGCCGCCAGCGAAAGCTCCACCTGGTACTCGGCCAGAAGCGGGTGAGTTACCGCGTATACCCTGTCCGCGCCGTAGGCAATCGCCTGCTGCGATGGAACGTTCAGAGTATCGCCGAGAAGGCTGACCGCCAGTTCTTCCCCCAGGTCGTCCGCGGCCTTCCGCCCGACCGCCAACAACTCTCGGGAAGTGGGACTGAGTTCGCCGTCGATTGAGTCACCCACGACCAGTACGCCTGTCGCCTCGGGCATCGTTCCTCCATTGGTAGGAATCCCCGTTGTCCCTCTTGAGCAGTGGGGTAAGGGGAAATTTAGATTATCTTAGCTTCCCGCAGCCGCAGGGCCAGTTGCCTGCCTGCATCTGCGCCATCCTCACCCTCGACTATCTCGCACTGCTGCTCGCTGACCGGGATGAAGAGGTTTCGCAACGTAACGCGCGGCTCTAGCTGTCCGGCATCCATGTCCAGGTCAGCCGCGCTCCAGATGGTGGGCCGTTTCCGGGTAGCGGCCATGATGCCGCGCAGGGTTGGATACCGGGGTTGGCCCAATTCGTTGCTCACAGTGACCAGCGCCGGCAACGGGGCTTCCACCACTTCATAACCGTCGGGAGTGACCCGTTCCACTGAGACCTTTTCACCCACCACGTCAACCTTCTTGCCCAGGGCTACAGTGGAGAGTCCCAAAATCTCCGCCACGCCCAGGGGGACCTGTGCGTTGTCCCAGTCAGAGGCCTGACGCCCGCAGATGATCAGATCGAACCCGCCCAGCTTGTTGATTGCGCTGGTCAGGACCTGAGCGGTGAAGAAGCTGTCGATTGTGTTTTCGAAAGAGTCATCCTGAAGCAGGACCAACTCGTCCGCCCCCATCGACAGCGGTTTCTTCATCACGTCCAGGGCAAAGGATGTGCCCATTGATAGCACGGTGACTGTAGCCTCCTGCGAGTCCTTGATCTGGAGGGCCGCCTCCACGGCGTTCTCGTCGAAACCGTTGACAACCGGGGGAATGTTCGCCGGAGGCACCACGGCCTTTGCTTCATCGTCGATGCGAAATGCGGCCAGGGGCATTTCCGGGTCGATTACCTGCTTGGCGAGCACGGCGATGTTCACCGGCATGTGGAATCCTCCAGATATATACGCTGGCTCAAACTGCGTGAAACATATCACCAACGCTCGCGGCGTGTCAAACTCCCGGCATCCCGTCCTGTTCACAAACGGGCGACAGTGGGACTCTGTTCAGACGCGCCGGGGATATTTGATATAGCGGGATTGCACACAATGGATGATATAATCGTTATACAGAACTCCGGTTGCTCCGACGGGACTTCAATTTGTATCTCCAGCAGCCTGGAGATACAATCGCCAGGCTGCAACGTACTTCTATGATGCAACGTACTTATATAGTGTGGGGCTATTGGCAAGGGCTTTATCCAGAGTTAGGACGTTCCGGCTCACATACCATCGTCCGCCGGAGTGTGGTGGGAGAACGACAGCGCAATGAACACCATTAAGACATTTTTCTTCCTGATGGTCCTCACCGGCCTGCTCCTCATGGTGGGCGGGCTTATCGGTGGGGAAGTGGGTATCTTCATCGCCCTCATATTCGCCATCGTTATGAATTTCGGCGCCTACTGGTTCAGTGACCGCATCGCATTGGGCATGACCCACGCCTATGAGATCACCGAGCAGGAGGACCCGGAACTATACGGGCTGGTGGCGCACCAGGCATCCCTGGCGGGGCTGCCAATGCCCAAGGTCTACGAGATCGACTCTGACTCGCCCAACGCTTTTGCCACCGGGCGAAGCCCTAACCACGCAACGGTGGCGGTAACGACCGGTATCCGCCGTATTCTGACCCGCGAGGAACTCAGCGCAGTGCTGGCCCATGAAATGGCCCACGTCGGCAACCGAGACACCCTGATAATGGCGGTCGTGGCCAGCATAGCAGGAGCCATCTCAATGCTGGCGTTCATGGCCCAATTCGCCGCCATTTTTGGAAGTTTCGGCGGAGACCGGGACCGCGGAGGCGGCATCATCGGCTTGTTGGTCGCCGCCATCATCATGCCGATTGCCGCCACCCTAGTGCGGCTTGCCATCTCCCGCGCCAGGGAATACCAGGCCGATGCCACCGGGGCCAAGACGTGCGGCGACCCCCACGCCCTTGCCAGCGCCCTGGAAAAGCTGGAGATGGGCAGCGAGGTCCGGCCCATGCGGGTCTCCGAATCCGCCTCTCACCTGTTCATCGTCAACCCCCTAAGCGGCAAGAGCATGGCCCGGCTCTTCTCGACCCACCCGCCCATTGAAGAACGGGTCAGGCGCCTGCGGGAAATGCGCCCCGGCTTCTAGCCTTCGACCCTTTCCGGTGAGACTGCCAGCCTTGACAAACAATAGCCGCTGCCGGGTGCCCGCGCTATCCGGTCAGTATCCCGTCGCTTTGTCTCGGATCCTCTATGTCCTAGACTTATTGCGCCCGGTTGCGGCATTGGCTTTGGCTATGACCGTCGCCGCCGGACTGTTGCTGCTGGTCTGGGGACACACGGTAACGACGGTCCTGCTCGACAATTGGCCGCACCAGGGTGTGCTTGCCGGGACGAACCCAGAAAGCCGGCCAGCCCCGGCAGGGTTCACTGAGCGAACAAACGAGCTTCGCCTATGGCTGGCTCGCTCCCAGGAGTTAGCGCGAGGGGCAGCTTTGCCTCTGATTGCCGGGGGTGGGTTGGCGCTGGTAATGCTGTTCGCCTCCAGGGTGCTCCTTGGGTTGCAATGGCTGGGAGGAACGGTGGCCATCACAGGCGGGGTAACATGGGCTGCCGCAGCCCTGCTCGCGGTCCGCTTGCCAAACAGACTGGCAGACCTGACCGCTTCCCAGATCGGAATAGACCAGACGCTACAGCCCGATGTAACCAGTTATATCGGCGAAACCGTCCCTCCCGTAGTTTGGCAACTGGCGGGAACCGTGTCCCACGCCGGGGCAATAGCCATGCTTGCAGGAGCGTCGTTACTGCTGTTCTCGGTCTTTCCTTCAGTCCGCAGCAGGTGGCGGTCGAGTCAAAATCCTCGGCGCAGAAGTCGAATCAGGGCTTCGGGACCACAGACCGCTGCCTAAAAGATGGCGATTGGGTTCACCGGCGAGCCGGTCACGTTGCGCAGCTTCAGTGGTGCAAGAGTCAACATAAACTCGTAGCGGCCCCGCTCCCGGCAGGTCTCGCTCAACTCCTCCAGGTTCGCGTTGTCGATCAGCCATAGGCCCAGCGTTACCAGGCACATAGTATGAGTCGGTGATACTATCGTCGCGTAGTGCCCGGGCCGACAGTCGTTGGACGTGTCTGTGCCCAGCATAGCCACGCCCCGCTCCTTGAACCAGGGAGTGCAGGCTACCTGGCAGGCCGTCATCGGCTCCGAACCGGGAACGGGCCCTGTGTCCAATCGCTTGCGATAGTTGCCGGTCCGCACCAGCAGGACGTCCCCTTCCTCCACCCGGACGCCGTGGGCCTGCTCCGCCGCCTCCAGGTCCTCGGGCATCACCGGGTCCGTGGCGTCCATCCAGGGCACGCCCCGCACTGTCGGGATGTCCAGCAGCACCCCGCGGGTGACGATGCCGTTGGCCGCCGCCGGTTCGATGGAGTGGGTCTGCGCCCCTTCCCTCGACGTTATCCGGTTGGCGGGCTGGCCATTGTAGAGCTTGCCTTCCCATGAATAGTGTGACAGCGCATCGATGTGCGTGATGGTCTGCCCATGAAACACCATCCCGATGAACTCGGCTGCTCCCCGCCGGGTCAGCTTGCGCTCCGGCGGGTCGGTGTCCCTGCCCTCGCCGCTGTCCACCATGAAACGCTGCACCTGGTATGTTACGTCGGCGGTCATATCGGTCACGATTGGCCGGGCGCAGCTAACCGATACGCCGTCCTGCACCAACGCAGCGGCCTGCTTGCGCTTGGCGGGAGTAATCAGGTTAAGACATCCCAATTGGTCGCCCGCGCCCCAGCGTCCCCAATTGCTGAGCGAGTTCATCCATTCCAAAACTCTAGCTTCCGACGGAATTTCGCGCGCCATGCTGTTGTCCTTTCCTGGCAGTCTATCCGTGATGATACTTGGTGTAATGGCCTTTCGAGGACCATGCCCATTCTACAACGGCGATAGCCTTGTCACACTTGCGAATATAACGCCCGAAAAGCGCAGCGACCGCATAGGCGTAACCTGGAGATGGCCATCTATAGCTGTAACGTTCCATTTGGGTGGCCTGGTTCCCTGACACTTGGTCCTTTCCAGGCCCGAGCGCACCTTACTATCACGTATTCCCTGTAGGAAGTTGGAGTCAGAGGAACTCTGGGGGAATGTGTCTCTTATGCGTGCTCTTTCCAATCCCAGGGACGCGAGAAAATGACCGGTCTTGGTCGGGGTCCCTGACCCATCACTCTGCGGAAGCAGGCTGTACCACCCGATTCGGGACGCTGCCAGGTATCTCCTCGGCTGTTGATACGGTGTGGGACTGCCCCTATAATGGGCGTGCGCGGCAGGATTCGACCCTGATGAGGCCCAGTCGATTGCCATCCTGTTTCCCGCGACCTTAGCTCGCCCTGGACCATTCAGCCAGCGCCAATCACAAGGAGGGACTGATGGTTGACCAGCTATCCCGGCCCACGGACAAAGTTGAAGTCTATTATTTCACTGAGCAACCCTACGGCCACGTCACCGACGAGGACCTTGAGCAGTACGAGTCGGGGCGCCTCGGTTTCCCCAACACCTACTTCGACCCCGCCAGGGCCAGCGTCCTGTATAACCAGTACCACGAGCAGTACGCTCTGGCCGATGAGGTGGGGTTCGACGGCATTATGAGCAATGAACACCACGCTTCATACTGGTGCATGAAGCCGTCGGTGAATCTCGACGCCGCCGTCATATCCAAGGTCACCAAGCGGGCCAAGATCGCCATCCTGGGCAACGTCATCGCGGTCAACGACCCCATTCGCATGGCCGAAGAGATTGCCATGCTGGACTGTTACTCCGGCGGCAGGATCATCTCCGGATTCGTTCGGGGCACCGCCGTGGAGACCCTCCAGGGAGGCATAGCCCCGCCGGAAAACCGGGAGCGGTTCGAGGAGGCCCACGACCTCATCATCAAGTGCTGGACCGAACCCGGCCCATTCCGGTATGAAGGCAAGTACTACCAGTACCGTGTGGTCAACCCCTGGGTCGTGCCCATGCAGAAGCCTCACCCGGACATCTGGTTCCCCGGTACCGGCAGCCCCGAAAGCGTCGTCTGGGCAGCCAGGCACGGACACCCTTACATGAACCTGGGCGCCCTGGTAGACACGACAGAATGGCTGAAGCAGGTATACATCGAAACGGCCCATGATGTGGGCTACCAGCCCGGGCCGGAACACTTCGGCTACCTGCTCAGATGCCTGGTTGCCGACACCGATGAAAAGGCCATCGAGATCGGCGAGAAGTTCATGTGGACCATCGGACACCGCCAGCGCGGCCCGATGGAGCACAATGACCCGCCTGGCTACCAGTCCCGTGAGGCGGTCAACGTCAAGGCCCAACGCCCCACCGGCAACGTGGCCGGCGGCGGCGGCCTTGGCATTGGTTTCAGCTACCAGCAGTTGCAGGATGTGAACAACATCATAGTCGGCAACCCTGACACGGTGGCTCGGAAGTTGACCGAGGTCATCCAGCGGCTCAGCCCCGGCTACCTGCACATTTACGGCAACGAAGGCGACATGGCCCACGCTGATGTGATGCGCTCCATCCAGCTTCTTGGGGAGGAAGTTATCCCCCAGTTGCACGAAATTCAGTTGCAGCCATACGAGTAGCCCCCAACCGTGCATCCCGGCCCTGTGGCTGCCGGGACTGCTTGTAGATTGAATAGGAAAGGCCCCGCTTCCACGAGCGGGGCCTTGGATGTGTACGGGGCCTTCTACCTGTACTTGGATGCCGCCTATGGCTGTATTGCCGAGGGTGCCTTGGTGTTACGGCTTGAACAGGGCCAGGCACTTCTGGGAATTGAACACGTAAGTCTCGATATAGTCCAGTATCTCCGGCTTCCGGTCCAACTCATCCATTGCTCCGGCCAGGCACATCCAGTTGAGCATCTCCTGCTGGCCTGCCTCTTCTATCTGGCCTGTGGATAGCCGCCGCCAGGCGTCGTAGTCCCCGTCCTTCAGTTCCTCGAACCGCGCCCGGTCTGACTCGATATCCGGGTAGAGAAGGTTGTTCTTCCTCGTTAGGAAGGCGTGAGACCAACTGGAGGACGCAATCAACGCAACCCGCCACGGTGAGTCCTTCAACGCCCGGACGGTCGCCGCTCCGACCTCCATGCACCTCTTGGGCGACGGGCCGGGAGGGTCGTCCTCCGTACCGTACTCCACCGCGCCGCCCCGGTTGCGGATGACCTTGCTGCCGTAGCAGTTGACCAGGAATGGGACCACCGGATAGTCGAAGCCCTTGCGGTCATAGTCCAGGTAGAGCAGGGTGTTGATGATGGCGTGGCCCAGGCCGCCCTGCTCATGCAAGGGCTTGTATGCGTACGCCATGTCTATGCCCTGGTCAATCAGGCCGCTCACCAGCGCCTTGGCGCCGGGGTGTCCCTGGTACTTGAACACCTTGTCCCCCGGTTCACCCCAAACGTTGTCCCTCGCGCTGCCGTCCCGGTTCATCATGGGACGGCACTCGATGTCGTCGTATGCCAGGATGCAGAACGGAGGGATGATGTCCTCCTTGAAGTTCTCGTACTGGTCGTCGCCCCAGATAACCACGAAGTCCGGGTTGAAAGCGTCCAGTTCCTCCCGCTGCTTTCGGAACCCGTCAACCAGCCGCTGCCTGTGGATGCGTGACGACGCAACACCCTCATCCTCGCCGTACTCGATGCGCATGGCCTCGGGCCAGTTGGCCGGGTTCTTCAACTCCGCGGGCAGACTGTCGCTCTTGAGGGTTCGGGTCAGTGGAAACGCCCGGTTTTCGTCGGGGGCTATCAGGCCAGGGTAGTGGGTAAGTCCAATGCCCAGTATTTCGCCCATCTGTCGCCTCCATCAGAGCTCGTGCGGTCTATGTGGAATGGAAACGTCTCCTGCACATGTGAGAGGCCTGCCCGTCAAACCGCACGGCCGTAGGGGTCCGGTAGATTCCTTGTACCAAAGGGGCTATCCGGTGTCAAGCAATGCTCCCGCCCGGAGCCGCGCTACTGTTATGGCCGTGTCTCTTTTCCCGCTGGGAACAGACTGGCCTTACCGGATCATCCCATAGACCCGCTGGGGAGTCACCAACACGATCACGGCGTCCTGTTGCACCATTGCCCGGTCGTATTCTTCCCAGTCGGGGTGGTCGCTGTCGCCGCAGGCCCGGTACACCTCCCGCAACTCCACGCGCATTGCTTCCTGGTCAGTGTTCCTGTAGTCCTTCAACTCCGCTTCTCCCTCAACCACGGCGAAGCTGCGCCAATCATCGGCCACCGCCATCACGGTGCAGCGGTTGTCGCGCCGAAGGTTCCTGACTTTGGCCGAGGTCCCGCGAACAATGACGAATGCGGCCTTCCCCTGATACGCGCCGCAGACCACTATACTGCTGTGGCCCGCACCGTTCCTCTGGAACGTGGTTATGACCCCCCGGTGGTTGTTTTGAACGAACCGCTCGTAGTCTCTGAATTCCATACGATTCACCTCGAAGTCTTATTTCCCGTGCAGGTGGCCGGTCTTGCCAGCCCCGTCTCCATTAGCTGTACAATGTACGACGTGTCTGACGCAATCGACTCACTTTTTAGGAGAACAGCATGTATCTGATACGGAGAGTATACAAGACCAAGCCCGGCGAGGCTCGGCGTGTTGCGAGCCTGGTGCACAAGCAGGTCCAAATCTACCACGACGCCGGACATCGCGGCGAGTTCCGCGTGGCGTTCAACGGCTACACCTTACCCGGAGACCAGGACATTGTAGTCCTGGAGTGGACCGACGAGGCTATCATGTCGCCCATGCGCGGCGGCAACGACATCCCCAGGGAGGCGTTGCAGGTGGGCGCTCAGGCACGGGAGTTCATCGAAAGCCAGCGCATCGAGTTCCTGGAGCTGCTGACCCCGGACAAGATGCAGGACTGAGCCGCGAGGTCAGGCGAACATGTCCCGGTGGTGGTTGTACCAGTCGCTGGCGAACACCCCACCGGGGTCATGTCGTTCTTTCAGGCGCAGGAACTCACGGAACTCCGGATAGGCTGTTTCCACCTGGTCTTGCCGCGACCAACGGTGATAGGTCAGGTAGTAGCAGCCACCCTCAGCCAGGGCGCAGTCAATCAGCGCCTGGAACTGGGCGCGGCCCCGGTCTATCCCTTCAGGCGAGTGTTCCACCAGCAGGTTGAAGATTACGCAAGCGTAGTCCCGCCGCGCCCAACGGAGCAGGGTTTCGGCTTCGGCCTCGATGAGCCTGACGGTCCCGTACACCAAGTCCGCATGGTAGGAGAGCAGGGACCTCCGGGCTGCTTCCATAAACTCAACAAACCGGGGTCTGGGGACGTAAAGCTCGGAGATCATCAACGATGCGTAGGTCTTCCATCCCAAACTCCGGCCCATACTCCGGTAGAGCATATCTCCCGCCTCGGGCAGGTATGGGCTGAATTGATGCTCGTCGGACCAGTAGACCTGCCCGTCAGTCCGGAAGTAATGGTTGCGGTATTCCGCATAGGCCCTGGCCTTGTCGGTGTGGGCCAGGACGTAGAGCCTCGACCAGTCCTCGGCGCTTAGGCCCAGCCGGTCCGTCGCCGGTATCTCCTCGCCGGAGGTCGGCGTATAGGTTGACATGATCCCCTCGGCCATGAACTTGACCGAAGATTCGTCCGTACTGAACTGGAAATCTCCGTAGGTTGCTCCCTGCCTGGTCTGCTCTTCCAGGCTTGCGACCACGTTGTCCAAACTGGTCTCCCGCACACGTCTGACCAGGGTTGCACGTTCCTGAAGTCTGAGCCTGATGTCGTCGATAAACCCGAATAACCCGTAGCCTCCGATGGCCAGTCGAAACAGGTCCGGGTTGTCCTCGCGGCTGCACAACACCCTATTTCCGTCCGCCGTCGTGATGTGGAACGACTCGACGTCGGCCACGATTGGACTGCGTCCCAGCACCCTTCCGTGGATATTTGACGAAAGCGCGCCGCCCAAGGATAGAGCATCCGCGCCTGTCTGTTTCTGGATAATGGACAACTGCCGAGGTTCCCGACGCTGTTCCTCGCAAAGCCATTCGACCAGAGCAGGCCAGGTGACTCCCGATTGGACCCATACCGTTCCTGAGTCCCGGTCCAACGGGCCGATACGCCTCAGACCCTCTGAACTGAGTGACACCCCTCCATTGAGGAACTGCTGACCGCCCATCGAGTGCCGGGAACCTGCTGGACACATCGGAATCCCCCTCTCCCGTGCTTCCAGGATGACGCCGGATACTCCCGCGGGACTGTCCGGCGCCGCGACATGGGCCATGTTCGAGGCGTTGAGCCTGGAGTGTACGTCGTTCAGGACTGGCATAGTTTCCCTTGAGGCGGGGTAATGCAGCGGTTCCCCAACCAATGTAGCATCAACGGGCATTCGCAAGGAAGCGTTCCGGCCCGAGTAGTCCAGTCATTCGACGGCGGGAGGTGGATTACCGCGAAAGCGGGAATGAGGGTTGGATGCGGGAATGAAATCAGGCAGGTTGCAATTTGGGCGATGCGTGAGGGTGGTGTCTTTCCAGCACATTGTCCAGGAGACTGCACCAGGACATCGGCTTTCGGGTGATGGCGACGATAGCGCTGCCGATTACCGGTGCATGTCAGTCCGTGTTCTCAGTGTTCCGGGACCCCGGCTGGGAAGGCCTGAAGGACTGCATGACAGATGGTTCCGGCTCACGCGCCGGAGGGCGGTGCAGCAGCCTTGCGCCGATGTGCCAAATGAGGAGCGCGCCATTGCTGGCGATTACCGTGCCGTTGAGAATGGCCTGAGTGGTGGGGTGTCGCCAGACCCTCGTTCCCTCGACTGACTCGCCGTACACGTAGCCGCCCCAGGCACCCCCGACGGCGAAGGCGATTGCCAGGGCCAGGACAGCCACGGTCAAGAGCTTGCTCCGGTCCGAGTCGCCGTCCAGGTCCAGCCACCAGCCGAGGAAGCTGCCCACGCCGCCGCCTATACCGGCGGGGAGGACCAGCAACAGCATTCGGGGCGAACCGGCGGGTACGGAGAAGGCGGTATACCAGCCGACGAAGTAGCCTCCGACTGCCAGCACCGTGCCCAGGACTATACCCAGAAGCAGCCGGAGGACGATCTTCACAGTGCGAGAGGTCTCCCTATCGAGTGTTGCGCAGCCTGGGGTCGAGGACGTCCCGAAGCGCGTCGCCGGCGAAGTTGAAGGCCAGCACCAGCAGGAAAATCGCGGCCCCGGGGGTGAAGGTCAGCCAGGGGGCGCGCTCGACGGTCTCGAAGGCGTGGCGCAACATCCCTCCCCAGGTGGGCGTTGGGGGTTTGACACCCACGCCCAGGAAACTCAAGGACGCCTCGGCGATTATAGCAACTCCCAGACTCAATGTGGCCGCCACTATGATGGGAGCGAAGGAATTAGGGAGGATGTGGAGCAGTATCATGCGCGAGTTTGGCGCGCCGATGGACCGTGCGGCCATCACATAGTCACGTTCCTTGATTGACAACACCTGGGCACGAATGAGACGAGCCTTGGCCGGGGTCGCGGTGATGGCAATAGCCAGCACCACATTGAGAACCGCGCCGCCGGTGACGGCCACCAAACCCAGGGCCAGCAATAACCCCGGTATGGACGCCAGGCCGTCCACGAACCGCATCAGCACTTCGTCCCACCAGCGTCCGAAGAAGCCCGCAACAGTGCCTATGGCCACGCCAGCAACCACGGAGAGGGCTACGCTGCCAACCCCGATAATCAGGGAGATTCGCGCCCCGTAGATCAGCCTGCTCAACTGGTCGCGGCCCAAGCGGTCGGACCCAATCCAGAATTTGCCGGTGGGAGCAGACAGGTTGTTCATGGGGTCCATCTTTTCCGGGTCGTGGCGGGCCAGCAGGGGCGAGAAGACCGCCGCAATAACGGTGATGGCGATTATTGTCAGCGCGAACTTGGCCAGGCGGAGCCGCAGCATCTCCCGCAGGACGACCACGGGCCCCCACTCCCTGGCCGCTTCCCGCAGGCCGCCGCTCTGGCGTAGGGTTATGTCCTCCACTTGCATCCTCCTGCCAACCGGGGAGTGTCTACAAGTCCCACCATCCGCAGGGCATCGTGGATTCCCGCGAAAGCGGGAATGACGGTGTTAGGGCGGGGACTGCTATTCGTACCGTATTCTGGGGTCCAAGTACGCATACAAAATGTCCGCCAGGAAGTTGGCGAATACTACCCCCAGGACTATGACCAGCATACCCATCTGAAAGACCTGGTAGTCCTGCTCAATGATCGCATCAAGGATGAACTTGCCCACACCGGGGAGGGCGAATACAGACTCGGTGATGAGCGTGCCCCCGATCAAGCCGCCAAGCTGCAAACTGGTGACGGTCACCACAGGGAGCAGCGCGTTCTTGAGCGCATGAACTCCAATGACGCTCCGCTCCTGGAGACCCTTGGAGCGAGCGGTGCGGATGTAGTCTTCTTCCAGCACCTCAAGCATGGCGGAGCGGGTCTGGCGCATGAGGGTAGCGGACAGCGCGGTGCCGAGGGTTATCACGGGCATGACCATCCGCAGGAACCACCCCCAGGGGTCATCCACTATGCTGACGTAGCCGAAGATGGGGAGCCAGCCCAGCCAGACGCCGAACACGACGATCAGCACCAGTCCAAGCCAGAAGTTGGGCAGAGCTACCCCCATCATGGCGAATGTAGTCGCGGCAATGTCCGGGGTCGTGTTGCGCTTGAGAGCGGAGACAATGCCAAGGGATACGCCCATCAAGATTCCGAAAATCCAGGAGAGAAACGCCAGTTGCAGGGTGAAGCCCAGGCGCGGCAGGATCTGAGGCAGGACGGCCTGGCGGCTGAATAGAGAGGAACCCCAGTCACCCTGGAATACTCCCCATACCCACAGCCCGTACTGGACGACGATTGGCTTGTCCAAGTCGTACTCTTCCAGGAGCCGGGCGTACAGTTCCGGGTCGATCTCGGTACCCTCGGACTCTTCGGTGGCCGCCAAGGTATATACCGGGTCGCCGGGCAGAATGCGGATCATCGCAAACACTATCATGCTCACGATGATCAACGTCGGGATCAAGTTTAGGGTACGCCGGACCAGGTATGTTTTCATATCTGAATCCCTCTGAGAACGTCGCCCCATACCTGGTGGGGGGCCGGTGCGCACATCTTGGATCCGTCCCCCGAGACTTGTGCGGCGCTGGTAGTTCGTCTACCGGATGATGACGCCGTCGCCCCTGTCCGCCTGTGGGGGTTGGCGACGGCGGTTATCGAGCCGGGTCTATCACACTTCCGGGATGGTTTCTCTAGTTCTGTTTCACCCAGAAGTCCTGGCTGTGCCAAAAGCCGTGGGCCCAGAAAGGATTCTCGTCACATCCGCCGGTGGTGGGGATATGGCAGCCCATATAGTTGACCCTGTGCATGGACGGGTTGTAAATCCAGGCGTTTTCCAACGCGATTCTCTGGGCGTTTTTGTAGGCTTCGGCCTGCTCGTCCGGGTCGGTAGTGGCCTGGGCCTTCAGGAACTCGGCGTCCAGAGCGTCCTGGATGGCCTGGTTTTCGGGTCCGTGGCCATGTCCCTTGTCTTTGCATGTGTTCGCGGCGAAGTTGTTGGTGTGCCAGGATGCCAGAGCCTCCAGCGACGTGCCGAGAGGATTCATGGTGGAGCCAGTCTGGGTGACATGGGTCTGACACTCCAGCATCACGCGGCCCCGGTCGGCGGCGGCGGGCACGATGTCGAACTCGAACTTCAGCCCTACTTCAGCCCAGGCGGCCTGCAGGAACTCGCAATACTGCTGCCGGTCGGGCCTTCTCTCGCAGACGCCCTTGATGGTCAGAGGCAGGGAGAGGCCCTTCTCAGCGGCGTATTCTTCCACCAACGCCCTGGCCGCCGGGGGATCGTACTTCATCTTGCCTTCCCAGAGGTCGGTGAGGTCTACCCCGAAGGGCGAGGAGGCGGGATCGTAGGCAAAGGCGTTGTGGTTATTCATGGTGTTAAGGTAGATGGAGTTGTTGACAGCCTTGCGATCAACGGCCTTGATCTGGGCCGTCCTGATGCGGATGTCGTCGTAAGGGGGAAGCCCGGTGGACCAGTACCAGCCGTCCCAGCCTACTCCCGGCCTGGACCATACCCGAATGTCGGGGTCGTCCTTGGCTGCCGGGACCATCTCGGCCTGGAGCCAGGCCACGTTCAATGCGCCGGTCTGGAGGGCTGCCAGGCGGGTCCGGGTCTCGGTGATGACCCGCATCTCCGCAGCGTCGGCGTAGGGGCGACCTTCCTTCCAGTAGTCCTGGTGCTTGCTCAGGTTGATCCCGACTCCGGGGTCCCACGAATCGACCACGAAGGGGCCGGTGGCAGCGGGCAGGCTGACGTGCTCGTCGGCGCCCACCTGGTTCCAGTAGCTTTCGGAGTGGATGTAGTCGGTGTAGGTGAAGAGGTGCTTGGCAATGATGAGACCGTCGAACTGGTGCAGATGCAGGTCCATCGTGTAGTCGTCCACCGCTTGGGCATTCTTCACTCCGGCCCAGAACTTCTGACCGCCCTCGCCGGAGTCCGGGTCGCGGACACGGTTCAGGCTGAAGGCCACGTCATTGGCTTTCAGCTCGCCCGCGCCGCGATGGAACTGGATTCCCTCTCGGATGTGGAAGCGGACGCGAAGCCCGTCATCCAGTATCTCGAAGGCGTAGGCCAGCGACTCCTTGGGGTCGTACTTGGCTTCCCGGTCCAGGGTTATCATGTACTCGTTGGAAAGATGAAGGTATATCCGGTCGAAGCTGCCGCTGCTCCTGATGCCGTCCATGTTCGCGGCCTTGCGGAAGTAGCCGATCTTCATGGTGCCGCCGTATTGGGCTTCGGAGCGTTGGGCCCTGGGCGGCACTATCGGCGGCCTGTCCGACATGGCTTCCGGGGCCGCGGTTGGCTGGGCCTGGGGCACCACGGTAAACGGGACCTTCAGTTCCTCGGCGGTCTGGGTCGCCTCGGGCGCCTGTGTCGGGGCAGCCATAGCCGCAGTAGTCGCGGGGGCGGCTTCCATCGCCTTGGTTGGCGCTGCCTCGGACATTGCGGCAGTTGTCGGCGCCGCCGGCGGCGCTTCAGCGGCGCCTCCGCAGGCCAGCACAAAGACCAGTGCGATTATTGACGGGAGTAGCAACCATTTCAATCGAGTCACGGAATACCTCCGAACATATAGTTGTTGATTTCGTCTACATGTCAACGATTCATGAGAACCAACTTGCTAACTCAAACGTCCACATATCTGACGATTTTAAGCATTTATCGTGTTCTCAACGTTGATGACATACGTCATATTGAATATTAGCGGCGAATATGGCATATACATCGCTACGCTGTCAATCCCTGCGCAAATATGGGAGGACGACCGCAAGGTTATTCAGCTCTTGCCGTCCGCTCTGGTATTTGAGTGCAGACTCGAAGTTGGGAATGCGGATTCCCGTTCCCCTCTCCGTTTTCACGGGAACGGGCTTTGAGGGAATGCCAGTTGGTTGGGTGCGGGCGAGGGGCCTGCGCACCAAGTGTGGCTTTGAAAAGCCCTGTCCGGCCACCAGGCTGCGATTGACTTCACTTTCCTTAGTCTCTATAATTTCAAGGACGCAGGCGCATCCAGAGAGATGGTCTCAGCAAGGGGACCATCTTGAAGTATGCCTGCCGACCAGGGTTATTTCCGCCCCGGTGGCGCAACGGTAGCGCAGTCGACTTGTAATCGACAGGTTAGGGGTTCGAATCCCCTCTGGGGCTCTCCAGAGGATAGGAGAACGGCCCCGCCAAACGTGGCGGAGGGCCGAGACCCAGGTCAAAATGGAGGGGTGGGTGAGTGGTTAAAGCCACCAGACTGTAAATCTGGCGTCCGGAAGGGCTTCGCAGGTTCGAATCCTGCCCCCTCCACCATATATAAAATCAGGACCAGGCAAAGGGACCCAAGCGCGAACAGGCCCAGATAGCTCAGCGGTAGAGCACGTTCTTGGTAAGAACGGGGTCGGCGGTTCAATCCCGCCTCTGGGCTCCATCCAAACCAGGTCCGGGTTCCAGTACAAATCTAAGGAGAAGAAACCCAAGATGGCCAAGCAGCGATTCGACCGGTCCAAACCCCACGTCAACGTGGGAACCATCGGCCACGTGGACCATGGCAAGACGACCCTGACCGCAGCCATTACCAATGTGCTGGCCAAGAGGGGGCTGTCTGAGATGCGTTCCCTGGAGAGCATCGACAACGCTCCTGAAGAGAAGACCCGCGGTCTCACCATCGCCATCGCCCACGTGGAGTATGAGACGGAAACTCGCCACTATGCCCACGTGGACTGCCCCGGTCACGCCGACTACATCAAGAACATGATTACCGGCGCCGCCCAGATGGATGGCGCAATCCTCGTGGTCAGCGCTCCCGACGGCCCCATGCCCCAGACCCGGGAGCACATCCTGTTGGCCCGCCAAGTGGAGGTCCCCCGGATCGTGGTGGCCTTGAACAAGGTGGACATGATGGACGATGAAGAGCTGCTGGAGCTGGTGGAACTGGAGGTCCGCGACCTCCTGAATGCCTACGGCTTCCCCGGGGATGACACTCCCATCGTCCGGGTCAGCGGCCTCAAGGCCCTAGAGGGTGAGGACGAGTACGAAGAGAGCGTCATGGAATTGATGAGCGCCCTCGACGACTACATCCCCGTGCCCCAGAGGATCACAGACCGACCGTTCCTGATGCCCATCGAGGACGTTTTCGGAATCAAGGGCAGGGGCACGGTTGTGACCGGCCGCGTCGAGCGCGGCCAGCTAAAGCAGGGCGAGCCTGTTGAGATCATCCGGTTCGGCGACGTCCGCGAGACGGTGGCCACCGGCCTGGAGATGTTCCACAAGACTCTGGACATAACCGAAGCCGGGGACGCGGTCGGCGTCCTGCTGCGCGGCGTGGACCGGGACGAAGTGGAGCGCGGCCAGGTGCTGGTGAAGCCGGGGTCCATGCGCCCCTACACCCGTGCAGAGGCTGAGGTCTACGTGTTGAGCCGGGAGGAGGGCGGGCGGCACACCCCCTTCTTCACCGGGTACAAGCCCCAGTTTTACATCCGTACCAGCGACATCACCGGGGAAGTGGTCCTGCCCGATGGCGTGGAAATGGTCATGCCCGGAGACAACGTGACCATGACTATCTCGCTGATCACTCCTGTCCCTATCGAGGAGCAGATGCGCTTCGCAATCCGGGAAGGCGGGCGGACCGTCGGTTCTGGCGTAATCACCAAAGTGTTGGATTAGAAGATGGCAAGAAAGACAGCGGACATCCGTCAGATCATCACCATGCAGTGCGGCGACTGCCGCGAGCGCAACTACACCAGCGTGAAGAACCGGCGCAACGATCCCCAGCGGATCGAACTGCGCAAGTATTGCCCGCGCTGCCGGGGCCACAAGACTCACCGCGAGGTGAGGTAGCGCTATGGCCAGGGTTTCAACCCGCGGGTCCCGGCCTGCGGCGCCCAGGGTCACGGGGCGGGTCGGCCCAATCTCGTTTTTGCAGGAAACGGTTTCTGAGTTGAGCAAGGCGGTCTGGCCCAGCCGGGAGGAGACAGCGCGATTGACTATGGTGGTCATCGCTCTGTCAGTGGTCGCCGCCTTCTTCCTGGGTGGCCTGGACCAGTTGTTCAGCCAGACCTTCAGCCGTTTCGTGCTCTAAACATCCCGGACGCCTCGGGCAGCACTCTCCGCGGAGGGCCGAAGCCCAGGGTTTGGGAAGGACGACTATGACTATTGAACGACAGTTGGAGATCGAGGACGAGTCCCGCCGCTGGTATATCGTACACACCTATTCGGGACAGGAAGACCTGGTCAAGCGCAATCTCGACCTGCGCGTCCAGAGCCTTGACATGCAGGACCGGATCTTCCAGGTGCTGGTGCCCACTGAAGACGAAGTGATCTTCAAGGACGGAAAGCGCCGGTCCGAGAAGCGCAAGCTGTTCCCCGGCTACATCCTGGTCGAGATGACTATGGACGACGAAAGCTGGTATGCCGTGCGCAATACGCCGGGGGTAACCGGATTCGTCTCCAGCGAGGACGAGTCGGACAGCCGACCGAAGCCTGTGCCGCTCGAGGACAGGCAGATTCAGGACATTCTCCGCCAGGTGGAAGCCGGGCCGGCCCGTATCAGGATAGGACTGGCCACCGGCGAGACTGTCCGGATAACCGAAGGCCCATTTGTGGACTTTATTGGCGCCGTCAGCGACGTCGACGACGCCAAGGGGAAGGTCCGAGTGCTGGTCTCCTTCTTTGGCCGGGAGACCCCCGTGGAACTGGACTTCTTGCAAGTGGAAAGGATCTAGGAGCCGCCAGTGGCAAAGAAGCTAAGGGCGATCATCAAGCTGCAATTGGACGCGGGGAAGGCGACCCCCGCTCCCCCCGTGGGCCCGGCATTGGGCCAGCACGGGGTCAACATCATGAGCTTCGTCAAGGAATACAACGCCCGCACCGCCGAACAGGCCGGGACCATAATCCCGGTGCATATCTCGGTGTTCGAGGACCGGTCGTTTACCTTCGTAACTCGTACCCCTCCAGCATCTGACCTGCTGAGAAAAGCTGCGTCGGTGGAGAAAGGCGCCACCGATCCAGGTCGAGGAAACGTGGGCACCGTGGAGCGCCAGGCCTTGCGGGAGATCGCGGAGCTGAAACTTGCCGACCTCAACGCCCCCTCGGTGGAGGAAGCGATGAACATCATCGAGGGCACCGCGCGGAGCATGGGCATTGAAGTAGTTGGAGATTGACCGTGCCTAAACACAGCAGGCGCTATGCCGCCGTGGCCGAAAGGGTGGACCCCGAGGCCGTTTACCAGCCCGAAGAGGCCATCAGCCTGGTCAAGGAGCTTTCAACCGCCAAGTTCGATGAGACCGTTGAGCTACACCTGCGCACCGGGGCCGACCCCCGTCACGCGGACCAGATGGTGCGCGGAGTGGCGGCACTGCCCCACGGCCTGGGCAAGACTGTCCGTGTCCTGGTATTTGCGGACACTGAGGCCGCTGAGATCGCCAGGGAAGCGGGCGCTGACTTCGTAGGAGAGGATGACCTGATCGCTCAAGTAGAGGGCGGTTGGGCCGATTTCGACGTCGGCTTGGCCGTTCCCCAGGTTATGCCCAAGATCGGGCGGTTGGGCCGCGTGTTGGGCCGCCGAGGTCTCATGCCGAACCCCCGATCAGGAACCATGGTGCAGCCCCAGGACCTGCCCAGGGTTATCCGCGAGGCGAAGGCAGGCCGACTGGAATACCGCACGGACCGCACTGCCATCATCCATTGCCCCATCGGCAAGGTCAGTTTCGAGAACGACCAATTGATTGGCAACCTGGCTTCGCTGATGGACTCGATCATGCGTGACAAACCAGCAGCGGTCAAAGGCGCGTTCTTGAGGTCGGCCTATATGACCTCTTCGATGGGCCCCAGTATCTCCGTCGACCTCACGGGATTGCAAAATTTGACCCCTCCCGAATAGAGTGGGATATACTCCGCAAGGTCTGGTATAATTCCAGCACAATCGAATACGCTGCCAATCACGCCCGAGACGGTGGGTTCCGGGATATCCCGGAGTAAAGGTCAAGACCACCCGCCCAGGCGCGACCGAAGCCGGAAGCAATTCTTGCGACGTTCTCGCGTCATCACGGGTGGCGCGGGAACGATTCATTTTTGGGGGACAAGTTGCCAACACAAGCGAAAGTGGACCGGGTGAACGAGCTCAAGGACAAGCTGGAGCGGTGTTCCATAGTGGTTTCCACGGACTACACGGCGTTGCCGGTGAACGAAGTCACGGAGCTGCGGAGACGGATGCGATCCGCTTCGGTAGAGTTCACGGTTGTCAAGAACAACCTGATGAAGCTGGCATGTGACGCCGCCGGAAGGCCGGATGCAAAGGAAATCGTGGAGGGGCCAACGGCCATGGCTTTCGGGTACGAGGAACCCGAAATCGTAGCGCGGACGTTGACTGACTACATCCGCACCACCCGGTCGGCCCTGGCTATCCGGGGGGCGCTGCTGGGAACGGACCATACCCTTCCGCCGGACCAGGTGGAACGTTTGGCAACACTCCCTCCACAGCCCCAGCTTGTAGCGTCGCTGCTGGGACAAATGCAGGCCCCTTTGCAGCGGTTGGCGAACGTTATGAACGGTCCGCTCCAAAACCTGGGCGGACTGCTGCTGGCGCGGATTGATCAACTCGAATCGGAGCAGCCGTCAACCTAACCTGGATTCTGACATTTCTGAGGAGGAGTAACGATGACCAAAGATGAGGTCCTGGCCGCAATCAAGCAGATGAACGTCATGGAACTGGCGGATATGGTCAAGGCGTTGGAGGAGGAGTTCGGGATCACCGCCGCGGCTCCCGTTGCGGTGGCCGCCGCCCCCGGGGTTGCTGCACCCGGAGCCGCCGCTCCCGCCGCCGAAGAGGAGAAGACTGAGTTCGTGGTCAGTATCAAGGAGATCGGCCCCAACAAGGTCAACGTGATCAAGGCAGTCCGCGAGGTAACATCCCTCGGTCTGCGTGAGGCCAAGGAACTGGTGGAGTCGGCCCCCGCCGCAGTCAAGGAAGGGATCCCCAGGGAAGAAGCTGACACCATCAAGGGCAAGCTGGAAGAGGCTGGCGCAGCCGTCGAGGTCGCGTAGCTGCCTGACCAATCCATGACCCCGGAGGATGAGCGTTGAGCCGCCGTAAGGATGCGGAACGATTCCGCAGGCTGAAAGCCCAGAACCCGGATTATGTCGGTTTCAGGGGCGTGAACACGGCTCCGGCGAAGCCGGTACCGGTCATGGAGTCGGTTACCTGTTCGGTCTGTAACCGGAAGCGCAACGCGGACCGGAACACCCTGCCGGAGGACCGGAGCCGGTACGTTTGCGTAAGGTGCCGGGCCGACCAGGGGGCCCCGGCGCCAGCGGCCGAATAGCATATTCAGTCCCTCCCGGGGTAGACGATGGGCCCGGACCGATTGAGGAGCAGTCGCCCCTCACCCAGTCCGGGCCGATTCATGCCAGTCTCTTTGCCGGACTTGGGAATATCCGCCCGCCTTTGGCAATAGACTTGCCCCGGTAGTGTAGAATGGCTTGGGTTGCGTCCAAATCAGTGCCCAAGGGGATTGTGTCATGGACCTGGAACTGGAAAACAAGATTGCAATCGTGACCGGCGCAAGCCGCGGCATCGGCAAGGCCATCGCCAGGGAATTGGCTGTTTGCGGCTGCGATGTAGTGGTCTGTGCCCGGAACCCTGAAGACCTGGAGTTGACGGCGCGGGAACTGGGTGAGGAGACGGGACGACAGGTGGTGCCCATCACCGCCGATACCACCAGCACGCCCCAGGTTGAGTCCATGGTGGCCCAGGCCGCCCAGCAATTCGGCAGAATCGACATCCTTGTCAACAATGCCGCCGCCCCAGGAGGCATCGCCAGGGGGCCGCTGGAGACCATCTCAGACGATGACGTGCTGGACGATCTGAACACCAAGGTCGTGGGTTATCTCCGTTGCGCCCGGGCCGTCGCCCCACACATGATCCAGAACGGTTGGGGACGTATCATCAATATCGGGGGCCTGTCAGCCCGCAATTCCTCCGGCTCCAACGTCAGCGCCGGTGTCCGCAACTCCGGTCTGGTCAATCTGACCAAGTACCTTGCCCAGGAGTTGGGGCCGTCCGGCATCACCGTGAACCTGATACACCCCGGCGCGACCCGCACCGAGCGGAGCGGCCCGGCCTACGAGGCGCAGGCCCAACGTGAGGGCATAACCGTCGAGGAAGTGGAAGCGAGGGTGGCGGCCAACAACGCTACCAACCGCATCGTCGACGCCAGCGAGTTGGCCTACGTCGTGGCTTTCTTCGCATCTCCCCGGTCGATTGCCATAAGCGGCGAGGCCATCGCGGCCGGAGGCGGCGCCGGGACCGCGGTACACCATTAGCCGGCCGCTCCGGCGCAGCGCGCCAGCAGGAGGAAGATTATGATCAGAGTAACCTTCGCCTATCCCAATGAGGAAGGCTCCAATTTCGATTGGGACTACTTTGCAAGCACCCACCGCGAAATCATCCACCGGGAGTTGGACTCCCGCGGCATGGTCAGCTTCGAGCAGGACAAGGGCATATCCGCCACCGATCCGAATGCGCCTCCGCCCTGGGTGGCCATAGCTCACATGACTTTCAATACCGTGGAAGAGGTGCACCAGGCATTTATCGAGGCCGGTGGGCCTGTGCTGGGCGACCGGCGCAATTACACCGAGATTCGTCCGACTATCCAGATCAGCGAAATCTCTTCCTAGTCTTTCGGACTCCTACAGACTCCGCAGGCCCGCCGCACCGGGATACCCGGCCAACCGGGACCTTTTCCTGGTGTGGCTTTATATGTTCCAGGGGCCGGAC
This sequence comes from Dehalococcoidia bacterium, assembly GCA_034422355.1. GTDB lineage: Bacteria > Chloroflexota > Dehalococcoidia > Lucifugimonadales > UBA3495 > CATOSP01. Next base: position 50,943 of record DAOUJS010000066.1, on the reverse strand, counting down.
GCCTACAAACCACAGTCCCGCAATCCCCAGGGAGGCAGGCGGTCACAATGCCTGATGCCAGCGATTATCGCTCCCTCGATGAACTGTCCCAGCGGTTGGTGCGCGAGTATTGGGACTTCTATCCCAATGCCGGGTCTCGCATTGGCCGGCATGAGTACGACGGCCGTTTGCCTGATCTGTCTGCGACCAGTCTCCGCCGCCGGGTTGCGCAACTGAACCGTGGGCTTGCCGAAGTAACGACCTTCGCCGCGGAAACCCTGACTCCTGAAGAGCGGTTGAGCCATCGTCTCCTGGAGTTGTTTCTCCGCCGGGAGCATTTCTCGATCACCGAAATGAAGAATCTGGAGAACAACCCGACCCGACAGGTGGGCCACCTTGACGTGAGCGGCTACCTCAACCGGGACTACGCACCCCTGCCTGACCGCGTCCGGTCAGTGTCGCAGGCGCTGAAGCAAGTCCCTGAGTTCGTGGAAGTCATGGCCGATTCCCTTGGGGAGCAGATCGGGCTTCCGGTCTTGGACTCCAGTATCGAGAGTTACTCGGGAATGGCGCGGTTCTACCGGGTAGACCTTGGCAGGGCCGCTGGGGACGTTGGACTCCGGGATGTGCAGGAGGAGTTCGATCTGGCCAGGGAAAACGCCGCCGCATCCCTGGACCAGTTCGTATCGGTGCTCCAGGAGCGGCGAGGCAACGGGCAGCCCGGATTCGCCATCGGGCCTGACCTCTACTCCTCGATGCTGCAGACCGGCGAGGCCCTCGATGTTCCGCTGGGCATGCTGGTGTCCCTGGGGGAGGCTGATTTGAACGAGAACCTCCGGCGTCTGAAGGATGCTACAGCATCCATCGACCCGGGACGGGACGTGAGGGAAATCGTGGCCGGAATCGGCTCTCATCACCCGGCGGCATCGGCCCTGATTCCCGAGACACGGGACATGCTGGAAGAGATTCGGCAGTCCGTAATTGACTTGAACCTTGTCACCGTGCCGTCGGAAGACCGCTGCCTGGTCGTCGAGACCCCAACCTATATGCGCTATGCCTTCGCGGCTATGGACTCAGCGGGTGCGCTGGAGGAGAGGGCCACCGAGTCATTCTACTATGTGACTCCCGTGGAGCCGGAGTGGACTCACCGGCAGCAGGAAGAATGGCTCTCCAATTTCAACTACTCCACTCTCCGCATAGTTTCCATCCACGAGGTCTACCCGGGCCACTTCGTCCACCACCTACACAACCGCTACAGGTATCCTCTTCCCCTGATAAACCGGGTGGCGAACTCCTACGCATTCGTCGAGGGTTGGGCGCACTATACCGAGGCGATGATGCTGGAAGGAGGTTACGGGTCAGACCAACCGGAGTTGCTGGTCACGCAGCTGCTGGAGGCCCTGGTCCGCAACTGCCGTTACATGTGCTCCCTGGGAATGCACACCGGCGGGATGACGCTCGATGACGCCACGCGCTACTTCATGGAGAACGCCTTCATGGCTGAACTGCCCGCCCGCCGCGAGGCGCTTCGAGGGACGTTCGACCCGGGTTATCTGAACTACACCCTGGGCAAGCTCATGATAATGAAGCTGCGCGAAGATTACCGGCGGGAACAGGGGGGCAACTTCACGCTGAAGGGATTCCACGACCGGCTGCTGTCCTACGGTGCGCCCGCGCTGCCGCTGCTGAGGGAAGCGATGCTGGAAGACCCGTCGGGTCCTCCGGTGTAGGGGCCCGGCCCCGTCCGGGTCAACGCTCTTCGGCGGCCAACCGACTCTGTTCTGCCTACGTGCGGAAGTTCACCTTGCGGAAGGACTCGGAGTAGTTGTATTCCTGGTCTGAGGCTGCGTCTCTGGCCATCTCTTTGACGAAGGTCTCCACCTCTTCCGCCGAGCGGCCCTCCAACTGGCTCTGGTGGACCATCACCGCCTTGATCTTCAAGTCCAGTGATTCACCGATGTTGTAGTTGACGTTGGGAGATTCCGCGCCCCAGAAGAGCACTGTCCCGGTCTTGTGCGGTTCCAGCCCCTCGTCCCGCCAGAGTTCTGCGAAGTGGAGATGGTCCCTGGCGTAGGGGAACACGGCGTCCAACGCCACCTGCCCCGCAATCCGGTTGTCGCGGTGCCAGGCCAGATTCTTACGGTATGGCTCGGGACACATCACGACGTCCGGCCGCACCCGTCTCACCTGCCGCACCAGCTCCCGACGGAACTCGCCGGTGTCGTCCAGTTCGCCGTCAGGATGGTGCAGTTCCACAACTTCTTTGACGCCCAGGAGCCGGGCGGCCTCACGCTGCTCCCTCTCCCGGATGACTCCTAGCTCGTGCCCGCTGGCCCCGGGGTCTGTGGTCCCTTTACCGCCGTCAGTGCAGAGGACGTAGTGTACCTCCGCGCCGCGCTGCACCCACAGCGCCACCGTACCGGCGCACCAGAACTCCGCGTCGTCTGGGTGTGGGACCACCACCAATACTCGTTCCGGGGTCTCCTCCATACGCGGTTGCCCTCCAGCCCGGCTGTGCCCGGACCGCCGGACATTAGCCGAAATTTGAACCATGTTCAATCCTACAGGAAGCGGGTTTGAGGGTCAAATTCGACCGGGCGCAAACCGGAGGACAACCCTCGGCTACGTGTCATGGACTACCGGCTACTCGTCTCCGCTGCTTCCGGTGGCGGACATTGACATCCCACGAGGCTAGGCTGTAATCTCCAGACGGCTTCCCAACCGGTTATGAGACAGCCATACTTGGCAGTCTGTCGCGGCGAATGCGACTGTGGAACACAAGCCCACTGGAGGAAGGATATGCCGAAGGTCATCCCCGTGCCAGATGAGTTGAGCAAGCCCTTCTGGGACGCAGTGAACGAGCGCCGGCTCGTGGTCCAGAACTGCACCAGTTGCGACATGTTGCAGTATCCGCCGCGGGAGACCTGCGGCCAGTGCCGCTCTGCCGAAGGCCTGGAGTGGAAAGAAGTGAGCGGGAGGGGCCATATCTCATCCGCCATCGTCATCGAGGACGGGCGGCTGGACCGGCGCAGGCCCGACCAGCCTTACAACCTGGTCCTGGTCCACCTGGACGAAGATCCCGGAATCAACTTCTACTCCAACCTCCCCGGAGTGCCGGTAGATGAAGTGCCCATCGGCGCTGCCGTCGAGGTGGTATTTGAAGAGGTTGCTCCGGACCAGTTCATCCATGAGTGGCGGGTGGTATCCGAATAGCCTGCTCCTGCGGGCGCGAATCCTGGATGCAAGAAAGGGCGGACAATGACTTCACTTAGCGATTATTCCTGGAGAAGAAACAGGGAAGGCCTGGGACTCTGGGACCACCGCGGCCAGGTGGCCGTGGCCGGGTTCGGTCATTCCGAAATTGACCGGCGTTGGGACGGCGAAACGATGGACAGGACCCTGGGCGCGTTCTCGATCCAGGCCTGTCAGCGTGCGATGGACGACGCGGGAGTGACCGCGGAGCAGATAGATGGCGTCATCTGCTGCGACTCTCACATCGCCGGTCCCAGCGGCGGCGCTGCGGGCAGATGGGCCCCCCGTCCCTACTTCGACCCTCCCTACGATTCCGAGTGGGGCCTGACCTTGATCAACGGAGAATGGCTGGTCAAACAGATGGGTCTGACCAACGTCAAGTTCTGTCCCTCGGGCGTTCCGGCCATCGGGGAGATGCTGGGCCTGGCATCGCAGGCCATTGCTGACGGTCTATGCACAACCTGCCTGGTCATCTACCCCACCGGGAACCTGGCCGGACGCTACCGCCGGGGCGGGGAGAACGCCGAGGACTACGCAAGGGGCAACAGGCAATGGACGGTGCCCTGGGGAAACCACGGCGGCAACGACTTCATCAACGCCTTTCCCCACCAGCAGTATTGCCACCGTTACGGCGGCACCCACGACGACATGGCTCCATTCGTGGTCAACCAGCACCGCAACGGCCTGCTCACTCCCTGGGGCTTCAACGCCACACATAACATACCCCAGCTTACCGTCGAGGACTATGTGTCCTCGCGCTACATCCTGAAGCCGCTCAGATTGTGGGACTGTGACCGGCCGGTCAACGCCTCGGGCGCGTACCTGTTCACGACCGCCGAGCGGGCCAGGGACATGAAGCAGCCGCCCGTGTACATACTGAACCACAACCAGCACAGCGCGGGGACCCGCAGCACCCAGGCAGTGCTGGAAGAGATTGAAGCGGAGACTGACCGTCTGGCCAGAATGATGTTCGAGGGTTCCGGGTTGAGCGCCGACGAGGTGGACATATTCAACCCCTACGACGGCTACTCTACGATGACGCAGTTCTGGCTTGAGGCTTTCCAGTGGCACGGGGTAGAGCGGGGAGACGCCTTCCAATTCTATGCTGACGACATACGGGTCGAAGGCCCCCACCCCTTCAGTTCCAGCGGCGGCAACCTGGGGACCGGCCGCCTTCGCACCGCAATGTGGACCGACAGCATCGAGCAGTTGCGGGGGAGCGCAGGCCCGCGCCAGGTGACGGTCAGGGCAGAGACCGCAGTCGCGGGATTCGGCCCGCCACTCGGCGGTGGCTGGATCGCCTTCGGAAAATACCCTAGCTGACCACCGAAGGCTGGTCCGTAGTGGAGTCCGCCTGCAGGTTGTTTGATGCCGGCCTGCGGGCGTCGCCGTTTTCCTGGGTAGCCTGGGTTGGCAGGGCTTCATGTTGTGGGAATACAGTACCAGCCAGTATCCCTCCGGATATCACCACCTTCATCGCATCGTCCACCGATATGCCGGCGGGCTTGACCTCTGCGCTGGGCATCATGATCAGGAACCCGGAGGACGGTATCGGTGTGGTGGGGATGTATACCGCAAGGAGTTCCGCTCCCTCCGCGTTGACCACCCGGGAGGTGACCAAGCCGATGGCCTGACATCCGGGCCGCGGGAACTCCACCAGCACCACTGCGGAGTACCGCGGGTTGCTGTTCGTGGAGATCAATTCCACCGCGGTCCGCGTCGTCCCGTATACAGTCTTGACCAGCGGGATGAATTCGAGAAGGCGGTGGGCCAGCCCGATGAGCCTGCGGCCTATCACGTGCGCGGCCACCAGCCCGGCGATGTACACCAGCGCCATCAGGACCAGAAATCCCAAGCCCGGTATGTGGGGACCGGGCAGGTAGCTCAGCGGTTGCTCCAGTACAGGGTCGAGCAGGTCGAAGAAGAACTTGAAGACCAGTATGGTTATGCCAATGGGCAGCAGAACGAGGATGCCCGCCCCCAGTCTGCGCTCGACATGTACGATTACATGGTGTAAAGGCCCCCTTCGGTGTCCCTCCGATGGAGGCCCCGCATCATCTGAGAGTTGAGCCAATTTTCCTCCGCCTTACCGAGGGGCTGTCGGCAACCGGGACTCGTAGACTTCAGCCACCTGCGCGGCAACGGCGTCCCAGCTCATCCCCTCGGCCCTGCGCCGGGCGGCCTGGCCCATGCTCTGCTGTAGTCTCTTGTTCGATAGTATCATTTCCAGTGAGCCGGCGAAAGCATCCGGACACCGCCAAGATTTGAGATAGCCGGTCCGTCCGTGCTCCACGATTGTCGAGAGTCCGCCCACCCTGGCAGCTACCACCGGGGTGCCGCAAGCCATCGACTCCAGGGCGGCCAGCCCGAAGCTCTCATAGAAGGACGGAACGACGCAGACATCAGCGGCATTGTAATAGAAGGGCAATTCCTCGTGGTCCACCCGGCCTACGAAGTCCACTGACCCCTCTATCCCCAGGTCATTGACCAACGCGCGCATTCGTTCCACTTCCGGGTCTCCCTCGCGACCGCCTCCAATTACCATCAGGCGTACCGGCGCTGCGCCGTTCAGCTCGGCAGTGGCGCGTATCAGCAGTTCCAGGCCCTTCAGAGGCTCGATGCGGCCCACGAACAGGAGGGCCCTCTCCCCACCCAAGCCGATCCTTGCTTTTGCCTTCCGGCGGTCCAGGGGTCGAAAGGTGTCAAGGTCCACCCCGCATGGGATGAGATGGACTTTACTGGCATCTGCGCCGTAGAGGTGGGCCATCGCATTGCGCTCATGGGGGCTGTAGGCAACTATGCGGGTGGCGGACTGCATCAACTCCCGCTCTGTTTCCTGACGCTGCACCGGTTCCGTCTCACCGGCACGGGAGTTCATCTTGACCAGGGCCAGGGTATGGAAGGTGATAGCATTGGGCACGCGCCACGCAGCCGACAATTCCCGGCCAACCCACCCCGACAGCCAGTAATGAGAGTGTACTGCCTGGTAATCCACGCCTTTCTCAACCCGGTAGTCCAGGACTCTATCTCTGAACTCGGGGAGGCTGTCGTACAACTCCTCCAGCGGAGTATCCAGGTCCCCGGCCGGAAGGTGGACGACCCGCGCCTTCCCGGAGATTTCCCGGGCAATGCCGTGGGGTTCCGCGTGTTCGCGGGTGAAGATGTCCACCTCAATGCCGAGGTTGCCCAGTGAACGGGCCAGTTGGCGGACGTGGAGGTTCATCCCGCCGGCCTTGCCCTCTCCCAGCGCCGCGAGAGGGCAGGCATGGAAGCTGACGAGGGCGACTCGCTCTATTGTATCCGGCCGCCGCCCCGCTTCCGCCTTCAGTTTCACGCTCGCGTCACTACCATCTGGTAAAGGTTGCGGGGACTCCCGCCGAGGTGGTGCTTGTAGGACTCCGCCCCCCGGAGGAAGTCGAAGTAGGATATGCGTTTATATCCGGCCGCTGCCCCGCTTCCTCCTCCTTCTTCACGTTTATATCCCGCCGCCACCCCGCTTCCGCCGCCTTCTTCAATGGCGCTTCGGAGGCACAGGGCGTTCAGCAGCAGGCCAACGCTGTAGTAGCCGAACTCAGGGTTGTACCCGCTGTTGTAGAGAAGGCGGGATGAGGCGTAGTCGAAGCAAAGGCTGGTGGCCACGGCCTGGCCGTCTATCTCCAGGAAGTACAGCCGCAGGACGCCCAACTGGGCCATGCGCGACGTTATCCGGTGGAAGAAGCTCTCCCTGTCCCCGGTCATGTACTCGCTCTTTTCCTGCCGGCTCATCCGCATCAGCGAGATGAAGTCAGGCAGCCGGGCATCAACCTCTTCCTGGTCTGCGATGCAGTACCAACGCCAGTTGGGCAGCGCCTCCAGCCGCCGGAACTTACGCCGCAATTCATGGCGGTTCTTCTTGGAAAGACTGGAGAGGTATTCGTCCCAGGTGGCCGGCAACTCGATGCCGGAGGAAGTGTCTTCCTGCTCCACCTGCACCGAGTATCCCCGTTCCCGCGCCAGGTCCGGGAAGTATGTCAGGGTCGGGGAAGTTTCGATCAGCGAGTCCAGGCGCAGCGTGCCCCAGTCCTGCTCGTCCAACCGCCCCAGCAGGGTGTCAAAGAACGGCGCTTCATATCCGGGACGGACCATGAAATCGTTGTAGTCTACGGTTTCCTGACTTCCCAGCAGGGCCAGAGTGTCCCCGCTCTGGGTAAGCGACGCTACGGCTGCCACGCCCTCCGGGGAACGCAGGTAAAACCCCGCCATCTCTTTGCCGCTCCCAAACGTGTCCCACCACACCTGCTGCCACTGGGGAGTCAGAAACAGGGTGTTCACAGCGCAGGAAGACAGCACCCCTTCCCATTCGGACTCTATCTCCTGGAACGACGTGAGGGGGGACGGGACCATTGACTACCTCCTCCGGGGACGGACCTGTACGCCGCTCCCCAGCCAGCATGTTGGCATGGGACTACGTTCTCAGTCGCAGCAGCGCCAATAATTCTTCCCGGCTTACCCCGCTGCTCTCGAACCGGCCCCGCACCGCCGTCGTGGTGACCCGGCTGCCGGGCTTCTGCACACCGCGCATGGCCATGCACATGTGCTCTGCCACCAGTTCCACCGCCACTCCGTCCGGGTCCAGCGCCCGTACAATGGCATCCGCCACCTGCCCGGTGAGACGCTCCTGCACCTGGAGCCTGCGGGCTGCCACGTCCAGCGCCCGCGCCAGCTTGCTGACTCCGGCGATCTTCCCGTTGGGTATGTACGCCATCCGGGCGGCGCCGAAGAAGGGCAGGATGTGGTGCTCACATATCGAGTGGAAGGGGATGTTGTCCAGAAGGACCGGGTCCTGATGATCGGCCTCGAACACCGTGTCAATCTCGGACGCCGGGTCAATCCCGGTGCCGGAAAGCAACTCCCCGTACATCCGTGCAACGCGCCCGGGGGTTGCCTCGAGGCCCTCCCGCGCCGGGTCTTCGCCGATTGCCTCCAGCAGGCCCGATATGGACTGTTCAATCAGCCGGTGGTTAAAGATGAGTCGCCTTCTCTTACGCGCGACTTGACGTCTGAGGACATGGGCCCGTCACAGGGTGCCGACCGGCATGTCCGTGGAGGACCCGGCCCTCAGAGTCAGCGCCTCGATAGCCTCAATGCTTGGCTCCACTTCGGTCGCCTGGTTGGACACGCTCCGCACCGCCAGGTCGGGGTCTTTCAACCCTGTCCCGGTGAGGACGCATACCACCCTGCGCCCGGATAAATTCAACCCGTTCCGGTGCATCTTGGCCAGTCCCGCAAAAGACACCGCCGAAGCCGGCTCGCAGAATATGCCCTCCCTGGAGGCCAGAAGCCGGTAAGCGTCCAGGATCTCGTCGTCGCTTACCATGTCTATGACGCCGCCGGAACTGTCCCGCGCCTCGATTGCGCCGTCCCAACTTGCCGGGTTCCCGATGCGTATGGCCGACGCGATGGTCTGGGGGTTGGCCACCGGCGCTCCCCGGACTATCGGCGCCGCGCCCTCTGCCTGGAACCCCATCATGGCAGGCAGCACCTCGCTCCGGCCTGCGGCCTGGTATTCCTTGAACCCCCTCCAGTAGGCGGTGATGTTGCCCGCGTTCCCGACCGGTATAAACAGGTAGTCCGGAGACCCGCCCAGCGTGTCCACTATCTCAAAGGCGGCCGTCTTCTGACCCTCCAACCTGTGGGGGTTGAGGGAGTTCACCAGGGTCACGGGGTGAGTCTCCGTGAAGTCCCTGGCCAGGTTGAGGGCGGAGTCGAAATTGCCTTTGACCATCAGGATGCGGGCCCCGTATGCCATGGCCTGGGCCAGCTTCCCCATCGCAACCTCACCCTTGGGGATGAGCACGAAAGACGGGAGGTCGCAGTAAGCGCTGTAGGCCGCTGCCGCCGCGCTGGTGTTGCCGGTAGAGGCGCACATCACCGCCCTGCTCCCCTCCTCCAGCGCCTTCGCCATCGCCACCACCATCCCGCGGTCCTTGAACGAACCCGTGGGATTGCAGCCCTCCAGCTTGAAGTACAGCTCATCGCAGCCGATGGTCGCGCCCAGCCTCCGGGACCGCACCAGCGGCGTATCGCCCTCCCCCATGGAAATCAACGGGGTATCCGGCGTCACGGGCAGGAAGTCCGGGTATGCGTGCAAGACTCCAACGCCCATCAGCTTCTCCAAGTACGTGGCGGTCCGGTCCGGTCTGCCTTTTGCCCGGCCATTCTCCGCGCCGCCTCTATTCCTCGATCCGGAGCAGGTTGTTGACCGACCTGACCACGTCGAGTCCGCCCACCTGCTCCAGGGATTTCTGGACCGATGATTCCAGGGCGGGATGAGTGGTAATGACGATCTCGGCGGTCTGCTGCTCCGGGTCGCTGTCTTTCTGGATCACCGAGGCGATGCTGATATTGCCGTCGCCCAGGACTCGCGCGATCTGGGCCAGTACGCCGGGCCGGTCGGCCACTGTCAGCCGCAGGTAATACTTGCAAGTAAGGCTGTCCACAAGCGCCGTATCCACCGGGGCAGCTCCATCGGTCCCGGCCTCCGGCCATGCGATGGCGGTTGACGGGTTCACCGGCCCGCCAACGATTGACCGCGCCACTTCAATTACGTCGCCGACTACTGCGCTTGCGGTGGGGAATCTGCCAGCGCCCATGCCGTGGAACAGGACGTTCCCGCACAGGCTCCCCTCGACCTCCACGGCATTGTACGCCCCGTCCACCTTGGCCAGCATATGGTCCAATGGCACCAATGCCGGATGCACCCTGGCGCAGACTGCCCCCGCAGTGAACGAGGCTATTGCGAGAGGTTTGATCGCGTAGCCCAATTCGCCCGCATACCGGAAGTCGTTGGCTTCAAGGGACGATATACCCTGCCGGTATATGTCTTCCGGTTGAAAGCGGCAGTGGTAGGCAAGGGAGGCCAGGATCGAGAGCTTGTACCCGGCGTCGATGCCTTCCACGTCGTTGGTCGGGTCGGCTTCGGCGTAGCCGCGCGCCTGGGCTTCCGATAGGGCTTGGTCGAAGCTGGAGTGGTCTTGGGCCATGCGAGTGAGGATGAAGTTGGTGGTGCCGTTGATGATGCCGCGGATGGAGCGAATGTCGTTGGCGAGGAGCTGGTTCATCAAGCAGCCGACGATGGGGATGCCACCGCCGACACTCGCCTCGAAGAGCAGACTTGCCTGGTTCCGCCGGGCCAGGGACATCAACTCCGGCCCGTGTTTGGCCACCGCCTCCTTGTTGGCCGTGACCACGTTCTTGCCGCTTGACAGCGCATCCTTGAGGTAGCGGGTGGCGGGCTGGTCCCCGCCAATGACTTCGGCGACAATGTGGATGCCGGGGTCGTCGAGGATGTCCTCGGGGTTGGTGGTCAGCAATTCCTGCGGTATTGACGGGCTCCGTTCCTTGGCTCCGTCCCTGACCAGGACCCGTCGCAGCGTGACCGGCCGCCCGACCTTGCGCGATATGTCGGAATCGGGGTCCAGCAGCGCGGCCGCGACACCGCCGCCCACTACCCCCAGGCCCATAAGCCCAATGCCAATTTCCGCAGGCTCACTCACGTATCCGATCTACCTCCCCTGGGGACCGCCCTGGCCCAGGTCTGCCCTGGAAGCGCTCAGGTGGACCTGGTCCGCCACCCACTCGTACCACTTGCTGTTGAAGTTCATCCTGAGCCAGCCGCCCTCGGCCCCGGCCAATTGCTGCTGGGCCTGCCACTCCTTCACCAGTTCCAGGCTCAACTTGGCGCGCATGATGGGCGAGATTTCCTGCTCTTCCGGACCGGAGATGACCCCAACGATGTAGATGCCGTCCTGGCTGAACTCCGGCCGCTTTCCAACCTCCCCCGGCTTCAGCCGTTCCGTTCCCTTCTCCTCGTCCCCGAACAGCAGGTGGTCAAGGGCCGGGAAGGCTTTGCGCGGCACCCAGCCGACGTAGCCCCTGGAGTTGGCGAAGTTCGCCGGAACTGCCACTTCCGACGCCACCTTGGCGAAGTCCTCGGTGTCCAGCCGCGCTCTGACCTCGCTGGCGTCAACACCGGAATCGACCTCAAGCCGTATCCACTGGACCTCGACCTGCTCCTGGGGCTCATCGATTCCCGCGTCCATGATCGCGCGCAGGTACTGGAGCTCGAGTTGCTCCGCAACGATACGCCGGTAATCGTCGTCGGACAGGCCCGTCCGGGCCAGGAAAATCTGGTAGCTGTTCCTGAACTCCTCGTCAAGTTGTCCGGGGTCGACGTTCTGCCCGGCCGGAGCGGTGGGATAGAACTGTTCCTTCAGGGCATTATCTATGTCTTCGTCGGTGATATGGATGCCCAGCCCCGGCGCGGCTTGACGCAGCACTTCGGCATCAAGCAGGTTGCTCAGATACTCGAAAGGCACGATGCTCAGGTCCACCTGACCCCTGATTCCCTGCAACACCCGTATGCGCTGCACCAGGTCTCCCATCGTGAATTCGACGTTCCGCACACTTCCCGCCCATACCCTGGGCGGCTTGTAGAACTCCTGGTAGTACCCGAAGCTGACTACTCCGAAGACCACGAGCAGCAGGAATATCCCAACGGCAAAAGCGGCCCGCTGGTGCCTGCGCTCACGGTTCAGCCTTGCGGGTTCGTTCCGCGTCTCCCTCTGGCGGGCGCGCCGACGCCGGGAGCGCCGGCGCCCCTCTGCCGGCGCTACCTGCTCGGCTCCGGTGCTGCGGTTCCAGGGAAAAGCCATCGTCGCGCCTCTAATGAAACAGGAGACGAAACAGGAGACCGCTGTACGGACCAGTTGACGGTTGTTGGGCCGCCGCTTGGCCGTTACAGCCGGCTCTTGCCAGTCTCACCGGCGCAGCCGGTTCATGGATGGTACGAAAGGCACGAAGGGCACCAGCGCCAGGTGCCGGGCGCGCTGGATCGCCAGGCGCAGCGCCCTCTGGTGCTTGGCGCAGACCCCGGTCCGGCGTCGCGGCTCGATCTTGGCCCGGTCGGAGATGTACCGCCGGATCCTTTCCACATCCTTGTAGTCGATGAGCTTCACGTGTTCGACGCAGAAGGAACACACCTTCCGCCGGGGGGCGTACCTGCCCCGGGGCCGCCCCCCCCTTCCGGGCGGGCGTCCGGGCGGTCTTCCGCCCTGTGGCGGGCGTGGCGCTGGCGCTGCTGCGGGAGTGGTCATATTATTACTGTCCCCTTGGGTGATTGGGCGAGGCTAGAATGGGAGGTCGTCCACGTCGTCGTTGCCGTAGTCTTCTCTTGCGCCTCCGCCGCCGTAGCCCCCGGAATCGTAGGCTCCACCCTGCTCCATCCCGTCGCCGCGGCCGCCGAGGAAATGCACTTCGGTTGCGTTCACATCTAGAGAAACCCTGGTTTCGCCGTTCCGGTCCTGGTACGTCCGGCTCCGAAGGCGGCCTTCCACGTAGACCTGGCGCCCTCTGGCCAAGTATTGGTTGCAGATCTCTGCGAGCCTTCCGAAAGCACTGACTCGAAACCATTCGGTTTCCTCGCGCTGCTCTCCGCTGGCGGTGGTGTACCTGCGGTTTGAGGCAATGCTGAAGTCGGTGACGCTCTGGCCGTTGGGCAGGTAGCGCATCTCGGGGTCCCGGCCAAGGTTGCCGATGACTATGATCTTGTTCAACTCAGCCCTCTCTTCAGGCCTGGGTCTCTTCGCCCCCGGCGTTCTCTGCGGCCGGCTCTTCCGCCGTGGCCGGTGGGGCTTCAGCTACGGCGACCGCCGCGGCGGGTTCCGCGGGCGCGGCGGCGGCCGCGGCTTCTTCAGCGGCGGCCGGAGCCGGTTCGGGAGTCTCTGCCGGTGCGGCAACCCGCGCCAGGGGAGTGGGCTGCGGGGTGGCCCCGGGCGGGTCGGTGACCGTCACCAGGGAGCGGAGCACCTGCTCATCCAGCCGCAGGAAGGTCAGCAGCGCCTCGTTAAACGGGGTCTCGACGCTGAACCGGGTCAGGTAGTAGCTGCCTTCCAGGAAGTGGTGCTGTCCCTTCTTGATGGCATAAGCGAGCCTGCGGGTGCCCCAGGTCTCCTCGTGGGTGATGTCGCCGCCCTGGTTGCCGACGTAGTCCTTGATGCGTCCCCAGGCGGCGGACGACTGTTCCTGGTTCAGCATCGGGCTGAGGACTACGACGAGTTCGTAATGGCGCAATGGGTGGCTCCTCAATGATCAGACGAATGATTGCAGGGAACGGTCAGTGAGATTATAGCATCCGGCGATTGCGAGCCTCAACTACATGTCGAGTCCGGGCGCAGGGAAACGGGATACCAGCGCCCCGACCTCTTCTGTAACCTCGCGTTGCACCGCTTCATCTTCCAGGTTGGAGAGGGACTTGACGATGAGCCGCGCCGTCTCCCGGGCGTCGCCCTCATCGAACCCCCGGCTGGTGATGGCGGGGGTTCCGAGGCGCAGCCCGCTGGTCACCCGGGGCGGCTTCGGGTCGAATGGGATTGCGTTCTTGTTGACGACGATGTTGACCTTTTCCAGCGCCGTTTCCGCCTGCTGCCCGGTGATGCCCAGGGGAGTCAGGTCCACAAGCACCAGGTGGTTGTCCGTGCCGTTGGAGACCAGGCGCATCCCGGCTTCTGAGAGTTCCTGGGCCAGCGCCCGGCAGTTGGCCACCACCTGGTCGGCATACCGGGCGAATTCCGGCCCCATGGCTTCGCCGAAACAGACGGCCTTGGCCGCGATGACGTGCATGAACGGCCCGCCCTGGGTGAACGGGAACACCCCGAAGTCGATGCCCCGCGCCAGGTCGTTGTTGGACAGGATGAACCCGCCTCTCGGACCACGCAGGCTCTTCTGGGTTGTGGATGTCACCACCTGGGCATGGGGCAGGGGCGACGGGTGTGCCCCGCCCGCCACCAGCCCGGCGATGTGGGCCATGTCCACCATCAGGCTCGCCCCCACCCCGTCGGCGACCTCCCTGAACCGCGCGAAGTCTATGACCCGCGGGTAGGAACTGCATCCGGTGACTATCAGCTTGGGGCGATGTTCCTCGGCCAGCCTCGCCACCTCCTCGTAGTCAATGGTCTCGGTATCCGGGTTGACCCCGTAGGGAATGAACTCGTACAGCTTGCCGGAGAAATTCACGCTTGCGCCGTGGGTCAGGTGGCCGCCGTGGTCCAGGCGCATCCCCATCACCTTGTCCCCGGGCTCCAGCAGGGCGAAGTAGGCGGCCATGTTGGCCTGCGCCCCGCTGTGGGGCTGGACGTTGGCGTGCTCTGCTCCGAAAATCTGCTGCGCCCGCTCGATGGCCAGCCGCTCCACCACGTCCACATACTCACAGCCGCCGTAGTATCGCCGGCCCGGATAGCCCTCGGCGTACTTGTTGTTCATCAGGCCTGTCTGGGCTTCCAGAACGGCCTTGCTGGCGTAGTTTTCGGATGCGATCAGCACTATGCAGTCGCGCTGGCGCTTGTTCTCCTGTTCGATGGCCCGCGCCACTTTCGGGTCCTGTTCAGACAGTACGGACATTGTTCCTCCTTCGGGCCGGTCCCAACATCCGCACCCCGCCCTGCGCGAATGCCAATACAAATCGCCAATACAAAGCAAATAAATACGGGAACACCTGTTCCCTGGGAATTTAGTGTAGACCCGGCCCATCAGGGTGTCAACGAAGCCTTTGCCGGGGCAACTCCGTAGACTCGGGACTTCAACCCATACTTACGCTGGAGGCGGCCGGAATGGACTTCACTCCGGGTACGGACCCTACCCGCCGCCCCTTGGCTGGTGCGGGGCGATGTTCTCAGCCCGCCGGCGCCACCGGCAGCAGCACGTGGGATGGGTGGGCGGAGTCGTGGTAGATGCTGTTGCGGGCCGGTATCCTCACTGCGGATGTGGCCGGGTTCTCGCCGGTGTTGCCGTTCACGTCGAAGCGCGGGAAGTTGCTCGATGAAATGTCCAGCCTGATCCGGTGGCCCCTGGCAAACAGGTTGCTGGTCGGGAATAGCTGCACCGTAACCTGGTAGACTTTTCCCGGCTCCAGCAGTGAGGGTTCTTCCCAGGAGTCCCTGAACTTGGCCCGGAGGATACCGTCGGTCAGGTTCAATGCGTACCCTTCAGGATAGTCGGGAGAGGGCGGATAGACGTCCACCAGCTTGGCCGTGAAGTCCGTATCCACCGCCGACGAGGACACCCATAGCTGCACTGAGACGGGTCCGGTGACCTCCATGTCTTCCGGCAAAGGCCCGGTCTGGAACGCCAGCACGTCGGGCCTGGAAGCCAGGGGCAGATACGGCTCCCTGGAACCGAAGAATTCGGGAGACTCCCGCTGGTCGAACCCGCCCGCGCCCATTATGGGCAGACCGGAGGAGATGTTCCCCCCGATGGTGGGCGCAGGGTTGTTGGGGTCGAACAGGTACTCCGACGGCGGACTTTCTCCCTCCGGCGCTGCGGTGGTCAGCCTTCCTCCGGCGTTCAGGTAGAATGGTGTTGCCGTTGCCCGGGACAGGGGCCATTCCTGCTCCTCCCGCCACCGGCCGCCGTGCTCCAGCCTGCCCTGGGCGTTGCGTCTCCCGGACCCGCCGCCCATCACGAAGAGTTTAACGGGGTATTCCCGTCCGGCCCGGTCGGGCCCGTCCTTGAGCCAATGGTCGAAGAACCGGAGGCGCAGGAAGTTGAAGTCCTCATCCAGGTTCCCGTCGAGGGTGGCGTCCGGCCCGAAGTCGATGTCGCCTGAGTGTGACACGGAACGCTGGCCGTGGGTCCATGGCCCCATGATCAGGGACACCGGGCCCTCTTTCTGCGCGGATAAAGCGATGTAGTTGTCGGTGGTGGTGCGGGCGTAAGGATCGTACCAGCTGCCCATGTGTACCTGGGGCACGCCGCTGAAGCTGCCGTAGTGGGCTTCGGCGCACAGCCCCACCTGCTTCCAGTAGTCGTCGAAGGTCTCGTGACGCCATATCTCCAGCAGGTAGTTCTCGTAGTCCGGCGTCCACCGCAAGGGGGAGTGCTCCGGACGCCAGGGCATCCGGCGGAACCAGGCATGTATGTCCTGCTTCTCCAGGGCGGCTTTCAACACCAGCGGGTCCTCCTGGACTTCCGGGCTGTCCAGCGCCTGCCGGTAGGCCCAGGTGACCTGGCGCAGCTCGAAGGCTCCCCCGTTGCGGCACCCGCTGAGGAAGGCGTTGGAGAACCCCCCGGAGTCCAGCCACATGCAGCCGAGACCGGGCGGGTCGAGGCTGGCCAGGGCGGCCTGGGTGTGCGCCCCGTAGGAAGTGCCGTAGGTTCCCACCTTCCCGCTGCTCCAGGGTTGGCCGGCCAGCCATGCCACGGTGTCGTAGCCGTCTTCCCCCTCGTTGACGTACTTGCTGAAGCCTCCCTGGGACGCGAACCGGCCCCTGGTGTCCTGCACGACGGTCACATAGCCGCGAGTGGCGAAAAACGCGGCCTCCAGCACCCGGGACTCCGCCGACTTGTTGTAGGGCGTTCGTTCCAGCAACGCCGGGAATGGGCCATCCAGCGGCCGGCCGTTCCGTGCCGGGCGGTGAACGTCCGCCATGAGGACTATTCCATCCCGCATCCGCACCGGAACGTTGGTCTCAGTATGTACCTCGAAAGATTCCTGGGAAGGGTTCGACTCTAGCGTCATGTCGTCCTCAAAGCGCCTATGGTCTTTGGCCGCCTGGGCAAGCTGTATTGAGACTCCAGCCGGTATCTACCCGGCAACTGCCGCCGGTTGAAGGCTGGCCAGCCATTCCAGCACTGTGTCCGCGGCTTCCTGCCGCCGGTTGGTCAGCGAGTGGTCGCCGCCCTCGATGATGGCATAGTCGGCTTTCGGGGAGTTGACCGCGGCGGTGACCAGGTCCTGGGGGATGTCGCGCAGGCGGGTATGGGTCTCCAGGGACCCGGCCACGGCCAGCAGCGGGACTTTGACCCTGGGAGCGTGGGTCACCAGGTTGTAACGCTCGGTGGGACCGTGCTTGTCCAGGTAGGCCGCCGCGCTGAACATCTGGGGAATGGGGAAGTTGACCGGCATCAGGTCCATCGCCCGGCCCTCCGCTTCCAGTTGGTCGGCGCGGTCGATGTTTGCCTGGAACTCGGCGGCATCTTCGGACTTCAGGTAGTAGGAATAGGACAGGCGCACCGGCGACACGGGTATGACTGCCTGTACCCGGTCGTCGTCCTCCATCGCGGCGTAATAGACTACTCTCACCGCGCCCATGCTGTGGCCGAGAAGCGCGATGCGGCGGTAGCCCCGCTCCCACAGGTGGTCAATGCCCGCCCGCAGGTCAAGACGGCTCCGGTCCAGAATCTCGTAGGCGACTCCGTAGTAGCTGTTGTCGCCCCGGTTGTACCACACCGTGTCATGGGCGGCGGTGTTCATCGACAGGGCCGCGTACCCCCTGTTGCTCAGGTCCTCGGCCATCCCCAGGGTGGACGCGGTGTAGAAGTTCGCCGATGAACCGTGGATTAGCAGAACGGCGTCGATGGCCGCCTCCGGCTGCAGGGCGTCCTTCGGTCCCAGGAATGCCCCATCGAGCCTGATTCCATCGCTGGCAGTTACGCTTACCAGGTCAACTATCACGGTAATCTCCCTAGCCGCATGTTTCCCGCGACCACGGTCCCGGGCTTGCGGGAGTGCGGTTTGCATATTATTGGGCATTGCTACAGGACAGCGCAACAGCCGGGCGGCGGGGGATCGGCCGTCTGTCACCGGCGTCTTCCGCTTGTTGACACTTCATTCGGGCCACAACTATAGTTAGCCCCGGAGACCCGGAGGGTCTGAGGAGGGTTCGTTGGCTGCTAACGACTATGATGTTCTGGTAATTGGCGCGGGTCTGGCAGGTATGACTGCCGCCATGTACGCTTCCCGTTACGGTATGCGGACCGGACTGATGGAACGGATGATGGGCGGCGCACAGATTATCAACATCGAAAACATCGAGAATTTCCCGGGTTTCCCCCAGGGAGTGTCGGGGGCGGAACTCGGTCCTGCGGTGCAGGAGCAGGCGATGGACGCCGGAGCCGAGTTCATCATGGGTGAAGTCGAATCCATCTCACGGGACGGGGACTTCAAGCTGGTGGAGACCGACTCCGGGGGATACCGGGCCAAGGCGGTCATCGTAGCGGCCGGCTCCAGCCTGAGACAGCTCGGTATTCCTGGCGAGGAGGAGATGTTTGGCCGGGGAGTCTCCCACTGCGCCACCTGTGACGGGCCGCTTTACATGGACCAGGTGGTGGGAGTCGTTGGCGGCGGAGACTCGGCGGTGGACGAAGCCCTCACGTTGACGGAGTACGCAGACCGGGTTCTCCTGTTTCACCGGAGGGACCAGTTGCGGGCGCACCAGGCAATCCAGGACCGGCTTCTCAACAACCGGAAGATTGAGGTTGTCTGGAATACGGTGGTGGAGGAAGTGCTCGGCGAGGACACCGTTACGGCCGTAAGGACGAGAGACGTGGCAACCAACGCTGAGAACGCCGTGGGCCTTACCGGGCTGTTCGTGTACGTGGGACTGGAACCAAACTCGTCCCTGGTGAGCAACCTGGTCGAGGTGGACAACGCCGGGCATATCCCGGTCAACATCTCGATGGAAACCCCGGTTGCCGGACTGTACGCTGTGGGAGATATACGGCAGAACTCGGTGTCCCAGTTGGCGTCTGCCGTGGGCGACGGCGCGACCGCTGCGATCTCGGCTTTCAATTTCATCAGGACAAGGGGCTGGTAGGGAAACATCACTGTGTTTATCCTCTCCCGCAGGTAACGGAGACTCCACTGACAGGAGGAAGCTATGGACCTGGTCGAGGAACAGCTACGCAACAGCAAGACCATCGCGGTGGTCGGTCTGTCGGACAACCCGGAGCGGGACAGCCACCGGGTGTCCAAATACATGCAGTCCCAGGGATACCGGATCATCCCGGTCAACCCGATGATCGAGGAGACCCTGGGGGAGAAAAGCTACCCGGACCTGAAATCGGTGCCCGAACCGATTGACATGGTGGACGTCTTCCGCCGCTCGGAGCTGGTTGACCCGGTGGTGGACGAGGCCATCGAGGTCGGGGTCAAGTACATCTGGATGCAGGATGGGGTAATCAACCACGAGGCGGCCGCCAGGGCCGAGGCGGCGGGCATACCCGTGGTCATGGATGATTGAACGCTCCGGGTGCATCGCCGCCGGTTCGGCGGCCAGCAGGCACAGGAGAACCCCGCCGGTTAACGCTTGAGAACGCGGGTCATGTGCGCAGTCAAGGGTCGGCACACTCGCAGAGGGTCCGGGTTCCAGCGGTTTCTCGTAGATGTTCGGGGCCTGGCGCGGCCCCTTGGAATGCCAGCAGACATACGCCGGGGGTGACGGCATGGGAAGGTTGGACGGAAAGGTTGCGATTATCAGCGGCGGCGCGCGCGGTCAGGGCGCGACCGAGGTGAGGTTCCTGACCCGCGAGGGCGCGAAGGTGGTGTTCGGGGACATCCTGGATGAAGAGGGGATGAAGGTAGAAGCAGAGATCAGGGAGCTTGGCGGCGAAGCTACCTACGTCCACCTGGACGTTACCGACGAGGCCCAGTGGCAAGCCGCGGTGCAGACTGCCGAAGAGCGTTACGGCAAGCTGGACATCCTGGTCAACAACGCGGGTATCCTCATCCGCAAGGGGCTGGAGGAGACCACGGTTGAGGACTGGGAGCGCATCATGGACATCAACGCCAAGGGCGTGTTCCTTGGTTCCAAGGCGGCTAACCCGGCCATGAGGCGGGCCGGCGGCGGGTCCATCATCAACATCTCGTCCACGGCAGGGCTGGTGGGCAGCCCCAACGGGTCTCCAAGCTACACGGCCACCAAGGGCGCGGTGAGGCTTCTGACCAAGGCTACCGCCATTCAGTACGCCGGGGAGAACATCCGCTGCAACTCGGTGCATCCGGGACCCATCGACACCCCGATGATCCAGGATACCCTCAACGATCCCTCGCGGTTCGAGCAGCGGATGCAGCGGCTTCCACTGGGCAGGGTCGGCACGACTGAGGACATTGCCTATGGCGTCCTGTACCTGGCTTCCGACGAATCTTCCTTCGTGACCGGGAGTGAGCTGGTCATTGATGGAGGCACCACCGCGTCATAAGCGCACATGAGGCGAGCTGACGCCGCGCCGTTAAATCGGTTGGGACTATTGGTTGGGACTGAGGAAGGCTTTGACGACTCAAGAAGAACTTGCAACCCGTCTCAGGCAACTGGGGATTCGCTTGACTCCCCAGCGTTTGGCCATAGCCGAAGTCGTCATCAACTCCGGCGACCACCCCTCGGTGAAGGATGTTTATGAGAGGGTCAAGGCCTTCTTCCCCTACGTCACGCTGGCCACGGTCTACTCGACGCTGGACGTTCTGGAGCGGGCCGCGATTGTCAGGGAGCTTCCCTTCCAACGCCTGTCTCGCTACGACGCCAACCTGTCTCCCCACGCCAACCTGGTGTGCATCGGCTGCGGCACCGTGGTGGATGCCGACGTGGGGCAGAATATGGTTGCCGAGCTTCGCCGCATTCTCGAAGGGGAGTCGGACTTCGAGGTGGCAGCCCAGCGGGTGGACTTCTACGGCTGGTGCTCCGGCTGCGCCCCGTCCGACGACTCCCGGACGTAGCCGGGCAGGGAAGCCTACAGGTTCTCAATTTCCACTGGTTCTATATTCCCGGCCGGTTCGAAGCCGAAGACCCGGGAGAAGAAGTAAAGCTCCCCGTCAAGCGCGCGCTTGATGTTCTCCGCCCGGCGGAACCCGTGCTGTTCTCCTTCAAAGGGCAGGTACGCCGTGGGCAGTCCCTTGGAGCGGACGGCCTGGTACATAGACTCTGCCTGGTCCGGCGGTACGATCCTGTCTTCCAACCCCTGGAACAGTATCAACGGGCAAGACAGCCCGGCAGTGTGGTTTATGGGAGACCGTTCCAGGTATACATGACGGGCTTCCGGGTACGGGCCTACCAGTCCGTCGAGATACCGCGACTCGAACTTGTGCGTATCCCTTGCCAGGGCCTCAAGATCACTTACGCCATAGTAGCTTGCGCCGGCCTTGAAAACATCGCGGAAGGTCAACGCGGCCAGGGTGGTGAATCCGCCTGCGCTGCCGCCGTCGATGGCCAGACGCCCACCGTCGGCAAGCCCTTCTGCGACCACGTAGAGGGCGGCGTTGACGCAGTCGTCCACGTCCACGATGCCCCATTGGTCCTTGAGCCGTTCCCGGTAAGCACGGCCATAGCCCATGCTGCCGCCGTAATTCACGTCAAGGACAGCGACGCCCCTGCTGGTCCAATACTGGATTCGCAGGTCAAAGGCGGTCGAAGTCGCGCCGGTGGGCCCGCCGTGGCTCTTGACCAGAAGGGGAGGCTTCTCGCCGGGCATACCAGTGTATTCCCCGTTGGCCGGGCCGTAGTAGAAGGCATGGGCGGTCAGACCGTTTTCGGTGGGGAACTCGATGTCTCGTGGAATGGAGATGTACCGGGCGTCCACTGATATGCTGCTGGCCCGGCGCAACTCCTCCGCTCTTCCCGATGCCAGGTCGAACCGGACAGCAGACGTGGGTAGTTCGGCGGCCCCGGCTATGAACACAGCCGCGCCCGGCGCGGTTTGCAAGCCCCCGCCGCCGCTCATCTCCGTGTAGGGGACATCCAGGTCCTCCAATCTGCCGGAAACCACGTCCAAGGAACCCAGTTTCCACGCCCCGGACTGCGCGTAGCAGCAGACAATACGGTCTTCGGACTCGAACCCGTAGGCCGTGTTGCCGAGACCGAATCCAGGGTGGCCGAACTCGGCGTTCATTGGGTATACGGGCTCGACCTTGCCATCTGCCGAGCGGTGGATGTTGTACCAGCCGGTGCGGTCGGAGACGAAGTAGAGCGTGCCGTCCGGGGACCATTCCGGCTGGAAGACTGATTCTCCCGGACCGCCTGCCACCGGAACGGGTTCGCCGAGCGTGCCATCGGGTTGAAACTCCGCAACCCAGAGCGTGACGCTGTCCCAGGGCATGTTGGGGTGGTCCCAGCTAAGCCAGGCTAGACGCGAACCGTCGGGGCTGATGCGCGGTGAGGCATAGAAGTCTGCCCCGGACGCCAGGACCGTTCCGGCGTCTGTGCCATCCAGGGAGAGGGCAGCGATGGTATTTACCGGCTCCTCCCCGCCGGTGTGGTCCTCGCGAACACAGACCATCCGCCCCCTGTTTTTGTCCAACACGCCTTCGGCATATCTCATGTCTACGGCTGGAGTAACGGGAGTAGGTTCGCTTCCCGGTTCCTGGCGGTAGAGCCGCTGGTCGGCGAAGTTGGAAAAGTAGACCACCCCGGCCGACACGCAGTATGCGCCGCCCCCATACTCATGGACACGGGTGCGCACGTTGAACCCCGGCGGCGTGACGTCCGCTGTGTCCCCGCCGGCGTTCCGGCGGACGATGACGTTGCGTCCTTCCTCTGAAGGACGGGACTCGATCCAGTAGATGTCATCCCCGTCTATAACCGGCTGGCCGAGGCCGATGGTCCCGGCCACGATAAGGTCGGAGGTGATGGGCGATTCCCAGGAGCCGTAGGGCGATTCAGTCACAGATGTCATCAGAAGGTCTCCCCGTTTCATGTTCGGATTGTCCGGCCATTGCTTGAGCATATGGCGGAGCATAGTATATGCGAGTCTTGTACATGCCCACCACCGGGGCGCACAGGACAGGCTCGACCTGTGGATTGCAATACCGGATACTGGGCAAGTCTCCGAGCAAGTCTCTATGAAACGAGGAGAAACTGAGAGGTAACACCCATGTTCAAGATTGGCATCGACGTTGGCGGCACCTTCACCGACCTTGTGGTGGTCCAGGAGGAGGCCGCGCCCCGGTATTTCAAGACCCCATCAACACCCGATGACCCCTCACAGGGCGCTATGGCGGGGTTGGCCCTGGTCGCGGGTGAGTACGGCATATCGTTGCCGGACCTGCTGGAAGAGACGGCGCTGGTGATCCACGGGACCACCGTTGCGACCAACACCCTGGTGGAACGCAAGGGGGCGAAGGTTGGACTGATCACCACCGAGGGCTTCCGGGACTTGCTGGAGATGCGGGAGGGGTTGAAGGAGGACCGGTATAACCTCCGGATGCCGCCCTTCGCGCCCCTTGTGCCTCGTTACCTCCGTTTGGGCGTCAGCGAGAGGGTCCGGGCTGACGGGAGCGTTCACACCCCCTTGGACATGGAGGACCTGGACCGGGCGCTGGACTTCTTTGAGGAAGAAGGGGTTAATGCGCTGGCCGTCTGTTTCCTGTTTTCCTATCTGAATCCCGCGCACGAACGGCAGGCTGCTCAACGGGTGCGCGACAGGTTCCCCGGCTCTTACACCTCTCTGTCACAGGAGATCATTCCGCAGATCAAGGAATTCGACCGCCTCAGCACCACGGTAATCAATTCCTACGTCGGTCCCGTGTTCAGCGACTACCTGGACCGGCTCCGGCAGCGTCTTGACCCATACCGGCAGATGCGAGACGTGCTGATCATGCAGTCCAACGGGGGTGTTGCGCCGATAGAGGAGTCAATGCGGCAGCCGGTACGGGCGATACTGTCCGGCCCAGCGGGCGGTGTCAACGCCGCTGCCTTTCTCGGTGCTCAGCTTGGGCGCTCCAGAATCATTGCTTTCGACATGGGCGGGACCAGCACCGATATATCCCTGGTTGAAGACGGCGTTCCCCACCTGACTACCGAGAAATTCGAGGCGGGATGGAAAATCTCGGTGCCGATGATCGACATCCATACCCTGGGCGCGGGCGGCGGCAGCATCGCACGGGTGGACGAAGGCGGGCTTCTCCATGTTGGGCCGGACAGCGCGGGCGCAGACCCTGGCCCTGCCTGTTATGGCAAGGGCGGGGCCGCCCCCACGGTGACCGACGCCAACCTGGTCTTGGGCTACCTCGACCCAGCAAACTTCCTGGGCGGGAGGGAGTCCCTCGATCTCGGCCTGGCTGAGGATGCGCTGGAGAGTCACATCGCCCGGCCGCTGGGTCTTTCGACGGTTGAGGCGGCTCATGGCGTGAGCAGAGTGGTGTCCACGTCCATCGCCGAGGGCATCCGGCTGATGTCGGTGCAGCGGGGAGTGGACCCGCGGGAGTTCGCCCTGATGGCATTTGGCGGGGCATCCGGGCTTCAGGCCGGGCAGGTAGCGCGTCAGTTGCAGGTCGAAAGGGTCTGCATTCCCTGCGCCGCTCCTGTGCTCTCGGCCTATGGGATGCTATGCACCGATCTGAAGTACGACTTCTCCCGGTCCCACCCGGTCAGCCTCGACGCCATCGACCTTGCGGAGGTCAGGTCGATACTGTCCGAACTTGAGGCAGAGGGCCGGCGCAAACTCGACGAGGAGGAAGATGAGAGTATAGAGGCCGTCGAGGTACAGGCATCGGCGGATATGCGCTACCTGGACCAGATATACGAGGTGAACGTCCCGTTGCCGGACCTGGGACAGGACGATAATGCCCTGCTTGCCGAGTGGGAAGCCAACTTCCACAGGCGTTACCAGGAGTTGTACTCCTACCGTCAGCAGGACCAGGAAGTGCGCCTGGTGACCCTGCGAGTGACCGCTGTGGGGAAACTCCCTCGTGTATCCCTGCCATCTTCGCCGCCGCCGGATTCGACAGTCGAGCAGAAGGGCACGCGCAGGGCATTCTTCGGAGAGTGGCTCGAAGTCCCGGTCTATGACATGGGCAGGCTGCCGGCGGAGGCGGAAATTGAAGGCCCGTGCATCCTGGAGTCGGACTTTACTACCGTCGTGCTGGAGGACGGAGACCGGGCGGTGGTTGACCGGATGGGCGGAGTGGATATGTTCATCGGTATGGACAGCCCGCAGTCCGCTCCCGGCATGGCCGGTTCCGACGGCGCCGGGGACCCGATCACCCTGGCGGTCATCGAGCACAGGTTGGAGTCGATTGCCCTGGAGATGACCGAGGTGATGCTGCGGACTTCGATGTCGCAGATACTGAACTCCAGCAGGGACTTCTCCACTGCCATACTGGACGCCGATTGCCAGTTGGTGGCCCAGGGCGAGGGGATTCCCGTTCACATCAGCGCTCTCCCGGTGGCCGGGGCCGCGGTGCGGGACTACTTCGGGGATGACATTTCCGAGGGTGACCTTTTCATCCTGAACGATCCCTATTACGGCGGCAGCCATCTGCCGGACATAACTATCATCCAACCCGTATTCCATCAAGGGCAACTGCTTTTCTATGGGGTCAACCGCGCTCACCACAGCGATGTTGGCGGCGGGACGCACGGCGGGTACAACCCCGCGGCCAGCGAGATATTCCACGAGGGTCTGCGGATTCCACCGCTGCGGCTCTACGACCGCGGGAATCCCCGGCAGGATGTGCTCCAGATGTTGTCCGCCAACGTGCGTCAGCCGGAGAATTTCCTGGGTGATCTGAACGCCCAAATCGGCTCGGTGATGATCGCAACACAGCGCATCCAGGCATTGCTGGAGAGCTATGGGCCTGGGCGGCTGCTTTCGGCAGTGGATGGCATCCTGGCTGCCACGGAAAGCCAGGTGCGGCGGTTTATTTCCGGCTGGCCCGACGGCGTGTACCACGGAGAGTCCTTCGTCGACGATGACGGGTTCGACACCAGGCTGATTCCCATCCGGGCCAGGGTGACCATCGCCGGGGACTCGATGACCATCGACCTGGGCGAGTCCAGCCCCCAGGTTACCGGGTTCATCAACAGCGCCTACGCGAACACGCGGTCGCTGGCCCACGCCGCCATCATGTATCTTGCTCCGTCGGACGTTCCCCGGAACGAAGGGTCGATGCGCCCGGTGCAGGTTGTAGCTCCCAAGGGCCTGGTGGTCAACGCGAACTCACCGGCCCCGGTGTGTATGAGTACCAATCATTGCGCCGAGGAGATTGTGGAGGCGGTGTTCCGGGCGTTGGCCCCGGCAGTGCCCCATGCGGTATCGGCGGGGTTCTCCCGTCGGCTTCGCTACGCGATAACCGGCTCCGACCCCCGCACTGGACGGCGTTTCATCTGGCACTTCTTCCTGGCGCGGGGCGGCGGCGGGGCATCCCAGGGATACGACGGCTGGACGGGGGTCGGAGAGGTGAACGTGGCGGGGGGCATCCGGTCGCCCAGCATCGAGGTCACCGAGGAGCGGTTCCCCTTCTTCATCCGCAAGCACGAGCTGCGCGCGGATTCCGGCGGGGATGGGGAGTGGCGAGGAGGACTGGGCGCGCTCTGCGATCTGGTCTATGAAGGCGGAGGACCTGCCCTGCTGAACACGGCCGGCGATGGGGTAATCGTGCCGCCGTTTGGACTGTTCGGGGCCGAACCGGGTCTGCCGCACCTGTACAAGATAGTTTCCAACGGGACAGACAGGGTGCTGGGTTCAAAGGAGACGGGGGTAACGGTCAATATCGGAGACCGCATAGTCTGCTTGTCCTCGGGCGGCGGCGGGTTCGGAGACCCGGCCCGGCGAGCCAAATCATCCCGCGACTGGGACGTTAAGAATGGTTATGTGACGGGGTAGACCATATCGGCGTTCTCGCTACTCCTCGGCCACCACGTAATTGCGGAGGGTTCCGATGCCGCTGATTTCCACTTCGATGGTGTCGCCGGGAAACATGTCGCCGTCTGCGCCTTCGGTGCCCATCCATAGGACGTCCCCAGGATGCAGGGTGGCATATTTGCTCAACTCGCTGATCCAGGTGGCGGTGTCCCATATTTGGTCTGCTGAGGAGAAGTCCTCCCAGACTTCCCCGTTGTGGCGCACGATTATGCGGAACCCCTTGGGGTCCAGCCCGGTGACAATCCACGGCCCCATCGGTTTCCAGGTGTCGCAGTTCTTGCCCCGGAACATGGTGCGGTCGGCCTGCTGCCAGGGGCGCTGGCTTATGTCGTTGCCGATGGTGTATCCGAAGACATAATCGATGGCCTCGCTGACCGGGACGTTGCGGGCCTTCCTGCCAATGACTACGGCAAGCTGGCCCTCGGGCTGCACCGCCCCGGAGCAATCTCTGGGGACGACGATGTTCTCCCCGGCGCCGATGATTGCATGGACGGAACGGTAGTTTGGCGAGGGCCTGTCAGGGTAGCTTGGAGGCGCTCCCCGCCGGGCGGCCATGCCTTCGACATGCCCCCGGTAGTTGGGCCCGGCGGCGTATAGCATCCCCGGCTTTATGGGCGCGAGCAGTTTGACCTCGTCCAGGGAATAGACGTGGTTTGACACCGCGTAGTCTCCCAGGGGGTTTCCCCAGACCTCGGTCACCCGGTCGTCCTCCACGATGCCGAAACTGGTCCTTCGTTGGGTCGAATCCTCTCCGATTTGAAACCTGCACCAAATCATGTCTGTTAGCCTCCTTACTGGCCAGGGGTCAAAACGCTGGGCATCACCTTCGCACCATTCCTGTTGGAGGCATTATAACCCCATGCCTCACGGGTATCTGATAACACTGGCCGTGGTAGTTGCGGGCGTATCCCCGTGGCGTTATATTCATGGCTGCGGTCTCATCAGACCAGCGATTTTGAGAATGGCGGAACCGGCGCAAAGGAGGACCTGTGCCCGACCTGGCATTGGAGGACGTCAAGGTAATTGACCTGACCCAGCACATAGCAGGGCCTTACTGCACCAAGCTGCTGGCCGACTACGGCGCGGACGTTATCAAGGTTGAGCGCCCAGGCGCAGGCGATTCGGCCCGGAGCATGGGGCCATTTCCCGGGGATGTTCCGCACCGGGAGCGCAGCGGTATCTTCCTGCATCTGAACACCAACAAGCGGGGGACCACGCTCGACCTGAAAACGCAGGCGGGCGTTAACGTGGTCAAGGAGTTGGCTGCGGAAGCGGATATTCTCGTCGAGAACTTCCGGCCCGGCACGATGGAACGGTTCGGGCTGGGATATGAGGCTCTGCGCGGGGTGAATCCTTCCCTGGTAATGACCTCCATATCCAACTTCGGCCAGACCGGGCCATACAGGGACTTTCGCAGCGCGGAGATCATGGTTTACGGAATGGGCGGGGAGATGTACTCCACCGGCCTGGACGAACGGGAGCCGCTCAAGCTGGGGGTCAACGTACACCTGTACCAGGGTGGGGGTACGGCTGCGGTGGCGACGATGGGGGCGCTGTTCGCTTCCAGGCTCCAGGGCCTGGGGCAGCAGGTGGACGTTTCCCTGATGGAGACGCAGATCGGTTCCATCGACCGCCGGATGAGTATGCTGCTTACCTACCAGTATACCGGGGATGTCCTGGGGCGTTCTCCCTTGAGGACAGCCGGGTATCCCAATGGCGTGTACCCCTGCGCCGACGGCTATTTCCAGATCACCGGCTCAAGGAACTACTTTCCCAGGGCCGTGCGGATGATGGGAACGCCGGAGTTCCTGGAAGACCCCAGGTGGCACGAGCCGGAGGCCCAATCGGACCCTGACCTTCAGGAAGAGTTCGAGCCGATGTTCCTTATGTGGACGCTGGAGCGGACCAAGTACGAGGCATGGCATACTGCCCAGGAATCTCGGGTCCTGAGCGCCCCTTTGAACACTATGGAGGACTTGGCCCACGACCCGGAGTTTCTGAGGCGCGGCGCATTCGCCCGGATCGGCCACCCGGAAACGGGGCCGCTTGATTATCCCGGAAGGCCGTTCACCATGTCTGAATCGCCTTGGAGCATACGCCGCCCTGCGCCCATGTTGGGTCAGCACAATGGCGAAGTGCTGGCGGGCTTGGGTTACTCCTCCGAAGACATGGTCCGGCTGAGAGCGTTGGGCGTAATCTAGGCGGATTGCATTGGACAGAGATTGCGTGGCTTACTTACCGTTGACTGGCGTCCGAGTCCTGGACATCACCGTGGTCTGGGCCGGTCCCTACTGCACGTCTTTCCTGGCGGACCTGGGGGCCGAGGTGATCCGGGTCGAGACAATCAACACCTTCGTTCCCTTGGGCAGAGGGTCCATGGCCCATCCCACCGAGGCTATGCTGAAGTCCCTGGGTTCTTTCGCCGGAGGGACACCTGACCGGCAGCCCGGCAAGCGGCCCTGGAATCGTTTCCCGCTGTTCAACGCCCATGCCCGGAACAAGCGCAGCGTCACCCTGGACCTGCTGCGTCCCGGCGGGATGGACATCTTCAAGCGGTTGCTGAAAATCAGCGACGTTTTCGTGGAGAACAACCCTACTGAGACTATGGAGAAGCTGGGTATATCCTACGAACTGCTGAGGGGGGAGAACCCGGAAATCATCATGCTCCGTATGCCGGCCTACAGCAACGACGGCCAGTACCAGAACTACCGGGCCTTCGGGCTGCACATTGAAGGGGTGGTGGGACATACAATGCTGCGCGGCTACGAGGACATGGACCCGACCGCGAACAGCAGCGTTCTCATGTCCGACGCCACCGCCGGGACCCAGGGAGCCTTCGCGGTCATGGCCGCACTGCACTACCGGAACCGCACCGGCAAGGGTCAGTTGATCGAGCTGTCCCAGGCCGAGAACGTGCTGCCGTTCATGGGCCAACCCTTCCTGGACTACTCGATGAACGGGCGGAGCGCGAGCACCATCGGTAACCGGCACCCATTTGCAGTCCAGGGTTGTTACCCCTGCCGGGGTGACGACCGATGGGTGACGGTCACTATCTTCGGAGACCGGGACTGGGATGCCTTGGTCGAGGCTATGGGCAGTCCCGAATGGGCCAAGGACACTCGATTTCAAGATGCCTTGGGCCGCTATCATCGCCAGGCCGAGATTGACAGACACATCGCGGAGTGGACCAGCGGGCGTGACAATTACGAGATTATGCACCTGTTGCAGGGGGCTGGAATCGCTGCCGGGCCGGTGCTGGACCAGCGCGATGCCTACCGCGACCCGCATTTGGAGAAACGGGGGATTTTCGAGGAGGTGACCCAGGAGGACGCAGGGACGCACCGCTATCCCGGAACGCCGTATAAGCTGTCCGAGATTCCGATGCCAATCCGGCGCGGGCCGGTCCGTTTGGGCGAGGACAACGAGTACGTCTACAAGACGCTGCTCAACTACTCCGATGAGGAGTACGCTGAGTTCGAGCGGCAGGGACACATAGGCATGGACTACGCTGACGATGTTCCTTAATAGAATTTGACAGGAGCCTGGTGAGATGGGGACGTTTTCGGTGCAACTAAGGGTCGGTGACCTGGCTGGACGAAACTTCGTTGATGTCGAAGCCACGGTTGACACAGGCGCTACATATACACTCTTGCCGGTCGGACTGCTGGACCAATTGCAAATAGAGCCTGAAGGGACGCGAAGGCTTGAGGTGGCGGACGACAGGATCGTGGAATATCCGATAGGTTATGCAAGGGTCCAGGTAGATGGCGAACAGTCCATCGCTTTGGTGGTTTTTGGCCCGGAGGGAGTCTCACCTCTCTTGGGGGCGACGTCGTTGGAGCTTCTTGGCTTTGCCGTGGACCCGGTACACCGGCGGTTGGTCCCAGTGGACGGACTATTAAAATAGGCCACAGGCTAAAACAGGTCGGCTATTTCCCGCTCCAACTGCTCCTCTGGGGTCTCAACCCCGCTGGACCTCGCGCTGACCGGCCCCCGGCTCAACTGCTCATAGGACTCGGCGGAGCCGTATTCCCTGGTCCGCACCACCACCGGCATGGGCACAGCATGGCCGAATATCAACGCCTGCTGCTTCGCCTCAAGTCTCGAAAGCACCGTCCGCAGTTGCCGGCTGCCGGAAGTTCCTGAAAGAACCGCCTCGATGTCGCGGTCGTTGTCCAGCAGGCAGGTCAAACGAGTGCCCAACTGGCTCATCACCTCGGCGTCGATGGCGCTCGGTCTCTGGTCGATGACCATCAGCGTTACGTTGTACTTGCGCAACTCTCGTGCGATGGTGCCGAAAATAGTGTGGCTGGCCACGGATGGGCTGAGGAACTTGTGGGCCTCTTCGATGACTATCACCAGCGGCCTCGGGTCCCTGCCCTGGCCGCCCTCGGCCTCTTCTTTTCGCTCCACGTACCGTTCGTGGATGCGCCGGGAGAGCAGGTTGGTGACCAGCATGTAAGCGGTCAGGTCGCGTCCGTACCTGCCGAACTCCAGGACAACGTGCTGGCCCCGTTCCAGGTGTTCGATGATGCGCTCCGCGGCGTTGCCTCCTTCGCTCTCGACCAGGAAACCGAAGCGCTTGAGACGGGTTAGCCGGTTGTACAATGCCCCCAACGCGGCGGACTGGACCTGTATGTCATTCGACAGTTCGATCAATGACTCTCGTCCCTCGTGCTCCAGGAATGTGCGCATCCATTCCCGCTGGCCGAACCGTTGCTGAAGGTTGAAAGCCGCGGACGCCGCCACCTCGGACAGGTTCAGGGTCTCCCGCAGCATCTCGATGTCTTCCGGCTCGATGTCCCCGTAGCCTATCCGGACCACGTCGTCGATGGACGACCTGCGGCGGCGGGAACTCTCCTCGTCCAGCGTGAAGGTCGAGACTCGAGACGGGAATAGCTGCTTCAGGCCCTTGACGAAACGGCTGCCCTCGGCGTCGTTTGCGCCCCTGCCGTATTCGCTGTGCATGTCGAAGATAAGGGATGACGCCTCGCCTCCCTGGAGGATGCCCACCAATAGCAGGCGGGTCAGGAAGGTCTTGCCCGTGCCGCTCTTGCCGAAGACGCCGATGGACCGCCGGACCAGCTCCCGCAGGTCCAGGCACAGCTTGTGCTCCATGTCCAGCGGGTTGCCGATCCAGAAGTGGCTCTGGTCTTCCCCGCCGAACACGATCTCCACGTCCTGCTGGGAGGCGACCCTGGTCCGGGAGAAATGGGGCGGGATGGTCTTGGCGGCGGCAGGCTGTTGCGAGGTGTCTCCCAACACGCTGGGCATGATTAGCTGGGGCAGGACCGACAGCGTGCCGTAGGCCACTGTTCCGGCGACCACCTGTGCGGCCAGAGGATTTTCCACCAGCGTCGGCGTATGCTTCAGCCTGGGGTCGGAGGTGGCCAGGGCAATGTCAGTTACCACTCCGAAGAAACGGTTGCTGGTCCCGTCTATGGTTACCAGCGTGCCCGCCTTGACCCCGTCCACAGGCGCGGAGGGGTCCAAGCGGACCTCCAGTCCCTGACTGAGTGAGCCGTCAACGACCATTCCCAGTTCCTGGCCGGGTATTTCCAGGCCACTCCCGGCCGGAAATTCCACGCTCCCGTTGGTACGATGGTCGTTGGGTTGAAGTCCCGTGTCAGTCATGGCGAAACCGTCCGCAGCACAGCGTTCAGTCTGGGCAGGTCACCGGCAAGCTCGGCGGCCAGGGCCGTGGCGGCACGGGCCAGGAACGCCCTGGCGTCGGCATGGTACGCCGCGGCCTCGCGTAAACAGGCGCCGACCACCTCGTCGGCGGCTGGCACTCCCGAATTCAACAGGAGCCGCAGCCATTCCAGACGCGAAGTCAACTGCTCTGCCTGTTCCCGTGTGCAAGTGTAGACAAAGGAATGAATCCGCGGCGGCAACGGTGGCAGAAAGGGGCGTATATGGCCGGTTTCCCCGTGTCCTACGATCAGCGCCTCGAAGCGTGAGGTGAGCAGCCGGTTGAGTTGGGGGTTTTCCTGGAAGACCTCTTCCTCCGTCTCCATCTCCTCTCCCCGGGCGAGAACGGGACGGCTGGGGTCCAGAGGTTCGGTCACGATGCGGTATACGACCGAGTAGCACTCCGGGGAACCGGCGAGGACCAGGCCACCGAGTGGCGGGGTATCGTATAGCCGGTAGCTCTGGGCCACGAAGGATGTGGAATTGGCCTCCACCACCTCCCCCAGCCTCCCGGTTAATGTTGGATTGGCTGGGGCCATGTCGCCTCCGGGAGTTGGAGCAGGGGCTTCGCTCCAAAATCGGTCCTGCACCTTGTGGGGAAGATTCGCACCTAGACAGGGCCGACCCGCTGACTGACGTCCAGGGCGGCGGTCAAGTACACTGGGCTGGGGTTCAGGGCATGTTCCCGCAGGCAGGCTTCGGTGAACTTGATGGAGTGTGCCCCTCCGGCATCAACCGCCCGGTCGATCAGCTCCTGGGGTCCCTCCGCGGGAGTCTGGAATTGAGCAGGGTTGGGCGGTGGGGCGGTAGAGTACCACGAGTATATGGCAACGCAACCCTGCCATGCGTACCTGGCGGCGCGGCGGCTATCCGGATCAGACAGGTAGGGCGCCAGCAGACGTAACGCGCTGGGGGCGGTCACGGCGTGTACGAAGGCGATCAAGTCCTTCCGGTTGGCAAGATAGATGCCGGCGAATGTCTCCGTCAGGCTGGAAATGAACCGGGAAACATCCGCCCCGATGTCTACCAGGTCAACAGTTGACTCAAACTCCGGGTACGACTCAAGCCCCTGGATTTGCCGGATTATGGGGCCGGAAGCGTCGAAGTCATGGCCGTGCAGCCTCCTCACATGCGCCAACCCGCCGGAGGGTGAGTGGCCCGCGTTCCGGTCTGACGGCGTTCCGGGCAAGACATAATAGCGGGCTGCCCAATATCCAAGTCCCTGCGCTAATTCATAGATGCGCTGGTGAGTTTCGCCTTTGGACAGACTCCTCGCAGCGTGTCCGGTACGGATGAGGCCGTGGGCTGCGGCGGCCATGAGCCCGGGGGCGAGTCGCGGGACCCACTCGCGGATAACGTACTGCCAGGGATGCTCTGCCAGCTCGTTCCGGAAGAACTGTATCCAGTCTCCCAGCCGGTCTCGTTTGCCCAGGTGTTCCCGCCAGTCCTCTCTGGGGATGCAGGCCGTGGGCGCAGGCCGGTGAGTCAGGCGGTCGCGGTAGCTCTCCACCCAGGGCGAGACCGCTTCATCGCGTCCCAAGGCAAATAAGGCCTCGGCTGCCATTGGGCCGTGGTTCGCGTTTCCGTTGACCAACTCGGCCCCGGCGAAGCTGATGAGGTCGAGAATTTCGTCGATAGTCGCCGACACGTCACCCGCCCGAGACTTCAGGTCAACCTGGAGGTAAGGGAGTCTGCATTGGGCCGGCCGGAGTACCGCCAGCAGTCAACAGCCCGCGATTGGCGGCGCTAACGGGCCCGGGGCGGCCCTTCTATGCCGATTTCCTTGCTTATCTTGCCGTCCCGCATCTCGAAGATGTGGGTCAGGCGCATCTCGCCCTTGGCGCCGAGCGGAAGCGGGATGAACCCTTCGCGGGCAACCTCAAAGGTTATGATGCTGTCGTCGACAACCCGGTCCTCGGTGGCGAACCTGTCGAGCTTGTGAAACTCGACGTTCTTCAACACTGAGAATATCTCCCGATAGTTGGCGGCGACTGCCTCCTTGCCTTCTATGACAAGATGTCGGCTTGGGGCCTCCCAGACCACGTCGTCGGTATAGAGTTCGATTGCGTCCTCTATCCGCCCGGAGGCCTCGCTGCCGAAATGAGCTTCGACCGCGGCGAGGTTGGCGGCTATGATGTCCTGGTCCATGCTGTCCCGTCCCGCTGTTGGCTGCACCGGAGTATGAGGAGTCCGGGGCCTAGATGACCCCGGACTCCGCCAGCATCGTTAGACGTTCCCTGGGAACCCCCAGCTCCCCGCACAGGATTTCCTCGTTGTGCTCGCCGATCAGGGGCGGCCTGCGCGAGATGCGCCAGGGCGAACCGTTGTAGATGGCAGCCGGGCCGGGATATGTAAACGTTCGGCCAAGCTCTGGGTGCTCTACCTGGACGAAGAAGCCCCGGTCCTCCAGGTGATCATCGCCGATGATCTCGTCCATGGAACGGATCGCCCCCCAGGGGAAGTCGCGTTCCTGGCCGCCCCGGTATACATCCTCCTGGGGCATGTTGAGGATGAAGTTGGCCAGTACGTCGGTGGTGTGTTGTGCATCGGCCTGGACTGTGGCCAGGTCGTTGTACTTCTCGTCCAGAAGGTCTTGGGCCAGCCCGTATTGGTCCATCCATTCGGCCAAACGCCGCAGCCGGGCGGGGTTCAATGCAGTGCCGGAGCGGGTCGTGTTGACCCAACCCCCGTCCTTTGTCGGCAACTGTATCTTTACCGAGTTGTCCGGGGAGGCGTGGCGTCCGGTGTGGCGCAGCACCACCTCCTTGGTGGAGAGGTATATGGCAATGGCCCCCTCGGTGGTGAGAGCGCAGGCTTCATGTATGGAGGCATCCATGTACTGGCCTTCGCCGCTCATGTCCCGCCAATAGAGGGCGGCCAGGATTCCAATGTAGGAGTAGTGACCCCCGATGTGCCAAGCGTTGCCCCCGCCGGGCGCTATGGGAGGCGCGTTCTCCACGTCCTCCGGGTCATAGCCTGAGGAGGCCATCTGTCCTCCGCCGGCCATGTGGGCGATGTCGCAGGTCAGGTAGTCGCGCCACGGCCCGTTTTGGCCAAAGGGCGTGAGGGAGCACATGATCAGCCGGGGATTATCGGCCGACAGGTCGTTGTAACCCAGCCCTAGCGCGGGGAGATAACCTGGAGGGAAAGTCTCCAGGATGATGTCCGCCTTCGAGGCCAGTTGCCGGAACAGCCTGCGGCCGTCCGCGGTTTCCAGGTCCAGGGTTATGGCCCGCTTGGAAGTGTTGTAGTGCCAGAAGGACAGACTGCGTTCCGGGTGGGGCTTGTCGTCCAGGAATGGCCCCACGTAGCGAGTGTTCTGACCGCCGGGCGGCTCAATCTTGATGAGGTCCGCGCCCAGGTCGGCCATGAGCTTACCGCAAAACTGGCCCTTTTCGTCGGACAGTTCCAGCACCCGCAGGCCGTGCAGCGGTCCGGGGTTGCTGTAGTCCGGACCGGGATGTCCGCCGTCATTCCCTCCGGTGCTCATAGCGACGCTACCTCCTCGCGCATGTACGGGAACATGGGCATCTCAGGAGGCCACAAGATCCCTTCATCGTATGCCTCCTTGACCTCCTCCGGGGTCAAGCCGAGCAGGTCAACATACACCTCCATGTTGTGCTGACCGAGCATCGGGGCCGGGCGACGCATCTGCGCCGGGGACTTGGAGAGCTTGTAGGGCGCGTTCTGGAACCTCCACACCCCGAGCATGGGGTGTTCCATCTCGGTGTACATCCGGCGCTCGCGCAGTTGCGGGTCGTGCTCCAGGCGGTCCTCTGAGCTCTGAACCGGCATGGCCCTGACCCCTGCAGCCTGGCATGCGCTGGTCAGCTCATACTTCTCGAGGGTCACGGTCCACTGTTCGATGCCCTGGTCAAGCTCCTCCTGGTTGTCGATTCTGCCCTTCAATGTGTTGAACTTGCCGTTGCTTGCCCAGTCAGGGCTGCCCATGACCTTGACCAGGCTCTTCCACTCCTGGTCTGAGTAGCAGGCGATTACGCACCAGTCGTTGTAGCCTTCCCCCTTGGTGCGGTAGGAGTTATGGGGCGCGACCGTGGGCCCGCGGTAATTGTTGGTCGGGGGCGAGCCGGGCCAGACGGTGCGGTTGCCGGGCGGATAGCCCTCCCGCCGTGCGTCCCGGCCGTTGACCGTTTTGTCCAGGAACGCCGGGCCGGTGAGGGTGATGCCCGTGATCATCTGGGATAAGTCTACATGCTGCCCCTTGCCCGTAGCGTTGCGGTTTCTGAGGCCGGTCAGGGCGCACATCGCGCCGTACATGCCTCCGGTGTCGTCGAGGTAAGACCAACCCCAGCCGGCCGGGGGCTTTCCCGGCAGTCCCGACAGGAAGGTCAACCCGGACAGGGCTTGGGCGGCGGGCCCCATCGTTCCGTAGTAGTGGTGCCTGCCGGTGTGCCCGAACCCGGCCATGGAGACGTACACGATGTCGGGCTTGATCTGTCTCAGGCCCTCGTAGCCAAGTCCCCACCGCTGCATGATCCGGGAGCTGAAGTTCTCTATGACTACGTCGGAAACCGATATGAGACGCTTGACCAGTTCCAGCCCCTTCTCGGACCTCACATTGAGGGAGATGCCGCGTTTGTTGGCGTTGGTGTCGACGAACTGCCCGGTGGAGTTGGGTCCGGGCTCAACGCCTTTGGGTATGGTGAACCGGTTCTGCCGGAGCGTGTCGAGGTTCTCAGGCCATTCCACCTTGATCACTTCCGCGCCGAGGGTGCCCAGCCACCGGGCGGCCCACGGTCCGGCGCGCACCCAGGTGAAGTCGACCACTCTGACACCCTCCAACGGTCGGGGCATACTCATATGCGTCGCCTCCTGCTGATCATTAGGAATATCGCCGAATCCCGCGATTTATCGGGAAGTGTAGAGAGGGACAGGCGCACTGTCAACGGGGAACATGAGTGGAGCCCACTGCAATGATTATGAGCAATGGAATTCAGGAAGTCGCATCATCCGTCGTTCAAACCGTCACGGTTGAGGACTGTCCTAAAAGTCAGGGACAAACGGCGTTTGCGTTCACGCCGTCCGTTCTCCAGAGGCTCAGTCTTGCGGGGCGCAATGCCGTGCTGCCAGATGGAACGTGCCGGGCCGGTTAGCAGCACGCAGGAACCGCGTTGTAACAGTGCCGGGGTTTTGTCCTTCCAGCGCTCTGAAAAGTCCATCTCCCAATCATCGAGCAGCGATATAGTGCAAACCGTTGGCCCGAAGCCGGGGTGGTCGATGTGCGTCGCTATGCCCTGGCCAGGCAAGTATTCGTTCACTATCACCTGCTCGGGCACCCTGTCGAGGAGACCGGTCTCCTCATACAACTTCTGGGCCAAATTGGCCAACCAGTCGGGCAACGCTCCAATGTGCATTTCAGGCGTGATTGCTCGGGCCTTGTAATCGTAACGCCAACCGTAATGCTGGACCCGGCGGCTGAGGTCGTTGCGCCACTCAGCCTCGGCTGCATCGACTCGCTGGACACAGTAATCCTGCTGTTCCGGAGTTAGAAATCCCTCCAGATATTTGAGACCCGGAACGTTCTCAACCTCCTGCAAGCCTACCTTGCCGATGACGTCACGGTTTACGTGTCGTGAAGTTACCAGGCCCGATGGACTGACTACAGAATTGGTATCGAGAAAAGATAGCTGAGAGGACATCGCAGGACCTCCTTTCAACGTGCGAGATACAGCCTGGCGACTTTAGCGCAGTTATGGTCATTGATCCGAGTTGCAGGAACTGTGGCTTGCTCGTAATGTACACCGACTCGTCCTAAGCTGTTTAGCAAAGAGTCCCATCCTCCCGCGAATGCACCGGCCTGTCTCCTCGCGTCAACGGCCATCAACACGCAGTTAGATTCATCATCCATCAACCCGTAGACGTGGGCTATGACCCTCGCAAAGTCTTGTATATTGTGGGGAGCGTGGGCCTGTACCAAAACGTGACCGAATGTGATGGTGTAATCTGTGACCGTGCGATGATTCTCTTCTACTGATTGCAAGAACACATCGACATCGTGAGCGTAGTGTAGATGAGGGTAATTGGCTATGTCTTGCATTAGCCTGTTCCTGACTTCTCGAGCTAGGTTTATCATAGCCGGGCAATGGTCCAACCCATATAAATCAACGCGATCAAATCCTAGACCCTGGTATGTCGCCCAATCAAGGAACGCCCATGAAAAAAGGCCAGCTCCACAACCGACATCGATGTGAGCCTCTCGTCGCCCACTTGGCCCCAAGTAATCCAATATCTCCCGGTAGCGACGGTAACGATAATGTGGCAGCCTATTAGCCCTATCGACGTACCAATGTGTGTGCTGGACTACCTCCATAAATCCGGTATCTGCCGACACCACGTATCCAGGTTGCTGCGAAGGAGGTTGGATATTACGCTCAGCCATAATCTCACGTATTGCGCGACGATAGTGGTCCCTGACATGGATCCTTTGCCGCTGCCCGTAGTGTCCAAAAGCGGCCATAACTTCTCCACCGAGCGCGGTTAGATTCATTCATCAGAATTGAAGATACGGGTTTCTTCTGTCTACCGTCAACGAGCTTGTGGCATAGTGGCATAGAATGCAAACTTCACTCCGGCCCCCCGTTTGTAAATGCTCCTGGCTTGGGCCATAATGGGCGCGGCATCCTCCAAACCAGCTTGGGAGGCTCACATGCGAGTATTGATGATTGCCACCAACCGCCACCACCGGCTGATGAGCCGGATGGAGGCCCGGCCTCTTCCCATCGGCATGGCCTATGTGGCGGCCTACCTGGACCAAGACCGGCACTCGGTCAAGACCCTGGACCTCATGTTCTCCGATGACTATCTGGCCGACGTGGAGAACACAGTCAACGAGTTCAAGCCGGACGTGGTGGGCATCTCCCTCCGCAACCTCAGTAACCACAGCTACATTGACCCCCAGTGGGCGCTTCCGATAACCAAGGAAGTCATCGACAAAGTCCGCTCCATATCGCGGGCGACCGTAGTTGTCGGCGGCCCGGCCTTCAGCCTGCTGCCGAGGGAGTGTTTCGACTACCTGGAGCCTGACCTGGGCATCGCCGGAGACGCGGGCGAAGCCTTCGCAGAACTGGCCAACCGCATCGAGATTGGCGAGCCATCCTACTATGACCTGCCCGGGCTGGTGTGGCGGGAGGCCGGAGAGACGGTCTACCGCGGTATGCGCTGCTATTCCGAGTTCACCAGGTCGCCGCGCCTGGAAGACCTGGACATGGCCAAGTACCGGCAGGCAGGCTTCGGCATCGGAGTCCTGACCAAGCTCGGCGACTTTGCCTACCCCACCGGGAATGCCGCCGAGACAGCCGAGGCCCGCAGTTGGCGGGTCATACGGCCCATCGACGAAGTGGTCCACGAAGTCAAAGACATGGAGGAGCGGTTCGGCCTGAAGAAAGTGTTCTTTATCGACAACGGCTTCAACGTTCCTCTGGACCACGCCAAGTCCCTTTGCCGGGCGCTGAGCGAGGCAGACCTGAAGCTGCACTGGAACACCTGTCTGGCCCCCTTTGGCTGCGACGAGGAGCTTGTCGGCCTGATGAAGAGCGCGGGCTGCGCCCTCGTCGTAATGGGGACACCCAGGGGGGACGGCCAC
Source organism: Dehalococcoidia bacterium (assembly GCA_034422355.1). Lineage (GTDB taxonomy): Bacteria > Chloroflexota > Dehalococcoidia > Lucifugimonadales > UBA3495 > CATOSP01. The sequence goes on along the minus strand of DAOUJS010000066.1, from coordinate 10,973 downwards.
GGCGGGCACGTATTGAACGAAAACCGCGAGCGGATGAAAGCGACCTGCGACATGTGCGACGCGGGCGGGCTGCATTACACGGTGTCCCAGAGCTTCGGCGAGCCCGGGGAGACCCGGGAGTCGGTGGAAGACAAGCTGAACTTCATCCGCAGCATCAACCCCGCGATGGCCAATCTCCGGGTCGGAGCCGAAATCCAGCCCGGTTCGGCCCTGGCGGTCCAGGCGCTGGAAGAGGGCATGATTTCCGACGAGAGCGAACTCATCCGACCCACCTTCTACCTCGAACCGGCGGTCAAGGACTGGCTCGTGGACTACCTCAAGGAACAGAAGGAGCAGAATCCCCGCTGGAACCTGCTGTAGCCGTCACTCGCCAGGAAGGCGCCCTGTCTGCCTGAGGCGGAGGCCAATGACAGTAAGGACAAAGAGGAAGCGTGGAGAGCAACCCCGGGGACAAGCATTGCATAGTGGGAGTGGGGGAGACTGAGTACGGCCGCGGGGCAGGCCGCACCACGCGCCCATCTGCTCGACTGCTGCCCTGAGACCCACAACGCGACATGCGTCATAGTCGCATCGGCGGATTCGCCCTCCCCAGCTCGCCGCCGGCGTTTGGTACAAGCACACTGATATAACCGGATACAATCGGAGGAACCCAGTTGCCCAAGCTGATCAGCTTCGATATCGACGGGACCCTGGAGTTGGGCGACCCGCCCGGATTCATCACCATGGAAATGGTGCGTAAGGTCAAGGAGATGGGCTACGTTATCGGCAGCGCGTCCGACCGCACCCTGGACAGCCAGCGGCAGGTCTGGAACACCGGCCAAATTGCGGCGGATTTCATGGTCCTGAAGCACGACATCGGGCGTGTCAGGGAAGAGTTCGAGGCGTCCGCCTACTACCATATCGGCGACACGGACATGGACCAGTTCTACTCGGAGCGGGCAGGCTTCCGGTTCCTCCACGTGGACAGCGGCGAGGAGAGCATAGTCGCCGCAGACGCCGACTTCAGCGTATTCTTCGGCGCATAATCACCAGTACAAGTCCTGGAGAAAGGGCCGGCATTCATAGCCGGTCACCCGGAGTTAGCCGTCCCAACCTCACCCTCACCGGATGCAGCGGGTCCCAGCCCTGGTCCCGCGGCGCCGGATTCACCGTCCTGGCCGGACTCCGGCAGGGTGAAGTCCCTCCCCTGGTCGGCGGCTATCGCCGTTTTCATCGCGGTGATGGCCACCTCTATCTGGCTGTCGTCGGGCTGCCGGGTCGTCAACCGTTGCAGCAGCAGCCCGGGCTTTGCCAACTGCCTGCCCAGCCATGCGCTCTGGTGTGTGCCGCTGAACCGGATGATCTCGTAGCTGATGCCCGCGATTACCGGGACCAGGGCAATCCTTGAAATGATGCGCCATTCCAGGGGAGGCCGCTGGAGGAAGGCGAACACGATGATGGACACCAGCACCACGGTCAGGAGAAACGCCGTGCCGCACCGGGGATGAGGCGTCCCGAACCTGCGCACGTTGTCCACTTCCAGGGGCAGGCCGGCCTCATAGGTATGCACCGCCATGTGTTCCGCGCCGTGGTAGGCGAATACCCGCTGGATGTCCCTCGAACGCCCGATGGCCCAAATGTAGCCGACCAGGATGCCCAGGCGCAGCGCCCCTTCCAGTATGTTGCTCGCCAGGTCAGAGGGGATGAAGGGGTCTGCCAGCCTGACCAGCAGCACCGGGAGCAGGAAGAATATGGAGATTCCCAGGATGAGGGAGAGGGCCAGCGTTCCGGCCATGGCCCATTTGGGGATCTCTTCATGACCGTCGCCTTCGCTGGATGCGGCGAGATTGGCCGACCGCTGCAATGCCTTGACACCCAGGGTCAGGGACTCGGCCAGGACCAGGATGCCGCGCAAGAGGGGAACCCTGCGGAGTTTTCCGGTGGCCCATGAGCCGAGACGCTCGTGGTGCCGGTGGATGGAGCCGTCGGGACGGCGCACTGCCAGGGAAAAGTGGGTGCGGCCACGAATCATCACCCCTTCGATGACCGCCTGGCCGCCGTAGGTGAATCTGCGGTGGTCGTCCAACTGCGCCTGGCCTGGAGAGGATATGCCGGGTCTGCGGGCTACTGGAGGTTATACCGGCGGCGCATCCGCTCGATGCGGCCCTGGGTGTCCACGATTCTCTGCTCGCCGGTGTAGAAGGGATGGCACTTGCTGCACACTTCCACGCGCATGGCCGGCTTGGTTGCCCCGGTGTAGAACACATTCCCACAGGAGCAGGTGACCACGGCACGATAGAACTGGGGATGGGTGTCTGCTTTCATGTTTGCTCTCAGTCGGGGGCCGGACCCTCCACGGTCTGTCGGCCGGCCCGCGGTCATAATGCGATGTTCCCGGTCGCTAGATGGGATAGACGCTGACCCGCCGCCGGCCCTTCGCGGCCCACTCGAACTTCACCTCGCCCTCCACCTTGGCGAACAGTGTGTAGTCGCGCCCCAGTCCGACATTTGTGCCGGGGCGGATGCGCGTGCCCTTCTGCCGCACCAGTATGGAGCCGCTGGAGACCAACTGGCCGCCGTAGCGCTTCACTCCCAGCCGCTTGGGGTTGCTGTCTCTGCCGTTGTTGCTGCTGCCGCCAGCCTTCTTGTGGGCCATGTGCGGTCGTCTCCTTTAAGACCCGCTCAAGCTTCGGGTCTGCTCCGGCGCGGGACTATCCCCGCCGGATGTCCTCTATTGTCAACCGGGTATAGGCCTGCCGGTGGCTCCGCTTGCGCCGGTAGCGGGTCTTGGCCTTGTACTTGAACACCATCAGTTTCTTGTCCCGGTAATGGGACTGCACCTGGGCCACCACGCGGGCGCCCTCTATGTACGGCGACCCGAAGGTCACGTTGCCGTCGTCGGAGACCGCCAGCACCTGGTCGAACTCGGCCGTGGAACCCGCGGGAACGGGCAGCTTTTCCACGTCCAGGGTATCGCCGGGCTGGACCCGGTACTGCTTGCCTCCGGTTTTGAACACTGCGTAATCCATACAAACTCCCGGCGATTGATGCTAAAGTAAAGGCATCTTCATGTCAAGCGCGTGCAGGCCCCGCGGTGATGGGTGTTGCAGTGCCGGATATACATCGGATAGAAACAGGCAACTCCACTCGCATGGACCGGCCCATCCATCCTGCTTGCGTACATGACCTGTGCAGAGGACCCTGAACATGACCGAAATAACCGGCGACGATATTAGGGGAGCATTCGCATCCGGCGCGAAGTACCTGGAACTCTACCGGGAGTCGATCAACGCCCTCAACGTTTTCCCGGTCCCCGACGGGGATACCGGCACCAATATGCTGCTGACCATGCGCTCGGCCCTGGAGCGTTGCAGCCGGGAACGGTATGCCACCGTTGAGGAAGCTATGGCCGACCTGTCCGACGGCGCATTCTGGGGCGCACGCGGCAACGGCGGGGTGATCCTGTCCCAGTTCCTCAAGGGATTTGCCGACGGCTCGGCCGGCCTGGACTCCTGTGACGGCCCGGGCCTGGGCCGAGCGCTTTCCTGCGCCCAGACAGCCGCCTATGGCGCTGTGGGCCAGCCCGTGGAAGGCACCATGCTGACCGTTATCCGCTCCCTGGCCGAGTGCCTCGGGGAACGGCTGGAAGCAGGGGCAGAGGCCAACGTCCGCGAACTCTGGGAGGCCGCCTTCTCCGCCGGGCGGGAGGCGCTGGCCCGGACGCCGGACATGCTGCCCGTCCTCCGGGAGGCCGGCGTCGTGGACGCCGGAGGCATGGGCATCCTGGTCATCTGGGGAGGGGCGCTGTGCCATCTGACGGGAATGGACGAGGAAGAACTGAAGGGTGTGCTGGACATTGGCTACGTTCCCAACGTCCAAACGGGGCGCGACGAGCTGGACCATGCCTTTCTTGAGGCCATCGAAGAGGTCGAATGGGGGTACTGCACCCAGTTCGTGATCACGGGCGAAGGGCTGTCCCCCGACGAGATACGCCAGCGCCTGACCGAGAGCTACCAGTCGGCGGTCATCATCGGCAATGACCGGAACGTCCGGGTCCATCTCCACGCCCTGGACCCCGGCCCGCCCCTCAGCTACGGCGCGTCCGTGGGCCAGCTCTCCCACATCGAAATCCAGAACATGACCGAGCAGAACGTGGACTTCGTCTCCGGCCACCGGGAGTCCCAACCCGCGTCCCCGCTGGCCGTGGTCGCCGTGGCCGCAGGCGGCGGACTGGCCGGGCTTTTCCGGGAAACGGGCTGCGCCGTGGTGGTCAGCGGCGGCCAGACAATGAATCCCAGCGTCGCGGAACTCGTGGAAGCGGTGCAGGCCGCCAACGCCCGGGAGACGATACTGCTCCCCAACAACAAGAACATCGTCGTCTCCGCAGAGCAGGCCGGCGCAAGGCTGCCCAACCTCCACGTCGTCCCCACGACCACCGTTCCCCAGGGGGTTGCCGCACTGCTCGCCTTCAACCCCGAAGGTTCCCTGGAATCGAACCTGGGCGCAATGGAACAGGCCATAGGAGAGGTCGTCACCATCGAGGTCACCTGCGCCGTGCGCGACTCCACCGTTGGCGGAGTGGATGTATCCGAGGGCCAGATGATCGGCCTGGTGGACGGGATGTTGACGGTGGCCTCCGCTTCTCCGGAGGAAACCCTGCGTCATTGCCTGGAAGCCGCGGGCCTCTCCTCCGACATGGTGGTGACCCTCTACCTCGGGGAGGAGGGAGACCGCCAGGAGGCCGAAGCCCTGGTGAGCGAGCTTGAGTCCCGGGAGGCCGGCATCCAGATAGACCTGGTCTACGGCGGACAGCCCCACTATCACTACCTGGCGTCAATCGAGTAGGATGGAGACTGACCGGACCCGCAAACGAGTCCAGTATATCCAGCATGGTGTGGAGAGGCCCTGATGGCGATAAAGATTGTTACCGACAGCGTTGCAGACCTTCCGGCCGGGTTGGTCGGGGAACTGGACATAACCGTCGTCCCCTGCAACGTCGTGCTGGGAGACGTCAACTACAAGGATGGGGTTGACCTTGGCCCCGACGAGCTGTTCCGACGCATGGCCGCGGGCCCCGGCCTGCCGACCACGTCCCAGCCCTCAATGGCGGAGTTCCAGTCCGTCTACCAGGAACTGACCGCCAATGGAGACAGCATCGTCTCCATCCACCCATCGGCCAAGGTCAGCGGCACATTCAATTCGGCCCAGCAGGCGCGGAACGCCCTGGGGGATGCCGACATCCACGTGATAGACTCCGGCATGGCCTCCATCGCCGAGGGTCTCGTCGTCCTGACCGCGGCCCAGCTTGCAAGGGAGGCCGGGTCGGCTGGAGAGGTGGCATCCCAGGTGCAGGCCGGCCTGTCAAAGACCCACGCCTTCTTCCTGCTGGATACCCTGGAATACCTGCAAAAGGGCGGGCGCATCGGCAAGGCCGCGGCCTTTCTTGGCGGCGTGCTGAGCGTCAAGCCCATCCTGGGAATGCAGGACGGCGAAGTCCACCCGGTGGAACGCCCCCGCTCCCGGCAGCGCGGGATTCGCCGCCTGCGCGAACTGGCCGCCCAGATGGCCCCGGTGCGGCAGATGGCCGTGATCTACAGCACCGAACTCCAGGAGGCCGAGGACCTGAAACAGGGATTCACCGACCTGCTTCCCGGCGACCGGATAATCACCGCCCGTTTCGGTTCCGCCCTGGGAGTTTACGTAGGCCCCCACGCCGTGGGCGTCGCCCTGACCCAGGCGTGAAGCAGGCCCGGTGACATGGCCCCTCGCCCGCCGGGTCCGGCCTCCTGGGTCGGGCCGCTGACCAACATCCTGAAGCTGGAGGAGGACAAGGGCTTCAACAATACCTCCGTGGTGGGCGGCATGGACCGGTTCATCCAGCTTTGGGCAGAGGCCATAGCCGAGGACCTGGGCGACTCCCATACATGCCGCGCCCTTCTCGAAACCCCGTATATCGGCCTGACCCGGGAGGAACGCCCCCGGTGGGTGGAGCAGTGGCGCAGCCTTATAGCCGGGCATCCCGGTGGCCCCGCCGGTGCCGCTCCCGAAAAACGGTCCGAAACTCCAACCGAAGCAGTGCCCGCGCCGGAGCCATCCCCTGCACCGGCCTCCACGCCGGCCTCGCCGTCACCGTCTGAAGCAACGCGCCGGAACCCGCCCGGCGGCCTGACCGTTGACACCCCCGTGGACCGGCTGCGCGGCGTGGACGAGAAACAAGCGGGAAGGCTCAAGCGGCTGGACGTGTACACCGTCCGCGATCTCCTGTACCTTTTTCCCCGGCGGCACCTGGACTACTCCAATGTCGCCAGGATATCCGAGTTGACCCCCGGGGAAATGTGTACCGTGGTGGGGACGGTCTGGGAGGCCCGGAACCTCAAGGGCGGACCCGCCGGGAAGCGCACCGACACCGAAGCCGTGATAAGCGATGACTCCGGCAACATCCGGGTCCGGTGGTTCGGGCAGCGTTACCTGGCCCAGACCCTCAAGCCCAACCGCCGCGTGGCAATATCCGGCAAGGTGGACGTATACCGGGGACAGATAACCTTCGACTCCCCCGACTATGAGCTGCTCGACCGGGGCGGGAAACTCCTCCACACCGGCAGGCTGGTGCCCGTCTATCCCCTCACCGAGGGCCTGACCGGGCGCTCCCTCCGGCGCATCACCTGGCAGGCGTTGCAGGAATGGCTCGGAGGAGTCGAGGAGCCCCTGCCCGGAGCGGTGCTGTCCAGGGCCGGCCTCCCTCCCATCCAGGACGCCATCAGCAACGCCCACTACCCCGATAGCCCGGACTCGTGGGAGAACGCCCGGCGCAGGCTGGCCTTCGACGAGCTTTTCACCCTCCAACTGGCGGTGCTCTCCCGGAAGCGCCACCGGAGCGTCGATGTGGAGGGAGTCCCCATCCCGGCCAACCGCGAGGTGTTCCGCGGCTTCTTCGGCTCCCTGCCCTTCCCGCTTACCGGCGCGCAGCGGAGGTGCATCCGGGAAATCCTGGAAGACCTGGAGCGCGGCACCCCGCCCATGAATCGCCTGCTCCAGGGGGAGGTCGGCAGCGGCAAGACCGTGGTCGCCCTGGCCGCTTCCCTGGCCGCCGCCGCCGCCGGGCACCAGGCCGCCATCATGGTGCCCACGGAAGTCCTGGCCGAGCAGCATTTCGAGACCATCTCCCGGCTCTTGGGCGGCCTGGCCCGGCCCGTCGGGCAGGACTTCCTCGTCACCGTCTACCTGGAGTCCCTGGGTAGGCCCGTGTCCGTGGGCCTGCTCACCGGCAGCACCCGCCGCACCGCCAGGCGGGAACTGACCCAGATGGCCGCCGCGGGCAACCTGGACATACTGGTCGGCACCCAGGCATTGATCCAGTCCGGGGTCGCCATGCCCAACCTGGCCCTGGCCGTCGCCGACGAGCAGCACCGTTTCGGGGTCCTGCAGCGGGGCGCATTGCGCAGCCGGGGCGAGCAGATTCCCCATGCGTTGATCATGTCGGCCACGCCGATCCCCCGCACCCTGTCCCTGACCCTGTACGGCGACCTGGACATCTCCACCCTGGACGAGCTTCCCCCGGGCCGGCAGCAGGTGGCCACCAGGTGGGTGTCTCCCGAAAAACGGCAGGCCGCCTATGGCTTCGTCCGCAACCAGGTCCGGGAGGGGAGGCAGGGGTTTGTAATCTGCCCGCTGGTCGACGAGTCCGACGCCATTGAGTCCAAGGCGGCTACCGAGGAGTACGAGCGGCTTTCCGGGGAGGTGTTCCCGGACCTGCGCGTCGGACTCCTGCACGGCAGGATGCCTGCCAGGGAGAAGGACGCCCGGATGCGCAGCTTCCGTGACGGCGAGCTGGACATCCTGGTATCGACCGCGGTGGTCGAGGTCGGAATAGACGTCCCCAACGCCTCCGTCATGCTCATAGAGGGGGCGGACCGGTTCGGGCTTGCCCAATTGCACCAGTTCCGCGGCCGCGTGGGCCGCGGCGAGCACAGGAGCTATTGCCTGCTCCTGTCCGATTCTCCGTCTGAGACCGCCCGCGAGCGGCTCAACGCCCTGGAGCAGATACATGACGGGTTCAGGCTGGCCGAGGTTGACCTGCAACTCCGCGGGCCGGGCGATTTCTTCGGCACCCGCCAGAGCGGCCTGCCCAGCCTGCGCATGGCCCACGTATCGGACCAGCCCCTGCTGCAACTTGCCCGGGAAGAAGCGGCCCGCCTGTACGATGCAGACCCGGACCTGGCCATGCCGGAACACGCGGCCCTGTCGGGCATGGTGCAGAGGTTCTTGGGCCGGGTCAGCGTGGAGGCCGGGTAATCAGGGGACGGGCTGAGGGGCTGCGGCTTCCCGGACCCCCGGGCAAATCGTCTCCCCCCGCAAGCCCGTTCAGCGCGCCGCGTTGTTGAAGCGGTAGCCCACGTTCCAGATGGTCTCGATGAAGGAGCGTCCGGGACCTTCGATTTTGGAGCGCAGGCGGCGGATATGGACGTCCACGGTCCGGGTCCCGCCGAGATAGTCGTAGCCCCAGACCTGGCTCAGCAGCGCCTCTCTCGTGTAGACCCGGCCCGGGTTCGACGCCAATAGCACCAGGAGCTGGAACTCCTTGTAGGTCAGGGAGACCCTGCGCCCCGAGACGGTGACGTCGTACCGCTCCAGGTCAACCATCAGCTCTCCCACCCGCAGCACCTGGGAGCCTTCGCTGCCATTGACCCGGTAGATGGCCTGCTTGACCCGGGCCACCAGTTCCCCCTCCCCCACCGGGCAGAATATGAACTCGTCCGGGTTCAACGAGGGGTCATGGTTCGCCACTTCCTCGCTGGGCACCACCGCGACTACCGGGATTTTCATCTCCCGGCACCGGCCGACCACTTGTTGGGCCTGCGGAACGGCAATCGATGCCAGGTCCAGCAGAACGGCCTCCGGCGTCAGGGTCCCGCCTCCCGCGTCCCCGGCGGACAGGTCGGTCTCCACCCGGCATGACAGGCCGGCCCGGTCAATCACTTCCATGAGCGCCCCGGCATCCCCCGGACTATTGGCCAGGAGCAGCAGGCTATACAACGCCCGGCCCCGGTTTCAACGGTTTCAAACCCTCTTCCTGCCCCGTCGGGGGTATGGTGGATGACTGTGAACACAGGGCAGTATATCACCTGTTCCAAGCGCCGTGACGCCTGGCATCGTTTCCTGAGATGGTTTCCTGGCATGGCCGCCTGAGATGGTTGCCTGCCAACAGGTGGCCCCGGCGGTCTCCCCTGGGCCGTCCCGTTGTTGATTCGGGCAACCACGCTGGGCAATCGCGTCATGGTTGCGCGTAATAGTTGATAGACCTGGGGTGTTGATGGACCCGGGTGTTGAGAGACCGGGGCTGTGCCGGAGGGACGATTGCCTCCTCAAAATCCCTCAGCCAAAACGCGGTTGCCCAAGGCTTCTGCGCCAGCCTGTAGGCTTTTTCACGCGGATTCACACAGATAAGTGCCTAAAATCAGGCTTGATCGAATACTTGCATTATACAGTCTATGATGTATAATCTCTTCGGCTCATTGCGCCACCGGCAGCGCAATACACCGGGTGCGCGAACCCGAATAAGGCCGCGCCGGTCCCGCCGGGAAGTCGTTAGCCTTTAGCAAGGAGGCAGCACAGCCATGTTCAACACCGGCAACTACATAAGCAAGGCAGGCCGCCTGTTCCGGGCGGTATTGCCCGTGGATCCCCCCCCCCCCCCGAGTTTCAGCCTCTGAAAAACGCGGGAGGTCCGGTATGATGCGGGCCTCCTTATTCCGCCTTTCCCCGCTCCTGCTGCTGGCCGCCGCGCTGGTTGCCCTGGCGGTCTTCTTCGTCCACGACACATCCCCGGCCGAAGCCCAGACCAGCAGCGCCGTCTGGTCCGCCACGCTGACGGTGGCGGACACGGGAGGCCCAGACAGAGGATGCGTGGACAGTGGAGCAAGCACTCGCCAATGTGAAAACCAGCTCACGCCGAACACATTCAGCTACGGGGGAGAGACCTACACGGTCTGGCAACTCGATGCCTTTGGCGACGGCGAACTGCGCTTCATGCTGGACAAGACTATCCCCGACGACCTCAAGACCGCGACGCTGTTCCTGGGCAACAGCAGGTTCTCGCTTTCCAACGCCCGCATAGGAGACGGCGGCATTCCCGACGGACAAGGCGGCCTGAGCATGGGAACTCATAACCTCGCTCAGTGGACCCACAGCCTGACCTGGACCGTCGGGCAAACGGTCTCCGTAAGACTGGTGGAGGGCCCAAAGGTATCTCTCCTGTACGTCCAGGAGGGAGACAAACGGCTGCGCCTGTCCTGGAGCGCACCCTTGGGAGAATTGACCAAGTACGAGGTGGAGTACAAGACGGCGACGGCCCCAAGCGAGCCGGGGTCCATCGGTGACGCCGACAGCGACTATGCCGGCCGCATGGACCCGACCACCGGCTGGATACCCTGGCACCGGAGCGGCTTGGAACCTGACCAAGTCATCTACGGCCTGGTGAACGGCACGGAGCACAACGTGCGGGTACGCGCCTATAACGCCATCGGCGAAGGCCCCTGGGCGGAAGTTGCGGGCACACCGGCTCAGAAGCCTTATGTCTACCTCTCAGCCCCGGCCGGGGTGACGGAGGGCTCCAGCGTAACCGTCACCGCCCTGCTGTCGGAAGCGTTGTCCAGCAACGTCACCATCCCACTCACCATCACCGACAACACGGCGGAGCCGGGCGACCACGGGACGCTCCGGAGCATCACGATCCGGTCCGGCCGGACCTGGGGCGAGGGCAGCATCACCACGAAGCGGGACGCCGACCCGCACCACGACACCTTCACCGTGGCCGTGGCCACCGACGGCAGGCTCACCAACCGGGTGTACGCCGGCTCCGACAGCCGGGTGCGCATAACCATCGAGGACCTGGACGCTCCCACCGTGAGCATGTCCTTCCCCTACCCGCCGGCCCCCCACCAGTGGTCAACCGGGGTGGTGACGGTGAACGACGGGGACAGCGTGGAGATGATGGC
>DAOUJS010000065.1:0-17322 GCA_034422355.1 Dehalococcoidia bacterium | reverse complement strand
GGGTGGACCCCAAGCAGGCGGAGCGCTGGGACGATGGCACCGAACCCTGCGGCGGGGCCATGCTCTCCGTCGTGCGCCTGTCCGGGGTGGTGCCCGGCGGCCTGGACATGATCGTGGGGGACGGCTTCCTTTCATCCCTGTGGAGGCCGTAAGTCCATGCCACGCCAGAAGATGCGCCACCGGCGAGGGCGCTACGAGTTCCCCAAAGACTTCCCCGAGTGCCTGAGACGCTTCAAGGAGGCCAGCGGGTTGTCCTGGAGCGAGATGGCCCGCCGCCTGGGAACCAGACCGCTGACCATCCGGCGCTGGCTCAACGGCGTCCAACCCACCGCCCATTACCTACTGGCCCTCCAGGACCTGGCCGAAGAGTTTGGGCTTTCCCACCTGATACCCCGTGCCAGGGCGCTGCACCGGGAGTAGGCGGGCCGGGTGTTGCCCGGCCCGCCCATCTCTTTTCATCTCCCCTGTCGTCTCCTCCGTTCCTGCTGCCGCCGTCTTGGTACGGCCCACCTTCCGTGCCCTGCGGCTTTCCGTCGGGGTGTTTTCCCTGGTTCAGGGGTGAACCACCTTATAAGCGGTTCCACCCGGCTCTGCAACCGTTCACACTGTATTGGAACAGAAGTGCTATATCGAAGAACACCGCCAAGACCCCACGGAGCGAAGATTTGCCAGGAACCAGGGACCCACTCAAACCGAAGACTCCCAGGTACGCCGGGCCGGAACCGCGCATAGGCCGGATCGAATTCGATCCGGCTCCTGATGCTGAGGACCGCCTGCGCCGCCTCTTCACCCTGCTGGCCAGCCACCTAACCGCCAATGATCTGGAAGTGGTGGATCCGAACTGCCGGGAGGGCAGTTCGCCAGCAGGAGACAGCTATGAATAGGAAGGCCGGACTTTCCATGTTCCGTTACACGCAGCCTTCGCGCACGAAGACCCTCAATCCCGGGTCACCGCGGATTCTGTTCGCAATGCGGGTTGATATGTACATTCTGCTCCCAGAAAACGTTGCCGGGGCGCTCCAGCCTCTCCACCGTGCCGCTCCTGAATTCCCTGGATCTGGGGTTGCTGAAGGTTCTGTCCACGCCCAGGTGCCAGTCCCGTTCCGCCGAGATCAGCCTGGTCACACCCCGGTCACGCATCAGCCGTATCAGTGCAGCGACGTTCCTGCCTTGCAGCACGTACCCGTACTTTCCGTAGGGTGAGACAACTCCCCGGCTGACCAATTCATCAATCGAGACTTCCGTGAGGAATTCGCTAATGTCTCTTTCCATCTCTCTCCTTTTCGGTGGCCTCAGCGCACGCACGTGGCTCGGCCCGTCTCCGCTGGTACGCATCTTTTGACGCCAGCCCGCCGGAGGGGTATCATCATTCTAAGAGATTGGCCCGGCGGTGGCGGAACACCCCGGGCCGTGGCCCCACCTGCTGACGACAGGTGATGCGGTGGTATTGTACTACTTGCAGACCCGTTCCCAGCAGGGGGGCGGGTCTCTTTTATTTCGACCGCAGAAGAGAAGGGAGGAAATCATGGCGAGGAGCACACCCAAGCGCCAGGAACAGGCTGCCGGAAAGAGGGCGGCTATCTACGCCCGGGTCTCGGACAAGAGTCAGGACGGAGAGGACAAGACCTCCATTTCCGAGCAAACCAACGACATGGAAGCCTATTGTGAGGACATGGGGCTGACCATCACCGCCCGCTACCAGGAGGTGGGCCGGGGCTGGTCCAAGAAGCGCCCCGAATTCCAAAGGATGCTGGCCGACGCCAAACTGGGCCGCTTCGACACCATCGTCTGCTGGAAGTCGGACCGCCTCAGCCGGGGCATGTATCCCGCCGCCGCCGTGATGGAGGTGGTGGAAGCCCACCAGATCGGCCTGGAAGCGGTCATGGACACCATCGACATGAAGACCTTCGGCCTCATGGCCGCCATCGGCAAGATCGAGCTGGACAACTTCCGGGAACGGGCCTCCATGGGCAAGCGGGGCGCCGCCAGGCAGGGGCGGATTCCCACCAGCCAGGTCCCCTACGGCTACTGCATCGACGACAACGGGGCACCCGGGGTCGATGAAGCCTGCGCCGACGTGGTGCGGCGCATCTTCAGGCAGTACGCCCACGAGGGAATGGGAGGCCCGGCCATCGCGCGGCAACTGATGGCCGAGGGAGTTCCTGCCGGCAAGTCCACGGCCCGCTGGCACAACACCCAGGTCAATCGCATTCTGCGTAACGAGACCTACAAGGGCATCTGGTGGTACGGCAAGGCCCGCTATGTTTCTACGGAAGACGGCACCAGGGTCTATCCCCAGCCCAGGGATAGCTGGATCGGAATCCAGTTCCCGCAACTGGTGGACGCGGAGACCTGGAACCAAGCCCAGTACCAGCGAGACCAGCGGCGCAGCCGGTCCAGACGGAACACCAAGGTGTTCCACCTGTTGCAGCACCTGGTTCGCTGCTCGGAATGCGGGATGCTCATGGGCTGTATCGTCATCAGGCGCAAGACGGCGAAGTACAAGGACAAGACCTACAAGTACGAACTGGACCCTCCCCACCGCTACTACAGGTGCTACGGGATGCAGACGCACCGCCTGGGGTGTCGGGAACACCCGATGATCCGGGCGGAGCGGTTGGAGAACCTGGTCTGGGGCGAGGTCAAGAAGGTGCTGGAAGACCCGTCCGTCATTGTCGCCGGCATTGAGTCCCTGGGAGACAGAGAGGACGCTACGGCCGGTGAGGAGCTTGCCAGGGCCGAGCGTGAATTGTCCGACGTGCAGCTGGAGGAGAACCGCGCCATCCGCCTGTACGTGTCGGGCAAGATAACCGAAAAGCAATTGGACCTTCAGCGAAAGTTCATCACCGAGCGGCTGGAGAGCCTGCGGGAAAAGGTGAAGGACTGCCGGGCCAGGGAGTCGGCCCAGGCCGGGCGCCGGGAACTGGCGAAGCAGGTGATGGAGTGGGCGGAGCGTATGGGTAACGGGCTGGACGACCTGCCCCAGGAAGAACGGAGGGAGGTGTTGCTGCTGCTGCTGGATGAGGCCACCATCGACCGGGAGAACAAGGTCAGTCTCACGCTGGCAATCCCAGCGGGAGATTTGGAGTCGATTGAGCAGCACATATCAAGATGCCGGGCTATCTAACGCGACTTTCCCGGCATCGTTATGCGGATGTGACATCACATAGGTCTCACGTTCTCAAACACAATCGCGCAGTTCCACAGTCCTGCCGCCCCCAACGCAGCCCCAGGCCCGATTCGAAAACGTCGGGCAGATGGCGTTGACCGGGCCTGTGTTATATTCCCGCAATGACCACCGTAGCCGTGGTTCTCGTGTTGTCTGGCGCCCTCTGTCACGCAACGTGGAACCTTCTCCTGAAACGCGCCGTCAACCAAGAGGTGTTCGCCTGGTGCATCACTATCAGCGGAAGCGTGACCCTGGCGCCCCTGGCCGCCGCCCTTTTCTGGTCCCACCCGCCTGACCCTGCGGGATACCCGTTCGTCTTGGCGTCGGCAGTGCTGCAGGTCTTCTATTTCATTGCACTGGGACGCGCCTACTCTCGTGGAGACCTTTCCCTAGTCTATCCCATCGCCCGGGGGATTGGCCCCATGCTCGTCCCCGTGCTGGCAGTGCCGGTCCTCGGAGAGAGTGCCGCGTGGTTGGCGGTGTCGGGGATAGTCTTCATCATCCTCGGCATCTACATCGTTTCCTGGTGGGGACGTTTCCGGGAGATCATCGTTCAGCCCCTGGTCGTCTTGCGGGACGCGGGTATAGGGTACGCTATCCTCACCGGGTTGATTATCACCTCGTATACACTGGTGGACAAGCGTGGAGTTGAACACATCCAGCCTTTCCTCTACATGTACCTGCTAACCCTCGGGGCTGCCTTCGGCCTGGCCCCTTACGTCCTGGTCACCCACGGGCTGGCCCCGGTTAAGCGAGAGTGGCGAAGGAACTTCTGGCCCATTGTGGCGTCGGGGGTGCTGGTGTTCCTCGCCTATGGCCTGGCGTTGACCGCCTTCTCCTTTTCCCGTGTCAGCTACGTGGCTCCGGCCCGGGAGGTGGGGATTGTCATCGGGGTGTTGATGGGTGTATTCGTCCTGAAGGAACCGTTCGGCGGCGGCCGGCTGCTGGGTTCCGCTATGATTGTAGCGGGACTGGTCCTGATAGCCCTATCGCCGTAGTCCTGGATTTTCTGGGTTTGGCAGTGATGGGGATGGTTCAGGACATACGACACTGGCGTAGACGGCGACGAAATCAAGGTGGCTGGAGTTCTGCGCCCCTATCGTATGGTTGTACGTCGGCTATGGTCTGACAGGGAATCGACACTGATGAGAACTGGCTCAAGGACAGACGGCTGTAGGGATCGGATGCCCTGATTCAAGCCCGAGTTCTATCCATTCTTCCTCTACTTCGCGGAGTCCTTCCCGGCGTTCTTCGGGAGTGTCGGCGTTGGCCCAGACCCCCTGGAGTCCGGGAATCTCGGCATAGTATGTGCCATCGTCATCCAGTACCTCATACGTGGCCATGCCTATGGCGGCGTCTACGTACTCGGCACAGGAATCGTCCAGTGTCATACTTCCCTCCCCGACTGTGGGTCATGCTGGGGTGACATCAGAGGCGCCATCGGCAGGTTCCTCTGATGCCAACTCGAACTCGACCGGGTTGGAATACTTGAACGTGCTCATATCGTGAATCAGGAAGCCGATGACCTCGCCGTCATCGTTCAGCCGTTTGAAAACACGCCCGTCGTCTGTGGGAGTGAAGTATCCTTCCCGGAATGCCCACAGGATTTCCAGCATATCGCCTTCTTTGTCGTACCAAATCGACACTTTCCTGCTTGCCATGCTTATTTCTCCTTTGGGCATTCGTTCCCGGCCGCCAATGAGCGGATTCCTGCTTTCGCGGGAATGACACGGGTTGGGCGCAGCGCCGACTTTGTGGACAGCCATTTCCTACAGCGTCACCAGCCGGGCGCTGCGGATGTGGGACAGGGCGCGTATCTCCTCCAGGACCGGCGGCGGGACCGGGTCGTCCAGCCCGATGATCATCATGGCGTGGCCCCGTAGCTGGAGCCGGCCCACCTCCATGAAGCTGATGTTGATGTTATGGCGGCCCGCGATGGTGCCCACCGCGCCTATGCTGCCCGGCTGGTCGATGTTGTCCACGAACAGCATGTAGGGAACTGACGTTACAATGTCCACCCAGTAATCGTTGACCTTGACTATGTGGGGCTCGTCGCGCATGGTCGTGCAGCCCAGGGTCAGGGGGCCGTCACTGGTCTCCAGCGTGGCGGAAATGATTCCGGCGTAATTCTCGGAGACCTCGTTGTACTGCTCGGTGATCCTCAACCCCCGCTCCCTGGCCACCACCGGGGCGTTGATCAGGTTGACGTGGTTGCCGGTTATCGGACCCAGCAATCCCGCCAGGACAGCGGACTTGAGCATCGAGGAGTCGTGCCGGGCGATCTCCCCCTCGTAGCGGATGGTGAGACCCATGAACTGGCCCTCGGCCAGGTGGGTCAGCAGCCTCCCGGTCACCGATGCGGCGTTCATGTAGGGGGACAGGACGGCATGGACTTCCGGGGCCACGAAGGGCGCGTTGACCGTATTGCGGGCCGGTTCCCCGTTGAGCACGGCCAGCGCCTGCTCCGCGGCCTCGATGGCCACCTCCCGCTGGGCCTCCTCGGTGGACGCCCCCAGGTGAGGCGTGGCCACAACCTTGGGATGCTCCACCAGCTTGATGCCCACCGGAGGTTCCTGGGAGAAGACGTCCAGGGCTACACCGGCCAGTTTCCCGGCATCCAATGCCTCCAGCAGCGCGTCCTCGTCCACCAGTTCGCCGCGGGCGACGTTGATCAGCCTTGCGCCGGGCTTGAGCTTGTCCAGTTGTGGTGCGCCGATGAGCTTGTGGGTGGACTCGGTCAGTGGAGTGTGCAATGTGATGAAGTCCGAAACAGCGAGCAACTCGTCCAGCGTCATAAGCTCCGCGCCCAACTGGCGAGCGTACTCCGGAGAGACGAAGGGGTCGAAGCCCACCAGCCTCATCCCGAAGCTGCGGGCGCGCCGGGCCACCTCGGACCCGACCCGGCCCAGTCCCGCGATGCCCAGGGTCTTGCCCTGCACCTCAATGCCCATAAAGGCGCTGCGCCGCCACTGTCCGCCCTTGACCGAGTGGTGGGCGTCGGGAATGTTCCGGGCCAGGGCCAGCATCAGGGCCACGGTATGCTCTGCTGCCGCCACCGTATTGCCCGTGGGGGCGTTGACCACGGCGATGCCTGCGCCGGTGGCCGCGGTCAGGTCGATGTTGTCCACGCCGATGCCGGCGCGGGCAACGACTTTCAAAACGCTGCCCGCCTGGATGACTTCTTTAGTTACCTTGGTCTCGCTGCGCACCACCAACGCCTCGTAGCCGCTGATGACTTCCAGCAATTCCTCGGGCTTCATGCCGAGTTTGACGTCGACTTGCGCTTGGGTCCCAAGCAGGTCGATCCCTTCCTGTGCGATTGGGTCTGATACAAGAATCTTGGACATAACGTTATTCCGTTCCCCTGTAGATAATATGGTCCCGCTTCTGCCAAGGGCAGTTGCGGTCTCTTCTTTATATTATAGCGGGGTAATAGTGGACTGTTGGTATCCGGCGGCCTGTGGTGGACGGTGGTGGGGGCGACCCTATTGGAACAGTTGCTTGAGCCAGTCTACGAACCTTTGGCAGAGAGGCCCGTCAGTGTTCAGGTCATGGGTCCCAATGGCTGCTCCCATCAGGCGTGGTTCCTCTCTGGTTGCCAGCCACGCATACAACTGTGCCCGCGGCCGCTTGCTCTCCGTGAACGGACGTTCTCCCTCCGGAATCCCGTCAATATATGACTGGGACCGCGACCATATCGCGTCTCCGTCGGGGATCATCTGGATCACGAAATCTTCAAGTTCGCGGGGGTGCTCGTTGTCCGGCATGAGCCACACCCCGACCTTTGGAACCTGGTCGACTATCAGTCCTTGGGGAAAAGAGGGACCTTCCGCGCTAATGCCTACTTTACCAAGCTGGGCCTTGATCGCGTCCCACCGCCCTGCTGGGTCGTCGTCCGCGTCTGCGAGAATGCCGATAATTTGTCGACCCGGGACCTTTATTTCGACGCTAATGGAGTCCCGGAGTTTTTCCCAGTTGTCTTTGGGGATAATGTCGAATGAGAAGTACGACGAGTGGCGCTCACAGATATGCCCGACCACGTGCAGGTCATCTTGCCCCTCGACCAGAAGGACACGGTCCAATTTTCCTGGTGACGTGTAGGCCACGGCTACCGGACTTCAATCCCCTGTTCGGCAACGACCTGCAATTCTTCCTCGGAATATTCAATGGCGCGGGTCTTGTCTCCATGTCGCTCAAGCCGCACCAAGGCTCCATCTATGTCTTCCAATTCCATCGCCGCTTGGGCGAAACCGCGCACGCAGTCCCAACTGTGGGTGGCCGCGAACACCTGTACGTCGTTCTTGAGGGCCGTTTGCAACACCATCTTCCAGAGGGCGTGCTGCATTGAGTGATGGATGCCGTTTTCCGCCTCGTCGATGACCAGAAATCCGTTCCTGCTGTTGGCGAGGGCCAATGCCAGGGCAAAGAATCGCGTTGCCCCGTCGCCGAGACTTTTCAGTGGCACAGGTGAGCTTTCTCCAGCGATTTTCACCATTACCCGTCTGCCATGATTAAGGTTGGGACCTCGGCGGCCTTGGCCAATCACCGCCACGCGCTCTACGAGTTCATGCGTGACATGGCCCAATGCTGCGACCGCCAAATCCTCATCATCGGTAAGGGCCACGCTGTCCCAAAACCTCGCTACTTCTTCGTTATCCGGCAAACTTGGCCCCAAGGCATTGCAGTCGACCGCTGGAGGAAAGGGAAAGTCTGTTTCAGGTCTGCCGCGCATAAATCGTTGCGGTCCGAGCTGGACTGGGGAAAACTCGATCCTCGCGCCCTGAAATTCGACCCTGAACCATGGTATATCTTCGAACCATGGCGTATCTTCTTCGAAGAAGCTTAGTTGGTCTGATAGTGGGGCAACGACCCGTATGCCAAGTTGCCGAGGTGGTTCATTGGGACCCAAAGTGATGTGAGTGCCGACCGGGATGTGACGCCCATGGAACAGGGCGCTCCAGTCGGTCTTGGCCTTGATGATCCCGTCTTCATCAGCTTCATCCAGCAATTCTTCCCGACTACGCAATAACCCATTCAGAATCGTATACCGCCCCCGTGTGGCATAGACCTGCACTGCCTCAAGCAGAGTCGTCTTGCCGCTGCCGTTCTTGCCGGCAACCAGCGTCACACGCCCCAATCTTGAAATCGAGAGATCGTCAATCCCTCGAAAGCCCTTGATCGTTAGGTCTGGAAGTTGAAGATTCCCATTTGTCGGATGAAGCATATCGTCTGCTCATTGCCGGATATTGCATAGCTGCTTTGATGATAGCATACCATCCGTCGGCCCTGCTCTCGCCTTTTGACGTTTGGTTGTCAATACGCTACAGTCCTACCAACGTGCGAAGGTGGCTCGAACAGGTTGCCGCCTAGTGCCCGCAACCAACCTTCACGCACTAGCCACCGGCAAGGGAGGCAGCCCATGTTTCTGATGCGCTTCACCGAAAGGGCCTACGTCAACTATACACGGGAAGACGTTCTCAACAGTCCCAACGAGGCGGTGCGGCTCACCTTCTCCAACTCCCACTTCGACCCGCAGCTTGGCTCCGAGCTGTACAACATGTACCTGGACGAGTACGAATACTCGGAGGAGATGGGCTTCGACGGCCTGATGCTCAACGAGCACCACAACACCCCGACCTGCCTGGGCGCGACCATGAACCTGGAGGCAGCGATCCTGGCCCGGATAACCAAGAAGCCCAAGATCGTCCTGCTTGGCAACCCGCTGCCCATCTTCGACAACCCCATACGGCTGGCCGAGGAACTGGCCGAGATCGACATGATCTCCCGGGGCCGCCTTGTCTCCGGCTTCGTCCGGGGGACGGGCGTCGAGAGCCTGGCCACCAACACCAATCCCCTGTTCAACCGGGAGCGGTTCGAGGAAGCCCATGACCTGCTCATCAAGACCTGGACCACCCCCGGCCCCTTCCGCTGGGAGGGCAAGCACTACCAGTTCCGGGTGGTCAACCCCTTCGAGACGCCCCTGCAAAAGCCGCACCCGCCCATCTGGATTCCCGGCACCGGCAGTCCCGAGACCCTGGTCTGGTGCGCCGAGCGCCACTATCCCTACCTCTTCCTGGAGACCGACCACCAGGGCACCCAGGACATGATGGAGATTTACGCCGAGACCGCCCGGCAGCACGGCTACGAGCCTGGGCCGGAGCACTTCGGATACCTGGTGCGCATCCACGTCCAGGACACCGACGAGAAAGCCGAAGAGGTCGGGCGCGGTTACATGGAGGGCAACATCGGCGTGGGGCGCATACCTCTGCCCCGGGACTACGCTTCACCGGTCGGGTACGGCAGCGCCAGCCGCGACCCCCGGTTCCTGAGACTGCGGGAGCAGATACGCAGCGACCCCTTCCGCGTCGGCGGATTGGACACCGCGGCCTACGACGAGATCCTGGCCTCCAACCGCTGGATCATCGGCAGCCCCGACACCGTTGTCAGCAAGCTGCGGGAGGTCCTGGCGCAGATGCGGCCGGGCATCCTGGCCGTCTGGACCAACGACGGCTCCATAAGCCACGAAGACTCCATGCGCTGCCTGGAGTTGATGGGCCAGGAGGTGCTGCCCGCCCTTCGGGAGATAGGCGAGGAGTTGGAATTGACTGACCCCTTCCAGAAAGCGCCTTAGCAAGCATCCGCGCATTCGTACATTCTCCTAACACTGACTGGATTCCCGCTTTCGCGGGAATGACGTGAGAGATGTGGCGTCTGTATCGATCCGGCGCCGCGCCAAGTTAGTAGTCACTCTACGAAAGGAAGAGACATGGCCGCTGAGTTCACCGAACAACTTGTTGGAGTGGGGGACCAGAAGGTCCACATGCTGACCGGAGGCTCCGGGGACCCGCTGGTGCTGTTCCACGGCGCAGGCGGCAACACCGGCTGGTTGCGCTACGTTCAGGCGCTGGCCGACCATTACACCGTCTACCTGCCCTCCCATCCGGGCTACCACCAATCGGAGAGGCCCGAATGGCTGGAGACCATCGCCGACATGGCATTGTTCTACAGCTGGTTCTTGGAAGAGCAGGGTCTGGAGGGCGCAAGGGCCATCGGGTTCTCGATGGGCGGCTGGATCGCCTCGGAGGTCGCGGCCGCCTGCCGCCACGCCTTCAGCAAGCTGATGCTGGTCGGCGCGGTGGGCATCAAGCCCCAGCAGGGGGAAATCGCCGACATCTTCATCATCAGCCCAGCCCAGGTCAACGACCTGATTTTCCATGATCCCACGCAGGCTCCGGAGTACGGCCAGCTCTACGGTCAGCCGCCCACGCCAGAGCAGGCGGAAATCGCCGAGGGCAACCGCGAGATGGCGGTCCGGCTCTGCTGGAAACCCTACATGTACGACCCGAGGCTGCCCAGCATCCTGTCAATGGTCAACATCCCCGCCCGCGTCGTCTGGGGGCGGGAGGACCGGCTTGTGCCCCTGGAATGCGGCGAGCTTTACCGGCAGGCCCTTCCCCAGTCCGACCTGGTGGTGATCGACCAGTGCGGCCACTCGCCCCAGGTGGAAAAGCCCGACGAGTTCGTAAGAATCGCCCTGGAGTTTCTGGCATGACGGACGTCTACTACTTCACCGAAATGCCCTTTGCCGAGTTCCCTGAGTCGGAGGCGGAAAAGTATCCCTCCATGCGGCTCACATTCCCCAACACCTACTTCGACCCCGGCAAGGCCCACGACCTCTTCAAGAGGTACCTCGACGAGTACCAGCACGCCGAGGAGATGGGCTTCGACGGGCTGATGATCAACGAACACCACAACACCCCGTCCTGCATGGACGTGGAGGTGAACATCTCCGGGGGCATCCTGGCCCGCATCACCTCAAAGGCCAAGATTCTCATGCTGGGCAACATGCTGCCCACGTCGGACAACCCCGTCCGCCTGGCCGAAGAAATCGCCATGCTGGACGTCATCTCCGGGGGCCGCATCCTCTCCGGCTTCGTCCGGGGCATCGGCATCGAGAGCTGGGCCAACAACACCAACCCCATCCACAACCGGGAGCGGTTCGAGGAGTGTCACGACCTGATTATCAAGGCGTGGACCACGCCCGGCCCCTTCCGATGGGAGGGCAAGCACTACCAGTACCGGGCGGTCAACCCGTGGATGCTTCCAATCCAGCAGCCCCACCCGCCGGTGTGGGTCCCCGGCACGGGAAGCCCGGAGACGGTGGAGTGGGCCGCCCGCAACCGCTACACCTACGCCGCTTTCCTCACTCCCCTGGACGTAGCCAAGAACCTGTTCCAGCGGTACAGAGAATACGCGGCAGAAGACGGCTGGGAGCCGGGGCCGGAAAAGTTCGCCTACATGGTGTGCAGCCACGTCAACGAGACCGAGGAGAAGGCGCAGGATGCGGGCAAGGCGTTCCTCTGGCGGATGAACTACCCGCTGCGCGGCCCCCGCGAGTACTGGTCGCCGCCGGGGTACACGTCCCGAGCCGGCGCCGCAGCCGCTGCGGCCCGCCGCCCGACGCCGCTAAATGAGCTTTCCTAC
Organism: Dehalococcoidia bacterium; assembly: GCA_034422355.1. Classification (GTDB taxonomy): domain Bacteria; phylum Chloroflexota; class Dehalococcoidia; order Lucifugimonadales; family UBA3495; genus CATOSP01. Next base: position 5,669 of record DAOUJS010000065.1, on the reverse strand, counting down.
GAAGAACTTCAGGAGCGTTACCACCTGGTGGTGGGCAACCCGGACTCGGTGACCAGGCAACTGCGTCACATCAGGGACGAGCTGGGTGTGGGCACGCTGCTCCTGGAGGCCCAGGGCGGGCAGCTCTCCCACCAAGACACCATGCGCTCCATAGAACTCTTCGGCAAAGAGGTAATCCCCGCCTTGAAGGACTAAGCGGGTCAAGTTTCCCTGGGTCTGAAGAGTGTCTGAAGCGGTCCCTGCTTTGCAAGGCTAAGAGCCATCGTTATCCCGGAAGCGCTTACCGCCGGGGCTGGCATAGTCCTTGGCGCGATGTCCCGGCGCATCATATCCCATCGGCCATCGAGTCCAACGCCGTAACGTGGCCCCGGACCAGCATCCGCTCGAACTCTGCCGGGGTGTAGCCAAAGGCGTCGAAGTCCCGGCAAGGTTTGTTCAAGCCGATTCGCAGATTGAAGCGCTCGAGATACCCCTCAGGCAGACCTTCTGCCACGACGGCCAGATCAATGTCGCTCCAATATGTATAGGTCCCCTTGGCCACCGACCCGAACAGCACGATGCAAACCGCGTCCAACTCCCGAACCAGTTCCTCGCCGTACTCAATCAACGGCGCCCGAAACCGCTCCTCCGGCAAGCCCAAGCCGGTTACAACCTCTCGCAAACTTCCAGGATTGTGCCCGCGCATTGAACAGCCTCTAGAGCAATTGGCGCATCGTAATGGGAAGCGTCGGTGCCGGTTTGACGCTGTGCGTATAGGCAAACTATCTGTTTGCGTCCTCTGGGTCTGGAACGCCGACTCTGCTGTGGAAGGCGTAATACCGTTGGATTAATGAATGGACCCAGATCGCTGGGAGCACACCTTGACGTTCAACGTCTCCGGCGTTAATGGATTCGTACAGAAACTCTGTTGGTATTGAGAACAGACGTTTGAAGTCCAAGAAAAAAGTAGGATGCTCGATTGCGTCTTCACCTTCGACTGGCCCTGACGGTAAACAGTGGTACCTCTCATCCTGATTCTGCCTTACCCGTCTCCATAGATCACTAGATAGACCTCGTGTTGACCGAATCTCCTGTTCTTCGTACAAGTCACAGCAATGTATATGCTGCAACAACCGCGATTCCCGCCTGGCAAACTCGTTCTGGTTATTGGGAGGAGCCTCACGCCTTGCAGAGAAGTCAGTCAGCAGGTCACAGTCTGGAGTGAGGATCACAATTTTGGGGTGATATACTAACGATATGTCGATACTTGGGCGATCTACGAGGATGGATTCACCGGGATGCTCGGGCTGAGGCACCCGGAGACCGCCGAGGACTTCTCCCTGTACCAGTCGTGACCAGCGATCTGAGGATTGATACGCAAAAGCCACGTATATCAGTCGGAAAGCACCATATCGGGCCGTTGTTTAACCCATCTGATCGCACTCGGAATTCTGGTGGAGACGGAGTTCTCTGGAAGGGCTGGAAGAAATAACTGGTCCGCATAATAGTTGAACCGGTCGATAGATGATTCCAGATTATCATCAACGCCTGCATCTGGCATCATAAGGGCAACTATGCAGGCAACTATCCGCTTCCGCGAATAGTTATCATCACCATAGACACTAAGGGAGGTTTGCCCTCCGGGAGAAGTAACGACTGCCTTGGGAAAGTGCGAAAATAATTCGAGAGAGAGAGGGCCAGTACTAGCGTGAGGTTCGTCCCAAGGCATCACGTAATTTCTCACTTGTGGCCCACCTGAAGAGATAGCCTCCCCACTTGTTAAATCTCTCCAAGGCTTCAAAGACGTCATCCGGTTCGCTCCTCCGATTCGTGTGGAAATCGGCGTCGATCACATACACTTGTTCGTTGCCAGTCTCGGTTCTCGCCAAGCCATGCTTCAAGAGAACTTGTCCTTGAATCACGTCGGGGATACTTAATAGTGCTGTAACCTGCGACTCTCTTACATCATCGGCAACTTCACGGTCACCCAGTATTCCAATGAACTTGGAGTTCAAGAGTTCCGACCAAGGTGTATCGGGCAACCCAATTTCATCGCGAATCAGGACATCTACGTATCTCAAACCCACACGATTGTAGAATGCGGGAGTGTAAGTATCCCGCAGCACTTGTTCAGCTAATTGGACCTCATTTTGGAAATCCTCCCACATAACGTATTGTTGTTCAACTACGGCAATGAACTCTTGCGTTAAAGAAATCCTCCTTGATCTGTCTTCTGTCAAAAAGTGGTGTTCCGGTGATTGGTTTATCGGTGGAAAGGGCATTGTCGCAAGTAAATCAGCCACTTCCTTCGGTAGACCCACAGGTGGCAAGCTACCAGGACTTTTCTGTTCCTCGTACCAAGGGTACGTATTTCTTATAGCATTTTGAAATTGAACAGGGGTGGTTGCAGATATTTCCAAGACCGCAGGAAAACGTATCTGACAGACCACCTCGTTCAAGGGGTTGACGGAGTAAATTTCTCGTGGACTGGACGGAAACGGCATATCATTCCAAATGGATATTGGCTGCAAGGTCAAGACAAACAGTATCGCACACCACAATTAGTGGCGCAAACACCAAAAGTCACATAACCGTTAACCGCCCTGGTAATCAACCTAAACCAAGCACTCCACGCCCAGTTCGCCGCAGGTGTCCCGCATCCAGTCCACCACCTCGGGGTGGAAGGGGATGCCCTCGGCCCGGCGGACCGCCTCCACCTCCGCCTCGGGCTGGCCCGCCACCAGCACCCGGTCGTGGCCCGGCGCAGGCTTGGCGTTCTTCATCATCAACAGCCACTCGTCCATCATGTCCTTGAAGCTGTCCACGTCGGTGAAGGCGTCGATGCTGTAGGCGGCAACGTAGTGGCCGAAGTTGGGGCGTCCCGGCACCGCGCCATAGCCGACCCCGGTCAGCACCCCGGCCAGGATGTCCACCACGCAGGAGAGGCCGTAACCCTTGTGCGAACCCAGCTCCCGGGTGCTGCCCAGGGGCAGAAGCTGATAACCCTCGGCCTCCCGCATGGCCGGGTCCACCTCTTCCATCACCGGGTTCCCCTCGCTGTCGGCCATCCAGCCGGCCTCCATCATTACGCCAAGGCGCCGGGCGATGCCCATCTTGTTGGCCGCAACCGTGCTGGTCGCCGCGTCGAAGACGAAGGGAGGTTCGTTGCGGGCGGGAACCGCGACCGCAATCGGGTTGGTGCCCAGCACCGGCTCCGCGCCGAATGTCGGCAGCACCGACGGCGGACAGGAGGTCATGCAAGTGCCGATCATGTCGTGTTCCAGGGCCATCATGGCGTGGTAGGACGCCATGCCAAGGTGACGCCCGTTGCCCATGGTCACCATGCCGATGCCGACCTGCCTGGCCTTCTGGATGGCGACCTCCATCGCCTTGGGCGCGATGATTACTCCAAGACCCCGGTCAGAGTCGATGTTGGCGGTGCTGGGCGTCTCCCGGACGATTCTCCAGTTGGGGCGGGGGTTGATCTGCCCGCTCTGGTATCCTGAGACGTAGCTGCGCAGCATGTTGGACACGCCGTGGGTGTCCACACCCCGCAGGTCGGCCACCACCAGAACATCGGCTGCGAGTTCGGCGTCCTCGCGGGAGACCCCCATCCTCTCGAATATAGGCACCACCGTGCCCCGCAGGTCGTTTTCCTGGACTATGGTCGCTTCATCCAAAGGGACCCTGAACTGTGGCAGCACGGCGCTCCTCCTGTGATTTCCATCTCTCCGGGCCGGGACCAACCGCGCCCGGGCATATCAAATCGAGTATAGCATCGCTCCAGAGGCGGGGCTACCGCGATCAAAGTACGGATCCTACCTGCGGCTCCCCGTCCGGCAGGGATATTCGGTCGGCCACGGATTACAACACGAGGCCATGTTCTCAGGGATGGTCTATACTGGAGTGGACTCGCGGATAAGCGCCGCCCGCGGTGGTAGACCGAATGGCAGAACTGGCAATCGTACTGGCAGTCTACAACGAGGCAGAGAACCTGCCCGTTCTGGTGGAGGCGTTGGAAGGGCTGGGAGAAGACCTGGAGATCATCGTCGTTGACGACAGCAGCCCCGACGGGACGGCCTGCATCGCCCGCCAGCTTTCCGACCGGTACGGAAATCTCACCTTAATCCAGCGCCCCGCCAAGCTGGGGTTGGGTTCGGCCCTCCGGGGCGGCATGGCCGCCGCGCTGAGCGGCGAGGCCAGGTACATCCTCACTATGGACGGAGACCTTTCCCACGACCCTGCAGACGTTCCCCGCCTGCTGGATGCCGTGCGCAGGGAGCGGGCCGACCTGGTCCAGGGCAGCCGCTACATGACCGGCGGCAGCATACGCAACTGGAGCCTGGGCCGCAGGGCGTTGAGCCGGGGCGCGAACCTGCTCTTCCATTGGGGAACGGACGGGCCGAAGGAGTCCACGACCAACTTCCGAGTCATATCCCGGAGAGCTTTGCCGGTAGTTCTGGACCAGGCGCGAGGCAACGGCTACGAGTTCGTGCCGGAGGTCATGCTGCTGGCGTTGGCGTCCGGCTTCCGGGTGGTGGAAGTTCCCATTACATTCACCGACCGGGAGCGAGGCAAAAGCAAGCTGGGCAAGTCCCAGGCCCTCGGCCACATCCTCCACAGCCTCGGCGGCATAGTCCAATACCGGCTGGGCCTGGGACGCTTCTCCCGCCGCCGAGCCCGCAAACGACGCGCGTCGAATTGAACTTCATCGCCAGGAGGTCCCAAATCGCTATCCGTTGCCCCTACTCTACTGCTTCGCTGACCGGGCTGCGCTGGGCCGTATGGGTCTTGTTGGTCCCGGCCCTTGGTGTGCTCCTGGGCTGCTCCTCCAGTCCTGGACCATCAGGGCAGGAGATTTTCGCCGCCAACTGTGCCGTCTGCCACGGACCCGAAGGCCAGGGACAACCCGGCTGGCACATCCCAAAGGGCGATGGCACACTGCCTCCCCCGCCTCTCAACGGGGACGGGCATACCTGGCATCACCCGGACGGCTTCCTCTACCGTTACGTTAGCGGAGGCGGCAGGATGCTGGAAGGCTCCGGCTTGCCCGGCTTCAAGACCGCCATGCCCGCCTTTGGAGAGACGCTTACCCACGATGAGATAATCGCGGTGCTGGAGTACGTCAAGAGCATGTGGGGGGATAAAACCAGCCGGGGCCTGTCCATCCGGGAGTCCCAGGCGCATATCAGCGAGCGCGACCCCTATCCGCCCCGCTGATATCGCCATCCGGCGGCCTATGCCATGCTGCTTCCCGAACAGACCATGCATTACCCCACGGTCCTGAGTACCGCGAACAGTGCGGCCACGGCAGTTACCAGGGTCGTTCCCAAAAGTCCGGACCCAAGCCACAGCAGCTTGTCCACCTTGTTTTCCAGCCGGTCCATGCGAGCATTAAGATGACGCTGCCCCTCGACTAGCTCGCCAATGGTCTGGGCCGTCGCTATGGCTGATTCTGCGGCCATTGGAAGTCTCCTGTTGCCTCGTTGTTCATAAGCATAGCACGGGCTATGGCCTATACGTCGGAAGCCTGCAATTGGCAGCCTTCCGATTGGTGATGTTTCCCTTGATGCACATTAGTAGTACGCCAGCTTTGAATTGATAGATAATGGGTTGTACTGTTGTGGGAATAGGTTGAAGGTCAAAGTGATGATGGGAGGATGGATATGCCAGCCAAGAAATACCGGGTC
>DAOUJS010000064.1:0-5337 GCA_034422355.1 Dehalococcoidia bacterium | reverse complement strand
TCGGTGTAGTTGCTGACGCCCATGGAGAAGAGCTCCAGCAGTTCCCGGCCCCAGTTCTCGTTGACGGCGTCCCTGTGGTTCTCGTTGTTGTCCAGCCAGAAGATCATGGCCGGATTCTTGGATAGCTGGACCAGTATGTCCCGGTAATTGCCGAGGCCATACTCGCGGAACATCTCAAGCTGTTCCAGGAGCTGGTCGCAGTTGTCCACCTTGGAGTTGCCGGTGGCGAAAACGTGGTGCCAGAAGAGGGCCATCTTCTCTTCCAGCGGCCGCTGGCTGTTGACCATATGATACATCCAGCTTGCCTGGCCGAGAGTCGGCACTCCGCCTGGGAGCAGGGTGCTGGGGTGATAGCGGGTGACCATAGCGAAGGGGCCGGCTTTGTCTTCGGGTCGCTTCGCTGGGGGATTTACGAGCTCCTCAACGGTGGCCGCGTACCCCTTGGCGACCCGCTCCTCCAACTCCTCCCTGGTCGCGCCGAAACCGGCCCGGCGCATCAGGTGGGCCATTTGAGCGAGTTCTTCCTTGTTCGCCATTCGATGCCTCCTGTATAGATTAGTTTCCCTGAGAACGCCGCCCCATACCGCCACCCCCGCCGGGGAGCAGCGGATAGGACCCGTCCCCAGTTGGGTCGCAAGACCCGGTGCCACCTGTTAATATGGGTAAATTCTATGGCAGGATACTGGGCCTGTCAACAGAAAAATAGCATTTTGCCGGATTCCAACTCACATATAATAATCATTTAAAAGTAGGATCGATTTCCACCTGTTAATTCCCCACCGAACCGTTTGTCACCTGCTAATGCCCACATCCTCCCAGTGCCTCATCCTTCCGCTCAGGCCACAATTGCCCTGTCATATAAGGTATAATCACTGGCGTCCTACCCCGAGAATCCCTTTTGCACGGAGTGGAGCAACGGATACCACTGGACCTCTAAAGTATCCCTTAACCTCTAAGCAGCATGACGCTTCCTGGAGATGACAGGGAGAAACATTCACCTAGAACGCCGTCCCACGCCGCCATGCCGGCCGGGGAGCGGCGGAAAGGATCCGTCCCCCGATGAGCAGGTTTCTGGACCAACTCGAGCGGATCAGTCAGAACGCCCCAACCCCGCTGGGGTTTGGCGTGACGCGCGCCGAAAGGACCCCGGGCATGGCCCTGGTGGCACTGGTCTCTGATAACCACGCCGAAGGTTGCGCCGCAATCGCCGACCTGGCTCCCGATGGGGCTGTCCTGCTTGGCATTGATGGCCCTGCCGGGTTGGACTCGATGAAGAACAGCCTGACCTCCGCTCCCTGGGGCGTCCACTGCGAGTCCCTGACACCCGACGATGCCAAAGCATACCAGGAAGCGGGCTGTGACCTGCTGACCTTCGGCCTTGAGGAGACTCGCGCCTCTGCACTGTCATCCGGCGAACTGGCCCGCGTCCTGTGCATCGGACCACGCCTCTCCAATCGCCAGGCCCGCGCCATCGACGCCCTGCCCGTGGACGCGCTTCTGGTGGACATGCGGGACCATTCCGGTGGGTGGACTCTGGCCAACATCGCAACAGTCGCTGGAGTCAGCCGACGGGTGGACAAGTACGTGCTCCTCCACCTGTCCCAACCTCCGGAGAAGACGGACCTGGAGGCGATACGCAACATCGGTGTTCAGGGGCTTGCCATAGATATAGGAGCTACGGCCCTGGACTCTCTGAAGGAACTGAAGACCAACTTGCTGGAGATGCCGCGCCAGCGCCCCCGACAGAGGGGCAGGGCGGCGGTGCCTTCCTCGGTGTTCCCGTCGGGCGGACGCACTCCCGAACCCGAGCAGGAAGACGACGAGGATGACCTTGACTGACAATTTGTCAGCTCCGGCTCGGGTCCTGTAATGCTGCTCAGATACCTGGACCTCCTCCAACACGACCCTGCCAGTTACCTGATCCTGGTGGGGCTGACCGTTCTTTCCGTGGTCATCGCGGTCACAATCCACGAATTCAGCCACGCCGCCATCGCCAGCGTGCTGGGCGACCACACGGCCAGGCATCAAGGCCGCGTGTCGCTGAATCCCGTCAGGCATCTGGACCCTGCCGGGTCCCTGTTGTTCCTGGTCGCCGGGTTTGGCTGGGGCAAACCTGTTCCAGTGAACCCATACCGGCTGGCCCACGGGGGAATCGGCGAGACCATGGTGTCGGCGGCCGGCCCACTGTCTAACCTGGCAACGGCGTTCCTGATGGCTGTCCCCATCAAGCTGGGGGTGGTGGACTATTATGCCTTCGGTGTGGGTTCGATCATGAATCTGAAGAGTGGCGACATGGGAGACTTCGTTGCCGCCACACTGGGAATGACCGTGCTTTTCAACCTGGTTCTGGCCGTGTTCAACCTCATTCCCCTTTCCCCGCTGGACGGTTCCAGGGTACTGGGCGGGTTGATTCCCAGCCAGAGCCGGGAAAGCTATGAGCGGTTCCAAAGGTTCGGCCCGGTGGTCTTGGTGGGCCTTATCATGCTGGACTTCCTAATTGACTTCAGCATCCTTGGGACTATAATCTCCCGGCCGGTAAACTTCCTGTTTTCCCTGGCCGTTGGCGGTTAGACGGTCACCAACTAACGATTCTTGCGTTAACGTTTGCTCCCAGTTCGCTCGGCCTTTCTCACACGGCATGAACGTCACATAATACTCCAACGCTCCCAACCCTCTGCCTCGACCACTCAGCCTCGTGCTAGAATGCAGTAACTCGATGTGGCTCCTGCCTTGTGCTTACCCGGTTGACTCGGCCAGGGGCATCGACTCGACAAGGGAGCCTGTGCAAGGGAGCCTGTGTTAGATGGCGCAACCACCCGAAGACCCGACCGAAGTGGACCTCGACGGGCTGCTCCTGCCGGAGGAGGGCATCGTTGACCTGACCGACAAGCTCACCGGCTACCTGACCGAGATCGAACTGGGGGGTATGCCGGACATCATCGGGCAGGTGCTGGACGATTTTCTCGAACAATGCGGCAGTATGCCCGAGGACCTGACCTCCCAAGACGCATTTGACCAGATTACCCGGAACCAGCTCGCGGTGACGTTGGCCTATCAACTGGGGCGTCTGGAGGGCCGCTCCCCCCAGGTGGTCCGGCTGCTCATGGGTCAGGCCATGGAAGAGTGGGGAACGCGGCAGATCGAGGAGTCGGCAGTCGTCTCCGACCATGACCTCCAGAATCCCAAGGAGATGGTCTACCCGCGCCTGCGCCGCATGGAGTACACGGACCCGGACGAGGTCCAATAGCCGCGCGCAGTGGCCATCATCCCAATCCTGAACCCAAGGGGGGAGCCGTGACGACGACACCCGAAACCCATGACCTGCTATTGACCGGGGGAACACTGCTCGACCCATCCCAGGGAATCCACGACCGGCGGGACATCGCCTTCAAGGATGGAGTCGTGTCCGCCGTCTCAGAGCGGATCGACCCCACCACCGCCACCTCGGTGGTGGACGTGCCCGGAAAGCTGATTACTCCCGGCCTGATCGACCTTCACGGGCATTTTTACCACGGCGCAAATGGCACTGCCGTTCACGCAGACGAAATGTGCCTTTCCGCGGGCTGCACCACGGGCGTTGATGCGGGCAGCGCCGGGTTCCTGAATTACCCGGCCATGCGCGACTACGTTTTCCCGGCCCACCGCACCAGGTTGCTGTCCTTCCTTCATATCGGCGCAATCGGACTGGCGGCCAACCGGGTACTGGGCGGAGGACTCCACGATATGCGCATCATCGACGTGGACCAAACATCAGATGCCATCAAACAGAACCCCGGTTTCTGCTTCGGCGTCAAGGTGCGGATGCACATCAACGCCGTAGCCGCCTGGAACGCCCACGAAGCGATGCGCAAGGCCAAGGACGCCGCCGAGCAGTCGGGCACTCGTCTCATGGAGCATGTCAGCGGCACGCCAATACCCTTGCCGGACATCCTCGACTTCATGGGCCCCGGAGACATCGTCACCCACGCCTTCAACGGCAACCCCGAGGGAATCCTCGACAACCAGGGTAAGATACGCCCCCAGGTCAGGGAGGCTGCCGAGCGCGGCGTGATCATGGACGTTGCCCACGCCGGGGTGCACTGCGACGTGGAGGTAGTGAAGTCCGCCCTGGAGCAGGAGTTTTTCCCCGATACCATCAGCACCGACATTCACATCGCTCCGCCAGGCCGCACCGTCTACCTGATGAACGATCTGGTGAGCAAGTTCCACGCTATGGGCATGTCCTTGTCCGACGCGGTGGCCGCCAGCACCATCAAGCCCGCCAGTGTGCTGGGTATGGAGGACGAGATAGGTTCCCTGGCGCCCGGCATGTCCGGCGACGCCGCCGTCTACGACCTGCGCGAGGGGCGCTTCGTATGGTTCGACAGCGCCGGGCACAGCGTCGACGGCAAGCTGCGGCTGGACACCTTCATGTCCGTCCGGGCCGGCGCCGTCGCTTGGCGCGAGGGTCATCTCATGCAGATGGGCAACTGCTGAGGACAATATCCTCGTCTCAACTGGACAGGTGAGGTATTGGCATGGCCATGATCCGGGAACCCTGCCAGGATTGTGCCGGCGAAGGTTCCACTGGCTGCCTGAACCCGGACTGCGACCACGGCCATGTCTACGTCATGGATGAGGAACATTGGGACCTGTCCGAGCGCAACGGGCGGTGGGAGGACTGTCGCCAGTGCGAGGGCACAGGCTTTCAGAGGTGTGCCAACTGCCGAGGCCGCGGCTGGTACTGGCAGCAGGAATAACACCCGCTCTGACCGTCCGGCGCGGGAGCGTTAACTGCCCCGGGAATTGGCGCAGTTCCGGAGGAACGGCGGGGGAGGCTCATCGAACGGTTCGTTGTTGGCCAACGCTTCGTCGCGCCGCCTGATCCAGGCTTCCCATTCGGCGTCGGTCTGCTTAACGCCTTCCACTTTCCCCTGCTCGATAAGCTGTTGCTTCCTTCTTGAAATTCGCCCATATAGCACCATGTAGCTGCCAACCTCCTTGGCAAATCCAGTCAGCAGGCCGGCTCCGATGGAAATCTCGACCACGTTGGCCAGGACTGGTATCAACTTGTCAAACGTGCTCCGGTCCCATTCCTCGACGCGGATCGCGACCACCAGGGAGAGAATGACAACACAAAGGCTGAAGCCTGTAATATAGACTATCCAATCGTTATCTCGTCTCGGTTCCGTTTGCTTGTAGTATATCCCGCCTTGTGCTAGGATGGCAACGCCGCAGCCCATAGGGTCAGGGCAAACGCATTCTAACTTCCTGTCATTCTGAGGCGAAGCCGAAGAGTCTGAAATCATCCCTTTTAAGATACTCCCGGTGTCCAACCAGGGTGTTGAACGAGAATTC
>DAOUJS010000063.1:0-43956 GCA_034422355.1 Dehalococcoidia bacterium | reverse complement strand
AGTCATCACAGGAATCGGAGGTTCTTCGAAATGTCTCTGATCCATCATCAAGCCGTCCCCATCGCGGGTGCCACTACGCCACCTATCATTTCTCGGTTGACTGAGTACTAGTGAATCAGGCGTGCGAAAAACCCGGCGACGTCCGGTCCAGCGGGTCCGGTCCCAACCCCAGGTACTTCTGCCTCAGCCGGTCCCAAAGGTCCAAGCGGCTCCAGTCCGGCTCCCGCAATATCCTCTGCTCGTCGGTCAGGAACGGGTTGGGCAGCATGAACGTAATCTGTTCCTCACCCCCGCCGTTGAACAGCCGCAGCCCCCAGTCCCCCGGCTTCCCGTTGCTCAGCCGGCGGTAAAGCTCCGCCCTGGCCGTCTGCCGGCGCTTGGCCAGCTCCCGCGGAGCGCCCTTATGCTCCCCGATGCAGATGTGAAAGTGCCAGTCCTCGAAGTCCACGGTTGCGTAGCCATCATGCGTCTTGATTCGCGGCTTGCGGGGCGGCCGTATCTCCCAGGCCGCGCCCTGGATCAGCGGCCCGATGTGCAGGTGCTCCCACTCCTCGAAACAGTCTTCAAAGATGCTTAACAGAGTGGCCTCATCCGTGGGCAGTGGAAACAATTCAAACACCCCGTCCTCTCCCTGCACAATGTTCCCGCGCTGGCCAGTCTTGCTCGTGCTCATACCTGTTTCTCCCCCTGCCGTCTGACGTTCCAACTCCCGGAATATCCGAGATTCTAACCCAAACCTTGTCCCTGTGAAAACGAGGAGAGGCCGGTTGCCTGGCCGCCGTTGACAGGCTCCGGTGCTAAACATAAACTCGCCCCACTGATCCGTCCTGGTAAAGCGGAAACGCTACTCCGTGCCGTTGTGTTCAGGCAGCTTGACCGTGCGGACACCGCCAAGACCGAGGAGGAACGCCGGAACATGAAGAACAAGATTGTCCAGAGCTTCGACGAGGCCGTTGCCGACATCCCCGACGGTTCGACCATAATGTTTCCAGGCTTCGGCGTCGGCTCTCCCCAGAATCTCATCGCCGCCCTGAACCGGCAGGGGGCGAAAGAGCTTACCGGGATTTCCAACGGCCACGGCGGGACCACCGGCAGGGTTGACGTCGGCACATTGATTGAGGCGGGCCAGGTCAGGAAGATGGTCTGCGCCTTCACCGCGCCGACTCATCCATCCCGGATAACCCCGTTCGTTCAGAAATATAACGACGGCGAGATGGAGGCCGAGCTTCTTCCCCAGGGCACCCTGGCCGAGCGCATCCGCTCAGCCGCTGCCGGTATCGGCGGATTCTTCACCCCCGCCAGTGTTGGCACCGAGCTTGCCGAGGGCAAGGAGCACCGGGAAATCAACGGGCGCACCTACGTCCTGGAGTTCCCGTTGCACGCCGACTACGCTTTCATCAAGGCATGGCAGGCAGACACCTTCGGCAACCTCCAGTTCCGCCTCGCCCAGCGCAACTTCAACCCCATCATGGCGATGGCCGCCAAAACGACCATAGTGGAACTGGAGAACGAGATAGTCCCCATGGGCGAGTTGGATCCCGACAAGATTCACGTCCCCGGCATCTACGTGGACCGCATGGTCATCATCCCGCCCGATGGCATCTGGGAAACCGGCCCGTAGCCCGCTGTGGCCAGGCCCGTACCGCATGGCCGGTTGACACCCCCAGAATCGGGTAGTAGTGTGGCGGCAAGCTGAGCGGACGCAGGCATATGCCCGAGTCGTCTGCTCAAGACCACAAACAAGAGGAGGAACCGATGGCCAGGTATGAAGGAATGCTCGCCGAGACGGTGAGGATTACAGGACACAACGGCGACGAAATCGACGCATACCTCGCTCGCCCCCTTGGGCCAGGACCCTACGGCAGTGTGGTCCTGATTCACCACATGCCGGGCTGGGACGAGGCTTCCAAGGAAATGGCCCGCAAGCTGGCCTACCACGGCTTTGCCACCATATCCCCGGACATCCACTACCGCGTCCGCGAGAAGGTCGGCTTCGCAGCGCCCCACGAACAGGTCAGCGCCGCCGTCCGCGAGGGCGGCATGATCCCCGACGCCCAGTGCATCGGCGACGTGGAAGCCTCTATGCGCTACCTCCGGTCGTTGCCCTACACCAACGGCAAGGTCGGCGTGATTGGCTTCTGCTCCGGCGGCCGGCAGGTCTACCTGGTAGCCTGCAACATCCCCAGCCTCAACGCAGCCGTGGACTGCTGGGGCGGCGGCGTTACCGCCCGCGACTCCGAGCCGCCCACCGAGTCCATGCCCGTGGCTCCGGTCGACATGACCGCCAACATGAACTGCCCGATAATGGGGATTTTCGGGAATGAGGACGCCAGACCTTCCCCCGAGGAAGTGGACCTCACCGAGTTGGTCCTCAAGCAGCACAATAAGGAGTACGAGTTCCACCGCTATGACGGCGCCGGACACGGCTTCTTCGCCGTCGACCGGCCCAGTTACCATCAGGCATCTGCGGTGGACGCGTGGGGCAAGGTCATAGACTTCTACAACCGCCACCTGTCCACCCCGGCAGGTTCGCCCAGCGGAGCGGTCCTTGAAGCGGTCCCCGCCGACAACTGACCGGGAAACCCGCTCACTAGGAGCGCATTGGAACGCCTCCGGCCGGGCCGGGGGCGTTCCTGCATCCGGGCCGCAACGGTCCGGCGCAATGAGTCCCCCCTTTACCAGTACGGGATATCCGCAACACAGGAGGCACGATGACTACCCAAACAAAAGTTCAGCGCACCGCCCAACTTCTGGCCGCACAATACCGCGACGGTCTCCGTTACAGCATGGATGCTGAGTCCGCCCCCAGCTCCATTGAAGAGGCATACCAAATCCAGGCCGCGTTGCAGGAGGTTTTGTCCCAGTCGCAGGGGCCGATAGCCGGGTACAAGATCGCCTACACCACTACCACCATGCGCCAGAACTCCGGCATCACCGAGCCGGGCGCGGGCGTGGTACTCGCCAACAATGTCCGCCACTCCCCGGCCACCGTCCGGGCCGCGGACTTCCTTCGCCTGGGCATCGAATGCGAGGTAGCCGCCCGGCTCGGAGAAGACCTCCCCGCTTCGGGATCCCCCTACGACCGCGCCCGTATCGAGGCCGCGGTGGACGCCGTCATGGCCGCCTTCGAGGTGATCGACGGCAGGAGTGAGCAGGTCGACGACCCACAGGCCCGGCTGTTGGCCGGAATCGCCACCAACATCTCCAATGCCGGGGTGGCTCTTGGCCCCGAGGTGACGGACTGGCGCGGCGTGGACCTGGCCGCATCCCGTGGTTCCATGACCATCAACGGCGAGCTGGTTGGGGAGGGGTTGGGCTCGGACGTGATGGGCCATCCCCTGGAGCCGTTGGTCTGGCTTGCCAACATGCTCGCCAGCCGCGGCGATGGGCTGAAGGCTGGCATGGTCGTCATAACCGGCAGCATCGTAACCCCCAAATTCCTCAACCCCGGCGACCATGCCGTGGTGGCCGTGGAAGGCCTGGGCGAAGCCACCCTCACCATAGAGTAGCCGGGTATAGCCCCTGCAATCGGGGTGGAAGTTCTCCACCCCGGCTCCACGTCAGAACGCTGGCACGACGTAGCCCTGTGCTGATAAAATCCAGTCCCGTGAACGGGTTGCGGGGCCCGCGTTCCTGTTCCGCTATTTCCTGCAAAGGACGCCCGGATGGTCTTCGAAACCTCTGCTCCGGCAACCCCCGGCTACAGCGAGTGGGCTGACTCCAACGGCCAGACCCGGAGCCACTATGCCGCCATCGCCGATGCCGCCGCTTCCCTGGGACCACTCGAACTGACGGAGCGGTGGAGCAGGGCCAATCGTCAGGTCGGCCTGGACGCTTTCACCTTCTACCTCGACCCAAGGCGCTACCGTCCCACCCCCACCGATTGGGTGCCTCGCGTCATACCCGCAGACCACTGGGAGGTTATATCCGCCGGGGTGTCCCAGAGGCTCAAAGCCCTGAACCGGTTCCTGCTCGACCTGTACAACGGCACCCAGGACGTCGTCCCCGACGAGGTGATGTACACCTCCTACTACTTCTATCCCGAAGTCCAGGGGTTCCGCCCGCCCAGGGATGTGTTCGTCCACATCTACGGCATCGACCTGGTCCACCTCGGAGACGGCCGCTACGTCGTCCTTGAGGACAACCTTCGCATTCCCTCCGGGATTAGCTACCAGATCAAGGCCGTGGACATGGTGGCGAATCACGTCCCGGAGTTCGGTTCAGGCTACGACGTCGTCCCCTACGAAATCCGTCAAGCCTACCATGACATGTTCCGCTCCCTCTGCGGCACGGACTCCCCCGTGTGCGTGATTTTGACCGATGGCAGGTACGGCTCCGCCTTCTTCGAGCACCGCTACCTCTCGGAACTGCTGGGGATTCCCCTCGTGGAGGGAGCCGACCTCTACGTTGGCTACGACGGCAGGGTCTATGCCCGCACCATCGACAGTGACGTCCCGGTGGACCTTATCTACCGCCGTGTCGAAGACCTGGAAATGTTCGTTCCCAACCTGCGCGAAGCATACCTTGACCAAAAGGTCGTCCTCGTCAACGGGCTGGGCTCCGGGGCCGCCGACGACAAGCTGGTGTTCATGTGGGTCCCCCAGATGATTCAACGATACCTCGGAGAGACTGCCATCCTCGACCAGGCTCCCAGCTTCAACCTGTCCGACCCGGACAGCCGGCGCCACGTCCTGGAAAACCTCGACAGCCTCGTCATCAAGGCCCGGCAGGGCTATGGCGGCATCGGCGTCTATGTCATGCCCGACATCGGCCCCGGCGACAGGACAAGGGTGACGCACCACATCCTCCAGAACCCGGAGGCATTCATCGCTCAGGAGACCCTGGACTTCTCCAACCACGTGGTTTTCAACGATCAGTCCGGGCAGCTTGAACCCCGGTACATCGACCTCCGTGTCTTTGCCATTCAGGACGGCGACGGCAACGTGACCGTGTTCCCCGGCGGCCTGACCCGTGTGGCCTTGGCTGGTGGCAGGATTACTAACAACTCATCCGGTGGACTATGCAAGCCGACCTGGGTGGTCCGCCACCCCTTTCAATAGACCCCGGCGACCTGACCGCCTCCTACCTGTACGTAGTGCGCTACGGCTACTCCGACACGGTCCTCCACAACGACAACCAGTTGCGCATTTTCCCCAGGGATGGAGGCGGAAGCGGGGCGGGGACGGGCTACAGAGCAGAGGGCCAGAACGTGCTCCGCTCCCAGCTCTGGACCCTGCCGCCCGGAAGGGGAGTCGCCTTCCGCGACCGGTTCGGCAACACCGTCCAGAGATACCGCATCGTCGAGCATCACACCAGCCTGGTGGTTGCCGCCGCCGGCATGGTCAACCTTGCGTCCGAGTCTCCCCTTGCCGGGGATGCCGGGCTGGAAGAGGTGAAGCGTCTTCCGGAGGCGTTCGAGTTTACCTCCATCTCACCGCTGGTCGACCCCGAGAGTGTGTCTGGCCTGGCGCAGGAGGTCTCGGGCGGGTCGGACTCGCTTCTGGAAGTCGTCCGCCGGGTCGTCCGGTGGGTGCATGAGGAGGTGCTGTACCTCCGCGGCGCAACCAACGTCACCACCACCGCCGCACAGGTGGCCGAAGTGATGGAGGGAGTCTGCCAGGACAAAAGCCATCTGGCCCTGGGGATGCTCCGCTCCCTCGGCGTCCCCTGCCGGTACTTGAGCGGCCTGCTGACCGGACAGACCGGCGAGACCCACTCCTGGCTGGAGTTTCTGCACCCCGAAGAGGGATGGTTGGGCGCAGACCCAACGAGGGGCGTCGTTTTGCCCCCGGCCCGTGACTACGTCAGGTTCGGCGTTGGCCGCGACTACACCGACGTTTCCCCCGTATCCGGCAGCTTCCTCTCCAGGGGCGAGTCCGAAGATTGCGCCGCCATAGCCGAGGTCCGCTTCTCAGACTCGGAATTCACGATGGAATATGCGTTGGAACTGCTGGAAGACGCTTACGTGGTCAAGAACGGATGATCACAACCCAGGACCGACAACTTATGGAAGGAACGTGAAGAATGGACCCGAGGACTATGGCGCTGGGTTCCGACCGGTGGCTGACCGACTCCCGTGTGTACAACCTTGTCTGGCTGGGGCGTTGGATAGAGCGTGCCCAGAACGTGGCGCGTGTCCTGTTATGGGCAGTGCGGGAAAACCCTGACGGGGATGAGGGGACGCAAAAAATGGAGGAGGTCCTGGGTCTCGCCACCGCAATCCGCGGGATGACCGTCGAGCCTGGCACATCCAACCTCACCGCCCTGCTGACACTGGACACCGGCGCATCCCTGCGCGGCTGCCTGGTGGCCGCTCGCTACAACGCCACACAGGTCGCGCCCGTCGAGGTGATTCAGACCATCGGCGCGGCCCTGGAACCCCTGGACGGCGATTTACCCACTTCGATGCAGGAAGTCGAGTCAACGGTCTCGGGGGTCTTGGACACCCTGGACCGCCTGCACAGCACCATAGAAGATGCCTGGTTCCATTCATCCGTGCTGTCCGAGGAAGAGGTCTACCGCCGCTTCGTCCAGCAACAGTAGCCCCGGCGGTTCCTGTACCGGCTCCACATGTGGCCAGCGGCCACCCCGCCCGCCGAGTGTTGCCGGCGTTATCCCGCTACTTCAAACCGCTCCGATTCCGGCGGTTGGGACCAGAGTTCTTCTGCTCCGGCCATGGCTACGGCCCGCTCCGGACTGGCCCGCCATGCGTCGTAGATCTCGTTGCTGTCCCACGTCACCAGCGTGGTTATCTTTGTAGGATCAGACAGGGAATAAAGGGTCTCCCGCGAGCCGAACCCGGGGGCCTTGCTCTGCGCCAGTCCGTTCCCGTCCAGCAACTTCTTGGCCTCCTCTATCCTGTCCGCCTTTGCCCAATGGTGGGTGAGCACTCCGATCATTCTGCTCTCTCCAAATGTCCGTCTATTGGCTATAGGGCTTACGCAGTTGAGCGCGAAACTGCATCGTCGGAAACTCTGGTTCTGGTGCGATTCCCCTTTGCGTCTTTGCGGTCTTGCGTTAAATTCCCCGGCAATAACCCGTCTGCGTAAGTCCTGCTCCTAAGCATCTTGCCGGTAGAGAATATCCGGACAACCCGCTTTTCAACCCAGTTCTAGTCCCTGACGGCCCTGGCCCGTCCCGTAGGCCCGCCCGCGCCGTCCTTGACCTTCAGCACCGCCCCCAGTCCCAGGGCCAGGAATGCGATCAGCCCGCTGAGGAGCGCCCCCATCTTCGCCGGTTCCTGGAAGGGTGGTCCGGTGAATGCCTTGCCTGCTACGAACAGGGCCACTGTCAGCCCCATCCCGGCTATCAGCCCGGCCACCACCAGGTGCCGTGCGCTCATGCCGTAGGGCAGCGGAAACCCCACCCATGTTCCGGCGATGGAAAACAAGGCTATCCCCACCGTCTTTCCCACGATCAGCGATGCCAGCACGATGAGCGTTACCTCGTTGATTGCCCCGAAAGTCACCCCCGCATTGGCGAATGCGAAGAAGAACAGTCCAAAATCGACGGGCAATTTCAATTGGTGCTCGAATTGTTCCAGTGTACTATGGGCGTGGGTCTCGTAGTGTTCCGCCATGCTGCCGGAGTCCGTCCTGGCTGTATTGGCTCCATCTGCATTGCTGGGCAGGAAGGGCACTATCGGCACAAGGCCCAGGGCTGTCTCAATGTGCGCTATCGCCATTCCCAACCAACTCATGACCCCGGCTACCGCGATGTAGGGTATCCATGAACGGACATGCAGCCGCCTCATGCCCCAGGCTACGCCCATCCCCGCCGCCGTGAGCAGCAGCCACTCGGGTTTCACCGGCAGGTGGGGGTCCGGGTAGAAGATTGCGATGATCCCCAGCCCAATGGCGTCATCGGCCACCGCCAGCAGCAGCAGGAAATTCACTGCCGGATGCCCCTGGCCGAATACCAGCCGCGCCACCAGCCAGGCCAGGGCGATGTCCGTCGCCGTCGGGATGGCCCATCCGTTAGCCACCACGGAAAAGTTCTCGCCTCCCCCGTAGAAAACGTAGGTCAGCAGCAGATACAGGCCCGCCGGTCCGAACACTCCCCCCAAAGTGCCCATCAACGGGCTGATGGCCGTCCTGATGGGATTCAGCGCGCCCCCCGGCAGCACTGAATCGGTGATCTCCTTGGCGGCGATTCCGAAGAAAAACACCATGAATACGCCGTTGATGAGGAAGTGGATAGTAAGCGGGTGCCCGAATATCTCGGTGTGCTCGCCCAGAGGATGGAACTCAACCAACTCGTGGTACAGGTGTTGGTCCAGGTTCCCAAACACCAGGCCGGCGAAAACGCCGATTATCAGGGGCAGTGAGTACTCCTGGACCAGGGGCAGGACGCGCCGGGGAAGGTCCACCATGTCTCCTGTCGTGAATCGGCGCTATGGTCGCGCCAATGGCCAACGGTAGATTTCGGGTCTGCCTCCTGCCGAAGCAGTCGGCAAGACGTGACCGCCTTTGAACTCCGGGATATTCCCAAAGCCCAATTGCGGCCCGTGACAGATTATACACCCACTTGAACACGGTTGCCCGGATGATTGCACCGGCAACAGGGTTTTTCTATTCTCCTTCCAATGGACGACCACGATTGAACTGGTGACTGGCAGGGCATTATGGGTTGGCAGCCTGATAAGTTCGAGAAGTGTGGGTGAGGTGATGGTCAAGAAATACCGGGTGAATCTGAGGGGACAAGAGCAGGAGGAACTGAAGGGGCTGGTGTCGAAAGGACGGGCGGCAGCGTACCGGCAGACTCACGCCCGCATTCTATTGCTTTGCGATGAGAACCAGGCCGGCGGTTCGGAGAATCATCGCCTCGGCTCTGGCCTTGTGGGGCAGGGCTGAAAACACCCGGTCAAGACGGCCGTCAGGACCGGGATCAATAGTCAAGTTAAGGGCGGACAGGTGGGGGAACAGTCGCCCGGCTTCTGTCCGGCGGTGCTTCGTCCTGTGACCTACGCTATCTCCATCTCGGGATGGCGGTAGAGGATACGGACTAACTCGGAGCCTGCGTAACCCGTTACGTTGATGATTCCTACCTTCATGGTGGCTGGTCTTTTCCGCTGTTATGAGGAGAATGGGGCGTCCGTCTCGAGCCGCGGCGCGGAGTGGATACGGCCTTCTTGCGTCTTGCCATGGGCCCCGGAGCGGCCGGGGCATCTTCTTCGGCGTTGCGCTCCGGCGCGTTTTCAGTCTCGGCGAACTGGTCCCGGGACGGACAATCGGCGGCAACCACGCATTCCGGGCAGCGGGGTCGCTGGGCCTTGCACACATGGCGTCCGTGGGTGATGAAGGCCAGATGAAACTGGTACACCGAATCGGGTTCGACCGCGGCCTCCAGCAGGTCGTGGGCCTTGTCCGCCGACACCTTTGGGCCGATGATGCCCATGCGCTTGCAGACGCGGTAGATGTGGGTGTCAATGGCCATTGCGGGCATTCCCAGGGAGAAGTTCAGGATGATGCCCGCCGACTTTGGCCCAATGCCCGGTAGCTGCCGCAACCAGGCCTTGGCGTCGGCAAGGGGCAACTCCCGGAGAAAGGAGAGGTCCAGGGAGCCGCCGTTGAGGTCCAGGACCATTCCGAGGACTTCCTTGATGCGCGGAGCCTTGACTTTGGCCAGTCCGCCGGGGGCGATGGCCTCCTCGATGTCGGCAACGTCCGCCACAGCCACCGCTTGCAGTGTGCCGAAGCGTTCCATGAGCCGTTTGAAGGCCCTGGAGGAGTTGAGGTCGGAGGTGTGCTGGGAGAGGATGGTGAAGACTATTTCATGGGCGGCGTCCAGCCTCGGCTCCTCCTCGAAGGGGCCGTAGCGGTCAAGCATAAGCCCCATGTCGCGGGCAATGCTGGCGTTGGAGCGTAGCAGGCCGTCGGCAACTGGCTGTTCCACCCGCCGATTCTAACATTGCGGGGAGAGAGGAACAACGGCGGTTGATCGCATGGCCAGGGCAATCGCAGGACTTTACAAGAGCCTGTCCTGCAGCAGCGGCCTACCCGAGTACGGGTCGTCCATGATGGGGAGCAATGGCATTCGCTTCTCGAATTATTCGCTGATTGGCCAGATTTGCATCCAGGGTACTCATACCCCGCCACGCTGACCTTGCCAAAGTCTGCGATGGCGCTCCGGGAAGCAGCTGTTGTTACCGGGCGCGGCGTCACCAGCCAGGGCATGGGCAAAGTCCGAATCACGTTGATGTGATGAGTTTGAGGGAGTTGTCCCATCGGGCAGCATACCGGCGGCGGCGCCAGGGCACATTGCTGACTCCGCGCCGCAGCAACAGCCCCAGGACCAGGTTGTTGACCGCCGCCATCATCCGTTGCTCGTGTCCCAAGCACAAATTGCGCCAGTCTTCCCCCGCCGGTTTGTCCAGCGGCACGAAGACCAGGATGCGCGCCAGCCTGTAGCGTATGCCCCGGGCACCCCTCCGGTCTTCCGGGCGGCTCAGAAAATCGTGCAGGCTGCCCGCGTTCACCATTACGCCCTGGGCGCCGTCATTGACATCAAACCCCGCCGGTCTATACTCCATACTGACCTCCCTCCATCAGATAGGTGGGTGCTGTTTCCGCTCTCTGTTCCTGGTCTATGGAAGAAGGTTTGCTTACGTCAATCGGACTTTGCACACGCCCTGCCTGTGGCATTTGGCGTCTGTCGTTGCCGTAGTGCTGAACCTGTATTATCATCGCCAACGGTAACGTTTGGCCCAGACCGGCAGGTTCGGCGCGGTTGACGGACTCAGGGGTTGACACTTCCGCAGGACTGAGAGACGGACCCTCAACCTGGTGCGGGGCCGGAGCGGTCGTGGAGGATCCGTATTGCAGGAGGAACGGGTTGTTGCCCGCGGACGGAGTGGGCCGATCCAGTCTGGATATGCAGTTACATTCAGGTGCAAACGGGGGCATAACCGCCCCGGACCCCAGGCGGGAAGAGTTCATGGGCTTCTCCAGTCTGGAACACCCGTACCCGACGGGCCGGTCAGCTTCGCCAGCCTGCCCGGTCACTGCCGTTATCGACATCGGGTCCGGGTCGGCAAGGGCCGTGGTGATGCGGGTCAACGAGGGTGGAGGCATCGAGGTAGTTGCCCAGCACCGGGTGAACTTGTACCTGATGGACCATCTCAACGAGCAGGCGTTGCTGGACGAGGACATCGTGGAACGGACGCTGGAAGCCATCGAGGACTTCGTCCAAGTGTGCCTGGGATACGGGGCCGCAAAGGTCTACGCTGTGGGCACCGAGGCCCTTCGCCTGTCCAAGAACGCTGCCGAGATAGCCGATGCCGCTACCCGCAGGTTCGGGGTGGACTTCCGCGTTATCTCGGGTGATGAGGAAGCGGCCTACTGCTTCGCCGGGGCGGTGCACGGGCTGCCGGTGAGCAACGGGTTGATGGCCGACCTGGGAGGAGGCAGCCTGGAGACGGTTGAGTTCAGCAAGCGGTGCCTGGAAACCGTGAATTCACTGCCGTTGGGCAGCCTCCGCATCGCCAACCGCTTCAACCTTACCGACCGTCCGGCGCAGGAAGACGTGGACTCTGCATACCGCTACGTCAGGGAAGTTCTGGCCTCAGCTCAGGTCCGGCACTTGGACGGCTCCGGCGCGCTGGTAGGTTCCGGCGGGTCGCTGCGGCTGCTGGCCAGACTGGAGCGGAGGAACGAAGGCTATCCGATACTGAAGATGCACGGTTATTCCATCAGCGCTGCCAGCCTGGCCAAACTGACAACGTGGCTATCCGGCGCGACCCGGGAGGAACGCCGGCGCATCCCCGGCATGAACCCTGAACGCATCCATTCCATCGTCGGCGGCGCGGTGGTGGCCCAGGCGCTGCTGGATCATGCGGAGGCGGACGGAATAATGGTGTCGGGCCAGGGGCTCCGGGAGGGACTGGCGCGACATCCGCAGCCGTTGCCGGAGGACCGGAAGATTACGCTGCCCCCACGCGCCACCGTACGCGTCGACGGTCTTGCCGGACTGGTGCAGCGGTTCGCCCTGCGCTACTCGGAACGCGGCCCGCGACGGGCAAACCTAGCCAGGCGCATCGCGGGCACTGCCTGGCGGGGACGACACGCCCAGCTGACGTCCTCCCTGCAATGCGCCGCGCTGGTGCTCGACATAGGCAGCGCCATCGACTTCTATAACCGTTTCAACCGCACGGCGGCGGTTATCTCCCGCTCCGACCTGCCCGGGTTCAGCCACCGGGAGTCGGCCCAGATTGCCGCGATTCTGCTCCGGGCTGAACGGGAAAGAATACCCCGCCGTTTCAGGAATACTCGCCTCCTGACCCCCGGAGACAAGCGTCGCCTCGGCCAGGCCGCCGCCGCGCTGCTGGTGGCCGACGAGTTGGAGCGGCGGCTGCCTCCCGGCTGTCCCGCCGACAGTGTGTCGATTTCCAGGGAATCCGATTCGGTGACCGTGGTTACGCCCGCATGGTCCCGGGCATCCGGTTCGGGCATTGAGATGCGGTGGGAAACCGAATTCAACCAGTCAATCCACATCCGCTGCAACGCGGACCCTTAGCGACGGTACCCGGCCCCATACATCAGAAACGCGGAAGAAACGCGGATCCCGAGCGGCCGCGCCGGCTCTTCGCCGGTGCACAGGGCCAGCTTTTCAGTGTATGGGGTGACGTTCTCAGAAGAGGTTAGAGATGGCCAACGATCATAAAGGCCGGGATGGCAAAATCGGCGCTAACTTTGCTATGGGCCGACGCTATGGCGAACACCCATATGATGAGGAATATCCGGGCAAGCTGATTGTCGTCGAAGGCATAGACGGGTCGGGCAAGAGCACCCAGTTGGACCTGCTGGGAAAGTGGCTCAACAGCCTCGGGTTCGTAACTGTGTTCACCGAATGGAACTCCTCGCCCATCGTGCGGCTGACCACGAAACGGGGGAAGGACGATAGGATGCTTACCCCCATGTCCTTCAGCTTGGTACACGCCGCGGACTTTGCCAGCCGGGTTTATACCCAGGTGCTTCCAGCGCTGAAGGCCGGGATAATCGTACTGTCCGACCGGTACGTTTACACCGCCTTTGCCAGGGACGCCGCCCGGGGAGTCAACCGGGACTGGCTGCGCCGGGTCTATTCGTTCGCCGTCACTCCGTCGCTGTCCCTCTATTTCAGGGTGCCGCTGGAGGAGTCCATCAGCCGGATCATCTCCGGACGCGAAGAGATAGGGTTCTACGAGTCCGGACTGGATATGGGCTTCGGGTCGAACAGGGCAGACTCCTTCCGCGCCTTCCAGGGCAGGCTGCTGGACGAGTATCACAGCATCACCGAGGAGTTCGGCCTGGTGACCATCGACGCGACGCAACCAATCCCGACCCAGCAGCAGATTGTCCGTCAATACGTGGAACCGCTGTTGCCGGGCGCGATGAAAGCCCACGGCCAGAACGTGAACGAGGCCCTGGCCGCCACCGGTCTCACAGGCCGGTACATCCGCCCCGCGCCCAGGAGCCGGCCCCTGGAGCCGGTTGCCGCGGCAGACGGCTAACAGTGAACGCCAGGTGACCGGCGACTGACTGCCAAAGCGGGGAGGACAGCCAATGATTACGCCGAAATTCTTCGGCCATACGCCCCTGAACCTCGGCGAAGGCGAAATGCCGGGACGGCTGGTCGTCATCGAGGGGACCGACGGGGTGGGCCGCTCGACCCAGATTGCCCTGCTCAGAGAATGGCTGGAGGCCGAGGGTTACGCCGTGGAGGAGACCGGGTTCCGCCGGTCGGAATTGACGGGAGACGGCATCGACCGCGCCATGCGGGGCCATACCCTGGACCACCTGACCATGAGCCTCTTCTACGCCACCGACTTCTGGGACCGGATGGAAAAGAGCATCATTCCCGCGCTGAAGGCGGGCAAGATCGCCCTGGCCGACCGCTACATCTACTCCATCATCGCCCGGGCGCGGGTGCGGGGGGTCCCCGCCCGATGGCTCGACGACGTGCTGGAGTTCGCCCTGGTGCCGGACCAGGTATTCTACCTGGACATCGATGTGGACCATCTGCTGCCCCGGGTGCTGGCCAGCCGGGAGTTGGACCACTGGGAGTCGGGCGAGGACTTCCTGTGGGAATCGGACCGCCACGCGAGCTTCGTGCGCTACCAGGACGCACTGCTCGAGGAGTTCCACGCTCTTGGCATCCAGTACGGGTTTGAGACGGTAGACGCCCGCCGCAGCATCCGGGAGGTGTTCGAGGCGTTACAGCAGCGGGTAATGACCACCCTGGAGACCATGCAGAGATAACTCTCTCCCGGCGGTTGTAGGTGGCTGAGCGTCCTCCTGGACCTCTACCGCCGCGGCTCCCAGCGGAAAAACCGCACCGCAACCACCATCCCCAATACCAACCACGCCGCCATTATCAGCAGGTGCAGCGGCTCGAACCCCGTTCCCGTCTCGAATGGGTTGAAGGACGTGTGCAGCGCCTGGGCGAAGTGGCGCACCGGGAAGATGTCGGCCATCATGGTGATCCACGCCGGGCTGTCCTCCATCCGTATGAAAATGTCGGAGATGAACATCAGGGGCAGTATCGAGACGTTCACGATGGCCGGAGCGGCGTCGGCGTTGGGGATGATAGACGCCACCGCCAGCCCGAGAGCGCAGAAGGTTGCCGCGCCAACCGCAAGGGTCACAAGGAACGCCGGCAGTGTGTTGGTGGGCAGGGACACGTCGTAGAACAGCACGCCCGCCCCCGCCACGATGACCACCAGGATAGCGGACACAACTATCGCCGTTACGATCCTGCCGAACAGCTGCGCCCAGGCTGGCAATGGGGTGCCCCTGACGCGCTTGAACATCCCCCGGTCCCTGGAGAAGCATACGCCCATAGCCACGTTGGTATAGCAGGCGCCGATCACCGACATGGCGACGATGGCGGGTACGTAAAAGGTGGAAGTCGTCACGGCACCGCCGGGCAGGACCATTTCCCTGTTCCCGAAGATCAGGTTGAAGATCACCAGGAACATCAGGGGGAACACGAAGGTGAAGATAGCGGCTATGGGGTTGCGCCAGAAGGCCGTGTGCTCGTACCTGACCTGCCGCATGGCGAGGGCAAACTCACTCACTTGGATGCACTCATCCGACACACTCTCTTTGGTGATGGATTCTTGATGATGGATTCGCGGCAGGCGTCTGAATAATCAGGACTCGTCCTCTCCGGCTGCCCGTGTCAACTCCACGAACACGTCCTCCAGGGAAGCCCGGGAAACCGACAGTTGCTCCAGTTCTATGCCCTGTTCCACGGCCCAACCCGTCAGGAGGTGCAGGCTCTTGGTGGGCGTATGGGTCAGAATGGTGTAGCGTCCATCTGCGCCGTCTCGCTCCGCGGCCAGCGAGTCCGGCGCCGGGGGCGTCTCCGGTTCCAGGCCAAATTTTATGGTGGTAGCGCCGCCGCGTCGCACCAGTTCGGCGGGAGTCCCCTCGGCCACGATCTTGCCCTTGACCATGATGGCCAGGCGGTCGGCAAGGTGTTCCGCTTCGTCCATGTAGTGTGTGGTGAGCAGGACGGTCTTGCCCAGTTGCTTCAGGTTTCGCACCATCTCCCAGGCATCGCGGCGGGCCGAGGGGTCGAATCCGGTGGTCGGTTCGTCCAGGAACAGCAGGTCCGGGTTTCCCGCCAGCCCTACGGCAACGTCGAGCCGCCGCTGTTGTCCCCCGGAAAGCCGTCTCACACGGACGCGCCGTTGCTCGGTGAGTCCGGTCGCGGTGAGCACATCTTCCAGGGGCAGCGGGTCGGGATAATAGCCGCGGAAGAGGTTGACCGTTTCCTGCACGTTCAGATAGGGATCGACGCCGGTGGACTGGAGCACTATGCCAATCCGTTCCTTGAACCGGCGCTCCTGAGAACGCCGCCCCATACCAGGCAATAGGCTGGCCAGGCCGCTGAGGGTCCGCCCCTCGATGCGGCTGGGGTCAAAGCCCAGTACCGACACTTCCCCGGCGCTACGGCCGAGGTATCCCTCCAGGATTTCGACGGTGGTAGTCTTGCCCGCTCCGTTGGGGCCGAGAAGGGCAAACACCTCGCCGGTCTCTACCCGCAAGTCCACGCCCCGGACGGCTTCCACCCGGCCATACGATTTTCGGAGCCCCCGGACTTCAATGGCTGGAGCGGCGGAGTCCGGGACAGTCGATATTGTCACGGAATAATCTTAGCCTTAGGCTAAGACATTGACAAGGCAACCGTGTTTTAGAGACTCGGGGATCCACGCTGAACAACTCCTGCCTTGACGTAAATGTCGTCGCGGAAAGGGTACACATCCCCGACAAACTCAGTTCCTTGCCTGAATACGTGACCTGCCCGCACACGCACGACTGATTATGGCTCGCCAATCTCAATCTTGGCAGACTCACCCAAACCGGGTATATTGGTGGCACACAGGATGGCGCGGGTGCTTGTCCGCAGCCAGCCCAGACTATAGGAGGTTACAGTCATGGTCCAACCCAAGAGAGTGGGGCACCTGGTAATCAACGTGCGCGACCAGGAAGCCTCGACGAAGTTCTACACCGAAGTCTTGGGGTTTGAAGTTGCCGTAGACCGCCCCGGGTTCGGGACCTTCCTCACCTGCGGCAAGATTCACCACGACCTGGCCCTGTTCCAAGCCGCGCCCGACGCCGAGCCGGTCAAGGAAGGCGCGCTGGGTCTGAATCACATGGCCCTTCAGGTGGAAGACTTCGACATGCTCACCCAGTACTACCACAAGCTGAAGGACATGGGCATGGAGATGCGCACCACCGACCACAGCATGACCAGGAGCATCTACATCAAGGACCCGGACGGGAACGGCATCGAGCTCTTCTGCAACAGCTTCGAGACGGCGGAAGAGGGTCTGGCGGAGATGAAGAGGCCAGGGCGGAAGAACACGGAACTGGTCTTCAGCTAGACCCCACAAGAGGTTCCCCGAGTGGGCCACATTCCGGTCAAGCCGAAACTGGAGTAGCTGATGGCAACTCAGACCGAAATAGACAACATCTGGCACACTCTTGGACGGCTTGAGGAAGGCCAGCGCCGGACAGAAGCAGCCATAGCAGACTTACGAGATGGGATGCGTGACATTCAAGCCGGGATGCGCGACCTCCAAGCCGGACTGCGCGATGTGAACCAACGGGTTGACCGGTTGAACGAGCGGATTGACCGGTTGTTCTATGCCATCATCGGCATGGGCGGCGCGTTGTTGGTGGCAACCCTTGTTGGCCAGTTCTTGGGTAGATGAAGGCCAATCCCAGCTACCAAACGGAACCTGATGCGAAGAGGGGCCAGTGCTACTGGCCCCTCATTTACGTCTCCGGGAAAGCGGGAACCAGCCGGCGGTTAACGCAGGGCGGGAGCTACTTCCCTGGCGAACAACTCGACCGAGTTCAGCACCCGTTCTCTTTGCACCAGCCCGCCGACGTTCATCTCGCAGATAAAGCCGGAGAGCTGCAACTCCTCCTGTATCTCCGCCAGTTGGCGCGCCACTGACTCGGGGCTGCCGTAGGCCAGCCGGTCGCGCAGCAGGTCCTGGTAGGTGATGCTTGACAGACGCTGGCCGCGTTCAGCCCGCTCCTCATCGGCCGTGGCCCCGGCGACAGCGGCTGAGGTTGCGAAGTTCTGGGCCATACGGCGGTAGGAGCGC
Source organism: Dehalococcoidia bacterium (assembly GCA_034422355.1). Classification (GTDB taxonomy): domain Bacteria; phylum Chloroflexota; class Dehalococcoidia; order Lucifugimonadales; family UBA3495; genus CATOSP01. The sequence continues at coordinate 26,354 of DAOUJS010000063.1, read as the reverse complement.
ATGGTGCTGGCCTCGGCCTCGTCCAACGCCCGCTGGTCCGTTTCCGCCACATAGACCGGGATCCGCAACAGGACGTCGCCCTCTCCATCATGGCCCGCGTCACTCCACGCCTGCCGGTACTGGGCCAGGCTTTGTACCAGGTCGGGCCGGTCCATGCCCCGCAGACCGACGAAGATGTTGAATCCCTGTCCGCCGACCCGAGGGAATGTTTCCTTGGTGGTCGCGGCGATGCGCACCGGGGGGTAGGGGCGCTGGTAGGGCTTGGGCAGCACGCAAACGTTGTCGAATGTGTAGTACTTGCCCTGGTGGGAGAACCGTTCGTTGGACCATGCTGCGAGGATGACGTCCAGGCACTCCTGGAACCGTTCCCGGCTCTCGCTGTAGGGGATGCCGTAGCCCTCGTATGACCGGGCGAACCCGCTGCGGCCCACGCCGAAGTCGAACCTTCCCCTGCTCACCTGGTCCACCGTGGCGGCCTCCTCGGCCATGCGGACCGGGTGGTTCAAGGGGAGGACGTTGACCGCCACGCCGATGCGCAGATGCTCGGTTCGGGCGGCGATGGCGCCTGCCCAGATGAGGGGTGCGGACACCACCGAAGGGATTCCCGCCCCCGCGTCGTCCAGCGGGTTACGGGGAGCGGCGAAGTGGCGTTCCGCCAGCCATACGCCGTCCAGCCCCCCCTCTTCGGCCGCGTCCACCAAGCTGAATGCCTCTGTGAAAGCCTCCTCCTGCGTATTGCCATACCGGTAGTCGCATTCCATTATCAGGCCAAGGTGCATTGGTCTCCTCCCTTCCGTGCTCCGGGAAGCGGTCAGTTCCATATCGCGGCGATGCGGTACGCCAACTGGGTGTTGGACTCCCGCACGTCCACGATTTCCGCGGGCACGTCGCCCAGGACCCCCAGGGCGATGATCCAGTTCAGGATTTCGTGATCCCCCGATTCCTGGATCTCCTCCGGCGTCAGCTCCGACAGTTTGCTGCCCTGTCCCGCCCGCATCAGTTCCAGGTTCCGGCGGTCGGTCTCAATGTCTATCGCCCGGCACTGGAACTTGTGGGTCAGGAAACTGTGGGACCAACTGGAGGAGGCCACCACCGCCACCCGCTCGTCCCGGGTGTCCAGGAACCGGCGGATGCCCTGGCCCAACTGGTAGCACCGCTTGGGCGTGGGGCGAGGCGGGTAATCGGGCCCCGCCTCCTCGCCGTAGCAGTTGACGAACAGCGGAAGCAGCGGGAATTTGCCGTCAGGGTCCAGGAACACCAGCGGGTTGATGATGGCGTGGGCCAGTCCCCAGTCCCAACCCTTCAGGGCGCTGGACGAGGCCATATCGAACCCGTCGCGGATGAGGAAGTTCCGCATGTCCCTGGAGAACTCCTTGGGGCACTGGAAGGAGAACTTCGTCTCCGGGGCGGCGTTCCACAGGTTGGTGCGGGCTGCCGGACGCTGGAATGGGTAGCCGTCAACCTCCGCACCGGTGTACAGGCAGAATGGGGGCAGGTTGTCTTGCAGGAAATTCTCCGCCTGGTCGTCGCCAATGACCATCAGGACATCCGGCTCCCACTCGTGGAGGCGGTCATGGAGGATCTTGAAAGACTCCACCACCTTTTGCTGGTCGCTGATGTCCTGGCTCAAACCGTTGTCCTGGCCAAGCTCCTCCAGAAGTTGGGCGGGTGGTTCATAACCCGGTATGCGGGCGAAGACTCGTTCCCTGCCCTTGGCCCACACCTCCGGAGGGGTCAGAATAATGGGACCGTGGGAACAGCCGAGACCCAGTAATTCAGCCATGTTGTCCTCCTGGCGGGCCGTTATCCCGGCACAAGTATCAGGAATTTTCGTGATTGTAGGCGTGGGCATATGGACTGTCAATTGGAACGCGGCGAAAACTCGTCGCTCAAGAAGGCTGTGTTCAAATAACGATTTAGTGCTGGATTCATGCTATTTAAGCATCATTCACGTATAAGCATAATCCCTATACATTGCGAAACGTCTTGATATGGTCGTACCAGCACATAAGGCCGGAATACACTGATGTCCATGCGGAAACTCGGCAATTGGGGTATTATGTCCGGGGTTATGTCAAGGTCTGGAATACGCTCCGGCCCACTGTGTATTTTCTGCGTGCCGGTCGCAAGGATAACCACGGCAACGACCAGCGCCAACACCTTGGGTCGCAAACAGCCGCGCCAAGACTGCCCTTCCTGGCACGTGGCATGGGGTGCCATCCCATGCTCAAAACCCGGCTCCAACCAGCCGGCAAGCTTGACACTCATCCTGAGTGGACCCTGATTGCCGGTCAGCGGCCACTTCTATCTCCGTCGGGGACTATAGTCCCGGCGAGTTTCCGAGGAAACGTCAGGGAATGAGGTACAGCCTGCAAACCCTTCGGGGGGACATCTTCGGGGGTCTGACCGCATCGGTAGTGGGGTTGCCGGTAGCTCTGGCCTTCGGCGTGGCGTCAGGTCTCGGACCTACTGCCGGCCTGTACGGGGCCATAGCCGTCGGTTTTTTTGCGGCGGTGTTCGGTGGGACCCGCTCCCAGATTTCCGGCCCGACTGGTCCCATGACCGTAGCTATGGCGGTTGTTGTCACCACTCACGCCTCCAACATAGCCGAGGCGTTTACTGTTGTTGTGTTGGCTGGCTTTATCCAAATTCTCCTGGGACTGCTACGGATTGGCCGCTTTGTGTCCTACACCCCATATTCGGTCATATCCGGGTTTATGACCGGCATCGGCATAATAGTCATCCTGTTGCAGGTATCCCCCTTCCTGGGTGTCCCCGCTTCCCCCGGCGGGGCACTGAGTGCGATCAGGGGAATTCCGGATGCAATTGACCAGACCAACCTGCAAGCCGTGGCGATTGCTGCAGTCACCCTGGCGGTCGGCGTCCTCTGGCCTCGCCCGTTCAGGAAGTTCCTGCCCCCGACACTGGCGGCGATGATCGCCGGTTCTGCCCTGGGTATATTCGTGCTGACCGGCGCGCAAGCCATCGGCGATGTGCCGACGGGACTCCCCGAATTCCACCTGCCGGTCTTGTCGGTAGAATTCCTGCTGCACGCGGTGCAACCGGCGTTGATTATCGCGCTGCTGGGCTCCATTGACAGCCTGCTCACCTCTCTCATCGCCGATGCGCTGACACGGTCCCAGCATAACCCCAACAAAGAGCTCGTAGGCCAGGGTATCGGCAACATGGCATCAGGCCTTCTCGGAGGACTGCCCGGCGCCGGGGCAACCCTGGGCACCGTGGTAAATCTCCGGGCTGGGGGCCGCACCCCGGTCTCGGGAGCATTGCGCGCCGGGATCCTGTTGGCCCTGCTGCTGGGGCTGGGGCAATACGTTGAAACTATCCCCATTGCCGTTCTAGCCGGTATTCTCGTCAAGGTCGGCTGGGACATAATCGACTGGCGTTTCCTTACGCGCATTCACCACGTGCCGCGTGAGCACCTCATCGTAATGTTGATAACTTTCGCCCTGACGGTGTTCCTGGACCTGGTGACCGCCGTGGCCATCGGGCTGATTGCTGCCGGGATGGCCGGGTACAGGCAATTGGAACGCCTGGAACTGGACAGCGTGGTCTCGGTGCCCCTGTTGGACCAGACTTTCCTGGCCGATGACCATTTGGAGAGCGCGGAAATGGACCCATTTTCAGCCCGCGTGGGCCTGGTTGCCCTGCGGGGGCGGTTCTCCGTGGCATCTTCCAGCAGGCTCGTCTCTGTCATTGGCGCGGACATCCGGGACCATGAGATAGTCATCTTCGACTTTTCCGACACTATTTACCTGGACGACAGCGCCGCAATGGTTGTGGAGCAGATGATTGACGTTGCGATTGATGAAGACACCGAGACCATAGTTATGGGTCTGTCCGGGCCGGTAGAAACGAACCTCAAATCTCTGGACATCCTCAAGCATGTCCCGGAGGACCGCTTTGTACAAGACCTGGAAGAAGCTAGGGAAGTAGCCAAGGCGATCCTCAGCGCATAACCCGGTTATGGGCTCAAGGGCCGCCACCGTTTGTTGAGTCCGGGGAGTGGCGTAGGGAGAAGCCCTAAATTCGCTTGTGCCAGCTTTGCTCCAAAAGTCCCTGACCTGTGGGCGTTCAGCCCGCCATGTCCAATCCAGCCCTTCGTCCCAGTTCCTCCAACAAGTTGGGATTTGACTCCAACTTGTCGTGAAAGCCTCGCAATTCGGGGGAGTTGTGTCCAAAGAGGTACGACAACACCCTGTAATGGCAGCCCTCGCACAGCCACCCTGCCGGTTGACGGTCGTCTCCCTCGTACCAGATAAGCTGGATGGGGTCGAAATCCATGTCATGCCAGCCCGGGCCTGGGCATTGGTACAGGAGTCGGGGAATTGGCGCAGTTTCCCAGGGGCGTGCTTCTGCCCAATGCTCCATCATGCCGCAGACCTCCTGGTACTCCAACGCGCTTGTATTGATGGGTCTTGGCAATGGCGGCCCAAACTCCAGATCCGGGGCTTGCGTTATGACGTGTGTACTCTCCTTTCCTGTGTGGTATTTTACATTCCATCAATCTCACTATTTCCAAGGAGAGAGCAATGTCCGGGCGCCGTTTGCTGGTCTGTTTCGCGCACCCTGATGATGAAGCCTTCCCTGTGGGCGGCGCGCTGGCAGCCCACGCCTCGCAGGGTGTTGATATACGCCTGGTGACGGCGACCTCCGGTGAGGAGGGGGAGATACGGCAGGAAGGGGCCGCTACCCGGGAGACCCTGGGCGCGGTCCGCCGCGTTGAGCTTTCCTGCGCTGTCCGCGCCCTGGGCCTGTCCAACCACCGGGTGCTGCGTTACCGGGACTCGGGAATGGCGGGTTCCGAGGCCAACGCCGACCCGCTGGCGTTCATCAACGCCCCGGCCAACGAGGTAGTGGAGCAACTGGTGGAGGAGATCCGCACCTTCCGGCCCCAGGTGGTGCTGACCTTCGGCCCGGATGGACTCTACGGGCATCCCGACCATATCGCCATCTGCCATCACGCCACTGAGGCTTTCAGGCTGGCCGCTGACCCGGACTCCTTCCCGGACCAACTGGCGGGCGGGCGGGCGCCCCACCAGTCAGAGCGGCTCTTCTACAGTGTCCGGCCCAGGGGGTTCCGCATGGAGTGGGCGCTGGCGGTGCGCAGCGCGGGCATTGACTTCCCGCTCCCCTCGCCGGAGCGGGCCGATGAGGGAGTGCCCAACGAGGACATCCACCTGGAGATGTACCTGGATGACCACCTGGAAACCAAGATGGCCTGCATCCTGTGTCACCGCACCCAGGTGGCGGCGGACTGGCCCTACCACCGGGTCCCCCGTGAAGTCTCCATGACAGTCCTGGGCCGGGAGTTCTACACCAGGGCCATCCCCCCGGTACAACCGGGGGAGCAGGTGCCCCAGGACTTCTTCGAGGGAATCGGCTGACGGCAGACCCGGTGCGGCTAAAGGAACAGGCCACCTGCTCCATCTATATGATGATCCACTCGATGACCTTGATGATTATCCAGGGGATGAAACCGAGGATTCCGCTAATCAGGACAACCACGATAGCCCGCCCCACGGACTCGTAGTCCAGGGCGTAACGCACTGCCACTACAACCCCGACCAGCGTCCAAATGAAGCCTATGAACCAGAACAAGCCGCCGAAGCCGGGGATGAATGTCAAGATGGACAGGATGCCCGGGGTGTAGGCAAACCCCATCATACGGCCTAATTCGGACCAACTGGTCTGGGTTGCAGCAGTGCGCAACAACCCCCCGCCGATCATCAGCATCAGCGTCACCCACATTGCCCAACGCACTACCCCGAAGAACAACCCACCCACGATGGCAAGCACGATTCCGACCACGGTCAGGGTTTCAACCGCAACGACTGTCCCTTCTACGGTTTCCATATCCAGGGTTTCCGAATTGAGGGTTTCAACCGCTCCGATTCCCCCTACCACGGCTTCCCCGGCTACGAGTTCTCCGGTTATGAGTTCCCCCGCGGCAGTTTGCACTTCCGCGGTTGGCGGCGACACGACCTCGTTCAGTATACCGCCGACTATTCCGCACACCGTCACCAGCAGCACAACCATGAAAGCCTGTCCTATTGCTGTGGCGTCGGCTTCAATCTCCTCGTATGTACTGGTCCGGAACAGCGCCGCCCCGATCATGCGATTAAGCATCTTTTCTTTCCCCTGATTGGATTCGCCGCGAGTCTACCGCAGGAACTCGTCACGCCAGCGGTTGTAGTCGTCCTGCCGCGTTACCTGGTTCATCAGGTCTGCCGAGGCCAGGTTGGGACGGAGGTCGACGGGAGATGTGCCTTCCCGGAGGGCCTTCAGGGTGTCGTACACCGACTTGACCATCGCCTGGAAGGACAGGTGTCCCTGCAGGGCTACGCGCACTCCGTTGGCGGCGAGGTATTCCCTGTCGGCAAGCTCTCCGCTGCCCCCGGCGATCAACGGAATGTCCGTGGCCGCGTGGATGGCTTCCAGGTCGGCACGGGAGTTTACTCCGGCGAGGAACATGGCGTCTACACCAACTTCAGCGTAGGCATTGGTACGCCGGATTGCCTCTTCAACCCCCATTATCTGGGCGGCGCTGGTGCGCCCGGCCACGACCAAGGACGGGTCCTGCCTGCCGGCCAGCGCGGCCTTCATCTTGCCCACGCCCTCTTCCAGGGAGATCAACTGTGCGCCGCCGCTGCCGAAGGGCCTGGGAAGCACCGTGTCCTCGATGGTCAAGGCCGCCACGCCCGCCGTCTCCAGTTCCTCCACGGTTCGCTTCACGTTCATAGCGTTGCCGTAGCCGTGGTCCGCATCCACCATCAGGCTCAAGTTTCCGGCGCGGCAGATGCGGTGAATCTGCTGGGCGAACTCGGTCAGGGTCAGCACGATGATGTCCGGCGCGCCAAGGACAGTGAAAGAGGCGATGGAGCCGGCCAGCATCCCCACCTCGAACCCCAAGTCCTCGGCAATCCGCGCCGAAACCGGGTCGAATACCGATGCCGGGTGAACGCATTTGTCCCCGGCAAGGATTGCCCGGTATCTCTCTCGTCGGTCGGTAAGATTCATGTCGCTCCTTTTTGCGGTGATATACTGGCTGTCCCAAGGCCGGAAACTGCGGCCTTCAGGCGTGGCCCATTCTATCATAAAGGGAGCTAGACCAATGGACACGGCGAGCAGGGATGCGGAAGCCGAGGAAAGGCAGAAACCGGAACAATGGATTATCCTGCCGGGAACTACCATCGGAGGGGAAGTGGGAACTTTCAGCGTAGATTTCGTGATCTGGAACCGGGACAGAACGCAGTCCCGCGCCTTGAACGGCGTGGTTGACACAGGGGCGTCGCATACATTGGTCCCGGCTCATATCCTGGAGGAAATGGGGGTTGAGCGAGTGAGGTCAAGAGTGTTCAGCCTTGCGGACGGTTCCCGGCGAGAGCTTTCCATGGGTTGGGTGGATATGGAACTGGAAGGCCAGACGGACCAAGTATCCATCGTCTTTGGCCCCGACAGCGAGAAGATACTGCTGGGAGCAATGGCGTTGGAGACGTTCGCTCTGGCCGCGGACGCCAAGTACCGCCGCCTGATTCCCGCCGAACTGACACTGTAGCGTAGGCCTGGAGGGGAGAGGAATGGCCAAGGTAATCGGCGTGGACTTCAGCGGCGCTAAGGCTGAAGGGAAAACATGGGTAGCTGAAGGACATTTGCCATCGACAGGGCGTCTAATCATAGACTGCGTTCAGCCAATTTTGAGGAACGACCTTCTCGAACTCTTGCAAAGCGCCGCTCCATCGACTGTTATAGCCCTTGATTTCCCATTTGGCTTACCCAGAGTGTTTCTTGAGTCTCTGAGTATTCACGCAAATACCATGAAGGACGTATGGCCGCACATTGTAGATATATCTATCGACAGATACAAGGACAAGTGCAAAAGTTTTGGAACGCATCCGAAACGGACAGGTGACAAACTCTATTCAGTAAGCATATCAGCTCTGAACAGCAGGCTTGTTCCGATGACGTATCGCGGTATAGAAATGCTGCACAATTTGCATAAGGCACACGCAAACCGTTGGTGCATTCCCCCGCTGGATTCGTGTGAAATACCTGCTGACCGAGTTACCTTGCTGGAAGTGATGCCTGGAGCTTTCCTTTGGTCGATTGGGTTCGATCGCGCAACGGTCAAGGGGTATAAGAACGCTGCGGATTCACTGAATACTCGGGACGACGTTATCAAGAAACTGTGTGAATATGCAGAAATAAAAATACCGAATCTATCGGGTTTTCGCTGGGGATTCAGAGCTAATGAGGACTGCCTAGATTCGTTGGTAGCTGCCATCGCCGCAGCCAAGTGGGCGCAAAACCCAGACTATTTCCGAAAACCCGATACGGATGAACTCGCCGACGCCAAACTCGAAGGCTGGATTTATGCTCCACGGCCCATCGGCAAGTAGCTACCATAGCCGACCCCTAGCCACTCCCCACCGTCCGCTGTAAACTTGCATCCGGCAACTCCAATACGAACAACGGAGGATCTTTCATGCAGATAGTCCGCGTTTACTCTGGCGACGACGGTGAGTCCCATTTCGAGACCCTTACCCCCGACCAGCTTGCCGAGTTGGTCTTTCCCATAGGATCCGGGGAGATTAACCTGAACCGGCGCGAGTCGCCTTCCTTCTCCGACTACCACAACGCGCCCCGGCGCCAGTACGTGGTGAACCTGTCCGGCACCGCCGAGTTCGAAGTTGCCGACGGCACCAAGGTGCGCATGGTGCCCGGAGACGTGCTGGTGGCTGAAGACCTGACGGGCCACGGCCACATCGCCCGCAGCATCGGCGACGAGTTCCGGGTCTCTCTGGCCGTTCCCCTGGCCGACAAGTAATGGAGTAGCGCAACCTGTGGCGGGGTTGGTTGACACTATGGAAGAACCCCGCCGTCCCTCAACATGGGTCTCGCTCTTGCCCAGCGCCTGTCATGCGCTGGTCAGGACGTGGTGCAGGTGCAACAGGCCCTGCTGACGGCGGGCGGTGGATACAATGCCCTTCCAGCCCGGCTCCAGCAGGCGTTCCGCCATCTCCTGGGTAATCTCGTTTTCCTGGCACTTGCCGAATTTGGCGTAGAGGCGCAGGCGGGCCTGAGTTTCTGTCTCGTTGCCCTCCCTCACCGCCAGAGCGTGGAGGAAAGGCAAGGTTGTGTTCACAGCCAAGTCTCTGGCGCGGCCTTTGCCGATGGGAGCGGTGCGCTCCCCGTACTGGCGTTCCACGACGAGGGCAGCCGTCAGCGTTTTGGACGCGCCTGACCCAGCTTCGCGCCGCAGCCCCAATGCCAGACCCGGCTCAAGGAGCCTGTCCACCAGACGGGCCGCTCCTGTAATGCGCCGCAGGGGATGGTTGGCGGGACGGACCCGGAAGCAGTGCCACGCCTCTGCCGGCATGGGCGGGCCGAGTCCGCGGGGCAGGTGGGGCGTCTTGTGTGCCGTTCCTTTCCGTGCCAGTCCGGAGAGATGGACCAGCCAGCCCTCAATGGCCGCTGGTCGCTCTCCCGGTGAGATTTCCAGGGCGGAGCGGGCGAGTTCCAAGTAGGGCGCGCGCTGGGCCAGCAGAGAGAAGGCGTGCTGGTTATGCTGGTAGCCCAGCCCTTCCATGAGACCCTCGTATAAGACCTGGTCCGGTGGTTCTTCCTCCAGAAAGCGTCTCAACTGGCGGCTCCTTTCCAGGAACCGGGCGTCTCCGGCGTCGTCCAGGAGTTGGGCCGCTTCCTCCGGCGCACTGGGCCGAGGGAAGCCCCGCTCCTCCAGTAGCTGCCACAGGCCGGGATGTGGACCCGCATCCGCATCGCCAGTAGTCTCCAGAAGCGGCGCGAGGGAGACCACCGGCGCTCTCCGTCCGCTGGCCAGGCCGGTTGATCCTGATTGCACATCCAGGGCCACGTGCAGCACCACCCCGTTGTAGCGGGGGTCTTCGGTGTGGCCGTGGGCGTCCCAATCCTGCTGGCGGACGTGAATCTCCACGTCACCGCGGACGCGGCCCACGCCCTCCATCTCCAGGATGGCGTCGCGGAAGTCGGGGCCGGCGGACAGGCCGGGCCGCCCCGGGTAGAGCACGCGCACCCGCGCCCCGCCGTGGGTGCGGAACCACTCCTGGCGCGCCGCCCGCCGCTGCCACAGCCGGGCCAGCAGCCGCTCCGGGATGCCGGGGCCTTCGCGGACCGTCACTGCTGGCGAATCTGTACTTGGGGTATACTGCAACGGGTTCCTCTTCCACGGTGGTTGAACAGACCTGCAAACGCGATTATATACGTCTCTCTATTTTCTGACCAAACATCACCCACAGCCTACAACACTGGATTCTGACCGGAACGGAGGCTTGACATGAGACTGGAAGGAAAGATTGCTTTCATCAGCGGCGGGGCGCGAGGCATGGGCGCAGCCGAGGCCCGGATGTTCGCCAGGGAAGGGGCAATGGTCGCCATTGGAGATGTTCTGGAAGAAGAAGGACGGCGGGTCGCCGCCGAGGTCGGAGAAGCCGGCGGTCAGGCTATATTCGTCAGCCTGGACGTTACCAGCGAGTCCCAGTGGAATGACGCAATCGCCGCCACGGTGGAGCGGTTCGGCGGGCTCCACGTGCTGGTCAACAACGCGGGCATTGGCGGCGGGGGCAACGTGGAGCAGACCACGGAGGCCGAGTGGGACCGGACGATGGACATCAACGCCAAGGGGGTGTTCCTGGGCACCAAGGCCGCCATTCCCGCCATGCGGCAGGCAGGGGGCGGGTCCATCATCAACATATCGTCCCAGCTTGGCATTGTGGGGGTGGACAACAGCAGTCCCCAGTACCAGGCTTCCAAGGGCGCGGTGCGGCTGCTGACCAAGGCCACCGCCATCCAGTATGCCGGGGAGGGCATCCGCGCCAACTCGGTCCATCCCGGCCCGATCATCACGCCCATGACCGAGGCTGGGCGCGCCGACCAGGACCGCTACGACCTGACAATCGCCCGCATCCCCCTGGGCCGCTACGGGGTGCCGGACGATGTGGCCTACGGCGTCCTCTTCCTAGCCAGCGACGAGTCATCATTTATGACCGGCAGCGAGCTGGTCATTGATGGCGGCTGGGTTGCGCAGTAGGGCGCGTCGCTACCCGTAACGCTGCCTATGGTACTTAATCCAAGACGCCGCGTCCGCGCCGCACTCCCGATAGACTTCACAGATCAACTATTTCCGCTATCCCTCTCGTTGCGACGCTCGCGCCCATCTTTGCGCCCGTCAACAGAGTAAGGTGCAGTTTTGTTTCCTCGTCTACTTCACCGTCCTTCTGCGAGGCATGGGGTGATGTTGGAGAAAGAGACAGTGGCCATGTCCACCGGGAAGGTGAGCCGGTAACCTTGGTATCTGCTGACCAGCTGGAGTTCCCGCCGGTGCGGCCCGAAAGAATTCCTCCGGGTGGTCCGAAGCCACTGGAGGATTGAGAACAGTTTGCGCCATGTGAAGGACCGCAGTTGGGACGAGGATGTTCATGTGCCGCACCGTCTGGGCCTGGGCGAAGTATACGCCATTCTGGTCGACACAGCGCTCAACACCTTGCACCTTGAGGGCTGGTTTCCTTCCCAGATGTCAATGCCCTTTGCGAGCCAAGTGCTACGCCTTCCGACCCGTCCAGACTATCACCCGCCTTAGCGGACTAACTTCCCGACTTTGCAATCTTCTCGGTTTCCCACTAACTTGCATTGACTCTTGAATTCGTCTGGGATAATCTTCATTCGGTTCGACGTTGGACCAGATTTTCTCAAACATTTGGGAACAACTATGTCCACAAACGATGCTTGGACCAGCCAATCGGCAAGTTTAGAAATTGTGCAGCAGACCTCAAAGCAATTGGAGCAGACTGTTCGTGGGCTTTTGGGTTGGAAAGCTGGCAGGGTTACCTATGATGCAGCCAACGGTTACAAAATTCAGGTTGATGCTGTCGCTCCCTCCCCGTCCAGTCCAGAAAGCATCGTCTCCATTACCTACACTAATCCAGATACAAAAGGTCATAGTAATGAAAACAAGCTCCATCTAAAACTCGGTGAGTTAGCTCTCCTCAAACATGCCTACCCGAAAACACCTGTCACGTTGGTGATCGGCGGCAATAAAGAGGCATGGCTTCCCTATGTTCTAAACGCTTTCTCACAATTCTATGACGAGGTCATTCTCCTCTGGGAATCAGGCGCTGACGAACGATTGCGGCAATTGGGAGCAGATCCATTAGTTGTCTCCTTGCGGAATGTCAAATTCTGGTCTGACATTAGTGAAGACTGGAACCAAATTAAGCTGATTCCGAAGGGAGAGGCCATACCAAGCGGGCTGGTCCGTTATGAAATCGCGGACGCATTACGAGGCCAAGCGCCTAGAGTATTTCACCCCACCATGATTGACAATGAGATCGCTAGACTATGTATGCAACGGTCTCGACAGTATTCTGGCACAGAATGGGACCATTACATTAACGGTCGTTGGAGCCGCATTGAAATGTCGCGGAACTACTTTAATCCTGTCGAGGCCAGCGTTGAGATAAGCCTTGCTAATGCTAAACTCAAGTTTAGTGGCGGTGTAGCACAAGACGTTCCTGTTCCGTCCCTCTTGCACCAATTAGGGATGACGGGAACGAGTCTATCAGAGGACTTCGTATTGCAATCACGCAAACTAAGTTTACCTGTATACATTCAATGTAAGGCTTCCGGCGGGGGAAGGAAACAACACGGCAAAAACATACAAAATAGAGCGAAGGAGCAAATTACACGCAACATCTTTTATCGGTCAGATTGGGATGATCCAGAACTTAAATGGTCTCCTAAGGCATTCCATTGGATTAGCGTTTTAGATGGGAACTGGGGAGTAAGTAAGAGCACGCCTTACAAATACCTTCATATGCTTCAATGGGCCGGGTACGATGCTTTTTTTGGTGCCTCAGATTTCCTTAATGATGATCATTCAGTGAAAAAGGGGGACAATAATCCGTTGATCCGCTATTTGACCCAAACCCTTGACTGCGAACTGATTGGAAGCCTCTCCACCTTGGAGTCCTAGGCCCAATGCTATTTCTTTCGCTTCTCTGTTAATGTCAATGGCGAACAGATATATTGGTGCTAGGGAATTCAATCCGGTTTCCCCAAAATCACCACAGACTCCCGCACCGGTATCCGTCCATATTTCCGCATTTGCTGTGGGCTATTGCCTTTCTCTCTCGTCACAAGAACCTTTATTGGATGAAAATTGTGACGCTCTGCAATCATCAACAGGATATGGTCAACAGGCACAACCACCCCACCCCATCTACTGTTTCCGACGACAAACGCTGCCATAGCCCCAGGTTTCATAACCCTTGACAGTTCGGAGAGCGCCGCATCCATATCTTCAAAATACCCGGCGATCATGTGCGGAATCTTGGGGTTATTGTTCTCCGTCAGAGAAATTGCATCAAGAATCTGACGTACTTCGGGAAAGCTAGACGATGGATGTAGACCGAATTCTGCTTCGACGTGGGAACGAAATGTCCTACGAACGAGACTCCGATATCCCTCATACGAATCAATCATCTTCAGGAAAGACATCTCGGCCTTCTGCTGGGCAAGGTAAACGTTTCTGTTCAAGTAGGGCGGTGAAGTTATTACAGCATCAATTGATGAACTGGAAATCGGAATGTTTCTGACATCTCCGCATATCACCTGGCATCGAGGATCATAGGCCAGAACCCCACAGGACTCAACGTCAACAAGCATCTCCTTAAGTCGCTGTCTATATTGCTGCATCACATCCTGGTTTGGACTTATGGTTTGTGTATTCAACTTCTGGAGGCCAGAATTTTCCGTCTTGAGCATGTACCGGTAATGTGAGCCATGTTTCCTAATTTGGCTGACCTCCTCCAAGATGCTGATTAACCCAAATTGAAGAAAGGATTTGTCATGAGTGCTGACGTCCAATCCGTCTACCCAATGACTTATGCCGACCAATTGAGCAAGAACCTTTGGAGCATATGCCTTGCTGAGATAACTTTGAAACATCAAGCCTTCAGAGTCTTTTGGAAGAGGCCTTGTCCTGTCGGCCAATTCAACTAATGAACGAACCCGTTCAACCTCCCAAGGGTGAACTTTTAGCTTTGTGACCCAAGAAAGAAAGGGCGATATTTCTACGCCTATCGACCCTAGATTCGATCGTTTGCAGGCGACCAAGCTGGTACCAGCACCGGCAAAGGGATCTAAGACCGTCATTGACGGTCGCAAAGCAAGCTCCTCTATCAGATCCAAAACCAGAGGCTCAGAGAAGCCTTGGCTGAAGGAATACCAGCGATGGATGGGCAATGCCTTGTTGATTTGGAAGGTAACGCTCCGCCCCAAATCAGTTCGTTCAATGTGTAGGTGATCATATTTCTCTAGGCGGACTGGCTCATAAATGGAACGCTTCTCTTCAGTCGTGTCCCATTCGCGTCCTGACATTGCTGCGCCTCTCCCTTTCCCATTTGTAGGCATGGACCGGGAATGACAGGCAGATAGGTAGGCACTTATAGCTTGCCGTTCAGCACTATTCAATCCAAATGAATTCGCAACTACGTCGTCAAGTTCTTTCCAATCACTAGCATTATCTATTTGGTCGTGCAACTTCACAGACAGGGCTAGGGCTTTATCTCGAGCATTCTGAGACAGTACGGGCAGTCTAGTAGCCTGCAAATGATGCTTCAGTACCCTGAACCAACCACTATGAAGTTCTGTTCCGTTATGACGAAGGCTGAACTCCATGGTAGGGGTGTTGAGAATGGCAGCCCACATCCGTATCTCCTCACCGGCCATATGCCCTGCAATCAGGGCATAACCCGATGAGTACGCCAACTCGCCAGCGGTGTCAGCTGCAAACTCTGATCGAGGCATCATCTCCCGAACCATCAATTTAGGTTTAGAAGGAACTTCGAGATTTTGGGAGCGGCTGTAGGCGTACCAAGCCTGATTCCCGGCTAACTTCCGATCAGCAAGTTGTTGGTGGTGGTCTGAAAGATAGCCCCACGACTTTGGAAACTTCGATTGTAACTCTGTCTCAGAATATAGGCGTACTTCTCCCGACCTTTCTTGGTGATAGGGGTAGAGAAGTTGCTTATGACCGTTGACGATTTTGCAACGTCTGATGTCATGCCCAGAAACATAGGGCATTAGAATCTCAGGCTCTATGTCCGGGGACTCAGTAGAATCAATTAGGAATACTGAGTTTGCGCCGGTACGAATCCCCTGCAGCACGTCATCGAAGATTTGCGTCACCAACGGATGTCGGGAGTTGTTTAACTTTACCAGCGCATTCCTATCCAATCCCGTGGCAAAGTTCCAAGGATGGGTCTGTAGGCGTTCTATTGGCAGACTCTCCGTCTTGCTCTTACCCAACTGTTGACCGTTTTTGAAACTTCCGTTGAATCGTGAGATGGTGAATTTTTTGGCAGGAAGCAGCTTGGCAAAAGTCAAAACGCACGTGTATGTAGTTCGACCTTTGAACACTTGGTGATCTTCAAAGTCGACGATGTTCATTACTCGAACATCAGAGGCCAATCTCTTACATATAGCTCTCCCATAAGATGAAACCATGAACTTGTGAGAGGTTATGTAAGAAGCTACTCCCCCGGGCGCAAGGGTTTTGATGGCGTGGTCCAGGAAAAAAATGGAAAGATCAAAATTCCCCGATGACATATTGGGGTACGCAGACTTGAGGGCGATGCGATAATCCTTTCCGAGGCTCTGCGAACGTATATAAGGGGGATTACCAATGAGTATGTCGTAACCTTCTTTGGGAATCTCTTCTGATACTCCTCGCCACTGCTCATGAGAGATGCGGCCGAGTAGGGAGTCAAGGCTGGCAAGTTGCCATCGTTGGTCAGTCGCTTTCCCTAGCAATTTCGCGTAGGCCACGCATGTAGGGTCAGAATCAATTCCGATCACTTGGATATCTGAACCAAACGTTCTACGAGCAGCAGATAGGAAAACCCCCGCACCACAAGAAACATCTCCAATGAGTCCTGGCTGGCCGCCATCTCTATGAAGCCTTCGCCAATGGCTCAAAGCATCCCTCGCTACAATTTTCGACAACCATGATGGGGTGAATATTTGACCAGCTTCTTTGGGATCATCGAGAGTTTGAGAAGCCAGACATATTTCACCAAGCAAATCTTCTGGTTCAGAAACCACAGGGTTCAGTGCTTGGATCACGAACCTACGAAATCTGATATCCCATTTGAGGAATTCTTCCCTTGCAGCGGTGAACTCTTTGAGATCTAAATGGCTGTCTATCTTTGCCCAAGTTTCCTCGGCATCTGCACCACCAAGCCATTCGGTTAGGGCCAAATGGATCCTTTGGTTTCCACCCCGAGACGAAATAAGTGACGCCGCAACAACTCCTGCTGCCATGTGAGCGTATCGGCCACTGAGGCCCAATTGATTGGCAGTGATCGTCCAAGACTGATCCTTGGCTACCGGCGTACTGCTGTCAGCTCCTAGAAGCAACTGGACTTCTTGATTGCCTTGTTGAACCATTCCCTACTCCAGCTCAGGAATTATGCCCCTGACTTGAGGACGGGGGAGCGGTCGGGGTTGGAATCATCTTACCACCCCTATCACCTGATGGTCTGCACCAACTGTACCCGTAGCCCCCCGCTTGCTGGTCTCTTGTCAACTGGGGAAAACAATCCTCGCCGACTGTGAATCCCTTTTGATCTCGGTGTTCTATCAGCGGAAGTTCCGTACCAATAGATCTTTTTGATCGTGCAGCCACTCGCTTAGCCTCGTAGTGCCTGTCAGCACTGAGCCGGAGGTCAGCAATCCAGCCGTCAGTCAGTCAACCTCGACACGGTTGAGCACCACATCCAGCAGCAGCCCAGCGAACGCCGTCTTCCAACTCCTGAATAGGGTCAACTCCACGGACAACCGCCGCCAGCGCGCGGGGTATGTCGCGGAGCGGGAGAAGGAAATTCACACACGCCACCTGAGAACTTGCCATATTGCGCTTCCAGTGCCACGGGATCCCGCGCTCCTCGAAAAACTTCAGCGCTCCATCCTCGCCTCTCAACGTAGGATAGAAATTTTCTTCCTCACAACCGAGGGCCAGCAGGTGGCCGTGGCTTTGCCCCAAATAGTCCGACGGCGAACGTCCCCTGTCGCTGATGGTTTGTGAATGTCTCCTGAACTCTGCCTGACGCCTTCGGGCGATAACCCCGAAACTCGACATTTTCACCACCTCGATCATCAGGGGGTGAGCAGTATCTTGCCAGTAGTCTCGCGTCCCTCCAGTTGGCGGTGGGCCTCGGCGGCTTCTGACAAGGGCAAGCGCAAGCCCACGTGCAGGTCAAGCTCCCCGGAGTTCACCCAGGACAGGACCTCGTTGGCGCGTTGCAACAGTTCCTCCCGGGTGGCGGTGTAGTCGCCCAGGCTGGGGCGGGTAAGGAACAGGGAGCCGTTGCGGAGCGCTCCGCTGTCGATGGGGCCGACCGGCCCGCTGGCCTGGCCGTAGAGGGCCATGTATCCCCGGCGGCCCAGACAATTCAGGCCCTTGGCGAAGGTGGTCTGGCCCACGGCGTCGTAGATGATGCGCAGTCCCTCGCCGCCGGTGGCCTTCTTGATTTCCTCCTCGAAGTCCTGCCGGGTGTAGTAGATGACCGTATCCGCTCCGGCCTGTGTGGCCAGCTCTCCTTTAGCCTCGGTGGACACGGTGGTGAACACGTGGACTCCCAGCCGCTTCAGCATCTGGATGAGCAGCAGCCCCATGCCGCCGGCACCGGCATGTACCAGCGCCAGGTCCCCTGGGTTCAGCCTGGCGATGCCGAAGACCAGGAAGTGGGCCGTCATGCCCTGGAGCATGGCGGATGCGCCGGTGGCGAATTCGGTGCCCTCGGGCAGACCCACCAGCAGCCATGCGGGAACGGCGGCCTGTTCGGCGTAGGAGCCGGTGTGCATGGCGTAGGCCACCCGGTCGCCCACGGCAACCTCGTTAACCCCCTCTCCCACGGCGGTGACTATGCCGGCGGCCTCCCTCCCCGGCGTCCACGGCAGGCTGGCGGGAGGGTTGGTCCCCCGGCGGCTGGAGACGTCGGTGTAGTTGACGCCGATGGAGCGGATGTCCACCAGCGCTTCTCCCGGTCCCGGTACGGGATCCGGCACATCCTCATACCGGAGCACCTCCGGCCCGCCGGTTTCATGCGCTCTGACTGCTTTCATGTTGTCCTCCTAACAGTGGTTGGCGAGTAACCATCAGCCGCCAAGAATTGAGGCCAAGCCCGTCACGTCTGCGACGTGCTCCAGGTCCCAGAACTGCTCCAGCGCGCCCTCTATGTGGTCCGGTGGCAGGATGTAGCGGCTGCAATAGAGGAACTTGGCGTCCAGTTCCTCCCGCTCAAGGGGCATCTGTGGGTGACCCCGCGGGAACTCCACCCGGTGGTGAAGGACTCTCATATCCCGCCGCCCTGTTTCCGCCTGCCTGCCCCCGGTCAGGGCTACTCTGACCTCGCTGGCCTGGGGCGCAAAGGGCGTTGAGTCCTGGAGTGGGGCGACGGCTACCCGGTCCATCAGGGCGTGGACTTCCGGCGCGGTCACCGCCGCCTCGCTGAACTGCTCGATCAGCGGATGGCCGTACAGCAGGGACGCGGCCACCAGGTAGTGGAGGCTCTCCCTGGCCTCCCAGCCGTTCCGGGGGTTGGCGTTGGACAATGCCCCCACCGCGACCGGCGACGCCTCCACCCGTACCGACTCGACCTCCGCCGCATCGATGCGGTACTGCTGGACCAACTGGAGCACTGCGTCGATGGAGGCATGGGCCGCGGTGTTGCAGGCGAAGGGCTTGAGCACTATGCCGGGTTCGGCGACGCTGTAGGGCGCGCCCAGGCTGGCGAAGAAGCGGTCGTGTTCACCCGATTCTGCGCCAGCTCCGGATGGAGCGAGCCCGAGGCTGTCCCGGCCGAAGTCCTCCCGGGCCAGGAGTGCCGCTGCGACACCGTTCATGGCGGCTTGGCCGCTCCGTGCTGCCAAGCCAGGGGAAATCAGTCCGCGCTGGGCGGGAGCAGGGGAGGATGCGGCCATCACCAGGGCCGCGGCAAGTTGGTCTTGCTCCAAGCCCAGCAACCGTCCCGCCGCCGCAGCAGCAGCGACGCGCCCGGCGGACCCTGCGCCCACTCCGGTCTCTCTGGCGCTGGATGTAGAGAGTTTGCACAGCAGTTCACAGCCCAGGGCGAAGGCGTTGAGAACCTCGACGCCGGGGTAGCCGTGCATCTCCCCCAAGGCCATCACCACAGGGAAGACGGTGCTGCTCGGATGAACGCCTCCGTCATATCCCACCTCCGTCCCGGTTCCAACTCCGTGCGGCATATCGTCGTCGAAGTCCAGGAGCCGGATCATCGCGCCGTTGGCCAGCGAAGAATAGGTCGGGGAGGAGCGTAGGCCCATGCCGATGATGGTGCACTTGCCATTACCCCGCATTTCCTGGGAGAACCTGGTCACCGCCAGCCCGTCGGGTTGGGCAGCCCCGGCCAGGCCCACCGCCGCGGCGTTGACCATCATCTCCTTGGATGCCTCGATAACCCGGGGCGGGAGCTGGTCTAAGGAAGTCTGTTTGACCCATGCGGCCAGGCGGTGAGCGAAACCCATGCGTGTTCTCCACAAGCCGGAATCCTTCAGGCAGACAGGGCGCGTGAAACTTCGGTTTCACGCATTCCCGGCCGGCCGGGAAAGGATACTATCCGCGCATCGGTCACGCAACGCTCGTTAGCGCGTGTGGGACAAGTCTAACCTTTAGTCCAGCGCCAAACTGATCTTGAGGGCTGCGTCAACCCTGGTCATCGCCTGGGCTGCCAGCGTGCCGACCCGGCCCAGGACACGCTCCTTGTGAACGGTCAGGAGCGGAGAGCAGTCTAACGTCGACCGTTCCGGCAGGCCGCTCTCGGCAGGTTCCACCAGTACACTGACCGGGTATTCCCCGATACTTCTCGTGATTGCCGCCGCTCTTTACGACTCTCATTTGGTTCCCGCATTCGCGGGACAAATATACTGATTACATCCAGGCACCACCGATAATACCCCGCGTAATATAATCTGTCATGCTATGGGTGAGCGTCCGACAGGCAACCGGCAATTGCGTTGGCTATGGCTGTAGCTTATCATTAGCAGTAATTGATTCGTTGGGTGCGAAGGTTCGCTGGAAGCACCGGTTAGAGGAGTTGAAATCGTATGGAATACGAGGCCATCAAGATTGATCAGGCAGACCGGGTGGCCATCATTACCCTGAACCGCCCCGAGGTGCTGAACGCGCTGAACTTCAAGCTGGTGACCGAGCTTGACGAGGTTATCGGAGATATGGAGGGGAACGACAGCATCGGGGCCATTGTCATAACCGGGGCCGGGGAAAGGGCATTCTCCGCCGGGGCGGACATCCACGAGAACCGGGAACTGGGCGAAGAGGAACGGGAGACCATCACGGCGCAGCGCACCGAGTACACTTGGAGACTGGCCACGTCGTCCAAGCCCATCATCGGGGCCATCAACGGCCTTTGCTACGGCGGCGGCACGGTGATGGCCACGTCGATGGACATGCTGGTGGGGTGCGAGCGCACGAGCTTCCGTTTCCTGGCCGTGAACTACGGGCAGATGAACGCAACGTGGAGCCTGCCTACCATGGTTGGCTGGCCGCGGGCGAAGGAACTGCTCTACAGCGGCAGGGAGGTATTTGCAGAGGAGGCGTTCCGCATCGGCTTGCTGAACCACCTGGTGCCGTCGGCGGAACTGATGGACAAGGCGGTGGAGGTAGGCGCGAGCATCGCCAAGAACCGGGTGGAAGGTGTCGCCAACATCAAGCAGATGCTCCTGGAGCACACCGGCCTTTCCCTGGAGGAGCAGTACCGGAACGAGGTCGGCGCCCGGTCCGGCCGGTTCAGAGGGCTGTCGGTGGAGGAAGGGTTCAAAGACTTTCTGGACCGCAAGGGTCGCAAGCCGCGGGTATCCTGAGCGGCCCGGCCTCCCGTAACCAACATCACGAGGCTTAGACTCCTGTCCCCGGTAGAGATGCCGGGGACAGGGCTTTTCGGAATTGGCTTCCACTGAAAACTCGGGTCCCAGGCGCGGCATGGGGTCGCTTCACCCTCAGAGGACCCGTATCTCAAGAGAGGGACAACAGTCGCCGATTTGACGGAAACCCGGTCTTCCACGGCCATCCGCCCGCTGAAACTGGTCCTGAAGGCAGGTCCTCCCCTGCTGGCATTTGGAGCAGTGCTGTTTGCCCCAACGCCGGACGGTCTTACCCCGGAAGGGCAACGGGCGCTGGCGGTGATAGCCCTGGCAGTGGTGCTATGGACCACCGAAGTCGTGCCAATCGCCGTCACTGGCTTGGCGAGTGTCCTGCTCCTGGTGCTGCTCGGCGCAGTCCCGAGCACGGGCGATGGACTCTACGGATTCGCCCAGCCGGTGACCTACTTCCTCGTCGGTATTCTGACCCTTGGTCTGGCAGTCCACCACTCCGGCCTGGCGCAGCGGATGGCTGCCCATATCATCCGACTGGCGGGGGGCAGTCCCCGGATGCTGTACGTCCAGATGCTGGTCTCCTTTGCGGCTTTGACCTTCGCCCTGCCTTCCGCTTCCAACAGGGGCGCAATCATGGTACACGTCTACGAGGAAGTGATGAGCCGTTGGAACATTGCCAAAGACGCGCCGCTGAACAAGGCGGTCATGCTGGCAATGGGTTCCCTGAACCGGCTGGCCTCGACCGCCCTGCTTGCCGGGGGCATCACGCCGGTGGTGTCCTCATCGCTGGTTGGTGGCTTTTCCTGGACCCGCTGGTTTGTGATGATGGCGCCTCCCTTCTATCTCATGCTGGCGGTGGGGGGAGCCATTCTCTTCCTGATGTACCGGTCAGGATTTGCTACAAACCGGGAACCGGCAGGCGGAGACATTCTCCCCGGCCCCATCACTTTCCCGGAAATGAAGGCCGGATTGATTGCGCTGGGCACGGCGCTGTTGTGGTTCACAGACTTTGCCCACGGGCTGCCGCCAGCGGTGCCGGCCCTCATCGCCATGACCGTCATCCTGATGCCGGGAATCGGGCTGCTGACGTGGCGCGAGTTTGAGCGTGACCTGGGTTGGAGCAACTTTTTCGTCATCGCAACTTCCCTGTCGCTGGCTCACGCCCTGGCCTCCAGCGGCGCAGCCAGTTGGTCCGCCGAATTGCTGGTGGGGTTGGTTGCCGGGGTGGTGGACTATCCCGTCCTGCTGCTGCTGGCCCTGGGCGGGGCTTCCGCCGCCGTCCGCCTGACAATGCCGAACATCTCCGGTTACCTGGCGTTCATGATACCGGTGGCCATGTCCACGGGGCAGTCGCTGGGCCTCAATCCCCTGGTCTGCGGTCTTGCCGTAGTGGTGGTGGGCGACGCCCTGGTCTACTATCCGGCCGGGGCCACCGCCAGCGTGTTCATTTATCAACGGGCCAACATAGGCGCGCCGGAAGTGTTCAGGTTAGGGGTGGTGATGACCGTGGTGGCAATAGCCGTTCTGTTGTTGGTCGCCCTGGTCTACTGGAGCTGGATGGGAGAAGGGCTGACGGTATAGCCGAAATGGAGATGGCATGACGCAACAGCGCTCGCAGCAAGTACCCCCGGTGGGCCACCGGGGAGACGCGCCGGATGTATATGCGCCGGACGGATCGGAGATACGATTACTGGCGGATGCGCGGCAACAGGCGACCCGGGCCAGCCTTGTCGAGGTTAGCCTTGCTCCCGGAGGTGTTTCCCGACCGGTGTGGCACCGGACAGTTGAGGAGATATGGTACGTGCTGCAAGGAACGGGCCGGGTCTGGCGCTGCCCGGAGGGCGTGGCGGCGGACAGCGTGGCCCCGGTGGAAGTGGGTCCGGGGGACGCCCTGGCGATTCCCACGGGGTGGAAGTTCCAGTTCAGCGCAGGGGAGGACGAAACGCTGCGATTCCTCTGCTACACTTCCCCGCCGTGGCCGGGTGAGGACGAGGCCCAACCCGCAGACGTCGGCGGGCTGGGGGAGCCGACAGTGTGAGGGTAGAATCGTAGCGGGCAGGAGACTATATCAAGTCTTCACTATCCTGCCGGTTTGGAAGAAATCCTAGTTTTGCGAAGGGGATTGTACATTTCACTGCGCGCATCTATCACTCAGTCAAGCTTGGTTTAGAAGGGATCCAATCGATGGAGTTTGCTTCTGGCGTTCTTGATGCCGAAGCGCCAGTTGATGCGAGCTTGAGCTTGGTTGCGCTCCAGTTCCAAGGCGTGGATCTCCCGGCAGAGGTAGGCTGGACCACCATCAGGCTGGAGGGACGGGAGTTCCCCTCCCCAGTGGTGTTCGCCGAGGAGGGCGAGCCCAGGCCGCTGGACATGGTGGCACTGGGACATGACCTGCCGTCGGTGGACCCGGTGCACCACCGGGTGGTGCGGGTGAACGCCAAGGCTCTAATGAGGCGCGCGGTCGCATCTACACTGGAACGCTGGCGGCCGTCCTCTTGATCTCCAGGATACCCCGCCGGTGCGGGGATGAACCCAGAGGAAACTCACAGCGAGGTCACTGGCGGGCACACCCCGGGCCAGCGGAGACCGGTCCTGGAGAAAGGCACAAGGAAGGCAAACAGACGAAAACCCCTGAGACATGTCCAGGGCCTTTTCATTCTTGGGTCAGGCAGGGACGAATCCCTATCAAGGCGTAGGCTTCAAGGGGCGCCGCTTTCGCGCCCTTCATAGGCAAATTGTCCAAGAGCGCCGGGCGGTTCCCTGCGCGGGAATGATGGGAGGGCTGGGGAAAAACGAAACCGCCGGGCATTGGGTAATCCCGGCGGTTTCTGCAGTCTGAGTGTGGAGATGTGGCTAGACGGGGGTGGCGACGAGGTCACCCATGGCTTCGTAGGCCCAATGGAGCAGCTCCTCGGTCTCCCCCCAGCCGATACAGGCGTCGGTGATGGAGACGCCGTACTGCAACTGAGAAAGGTCTTCGCAGAGGCGCTGGTTGCCCTCGTTGAGGTTGCTCTCCAGCATCACGCCTATGATGTCACTGTCCCCGCTGGTCCTCTGGGAAACTACGTCCTTGAAGGCACGGGCCTGCTGCCTGTGGTCCTTGTTGGAGTTGCCGTGGCTGCAGTCAACCATGAGCTGGGAGCGGACGCCGGCCTTCCCCAGGCGGTCCTTGGCCTCAGCGATAGCTTCGGTGCCAAAATTGGGGCCCGCATTGCCGCCGCGGAGCACAAGGTGCCCGTCGGGGTTGCCGGTGGTGCGGATGAGGGCAGTCTGGCCATCGCCGTCCATGCCCAGAAAACCATGCGGGCTGCGGGCGGACAGCATGGCGTCGACGGCGATCTGGGCATTACCGTCGGTGCCGTTCTTGAATCCGACGGGCATGCTCAGGCCGCTGGCCATCTGCCGGTGAATCTGGCTTTCGGTGGTGCGGGCGCCGATGGTGCCCCAGGTTATCAGGCCAGCCAGATATTGAGGGACAACTGGGTCGAGGAACTCGGTGCCGGCGTACATCCCCATCTCACCGATCTCGAGAAGGAGAGAGCGGGCGGTGCGGAGCCCGGCCTCGATATCGAAGGTATCATTGAGGTGGGGGTCGTAAATAAGGCCCTTCCAGCCAACGGTGGTGCGGGGCTTTTCGAAGTATACCCGCATCACGATGAGAAGGCGGTCGCTGAGTCTTTCGGACAGTTCCTTGAGGCGGCCCGCGTACTCCAAGGCAGATTCCTTGCTGTGGATGGAGCAGGGACCGACGACAAGGAGCAGCCTGAGGTCCTCACCATTGAGAACCTTTCGCACCTGTTCCCGGCCATCTAAGACAGTCTTTTCCACGGCGGGAGTGATGGGGAGAGAGTTAACGAGATTTCGCGGGGTGGTGAGGGGCTGCATGGACTCGATATGTACATCTCTGGTTGCCGACGGTTGCACGATGTTCCTTCCGAAATTAAGTATGGTGACCCAGGTAACGGTCTTACATCCACCCCCACGCCCGATCAGCCAATCCAAGCCCGGCCTCCGGCGCCACTGCGAAAACCCCAACCTATGCCGGCTGGGGTTTGGTGTCCTCCCGGCTGCCTATGTCTAGCACACCAATCCTTCGCCGGCTGGCTGGCAACCGGTAAAGAAATAGCAGCAATAACCGCAACCGCCCCAAGTCATTTTCATTGCAGAAAAGATAATACTTGCCCGCCGGATTGAAGTCAACAAGTTTTGAAAGCGTTTTCAGGGCAATCGCATTTGAAGGGGAGTGGTGTAGGAGGCGTTTGGGTAAGGGGTGTAGAGAGAGCGCAGTAGTTTGGCGCTGAGTTGTGTGGAAGCAGTGGTGGTGGTGATGGAGATGACGATTGAGGAACTGGAGCCCTTGGAAGATCTCAGACACGGTAACGCAGAGCGGCATTTTCTGCACGACATCTTGGTCATCGCCCTTTGCACCGTCCTCTGCGGTGGGTAGACGTGCATCGACATGGCCCTTTGGGGCCAGTCCAAACCGGAGTTCCTGGAGTCCTTCCCGCCGCTCAGGAACGGAATTCCCAGTCACGACACTTTTTCCAGGGTGTTCCGCTGACTTCCACGGTATCTAAGGATTCTCTGAATAAGTGTCTGATGATGTGGCATAGTATGGGTGGCAGCCACGAATTGGGTCAATGGTGAGATTTGATGGATCAGCCAACATTTTCCGGCTTGGAGTACCAGGGTAAGAAGCGCAAGACCCGCCGCGAGCTATTCTTGGAGCGCATGGACGGCCTGATTCCCTGGCAACTCCTGGAGGACCGCATCCGTCCCTTCTACCCCAAGGCCGGCCGGGGCCGCCACCCCTACCCGCTGCCGGTCATGCTGCGCGTCCACTGCGTCCAGCTCTGCTACAACCTCAGCGGCCCCGGCATGGAGGATCTGCTCTACGAGTCCGACCCGGCCAGGCGGTTCGTGGGGCTAAAGCTCACCGGCCCCCTGCCCGACGAGTCCACCATCCTCAACTTCCGCCATCTCTTGGAGCGCACAATCTGGGGCCAGCCATGCTGGAGGAAATCAACGCCCACCTGGAGTCCCAAGGGCTGAAGCTGAGGCAGGGAACCATCGTGGACGCCACCATCATCGAGGCGCCGTGATCCGCCAAGAACCGCGCCGGGGAGCGGGACCCGGAGATGCACCAGACCAGGAAGGGGAACCAGTGGCACTTCGGGATGAAGGCCCACATCGGGGTGGACCCGGAGACGGGGATAGTCCACAGCATGAGCGTCACCGCGGCCAACGCCCACGGCGTCACGGAGGCGCACAACCTGCTGCACGGCGGGGAGATGGTGGTGTGGGGCGACGCCGGGTATCAGGGGGTGGGCAAGCGGGAGGAGAACTTGGGACTGGAGGTGGAATGGCGGGTGGCGATGCGTCCGGGG
>DAOUJS010000062.1:0-39182 GCA_034422355.1 Dehalococcoidia bacterium | reverse complement strand
GGGGGGGTGGGGGGGAGAGGGTGGGGGGGGGGGGGGTCTGGGGCGGGATGACCGCCCTGAACAGGCGGCCTGCCCTGCTGCTTCTCAAGTTGCTGCCGATGTCGAACATGGCTGTAGCGCCTCCTCGCTGACGGCTTCGGCCTTCCCCACAGGGTTGGCGCGGCCTGTTGTCCCCGGCGGCGAACCCGGCGTATCACGCCGCCACCGGCGCAGGGACCCAGGGAAACTCCAAGCCATAATGCGTGTTGCGTGGGGATTTTGCAAGAGCTTTCGAGGTAATTGCTTGTGTGTTCGCGCCCGGACGTCCGCGGACCGGCGCGGAAGGCAGGGGCAAGAAACTCGTCAATGAGTCTCTTATATCCATTATGTGGTAGACTGGAATAGCGACAGGCTTGTCGCCTGTACCCAGAGAATGGCGGTTTAGTGCGCCTATCCTAATCCCAGTCCCAAAGGCCAAGCCAGGTATTAGAGGAAGAGTTATGAATGGACGAAACACTACACATACGTTGGAGGATGGGTTAAGGGCAACGACCGCTCTCGCCCGGTAGCGAGTGAGGAGATTGCCATGACTTGGAAAGAACTTATACTTGGCCCGTCGACTATGATCATCCTCCTGGGAGCAATTATCGCGGCGGCGGCATGGTCAACCAACAGCTCCGTACGAGGTGTTCAGAACGAGGTACGAGGTGTTCAGAACGACGTACGAGGTTTCCATATCGAGGTCGATAGCATCAGGGACGAGGTCCATAGCATCAGGGACGAGGTCCATAGCATCAGGGACGATGTTTCCACGCTCAAGGGAGATGTTTCCGCTCTACAGAGTAGCGTTGACAGTCTTCAAGATGACATGAGGCGAGTAGAAAGCGACATCAAGGATGTGCAAACCCACGTCGCCGGGCTGGAGGCGGACCTGGCATATGTAAAGAACGACGTGTCGGAGATCAAGGAGATCCTCATCAACCGGCAATCCGTTTCACGTAGAATAATACACGGGGACACCTGGGACTTGGGCGAGTCCAACCTGTACCCGAGGCCGAACTGAACCGGGACCCCCAGCATCCCAACAGGAAGGCCCCGCCAGACGGCGGGGCCTTCAGCCTGTTCAGCGGGGTGGCAGGCGCGGTCTCTGCCCTTCCTCAAGCCACTTGATGAACTCCGGGGCAGTTCTGTCCGGCTGCGTCATGTCTCAACCTGCTCACGCACGGCCCCGGTCTCTCCCCGCCCCAGGTCTATCAACCATTACGCGACTGCCCTGCGATTGCCCTGACCCGGCAACACTCCACTTGCCGGCCATTACGCACGGGTAGTCTCAACAGACTCCACTACCGTCAGCAAAGTCAGTTCCGGGAGGGACATCACCACATAGGACGGTTGACCCAACTTGCGCCAGAATTCCATGGGGTCAGCCTGGCAAGCACCGGCCACGAACAGAGATATTACGGTACCGTGGCTGACCGCCAGCAGCGATTCACCCCGGTCCGCGTCGTCCCTTTTCGATTCAATCAGTCCGGAAATCGTCCGTGCGAACCGGTGTCCGGCCTCATCAGCCGTCTCTCTCCCGAAGACCAGGGACCCCGGTTCATTGAAGAAACGCGCCAGCTTCGCCTCAAACTCTCCCGGCACAGGGGCAAAATCGCTGTGCGTCCTCTCGTGTTCCCGTAAACCCTCGACGACCTGATGGGTCGCGCCAAGCCTGCCGGCAACTATCCGCGCCGTTTCGGAGGCCTTGACCTCACGGCTGCTGAACACCATGGGGGGGGCAAAAGCCCGGAGTTGCTCCGCCAGAGCCAGGCAGCGCATCCTGCCCAAAGGCGACAGCGGCCACTCCGCGGGGGCGATTTGCGGCGAAATCTCGGAAACGGAATGCCGGACCAGGACCAGCCTGCCCGCGGGAGTCCGCTGGCAGCCGGATGGAGCGCCCTTCACCACAACCCCGGACCGTTAAACCGGACCGCTAAATCGGAGGCCGCCGCCCGGACCACTCCGTCGCCTGCTCGTAGGCGTGGGCCGCGCGCAGCACGGTCAGCTCGTCATAGGGACGGCCCGCCAGTTGCAGGGCCATGGGCAGCCCGGACCCGGAGAAGCCGCAGGGGACTGAGATGGCCGGGAACCCCGTGAGGTTGTACGGGCGGGTGTACTGGGTCAACGCCGCGGTGGTCCCAATCTCACGCTCTCCGGCCTGCACTCTTTCCTCCAGCAGCTTCGGCGCAGTGACCGGCTCGGTCGGTCCGGCCAGCAGGTCCACCTGCTCCAGCAGCCCCCGCGCCTGCCGGTCGAAGATTGACCGTGCCTGCTGGGCCCGCAGGTAGTCCGCCGCGCTGACGAACAGTCCCGCCTCGAGGCGCAGCCTGACCGGCGGGTAGAGCTTGTCCCCGTCGGCGGCCAGCAGATCCCGGTGGTAGGCCGCGGCCTCGGCCATCAGGATTGCGCCGGAGATTGCCTGGGAGTCGTTGAACATGGGGAAGGAGACTTCGGTCACCACCGCGCCCAGGGACTCCAGCACGGCGATGGCATCCCTGACGGAGCGTTCCACTTCCGGGTCCAGCGGGGCCTCGAAGTATTCGCGGACGACCCCGATGCGCAGGCCCCGGACGTCCCCGGTAAGCGCCGCGGTGTAGTCGGGCAGTTCAAACCTGGCCGAGGCGGGGTCGTTGGGGTCGTGGCCCGCGATGGCGTTCATGGTCAGGGCCGCGTCCTCGACGGTCCTGACCATTGGGCCGGGGTGGTCGAGGGACCAGGACAGCGGGGTCAACCCGTGACGGCTGACCAGTCCGTAGGTGGGTTTGAGACCGACGATGCCGCAGAGGGCCGCAGGTATGCGGATAGAGCCGCCGGTATCGCTGCCCGTGGTGATGGTACACTGGCCAGCGGCGGCGGCGGAACCCGAGCCGCCGCTTGAGCCGCCGGCTATCAATTCCAGGTCCCAGGGATTGTGCATGTGGCCGTAATCGGGGTTCTCTCCGGTCGGCCCGTAGGCAAACTGGTGCATGTTCAGCTTGCCCAGCAGAATGGCCCCGGCCTGGCGGAACTTCGCCGCGACGGTGCAGTCCCTCTCCGGTATGAAGTTATCGAATATCCTGGAGCCCGAGGTTGTGCGGACTCCCCCGGTGTTGAACAGGTCCTTCAAGGCAACGGGTATGCCGTGCAGCGGCCCGCGGTAGTTGCCGGCCTGAATCTCCCGCTCCGCCCCCCGGGCTGCGGCCCGGGCCTCCTCGGGAAGCAGGGTGATGAAGGAGTTGAGCATTGGCTCCGTGGCCTCGATGCGGGCCAGGTGAGCATCGATTATGTCCACCGGGGAGACTTCCCTGCTCTGGACCAGCCGCGAGAGGGTGCCGGCGCTGGCGTAGCAAAGTTCAATTCCGTCCATGATGATTACGCTTTCCCGCTTTCCGCGTTGCTCAGACTTCGGGCAGACTGCCCGGCTAGGCCCCGTGGCGTCCCTCCGGGGCGGGTTGAAATGCCATGTCCGGCTCGGCCCCGGCCACGTCGATATCATGCAGCGACCGCATCCCGGCAAGCTGCGCCTGCACGTAGGGGAAGAGGGTGTCCATGTGAGGGCTGTCGGCATCGAGTCCCGCTTCCGCGGCCAGGTGCAGAAACGCCTCGCGGCTGAGGGAAAATTCCTGGGCCATCGGCTGGTGTCCTCCACGATTCCTGCTAATGCTTCACCGTCTGGTATTATCCCCTACGGGATGGCCAGTGGCTAGTGCCCGGCTGCGGGCAACCACAAGCCGCAAGCCAGAAGCCGGCAATCGCCACCCAATGCCACCGGGAGCGGAGACTGAACGTTGACCTGCGGCAATTGCGGACGCCCCGCAGCGGCGGCGGATAACTTCTGCCAGAATTGCGGAAGCCCCATCGCCGGCAGCCCGCCCGTTGCGGCAATCGCACCACCATCCCAGGCGCAGGGTGAGACCTACGCGGCCTGGCGCGGCGGCCAGGTCGCCCTGGGCATCGTCCTGGTACTGGTCTCATTCGCCGCGGTGTTCGTACTGTCCGAGGGCCTGGTGCGACTGGCCGGCAACCACCGCCTCGCCGTGGCAGCCTGGGAACGCAGCCACCTCATGGGGTTCGCAATCATAGTAATCGTGTGGCTCCTCGCCCTGAGGCCGCGCAACCTTCCAATTGGGGCGCTGGGCCTGAAAGCGCCAACGGTTTCCCATCTCCGGTATGCGGCGCTGACCATCGGCGCATTCGGCGCGAGCATAGGATCAAACGTCGCCTATGTGGGGCTGGTGCAGGTTGCGGGTCTCGACATTCTGATGCCGCCGGAAATACCGAAGGAAATATTTTTTCCCGGGCCGGGGATACTCCTGACCCTGCAAGCCCTGGCCCTGTGGACTCCCTTCACCGAGGAGCTGTTCTTCCGGGGGTTCGTGTATGCCGGGCTTGTGCCCCGGCTGGGAGTGGGCATGGCCATTGGGGTCAGCGCGGTCGTGTTCAGCCTGTTCCACGTAGACCCCCGGGTCATGCTGCCCATCTTCGTCACCGGGGCGCTGCTGGCATGGCTGTACCATCTCACCGGATCCCTGTGGCCCAGCGTCGCGGTCCATGCCGGACAGAACGCCCTGGCGATATTCACCACGCTGGCGGGGGGCTGGACAACCACGGGCGCGTGATATACGCTGACGCAGTTGCCGAATTCGTTGGCTCAAATTGCCCCGGCGGTTGAAATCACGGGGCCGGACCACCGGGGACGGTCCTGCACGCGGGGGCTGGCCGGCAAATCGGTATGAGGCGGCGTTTTCAGTGAACAGGGACCGAATCAAGGAGACGTTCGACGGCATTGCCCGGCAGGGGCGGCCCGGACTCATTGTGTTCGTCACCGCCGGGCACCCGGACCGTGAGGCAACCCTGGAACTGGTCCCGGCGCTGGTGGAGGCCGGAGCTGATGCCGTGGAAATCGGCATCCCCTTCAGCGACCCGCTGGCAGAGGGACCGGTCATCCAGGAGTCCAGTTTCCTGGCAGTGCAGCAGCAGGTCTCCCTGCAGGAATGCCTCGGCATGGCGGCCCAGCTCCGGAACAAGGTCCCCGACACCCCCCTGATACTCATGGGGTACTACAACCCCATCTACAACTACGGACTCAGCCGCTTCGCCCAGGAAGCGGAACAGGCAGGAGTGGACGCCCTCATTCCCGTAGACCTTCCCCACGCCGAGGTCGGTCCCCTGGCCCGGGAGTGCGCTGAGCATTCAGTCCACATCATCTACCTGCTTGCCCCCACCAGCACCGACGAAAGCATAAAGGAGGTGTGCGCCGACGCCAGCGGCTTCATCTACCTGGTCAGCCTCACCGGCGTAACCGGCGCACGGGACCAGGTCTCGGACAGGGGCTTCGAGTTGCTGGAGCGGGTCCGCGCCCACACAGACCTCCCCCTGGCGGTGGGATTTGGCATCTCCAACCGCGAGCACGTGGAAAGGGTCTGCGAACAGGCGGAAGCCGCCATCGTGGGTAGCGCACTGGTGCGCGTGATGCTAGAATCACCGCGGGACGAATTGGTGGCACGCGCGACGCGGCTGGTGGCCGAATTGGCCGGAAAGTCCGCTGCCGCGGTGGGGGAATCTGCATGATGACGCCGTGGGACGCATCCCATACGTATGAGCCGACCCGACGCCGGGCATGGGGCGGCCTGCCATGATGTGCCGCGGCATACGGGGCGCGACGATTGCCGAAGAAAACACGGTGGAATCCATCCACGGCGCGACCCGGGAACTGCTGACCGCCCTGATCGAGGCCAACGAGATCGTCGAGCGGGACGTGGCCGCGGTGTACTTCACCACCACTCCCGACCTGAACGCGGGGTTCCCGGCCACCGCAGCTAGGCAGGCCGGTTGGAACAACACCGCGCTCATGGGAGCCACGGAGGTTGCCGTGCCGGGCAGCCTTCTACGGTGCATACGGGTCATGATCCTGGTCAACACCGATAAAGAGCCACAGGACCTGGTAAACCTCTACCTGAAGGGGACCGAGGTCCTGCGCCTGCAGGGGGTGGAACAGTCCTGATGAGGACCTGGAACACCCTCTCTACTTCCTTCACCCATTACGGCGCATATTACGGCCTGCGGGCCGTTGGATTTGTGTGACATAAAGGTTGTGCATGCTACTATCCCGATATACGTAGACGGAAGGAAATTCCAGTCTACCAGGGTGAAGAAGCGATGATTGTCGTAATGGGAAAAGAGAGTTCACCGGAGCAGTTGGCCGAGGTTGAACGGCGAATCGAAAGCCATCCGGGGCTGAAGCCCCAGGTGTTCCACGGCGTCGAGCGCATTGTCGTCGGCGTCCTGGGCACCATTACCCCCGACCTCAAGGACGAGATGGAGTTGCTGCCGGGCGTGCTGGAAGTGGTGCTCATCTCGAAACCCTACAAGCTGGCGAGCCGCGAGTTCCACCCCGACAGCACCACGGTGACCGTCGGGGAAGCCGTGGTCGGCGGTCCCGACCCGGTCATCATGGCCGGCCCCTGCTCCGTGGAAGACGAGGAGCAGATGGTCTCCACGGCCAGGGCGGTGAAGGCCGCCGGGGCCACGGTGTTGCGCGGCGGCGCGTTCAAGCCCAGGACATCGCCCTACAGCTTCCGGGGCATGGGCATCGAGGGCCTGGAACTGCTGGACATGGCCAAGCAGGAGACTGGCCTCCCCATCATCACCGAGGTTATGTCGCCCCGGGACGTGGACATCGTGGCCCAGTACGCCGACATCCTCCAGGTCGGCGCACGGAACATGCAGAACTACAACCTGCTGGACGAGGTGGGTGAGACCCAGAAACCCGTCATGGTCAAGCGGGGCCTGGCCGCCTCCTACGAGGAGTGGCTCCTGGCGGCCGAGTACGTCATGGCCGGGGGCAACGAGAACGTCATGCTCTGCGAACGGGGCATCCGCAGCTTTGAACAGTTCACCCGGTTCACGATGGACGTGGCCGCCATTCCGGTCATCAAGCGTCTCAGCCACCTTCCCATCATCGCCGACCCCAGCCACAGCACCGGGCGCTGGTACCTGGTGACGCCGGTAGCCCTTGCCGCCATCGCAGCAGGCGCACACGGCCTCCTGATAGAGGTCCATCCCAACCCGGACGTGGCCAAGTGCGACGGCCCCCAGTCCCTGACCTTCGAGAACTTCAGCAGGCTGATGGACCAGGCCCGGGCCATTTCGGCGGTACGTGAAGAACCTGTGCCGGTTCCCTGACGCCGCAACCCTCACATCCAGTCCCCAGCGCGGTCACGAGCAACCAGGGAGGCGGGATTTCACTCTCGCCTCCCTGGTCGTTTATGCCGAAATTGACAGTTGTCCCAAACCGCAACCATGCTCCAAGATCCCATACGGAAATTCCTTCAGCATGTCCATATTTGCCACTTATATGTCATAAATCAGGCTTTTGATATTCGTAATACGTCTCCATTTGCCAATTATCCGACGAACACTATTCCATGCGGCGAATCCCAATTGATTTTGGCATATCCGGCTGATAAAATCTGATATTCCCAAATCGCAATACTCCAGGACCCGGCCCGCCATACCGTCAACAGACGCTGGAGGGTAGAAATGTATCCACAAATCACCCTGACAACCGCCAGCCGGGAAGACGCCGCCCGGGTCGCCCAATGGCTCGACGATGCCGAGGTCAACTCCATGTGGTACGGCGTGGACGGAAATGGCCTCCCTGTGCATATTGGCTATTCCCCCCATCGCATGGCCGACGCCTCCGACGAAGAGGTCCAAAGCATTTTCGAGCACGAGGACCGGAAAATCTACTCCATCTACACCCAGGAAGGCGACCACATCGGCGAGGCCCAGCTTGTGGTGGAATGGCCTCTGCAGGAGGCCCAGGCATTCATCCTGGTGGGCCGCAAGGACCTCTGGCACCACCACTACGGCACGATGGCCATGATCGGCCTGCTCGACGAAGCCTACGAATCCCTCCGCTTGCACCGTGTCTGGGTGGATGTGCCCGAGTATTCCGAACACGCCATCCAGCTATGCGAACACATTGGATTCGTCCTCGAAGGTCACCTCCGGGAGACCCACCTCAAGGACGGAAAGTGGTACGACTCCATGGCTATGGGCCTGCTGGCCGATGAGTACGCCCGCCGCCGCTCCCGGCTGATGGGCAACGCCGCCGTCTGATGCAGCGTCGCCGGCGTCCTGCCACCGTTCCCGCCACACATCAATTTGAAAGGAGGCTGCTATGCCGGTAATCACCGTCAACAGCGCAATCGGCGGCGGGGCCATTCCCGTCGGACGGATGGTGGCGGAGCGGCTTCGCCTCAACTTCGTAGACCGCCTGATCTTCACTCAAGCCGCCCGCCTGGTCGGATCTCCCGTCGGCGCATTGATCGACAAGGAGCAGCGCGTGGTCCGGTTCCGGGACCGGCTCGGCAACTTCATCCAGACCATGCTGGAGCGTTCGGCCGTCGCCGGCGTCAGCGGAGAACCCTACTTCGGAAGGGGAATCGAGACCCTTCCCCCGGAAACCTACATGGAGCTGGCCGGAGAGACCGCCACTACCCAAAAGGTGGATGACGAAGCATTCATGGAAGCCACCAGGACAGTGGTCATGGACCTCTATCGCAAGGGGGACGTGGTGATTGTGGGCCGCGGAGCCAATGTAATCCTGGGCGACACCCCGGACGTCATCCACGTGGGCCTGCTTGCGCCCCTGGAGACCAGGGTTGAAAGGATGATGAGCCGGGAGCATTTCGACCGCGACGAGTCCCAGAGTTATGTTGAAGAACTGGACCAGGCCAGGACTGCCTACTTCCGCAGATACTTCAATGTCCACCCGGAGGACCCCAGTCTCTACCACGTCATGCTGAACACGGCGAAGGTCGAATATGAAACGGCCACCGAGATCATCATGCACGCCGCAGCGGACCTGCGACCCTAGTCCGCCGCACCTCCGTCTTCACCCTCCCATTGCGGCGGAGGGACCGCGCCGAAAGCCCCTAACCGCCGTCCTCAGCCCTGTAAGCCTCATCCAGAAGGTCCACCACGTGCGTTACGGGATGGGCAAGCCCTCTCTGTCTCAGACCTCGCTCGATTTGCGACATACAGCCGGGGTTGGCCGTTACCACCTGCTCCGACCCCGTGGCGATGATGTTGTCCAGCTTGCGGTCCAGGATTTGTCCGGACAGTTCCGGCTGGACCATCGAATAAATCCCGGCTGAGCCGCAGCACATGGTTGACTGCTCCATCTCCACCAGTTCAACGCCGGGTATGGCTTTCAGGACTTCCCTCGGCTGGGCCGTTATCCTCTGGGCGTGTGCCAGGTGGCACGGGTCCTGGTATGTAACCTTACGGGACAAGGACATGCGGGGAGGGTCAAGGGGCAACGAGGCCAGCAGTTCGGTTATGTCAACGGTCATCCGGGCGAAACTCCGGGCTGCACCGGCATATTCGGGGTCACCCCTGAGCAGGTCTTCGTATTCCTTCATCGCCGAGCCGCACCCGGCGGAAGCGGTAACGATTGCTTCCACACCCAAGGCGCGGAACACGTCCATGTTGCGCCGCGCCATGTCACGGGCCGTATCCAGGTCCCCGCTGTGGATGTTCAGCGCCCCGCAGCAGCCCTGGCCCACGGGAACGGCCACATCGCAGCCGTTGCGGGTCAGCACCCTGACGGCGGCGGACATGGTGCTCCCCTGCATCAGCGGCATGACGCAGCCGGAGAGCAGCCCCACGGTCAGTTTCTTCTCGCCCACGGCGGGGTGGACGGCATTGCTTGGGCTGAAGAAGGGGCCGGTAAAGTCGGGAAGCTGCGACTCAAGACCGGCCATTCCTCCGGGCAGGGCATTCAGCAGTCCGGAAGCCCGCACCAACTTCTGAAAACCGGACTTCTGGTACATTTTTGCCAGTTGCGCGCCCAAACGAAGCCTGCGCGGGTGGGGCAGCGCAGCCCGCAGGAACAACCGGCTCATGCGGCGCAGGCCCTCGGACTGCATACCGTGAGAAAGCACCTGGGCGCGGGTGTTCTCCATGATTCGCCCGTATGGCACTCCCGAGGGACACACGGCCTCGCACGCGCGGCACTGGAGACACTTTTCCCAGTGGGAAACGACGGTAGGGTTAATGGCGGCGCGCCCCTCGTTTACCGCCTTCATCAGGGCGATGCGCCCCCTGGGAGACTCCGGCTCGACTTTAAGGGTGGTGTAGGTGGGGCAGGAGCTGAGGCACAACCCGCAGTGGACGCAGCGGTACATGTCCGACTCAGCGGGAACGTCGCTGCCGTGGAATCCCGACCCCGGCGGCACGACCGGAAGGGGCTGGTTCTCCAGAAGTTGTGTCTCCTGCTCCGCCATCAGATACCCCCGGGGAAGCGGCCCGGATTGAAGATTCCGGCGGGGTCCAGGCTCTCCTTGATACGCCGCATGATTCCTGCCCCTTCCGGTTCCGGTCCCCAAACGCCGGTCATCCGCTTCACCTCCACCGGCGCACGCTCCGCCACCGCCGAACCGCCAAGACGCCGGGCCAGGTCACGCACCCGGTCAACCGCGCCAACTACAAGGGATGCGTCTTCATCGCCCAATGCGTCGGGTTGCCACATCAGCCGCGCCAGGCCGAAACCGGGGTCGGCAACGGTCCCTGCCCCCGGCAGGTCTTCCAATGCCTGGGGAAGCAGCGCCAGTACCCGGCTGGTCATGGATGGAGGAACAGCCACTTTCAGGACCAGGCAAGGACCAGAGTCTCTCTCCCACCCCAGATCAGTAACCCATTCGAGCAGGCGCCGGCTTGCCGCGTCGTCCAGTTCCTGTGCCGACGATGCTCCATTGGCCCGCAGGAAGCCCGTCCCCTCGGACAGCCGCCGTTCCACTGCCCGCACGCGGCCGGAAACAAACGCGACCAGCATGGCCGTTCCCGGCGCGGAATCGCCGGCCGCGATTTCCTCTCCGGCTGCGCCGGGCAAGTCCACAGGCAGCCTTCGCCAAGACGCACCATCAACAACCTGAATCCCCTGGGGCGCGTATACCTGCCCGGACAATCCGTTGGCGGCTTCGATAGCGGAAGCCATCGATGGAAAACCCGCCGTCAGGGCTTGCAGGCGTTGGGGGAGCGGGTCCAGCTTGAAGGTGGCTTCCACGATAACGCCCAAGGTGCCCATCGAGCCGGTGTACAGCTTGCCCAGGTCGTACCCGGTGACGTTCTTCACCACCTTGCCGCCGGACTTGGTCTCCACACCCGTGCCCCCAACCACGCCGATGCCGATGAGCCAGTCCCGGGGCAGTCCGCAGGAGGCCCGCATCGGGCCGCTGGCGCCGGTCGCCAGGATGCCGCCGATGGTCGCGCTGCCGGACAGAGGCGCTTCCAGGGGCAGGGTCTTGCCGCCGGACGCCAGGCGCCGTTGAAATTCCGCCAGGGTAATCCCGGCCTCCACCGTCGCGGTCAGGTCGGCGGGTTGGTAGTCCAACACCCGGTTGAAGCGGGACAGGTCAAGGGCCACATCGTAATGGCCGGGAATGTTGCCCAACTCCACCTGGGTGCCGCCGCCCCTGGGGACAATGGCCAGGCTTTCCTGCGACGCCCAGCGCACTATCTCGACAATCTCATGCCGCTGCGTGGGGCAGACCGCCAGGCGAGGGACCACTCCATCAACTGAGTAGTCTCCCAGCCGTTCTTCGGGAACGATGCCATCGCGTCCCAGGCTTTGCGCCAGGCTCGCGGGGAGGGAGAGGGACAACCGGCTCACAATAATGGGCCTGGGGACGCCAGGTACTCGAACAGAGTGTCGGGGAAGTTGACGGTCAGGCCGTCCACCCCGGAGTCAACGGCACGGCGCATCAGCATTTCGTCAGAAGCCCCCCAAGCCCGGACTTCGAACCCGCTGCCGTGGAGACGGTCCACCAGTTCCGGCGTCAGTGACATGGAATGAGGGCAGAGGAGTTTCAGCCCCAGACGCTGCGCCTCTTCCACCGTCGATTCGGTAACTGCCACGACAAGAAGACCGGCGGGCAATTCCGGCGCATAGGCGGTGACTTCCTCGACGCTGGACAGGTTGAATGACGTGATGGTGGCGCTGCCGGCAACCCCGTAGCCGCGCACCAGGTCGGCGGCCCGTTGGGACAGGCCGGGAGCATCGGACTTGATCTCAACGTGAAAGTGGAACCGGCCCTTGTACCGCTCAAGCATCGCGCCGAAGGTCGGGACCCTCTCTCCCGCGAACTCGGGGGAGAACCACGATCCCGCGTCCAGCGATTGCAGCTCGGCCAGAGTTGTCTCCGCCACGGCCCCAGTACCGTTGGTGGTGCGGTCAAGGGTCTCGTCATGGATGACGACCACGTGGCCGTCGCCGGAGAAGTGCAGGTCGAACTCGACGTGGCTTGCGCCCAGGGCCAATGCCCTGTCGAAAGCGGCAAAGGTGTTCTCCGGGGCATAGGCCGACGCGCCCCGGTGGGCGATGTTCATAAACTCTCGACCGGCCATCTCATATCCGCCTGATGCCTAGATGGACAACCCCGGTTCCGGGCGTCGCGCCGGCGGGTGGTAGTGGGTGCCGTCGGGGAATACCTTGCCGGGGTTAAGCCGGTTTCGGGGGGCAAAGGAGTCCCGGACGCGGCGCATGGCGTCCATGTCCTCGCCGGTGTAGACCAGGGGCATAAGCTCCTTCTTCTCCAGGCCGACCCCGTGCTCGCCGGTCAACGCACCGCCGGCGTCGACGCACACCTTCATAACCTCTGCGCCCGCCTCGATGATGGTCTCCAGCGCCCCCGGCTCACGCTCATCGAAGAGCAGGCACGGGTGAAGGTTGCCGTCCCCGGCGTGGAACACGTTGGCGATGGGGATGCCGTACCGCTCGCTGATGGCGGCGACCTCCCGCAGCACCTCGGTCAGCTTGGTCCGGGGGGCCACCCCGTCCACCAGGTAATAGTTGGGGGCCAGGCTTCCCAGCGCCCCCAGCGCGCCCTTGCGCCCGGCCCAGAGCCGCTCCCGGTCGGCGGCTTCCTCGGCAGTACGCACCAGGGTCGGGCCGGACTCCCACAGGGCAGCCTCCACCTCCAGCCCGATTTCGTCAACCTCTTCCTGCAAGCCTTCAAGCTCAATTAGCAGCACCGCTCCGGCATCCTCGGGATAGCCCAGGTCCATCACGTTCTGGACGGCCCGGATGCTCAGGGCGTCAATCATTTCCAGGGCCGCGGGGACGATGCCGTGGCCAATGACCGCGGAGACGGCCGTGCAGGCCGAGTCCACGTCGGGGAAGACGCCCATGAAGGTCTTGACCGCTTCCGGCAGGGGCAACAGCCTGACGGTTATGCGGGTGGCCATGCCGAAGGTGCCCTCGGACCCGGTGAAGACGCCCCGGAGGTCGTAGCCGGGGGTCTCCCGGGCCGCGCTACCCAGGTTGACCAACGAGCCGTCCTCCAGCACCACCTCCATGCCCAGGACATGGTTTGTGGTGCAGCCGTAGGCCAGGCAGTGGGGGCCGCCGGAGTTTTCGGCAATGTTCCCCCCCAGGCTACACGCCTTCTGGCTGGAAGGGTCGGGCGCGTAGCGGAACCCGAACCTGTGGACGTGGTTGTCCAGGTCCAGGTTGATCACCCCCGGCTCCACGGTGGCGGTGCGGTTCTCCGCGTCAACCTCAAGGATGCGGTCCATGCGGCTGAAGGAAATCTGCACGCCCCCCGGCGGAGCAATCGCCCCGCCGCTCAGACCTGTCCCGGAACCCCGCCCCACCACGGGAATACCCTCCCGGTAGCACAGGGCCATCACGCGGCGGACTTCATCGGTGGATATGGGCAGGACGACGGCCCCCGGCAGCCCGCGGTCGATGGACCCGTCATACTCGTAGACCAGCAGGTCCTCGGGGTGGTAGTAAACATACTCCTCCCCGACGATGGCCTTCAACTCGTCCAGGAAACGCGACGCCGCTGAGTCCAAGAGATTCCCCCAGTAGAACTTGGGGTGATGATAGACCCACAGGCAGATAGTTGGCAAGGAGCGGATTACTACGGGACAAGGGACGGGAATCCGGTCCGTCCGAGCATAAGCCGGACTACGGATGGAATACGGCGGGGTGCATTAGCGTCCCCTGCCACCGCCACGGCCACCTCTACCACCACGGCCGCCTCTGCCGCCACGGCCGCCTCCGGAAGATGCACCGGGGCCAAGCCCGCCGGTGGGTTGTGGTGCCTGGCTGCTGCCGCCGCCGGACGAGGTGACGGGAGGGCTATCGTCATTGAGCGCTGCCAGGGCGCCCCATGCGAATAGAATGAATATCCCACAGTAGAAGGCGGTAGCCAGGATTCCGTTCAGCGCACCGGACAACAATAGCGTGAAGATGAATCCCACCACGCCCACAAGGCTGGCCAGGTGCCAGCCTCGGAGCCAACCATAGGGACCCTTGAACAACCCGGAAATGAAGAGAGCAACTGAGGCCAAAAGGTAAAAGACCCATGTTGCGAAGAAATCAACCAGGATATTGTCGCCCTTATACCAGACCTGTGCAAAGCTATAGAGTCCCATACCAAACAGGAACATCCAGAAGCACATGCGGTTTACCCAACCTTCGCCGTAACGTCCCCAGCCGATACGGTCTGTCCAAAGAAATATCCACCGGGACACCAGGACCGCTATCCCAATTATCAGGAAGAGGCTGAATTGGTCGCCCACAACGGAAGAAAGCACGATGCTGACGGCAATCATGCCCAGGCCCAGCCAGTCTGACCATCGGAGTTTGCTTATAACGTTCATGGCAATCCCTCCAACAGCGTCTGCTTGATGGCAACCTGCAATGTCCCCCGCCGCCGGGCAGGCCGGATAGTCCGGGCAGAGCCTGTAACACTGTTCAACAAAGTATAGCATGAATATATTTCAGCATCTGATCTGTCAGAGTAAGGGTATAATTTGCGGTTTACAGAAACAATCGCCGGATTATTGGCAAAAAGCGTGGAATAGCAGGAGTGGCTATGTCCCGCGGCGAGTCGGAGGCAGATACTCTGGTCTCGACTATTCGCGGGCGGCAACAATTGACACGGTGGCGGTGCGGTTCTCCGTGTCAACCTCAAGGATGCGGTCCATGCGGCTGAAGGAAGTCTGCACGCCCCCCAGTAGAACATGGGGTGACGATAGACCCACGGGCAGATAGTTGGCGAGGAGAGGATTGTCAGCGGAGAGTCACGCGGGGACCTGCTCGTATGAGAAGGCTGGAATCGCCATGCGCTCACTGGCATGTTCGATGGTTATGGCGCAGAGGCGGCCCTGGCCATCCAGGTCCAGCAGGGTATTCTCGTCCAGGTCCCGCGTCTCGCCCACACCATCGGGGCAGAGTTCAATGTAAAGGGTATCCGTCTCACTAAAATATGTAACCTTCATGGCCTGAACGACCTGTCAAAGAAAGCGTTATGTACAGTCTCTCCGTCCGGCATCAGGACAACCTTCAGATATCTTCCGTCCATCTCCGAAATCTGTCCCCAGCGCCGAATACGGCCATCGGCCTGGACCACTTCACTTGTCGGACCGTTATCACCCGCTGAATCCAGTCAAATTCCAGTCAAATTCAATGTATGAACGGTCGGGACGCTGACGCACACGCCGGAAGTGGTCCGTGAATTTCAACAGGCGATCCTGGAACTGTCCTGTTCAATCGGATGTTAGACCAACTGCGCTCCCCCGGCAAGGAGCGGGATGCGGGGTTAGCGGTGGTATACTCTGCCGTAAGTGTTGATACAGAGGCCAGCCCCCATGCCTGCCTACCCTCACATCGAACGCTATTACGAAGACTTGACCCGGCTCATCGAGTTCGGCGGTTCGGACAATGAGCAAAGCATCCGGCCCGCCTTCCAGACCTGCCTGGACGCCTATTGCCGCGACCACAGGGAAGGGTTTGCCCTGGTGCCGGAGTTGCCCGGTCCAGGCAGAGTCCCGGACGGCACGGTCAAGGACTCCCTGCGAATGGCCAGGGGATACTGGGAGGCCAAGGATACCGACGACAACCTGGATAATGAAATTCAAAAGAAGTTCGCCAGGGGCTATCCACAGGACAACATCATCTTTGAAGATTCCCGTATCGCCGTCCTGATTCAGGACCGGGAAGAGGCGATGCGGGTGGACATGTCCCGCCCCGGGGAACTCCACACGCTCATCCGCCGCTTCCTCGATTACGAACTTCCCGGCATCGAGGAGTTCCGCGCCGCGCAGGAGCAGTTCAAGGCCGACCTGCCCGCGGTGATAGAGAACCTGCGCCAGACCGTGGAGGACGCCGAGTCCGGCAACCCGGACTACCAGGCTGCCGCCGCCGAATTCCTGGACCTGTGCCGTCAGAGCATCGGCCCCTCCGTGTCCGCCGCCGACGTCCGGGAAATGCTGCTCCAGCACATCCTGACCCGGGACATCTTCCTGCGGGTGTTCGACGAGGACCAGTTCCACCGGGAAAACAACGTGGCCCAACGCCTGGACACCCTGGAGCAGACATTCTTCACCGGCGACGTGCGCCGCCAGGCCATCGAACGCCTCCGCGCCTATTACGGGGCCATCGGACGGGCCGCGGACGAAATCGCCGACTTCGCGGAAAAGCAGAAGTTCCTCAAGGCCATTTATGAAGACTTCTACAAGGCGTACAATCCCGCGGCAGCCGACCGCCTCGGCGTGGTCTACACCTCCAACGAGGTGGTGGACTTCATCATCCGGGGCGCAGACCACCTGCTGCAAAAGCACTTCGGGCGGGGTCTGGCCGACGAAAACGTGCAGATTCTCGACCCGGCCACCGGCACGGGCACGTTCATAACCAGCCTCATCGAGTACCTTCCCAGGGACAGGCTGGAGCACAAGTACCGCAACGAGATTCACGCCAACGAAGTGGCGATTCTCCCCTACTACATTGCCAACCTGAACATCGAGTACACCTACAAGGAGCGCACGGGCCGCTACCTGGAGTTCCCCAACCTGTGCTTCGTGGACACCCTGGACAACATGGACTGGCAGCAGTCTGGCGCAACCGGCGGCGCGGTGCAGCGCCAGGGAACTTTCGACCTGGGCGCAATGTCGGTGGAAAACTGGGTCCGCGTCCAGGAACAGAACGAAAAGCCCATCAGCGTAATCATCGGCAACCCGCCCTACAACGACAGCCAGGCCAACTGGAACGACTTCAACCCGAACCGCCGCTACCCGGAGATTGACCGGCGCATCCGCGACACCTACGTCGCCCAGAGCGGGGCCCAGAAGACCCACCAGTACGATATGTACAAGCGTTTCCTGCGCTGGGCCTCGGACAGGCTGGACGATGACGGGATCATCGCTTTCGTCACCAACCGCGCCTACCTCGACGCGCGCCAGGACGACGGGTTCAGGAAGGTCGCCGCCGGTGAGTTCTCCGACATCTACATTCTCGACCTGGGATCGGACGTGCGCCGGAACCCCA
This sequence comes from Dehalococcoidia bacterium, assembly GCA_034422355.1. Lineage (GTDB taxonomy): Bacteria > Chloroflexota > Dehalococcoidia > Lucifugimonadales > UBA3495 > CATOSP01. The sequence goes on along the minus strand of DAOUJS010000062.1, from coordinate 21,838 downwards.
AAATCTCCGGCACCACCCACAACGTCTTTGGCATACAGACCGGCGTCGCCATCGGGTTCTTCGTAAGGGACAGGTCCAGGCTGGGCCAGTGCGCAATTCACTATGCCCGCCGCGAGGACTCGGAACGCGCCGCGGAAACCCTGAACTATCTGAGCGGGGCCATGATGCAGGACATTGACTTTGACCGGATTACCCCTGATGAATTTGGCGAGTGGCTGAACCAGTCGGCTCACAGGTTCCGGTACAGACGGCTAATGCCCCTTGCCGACCGGCAGGCCAAGTTCGCCGGTATGGGTGACGGGGAAAACACCGTATTTGGATTATTCGCCAACGCTATAAAGTCAAACCGTGATGATTGGGTGTATGACTTCGACGTCAGTTCTCTCAGAGACAAGGCATTGTTTTTCGCGGACACCTACAACGAATCCCTGGACAGCGGCGACACTGCTTACAATCCGGCGATCAAGTGGAGCAGCACACTGCGCGACAGGTTCAAGCGCGGTGAGCGCATCGTGTATAACGATGGAAACCGGGTGCATTCACTCTGGCGCCCGTATGTGGCCAAATGGCATGTAGCAGACCCGGCAATGAATGACAGGCTCACTAAATTTCACTACGAGATGTTCGGCCCGGACTTGCGCCAACCCAACAGGGTAATCAACGTCTGTGTCAATGGCAAAGACTTCTACGTGCTGGCGACGGACAGACTGGTTGACTATCACTTCACCGGCGACACCCAATGCCTGCCCCTGTACCGCTACACCGCGGACGGCGAGCGTATAAGCAATATCACCGAGTGGGGGATTGATCGAATCAACGACCACTACCGACAGGAATGGGGCGAGGCATTTGAGGAATTGGCCGGGCCCGGGGGCATCACCGCCGAGGACATCTTCGACTACACATACGCCGTGCTCCATGATCCAGTGTACCGCCACGACTACGCTGTTGATCTGCTGCGGGAATTCCCGCGACTGCCGCTATACCGAGATTTCGACATCTGGTCGCGGATGGGCCGGGAACTGCTGGACTTGCACATAGGGTTTGAGTCCGCTGAACCCTATCCCCTCCGGCGCAGTACCCAGAGCGGGTCTGTGACCCGCACAATTTTGCGGGCCGACAAAGAACGCGGCGTCATCGTGTTGGACGACAAAACCAGTTTGACCGGCGTTCCGCCCGATGCTTGGCGCTACCAACTGGGCAGCCGCTCGGCACTGGAGTGGGTGCTGGACCAGTACAAGGAGAAGAAGCCCAGAGACCCAACGATTGCCGAGAAGTTCAACACTTACCGGTTCGCCGACTACAAGGAAAAGGTGATTGACCTGCTGCAACGGGTCTGCACCGTCAGCGTAAAGACGATGGACGTGGTGGACGATATGGCTTACTGGGAAGGTGATCAGTTGATAGTCTACGGGGACCGGGACAAGCGCGAGTGGTCATCATTAGGGCTGGCCGAATTGGACAACCGTCCGGAAGACGACGATTGGTTGGCGGCATGGTTGGAGACATAGTCATCGCTCCGTTCCCGTACTCAGATTTATCCAGTACAAAAAGACGGCCAATCCTGGTAGTCGCCAATGCAAGTAACGTCGATTGGATTGTGTGCCAGCTAACCAGCCGAGGGCAGAGACGCCCCGGTGACATTGGAATCACCCAACAGGACATGGCAACTGGTGTGCTGAGGGAAGATAGTTGGGCGAGGCCGGGCTATTTGCATACGCTGGACCAAGGGCAATTCAGCCGTGCCGTCGGCCGGTTGTCCGACGCCAAACTCACCGAAATACTGGCCGCAGTGCGGGCGTTATTCTGATAAACTCTTACGGGCCGGCGCAATGGAACCAACATGCGCGCCGGCACGGGACTTTTCGCTGACAAGCAAGGAGGCTTCCAGTGGAGTTTGATATTGCCGTCCTTGGCGGGGACGGCATCGGGCCGGAGGTCACCGCCCAGAGCGTGCGGGTGCTGGAGTCAGCGGGCCGGGTGTTCGGGCATACTTTCCGGCTGGAGTACGGGGATGTCGGCGGCATCTCCATCGACCGGAACGGGACACCCCTGCTCCCCTCGGTGCGGGACCTGGCCTCGGGCAGCGACTCGGTCCTCTTCGGGGCCGTCGGCGGGCCCAAGTGGGACGATCCCACGGCCTCCATGCGACCGGAGGACGGGCTGCTGGAGCTGAGGTCCGTCCTGGGAGTATTCGCCAACATCCGCCCGGTGAAGGTCTACCCGCTGCTGGCCGGTTCCAGCGTCCTCAAGCCCGAAGTCCTTGAGGGCGTGGACATGGTGGTGGTCCGGGAGCTTACCGGCGGCCTGTACTATGCCCAGCCCAAGGAACGCCACGAGACGCCCCAGGGCTGGACCGCCGTAGACACCCTGCGCTACACCGAGGCCGAGATTGAACGCATCCTCCGGGTCGGGTTCGAGCTGGCCCTGGGACGCCGGGGCAGGCTGGCGTCGGTGGACAAGGCCAACGTCCTGGAATCGTCCCGGCTGTGGCGGCAGGTGGCAACCCGGCTGGCCCCCGAGTACCCCAACGTTCAGATGGAGCATGTGCTGGTGGACGCCTGCGCCATGCAGTTGGTCCAACGTCCGGCCAGCTTCGATGTGATAGTTTCGGAGAACACCTTTGGCGACATCCTCACCGACGAGGCGTCGGTGCTGGCCGCGTCCATGGGCCTCTTGCCCTCGGCGAGCCTGTCGGCGGTCCCCCTGGAGGGACGGCGGACCCAGGGCTTCTATGAGCCGATCCACGGCACCGCGCCGGACATCGCGGGGCAGGGCATCGCCAACCCCATCGGCTCCATCCTCAGCGCGGCCCTCATGCTGCGCTACTCCCTCGGCCTGACCGAGGAAGCCGCCGGCATTGAGGCGGCGGTTGACCAGGTGGTGACAGAAGGATACCGCACCCGCGACATCGCCGCCTCCGGCGCGCGGGAGGTCAGCACGGAGGAAATGGGGGACCGCATCGCAGCAGTCCTGGAGCAGGGGGCGTAACAGACGGTCAGCGCCGTCAACTGCCTATGCCGGAAATCCAGAGCCTCCCCATCGCCCTCCTGATCTTCCTCGCCAGCGCCGCCGCGGTCATATTCTTCGGCATCAAGCTGGCGGTCTACGGCGACGCCCTGGCCACCCTGACCGGCTGGGGCCGCCTGTTCGTGGGCAGCATCCTGATCGCCCTGGCGACCTCGCTCCCGGAACTGGCCACCAACATCACCGTGGTCCGGCTCCTCGACCCGCCCAACCCGGGCATTGCCGTGGGCAACGTGGTCGGAGCCAACATGCTGAACATGTTCACCCTGTCGGTGGTGGCGCTGGTCTTCGGCGGCAAGCTGTTCCTGGAACGGGTTGCCCCGGCCCAGGGATACCTGATAGCCACGGCGGCAGTACTGACCGCGCTGGCGCTCGTCTTCGGCGCAATCAGGTGGGACCTGGCAGTGTTCAAGGTCGGGGTCGCCTCAATCATACTGCTGGCCGTCTTCCTGGCGGGAATGTGGATAGTCTACAAGACCCGGCCCGCGGGCGATGCCGATGAGGAGTCAGACCCCGGCATGGGCCTGGGCAGGGCGTGGGTGATGTTCTCCCTGGTGTCGGCGGGGGTGATAGTTTCCGGCTATTTCCTGGGCTGGAGCACCGATTCCATTGCGGGGATAACCGGCATCTCGTCCGGCACCCTTGGGATTCTGCTGGTGTCCCTGGTCACCACCATGCCCGAGGCATCCTCCACCGTGGCCGCGGCCCGGCTAGGCGCTATGGACCTGGGGGTGGCCGGGCTGTACGGCAGTTGCGCTTTCAACGTCACCATCCTGTTCTACGCCGACCTGTTCTACCGCGGCGGCCAACTGGACGGAGGGATCGTGGACACGGCAGCCGTGCTGGTCAACCGGGCCGAGCCGGTCCACTTCATATCAGGGGGAGTGGCCATAGTCCTGATGCTGGCGGGAATGGCGCTGATCCTGTTCCGCGACCGCATCGGGGGCTTCACAGCCCGAGCCGTGATGGTATTGATGGCCGTCGGCTACATCGCCGGCGCGGTGGCCGTCATCAGGCTTGGCGCGGCGGGGTAAGCAACTGGGCACAGACTGAGCTCTCCGGCTCATAGGTGTGGACGATGACAGTTTCCCAATTTATCGAACATCTGCCCAAGGCCGAGTTGCACCTGCACATCGAGGGGACTTTCGAGCCGGAGTTGATGTTCCGCATCGCCCGCCGGAACAACGTCTCGTTGCCCTTCGCCTCGGCAGATGAAGCAAGGGCGGCCTACAACTTCTCCAACCTCGATGAGTTCCTGAGCATCTACTACCAGTGCATGTCCGTCCTGCTTGCCCAGGATGACTTCTATGACCTGACCTGCGCCTACCTGGACCGGGTTGCCGCCCAGACCGTGCGCCACGCAGAGATTTTCTTCGACCCCCAGGCCCATACTTCCCGCGGTGTGGACTTCGCCACCGTCTGCAACGGCATCCGGGCGGGACTGGAATACGGACGGGAACGGCACGGCATCACATCCCGGCTGATCATGTGCTTCCTCCGGCACCTGGACGAGTCCGATGCGATTGCCACCCTGGAGCAAGCCATGCCCTTCCGGGAGTGGATCTACGCCGTCGGGCTGGATTCCAGCGAGGCAGGCAACCCGCCGGGGAAGTTCGCCCGGGTCTTCGCCCAAGCACGGGACGCCGGGTTCGCCGCCGTCGCCCACGCAGCCGAGGAGGGGCCGGCGGAGTACGTCAGGGAAGCAGTGGAAACCCTCCGGGTACAGCGCATCGACCACGGCTGCCACGTGCTGGACGACCCTGCCCTGACCTCCGAACTCGCCGGGCGAGCCATACCTTTTACCGTATGCCCCCTATCCAACCACAAGCTCCGGGTGGTGGAGACGCTGGAACAACACCCGCTGCCGGAGATGCTGGACGCCGGGTTGACCGTCACCCTCAACTCCGACGACCCTGCCTTCTTCGGCGGATATATCAACGAAAACTACCAGGCAGTACAGGACCACCTGGGCATAGGCGACGACACCCTGGCCGCCATAGCCCGCAATTCCTTCAACGCCTCTTTTCTTGACGACGGCCGCCGCGCCGAGCTGCTGGCCCAACTCGATGCCTACCTGTACAGCCGTTAGCGCCGCTTCCGAATGTCGCGCGACTGTGGACCCAGCCTAACGGACCACCTGGTCCACGATTCGCCGCAACCCTTCCCTGTCCGACTCGTCCGTGAGGCGCTCGGCGGCAGCTAACAGGGTGGCCCGGAACTGTGGCGCGAAGTCCGCCGGTGGGCCGGAACCGGGACTGGTGTAATGGGCAAGGGCTTGTCCCACCCGGTCTGCCAGCCAGTCGTCGCCGTTTTCGTTCATCAGCCGATACAGGAACCGGGCGTCGTTTTCCAGCGAAATCCCCAGCCCCGGAGCCACGTCGGCACGTTGGCGGTCGTAGGCGATGTAGCCCAGGGATGCGCGGACCAACTCGGCCTCGCCGCGCCGGTCCAGGGCTGTGAGCAGGGTTGCAGCAGATTCCGGCCCGGCTTGTACCAGTTGGTGGATGTTCCGGGCCGGGGGCGATACCACCGGGTCGCCGCGGCGAATGATGTCCAGGGCCGCATCCATGTCGCTGCCGAGAATGGCCACTGCGGCCCGCGGCTGGCGGCGGAGGAAAGCGTGCAGGGGAAACCGGGGGTTGTCCAGCAGGCTGGCCATCTCACGGGGCGACGTTCCGGCTCGGGCGGCGATGACAGTGTACATAGCGTACAGGAACGGCTCGTCGATGATGAAGTTGCCCGATGTTTCCTCCAGCAGCGACGCGGTCCCGTAGGTGAGAGCTTCAAGGTTCGCGCCAGTGGTGATGTCCAGCTTCGCCAGCAGTTGTTCCGGGCGCAGGATGAACCGGACCTGTGCCGGGGCCGACTCCATCAGACCCCGGATAACGGTCTTGTCCGATGCCGCGAGCACCCGGTTGGCCGTCTCCCGGTTACTGCCAAGCATCAGGTCAAGGAACAAGCGCACGTCTTCCTCCGGGCCATAGCCGATAGTGTCGAGGAACAAGCGCATCTCGGTTGCGCCCTGGCTTGGGGAGTCATTCCCTTCGGTCAGGATGCGGTTGACCACACCCTCGAACCGTTGCAGTCTCTCCACGAAGCTGGCCGTTGCCCGGAGGGTCGCGCCTTCAGGCAACACGGGGGAGCCGGCGAACAGGTCCAGCAACGTCCGGTCGTCGATGGCGGGGAGGAGATTGACCAGGAAGGGACTGTCGGCGATGTAGCTGCCGAGGGCCTCGGAGCGGTCTCTGGCGGGCAGGGATTCCAACCCCGCGGCAATGTCCAGCGCCTCCGCCAGTTGCCCGGCCCTGGGCAGGCCGAGGGACGCCAAGTAGCCGGGATGATTCCGGTGCAGCCGTACCTTGTCCCGAAGGTAGCCCCGCCAGAAGGTGAAGTTTTCCTCCCGCTGCGGGTCTCCGATGAGGAGGTCGAACTGGTCTGCCAGATCGTGGAGCCGCTGCTTTTCCTCCCCTGCCAGTATGTCCCGCTTTTCTTCAGACAAGCCGGGGAGCGACTCGGTCCGGGGCCGGGCAATGGAGAGAAAGTGGTAGTCCCGCAGGTCCAGATGCTCGAATCCCAGGTATTTCCCGGCTGTGACGCGGTCTTCCGGGGACAAGGACTGGAACCACTCCGAAGCGTCATACCAGGACGCGAACGTGCCGTCGGTCAACGCCCGGCTCCAATACTTGCGCAGGACCGGCGGAACCAGGGACAGGGTTCCCCCGGTGTTGTACACCATATCGGCTTCCATATTGTGCAGCAACGGTTCCAGATTATCAGCGCTGAGTCCCGGCAGGTTGCGGAGACGCTGCCGCAACGGTTCAAAACTGTCGGGGGGCTGGGACATGAATAACAGGACGTCGGCATGGTACTGCTTCAGGGCCGGGGGATGACCGCCGCCGGGGGGCCACTGCCAACTGAGGTCGGGGCGTCCTTCGACGGGAAAGCCTCCCCAATAGGAGTGAGAAAGCTCGTGTATCACCGGGATTGGTTTCGCCTCCCCAACTCCCGCCCAGCCGTGAAATCCGTAGCTGCCGAAGAACCCCGGCTCGCCGCGCATCTGCCGCACGTCCAGACTGCGCAGCAGGACCGCGCCCTCGGCAGTCAGGTTGTAAAGCCCGATGACCGCGTCCAGCCTTCCCCGCACCCAGTCCGTGTTGCCGGGATGGGGAGTAGGCCGGTCAGGTCCGGGAGTGGCGGCGGGAGAGGAAGATATCTCAGTACCGGACGGTAGCACTCCGGCAGGAATCGTCGCGGGCCGGATTGGAGTCGCGGTCTGATGAGCGGTCTCAGAAGGGGCGGGGTGACCGGACGTCGCGGTGGAGGAACGGCCTTGGGCAGGCGGGGCGGATTGTTCAGGGTCGCAAGCAGCCGCCAGGGACGTTGCGAGCACGCTCAGGGCCAGGAGTGCAATGGGAAGCGCAGGCAACGGGCTGCCAGGCAGCAGGGTTTCCCGCGTCAGATGTCGGCCCCGTCGAACCGGGATATCTCCACGAAACCGCTTTCCTCATCGGACCAGTCGAAGAGGACGGAGGCGACCACACGCTGCGCGTCGATCCCTACAACAAGCTGCTGCACAGGATAGGCCGGGCCGTCTCCCCACGGGCTGGTGGCCACCTCCCGGTCCGTGGCGGAAAGGTAGGCCCCGCCGTTGGGATGGGAGTGGTAGATTATTCTGGCCGGAGCGTCAGTCTCCAGGCTGTTGTTCAACTCCAGCAGGTCATTGCCCGTTAGTACGTAGGCCGTCTCGGCGGTGCGGTCAGCGGCAGTTGGGTGAGTCCCTGATGCCTGGGCGTTCTCACAACTGCGCACAGCGACGACTCCGGACCCGTCCCTGGGTCCAGAGAGCCAGCCGCAGCACTCGGCCGGAAAGGCTTTCCGGGCCTCCCGGTAGACCTCTTCCAGGATGGCTTGGGGTATTTCCAGTGGAACGGGGCTTTGAGACACTGGGGCGCTCCTTAGCTGGGAGTTTGACGGAGGGAAAACCTGTGTATTTGTAGCCGCTTACAGTCGGAGTGCCTCAAGGCTTGTGCGCACCGGCCTCGACCTTGGCCCACTCGCATAAAGATCTAGCGAATCTCTCGCCGATTTCCCCGTGTGTCTTGACCACTTTAGCGATCTCATCAAAGTAGATGTAATCTGCATGGCCTTTATGATCTGCTTTATTGGAGTGTGGTTGAATATAGACCACCTTTGGCTTATGTGCTATTCCATTGACGCCAAGCTCTTCGAGACGGTCCAAGAGGCGAGCGTATTTCCCACCTTGCTTAGATTTCTCCTTGATGAGGGGAATCCCGTCGACAAGTGTCTTGAATTCAAAACCCGTTGCCTTCTTAAGATAGGAATCTTGATCAGGGTCGCGGGACTTGACATCGGTCTTTAGCTCCACAAAGAACACCTTTTGATCATTCTTTGTGAATGCAGCGTAATCCACATTCACAGAAAGATTCCGGCTTCTCTCCGTCTTATTGGTCCCCAAAGTGCCGTGGCGCAATGGGAATTCAGGGATGACTTCACGGTTGAACTCACAGCCATAATGCGCTTCCAGCACATCGGGCAGAAACATTGCAAAGAACGGATCAGCACGGGGCTCAAGCCGGTATTTCGGGAAATGTCTCCACTCGTCCAGCAGATTGAACAGATTATCTATGGTTGGGGCTGTCATAACCCCGCCTCTCTCAGGGTAATGACAGCGTTGGGCGTCGGGAATGGCGGCACTGGGAGGAAGTTCGGGCGGGCTGAGGATGGCTGCCCCTTCCAAACCGCGGCGGGCGGTTGCCAGGTCATAGGCCGCTTGGCGGCGCATCCAGAAATCAGCGGTGCTCCAGCCGATGCGCTCCAGGGCCAGGGCCACTTCCGGCGTGATTCCGCCCCGTCCGCTCAGGATGTGCGAAGCGGTGTCACGGCTGATTCCCATCCGGGCCACAAACTCATCGACGCTCCAACCCGATTCGTCCAGGCTCCGGCGGATGCTGGCTGTGGGATGTGTGGGTATCCGGACCGTCATACTTTCTCCTGGTGGTAGTCCTCCAGGTCAACATCGACCGCTTCTCCATCCTCGAAGAGAAAGGTCAGCCGCCAGTTGGCGGAAACTCTGATGCTCCAGGTCCCACGACGGTCGCCGGTCAGTTGGTGCAACCGCAGACCGGGCAAGTCCATTTCCGATGGGCTTCCGATGACCGACAGATCATCAAGCAATTCGGCAATGCGGGCAACATGGTCCGGGTTTAGACGGCTGGCGTCATCCCGTTCCCAGAATCTCCGCAATCCCCGGTGCTTGAACTTCATACCGGTAATGTGGCGTTTATGACCTCCCGCGAAAGCCGGAATGACGTTGCTGGGCGCTCATGGCGAAGTGCGTCGCGCAGAGCCGGTCTCGTCTGGACGCTAAATGTTGTCCAACGCCTCGATGGCCCTGCGGCGTCTTTCGCGCTCGCGGGACTTCAGAAGCTCGGAGAACCGGGTAACGGCGTCCTCCTGGTCCGGGGACTCGATGGAGCCGGGCCGCAGGGTGCGGATCAGGTTTATCGCCGCTTCGGGCGTGTACCCGCAATAGACGAAGTAGCAGGCCAGCACGGTGCCCGTGCGCCCCAGGCCGGCCCGGCACGTGACCACCACGGGCCGCTCCCAGGTCTCTATCTCCTGCTCTATCCACCGGACCATGCGCTCGATCTGTTCCAGGGTTGGCGCGGTGAAGTCCGGCACCGGCTCGTAGAGATCGCGCATCTCCAGGGCCTCGGCGGAAATGGTCTGCTCCTCCATGCGGATAACCGAGGCGATGTCGCGCATCTTCAGGAAGATCAGGTCCCGGCGGCTGGTCGGACCCCTGGAGGCCGCCAGAGAGCCTTCCAGAATCCAGCTAAAGTTCAAATACTCCAAGCTCTCCCCTCCGGCATGGGCGGTCGTGTCTGGTCTTGCGGGTTGCCGACAGACCGGGAACGTTCCCGGCTGACGCGCCCATTATACCCACCCCGCAACTTCCCGGCCAACCCGGTGCTGTGCCGGAAGGTCTGGTATATTTGGAGCATCGAACTCAACATTTTGGGAGGCGCTGGTGGAGTATACTAACCTGATACTGGAGAGAGAAAACGCGGTGGCAACCATCCGGTTGAATCGCCCGTCGGCCTTGAACGCCATAAGTCCTGATCTGCTGGCAGAACTGGCCGACGCTATAGCTGTGGTGGAAGCGGACGATGGAATGAAGGCGCTGGTAATCAGGGGCGAGGGACGGGCCTTCTGCGCCGGGGCCGACCTGGTGTACTTCGAAAACGCCTTCCAGGACCCGGGAGAATTGCACCAATACCTGACCGGCTTGAACGACTGCCTGTTCAGGCTGGAGGAATTGCCCATCCCCGTCATTGCGGTGGTGCATGGCTTTGCCCTGGCCGGCGGGCTGGAACTGATGATGGCCTGCGACATGGCCCTGGCCGCGGAGGACGCCCGCCTGGGAGACCAGCACACCAATTTCGGCCTGATGCCCGGCGGCGGCTCCACACAGAGGCTGCCGCATCGCGTCGGTATGCAACTGGCAATGGAGCTTCTGACCACGGGAAAGTGGCTTTCCGGCAAAGAGGCGGCGGACTGCGGCCTGGTGCTGCGAGCCGTGCCGGAAACCGGCTTGGATCCGGAACTGGAGGGGCTGTTGTCGGCGCTGCGGGTGAAGAGCCGTCCGGGGCTGGGATGGATCAAGTCTACGGCGCGCCGGGGGCGGGAACTCCCGTTGAGGGATGGCGTGGCGCTGGAGACCTTCGCCTTCGTCCAGTACGTTTCCTCCTCCAGCCACCCACGGGAAGGTATCCAGGCGTTCCGGGAGAAACGGCAGCCCCGGTTCTGACGCGGGCTTCAATTAGACACAATTCCCACCCGATGCTATGATTGTACCAGGGACGGTGTGGCGGCATCCACACCGTTTCCGTTTTGGACTGAGGGCCGGATCTTCTGCGATCATACCGGCCGGCTCCCGGTGATGGGGCGATGTTCTCAGTCCCCATTTCATCCCAACCCAGAATTGAGGCTCACATTTTGCGAATTAAAGAACTACTTGACGACACGAGGACCATTTCATGCGAGTTCTTCCCGCCGAGGGCCGAGGACGGCATCCCAGCGGTAGTCCGCGCCGTTGAACGTCTCAAACCCTACAACCCGGACTTTGTCTCCGTGACCTATGGGGCCGGCGGCTCGACCAGGGCATTCACCGAGCAGATAACCACCGAAATCAAGGGCCAGAATGACCTGGAGGTTATGGCCCACCTGACCTGCGTCGGCCAGGCCAGGGAAGAGATACACCAGGTGCTGGAACGCCTGGACGAGGCGGGAATTGAGAACGTCATAGCCCTTCGCGGCGACCCGCCCCGTGGGGACACCGAGTTCGTCCCGGTGGAAAACGGGTTCGGCCACGCCTCGGAGCTGATTGAACACATCCGCGAGAACTTCGATTTCGGCGTTGCCGCCGCCTGTTACCCGGAGGGCCATATAGAAGCCCAAGACCTGGACACGGACCTGGAATACACCAGGCTGAAGGTGCAGAAGGGCGCTGAATTCCTCATCACCCAGCTCTTCTATGATAACGAGGACTTCTTTGACTTCACCCGGCGGGCGGAGCAGGCCGGCATCGACGTGCCGATTGTCCCCGGCGTGCTCCCCATCCTGAACACCGCGCAGATTCGCCGGTTCACCTCCCTTTGCGGCGCGAAGATTCCGCCGGCCCTGGACGAGCAGTTGGAACGGTACGCCGATGACGACCGCGCCGTCCGGGACCTGGGGGTCGAGTACGCCACCCGGCAGGTCGAGGAACTTTGGGAAAGCGGCGTGCCGGGCATCCACTTCTACGTGCTCAACCGGAGCTACTCGGTATCCAGGATTCTGAAAAACCTGGGGCTGCCGGGCCACGCCGGGCCTGAATAGCCCCTTGACGGTGGTCGCCGGCCGGTCAGATCCACCCTGTAAGTGACGCGCCATGCTGTCCACCGGCGTTGACATTATCGAAATCCCCCGCATCCGCCGCATGGTGGAACTGTACGGCCAGCGGTTCCTGGACCGCATCTACACGCCCGGAGAGATTGCATACTGCCGGGGCCGTGCGCCCAACCTGGCCGCCCGCTTCGCCGCCAAGGAAGCGGCCATGAAGTCCCTGGGCACCGGCGTCCGGGGCGTCGGCTGGAAGGACATCGAGGTGGTGCGCGCCCCAAGCGGCGCGCCGGGCATCGAGCTTCATGGTCGCGCCAAGCGCCGGGCCGAGCGGCTGCAAGTCAGGGAAATCTCCGTCAGCCTGTCCCATTCCAGGGAATACGCCGTTGCCTTTGTGGTCGTGCAGCAGGACGGCCCCGCCGGACCCTGAAAGAATGAAGATAGTCACCGCCGCCGAAATGACCGCGCTGGAGCAGTCCGCGGAACGCCGCGGCGTCAGCACCGACACCCTGATGGAAAACGCGGGCCTGGCCGTGGCGGAAGTCTCCCGCGACCTGATGGGAGGCGCGGCCGGGAAACGGGTCCTGGTATTGGCCGGTCCGGGCAACAACGGCGCAGACGGCCTCGTTACCGGGCGGCATCTGGCCCGTTGGGGGGCCGGAGTAACCGCATACGTCGTCAGGGGCCGTCCCAACCCCGACCCGAAGATGGACATTGCGTTGCGCTATGGGGTGTCCGTTGCCGACGCCGCCAACGACCCAGACCTGACCACGCTGGACAGGCTATTGTCCCGTTCCGACCTGGTGGTGGACGCCATACTCGGCACGGGGCGTTCCCGGCCCCTCACCGGCATAGTGGGCGATGTAATTGCCCGTCTCAACAACGCTGCCCGCAACTCCCATCGGGCCATCATCGTGGCGATGGACCTGCCCACCGGCCTGAATTGCGACACCGGAGAAGTTGACCCGGCCTGCCCGCAAGTGGACGTTACGGTGGCCCTGGGACGCCCAAAGGCCGGCCTGCTCACCTTCCCCGGTGCGGAACGGGCGGGGAGGCTGGAAATTGCTGACATCGGCCTGCCTCCAGACCTGCCGGAAGAACGGGGCATTTTCCTGGAACTCCTGACCCCGGAGTGGGTGCGGGAAAGGCTGCCGGAACGGCCCGCCAACTCTCACAAGGGCACATTCGGCCACGCGCTGGTGGTCGCCGGTTCCCGCAACTACGTGGGGGCGGCGTACCTGGCGTCGCAGGCGTCGGTGCGCACAGGGGCAGGGTTGACGACCCTGGCAACGGCGCGGAATGTCTATCCCATAGCCGCGGGCAAGCTCACCGAGGTTATCCACCTTCCCCTGCCGGAAGACGGCGCGGGCATGATTCATTCCGAAGCCGCCCGTTTGCTCCGGACCGGCATGTCCCGGTACAGCGCGCTTCTCGTTGGCTGCGGCCTCGGATGGTCTCCGGGCACGGAAGGGCTGATGAAGGCGCTGGTCCTGGGAGACCCTCCCCTTCCCGTGCCGGCAGTGGTGGACGCCGATGGACTCAACAGCCTATCCGGCATAGCTGACTGGCGGAGCAGGCTGAGCGGTCCCGCAGTGCTGACCCCTCACCCCGGAGAGATGGCTACCCTGACCGGTATGTCCACTGCCGAAGTGCAGCGGGACAGGACGGGAATAGCCCGTGAGTGGTCTCAGCGTTGGAACTCAACGGTGGTACTGAAGGGCGCTCTGACGGTCATAGCCGACCCCGGGGGGCTGGTCCGAGTGGCGCCATTCACCAATCCGGGAATGGCCTCAGCGGGCACCGGCGACGTCCTGAGTGGAATCATCACCGGGCTGTTGGCGCAGGGGCTGGACGCAACGGAAGCCGCCTGCTGCGGCGTGTACCTGCACGGCCTGGCCGGTGAAGCTGTCGTCCGAAAACTGGGGAATGCCGGGAGCCTGGCATCGGACCTGGTAGAGCAGATACCGGGCGCCATTCGGCAGTTGAAGCAGTAACACTGTCTGCGCCGCAGTATCAATAACTGATACCACGGTCGGCATGGGCACTGCCGAGTTAGCCCGGATCGAATAGTGTTGAAGGATATTGACAGCGCGACATGAAATGACGGTAGAAGGACCCGATGACTGACGCCGTGGCCGGGAGCGCTGGAACGGATACCGAAAATCCCTATGCTATACTGAAACTGGGCCACAACAGCGCCGGCACAGCATTCAGTCAGCAAGCACCAATGCCCCTGGGCAGGCAAGATTTGGTATGCCATTAGACCTATTCCTGGAAAACCTCAGCGACGATACGGTCCCGATACCGGTAGCCGAGTTCGCCGAGATGTCGGACCTTTCCCCATCCGAATTGGGAGAGTTTGCCCGTGCTTGGTTTGGAATAGACGAGGACCGGCAGCACGACATCATCATAGCGATGGTGGAGGAGGCGGAAGAGAACGCTGAGCTTGACTTCTCCGCCGTCTTCAAGATGTGCCTCCGGGACAAGGACGAATTCGTCCTGGAAAAGGCCATTGAGGGACTCTGGGAGAACGAAGACCGCTCCATCATCCCCGGCCTGGTCCAAGTGCTGCAATCGGACCACAGTCCGGGAGTGCGCGCCGCCGCAGCGGTTGCCCTGGGCAAGTTCACCGTCCTGGCACAGGAGGGCAAGCTGCTGGCCAGGGATGTCGACGCCCTGCACAATAGCCTGATGGACGTTCTGAGGGACACGGACCAACCCCTGGAAGTGCGCCGCCGCAGCCTGGAAGCCGTTGCGCCCATGAACACCGGCGAGATCAATTCGCTGGTGTCCGATGCTTACGAGAGCGACGACCTGGATATGAAGTCCAGCTCTATTTACGCAATGGGCCGGACCGGGGAACCTGATTGGATCCCGGTGTTGCTGCGCGAGTTGGACAGCCCGGAACCCTCCATCCGCTACGAATCAGCCCACGCCTGTGGAGAGTTGGCCGAGGAGGACGCAGTCCCTTACCTGATTCCCCTGTTGGAGGATGACGACTATCAGGTCCAGTTGGCCGGAATCAACGCCCTGGGCAAGATCGGCGGAGACCTGGCCAAGAAAGTTTTGATAAACTGCGTCCGCGATGGGGACGCAGCCCTGGAAGACGCCGCCAAGGCGGAACTTGAGAACATCGAGTTTATGGACGACCCCCTGGGATTTAACTCCGGCGCCTGAGCGGTCCGCAACCTCATCCGCCTTGTTATCAGGTTCTCTTTGACAAGCCTATCTCCGCAACAGTCCAGGCTTCTGCACTCCCCCCGCCTCGCTAACGCGCGGGTGGGACATCTGGCCACCGCCAGCGAGACGGGCGCTCCCCACGTCATCCCTGTCTGCTTCGCCGTCGATGGAGACCTCATCTACTCCGTGCTCGACCAGAAGCCGAAACGTACCGGACTTATCACGCTGCGCCGGGTCAAAAATATCCTCGCCAATCCCCTGGCCACGCTGGTTGTAGACCACTACGAAGAGGACTGGTCCCGCCTCTGGTACATAATGGTCTCAGGCCGGGCCGAACTGCTCCTGGAAGGCGCGGAGCGGGCGTCGGCTATTCCCGTCCTGCGGGCGAAGTACCCTCAATACCGGGACATGAACATCGGCGAAAACCCGGTGATCAAGATCTCCCCGGAGCGGATCATCGCCTGGGGCGGGGGTGAAAGTTCCCCTTAGCCTGCTTTGCCAAGGGCAAGTATTCCCGGTACTCCCAGGTTTGACACGCCGTAGCGGGCCAACCTAAACTGCCCTGTACATAGAATGCCCAAGCGCGCTTGAGTGTGCGCCAGGAACATGGCTTCAAGCCCGCCGGTACTCCCCCAAGTGAAGGTTGTCCCGGATTTCAGGAGAGAGACATGAACGGTGTTACCGCAATCGCCAACGTACTGAAGATGGAGGGCGTGGACTTCCTCGCCTGCATACCCTCCAATCCCCTCATCGAGCCCGCCGCCGTTGCGGGTATCCGCCCAATCGTCTTCCGGCAGGAATGCACCGGCGTCCACATGGCCGACGGCTTCTCCCGCATCCATAACGGGAAACGGCTGGGAATTTTCCTCATGCAGTCGGGGCCGGGGGCCGAAAACGCCTTTGGCGGCGTGGCCCAGGCTTATGCCGACTCGGTGCCCATACTGCTTCTGCCCGCCGCTGCGTCCCGTGACCGTCTGGGTGTGCCTCCCACCTTCAGCCCGGCCCGCAGCTACGAGTCCATCACCAAGTGGTCGGCCCAGATACCGGCGGCCGACAAAGTTACCGAGGTGATGCGCCGCGCCTTCACCAAACTGCGCAGCGGCCGCCCCGGCCCGGTGCTTCTGGAGATACCCCAGGACGTGGGCGCAGAGGAACTGGACGAGGTGGACTTTGATTACGAGATTCCGCCCATCGTCCGCACGGCTGCCGACCCCGACGCCATCAGCCGCGCCGCCCGGGCCCTGCTGTCCGCGGACAGGCCCATCATCCATGCCGGTCAGGGCGTCCTTTACGCTGAGGCAACGGACGAGCTGCTCCAGGTGGCCGAGTTCCTGCAAGCTCCGGTTCTGACGACCATGGCGGGAAAGAGCGGTTTCCCGGAGAACCACCCCCTGTCATTGGGCACCGGCGCATCCAGCATCCCCGAGGGTGTCCACCACTACCTGACCCGAGCCGACACGGTCTTCGGCATTGGCTGTAGCTTCAGCAAGACCAACTTCGGCGTCCCCATTCCCCCCGGCAAGACGGTGATTCACTCCACCAACGATGATACGGACATCAATAAAGACTACAAGTGCCAGCACCCGCTGGTGGGCGACTCCAGGCTGGTCCTGGGCCAACTTCTGGAAGAACTGAAAAGGCAGTCCGGCTCCGACGGCCGTCCCCGGAACCAATCCCTGCACGACGAAATCGCCTCCATCAAGCAGAGGTGGCTCGACCGCTGGATGCCCAAGCTCACGTCCAGCGAAGTCCCCATCAACCCCTACCGCGTCGTCTGGGACCTGATGCACACAGTGGACTTGGACAACGTGATCGTCACCCATGAATCGGGCAGCGCCCGGGAGTATACGGTTCCCTTCTGGGAAGCCCGCGCCCCCCGCTCCTTCATCGGTTGGGGCAAGTCAACTCAGCTGGGCTACAGCCTCGGGCTGGCGATGGGCGCGAAGATGGCCGCGCCGGAGAAGCAGGTAATCAACATCATGGGGGACTTCGCCTTCGGGTCGGTGGGCATGGACATCGAGACCGCCGTCCGGGCCAACCTGCCAATCATAACCATCGTGCTGAACAACTCCACGATGGCCATCTACGACGACAGCCGGTGGCCGGTGTCGGTGCAGCAGTACAACATCAAGGGTGTGACTGGGCAATTCGCCGAAGTGGCCCAGGCACTGGGCGCATACAGCGAGAAAATCACCGACCCCCAGGAGATAGTGCCTGCCATTCGCCGGGGTCTGGAGGTCAACCGCAACGGCCAGACCGTCCTGCTGGAGTTCATCACCAAGGAGGAGGGGGAATACTCCAAGTTCCAGTGGTGATAGCCTCATCACTATGACACTTGCCCATTGAAAGCGCCGTCCCTTTCGGGCGAAACTGGTTCTTGCCCACAACCGCCCAGGGGACGGCCGTTATGTCCATAGCCACCGCAGCATACCAGCCCACCATCCACGAAATGCCCACCGGGGAGCGGCCCCGGGAGCGGCTCAAGGAATTTGGCCCCAGGACCCTGAGCAACACTGAACTGATCGCCATCCTGCTGCGCACCGGGATGCAGGGGGAGAATGTTCTTGCCCAGGCGTCCCGGATTCTCACCCGGTTCGACGGACTTTCCGGCCTTGCCAGGGCCAGCTACCCTGAGCTTTGCCGGGAGCGTGGGTTGAGCGAGGCCAAGGCCTGCCAGCTTCTGGCTGCCCTGGAATTGGGACGCCGCTCCGTGTCCCTATCCGCCTCAGAGCGCCCCGCCATATCCTCACCCCAGGACGTCGCCAACCTCCTGATTGCGGAAATGGCGACGCTGGACCAGGAACACCTGCGCGTCCTGCTGCTCAACACCCGGAGCGAAGTGTTGGGCGTCCCGGAGATATACGTGGGGAACGTCAACAGCTCAGTGGTGCGACCCGCTGAGGTATTCCGTCCCGCCATACGTGAAAACGCGCCGTCAATCATCGTGGTTCACAACCACCCCTCCGGCGACCCGACGCCCAGCCCCCAGGACGTTTCCATCACCAAGGACCTGATATCCTGCGGAAAGATGCTGGGCATAGAGCTTCTGGACCACGTAGTCCTGGGCAGCGGTGACCGCTACGTGAGCCTGAACGAGCGCAGGCTGGCGTTTACGTAACCGTCCGCGACTTGACATCAGAGAGAGACTCGCCTTACGATTTAACGCAAGGCCGACGGGAGCAAGCGGCTCCGCAACGCCTGAAGCTGGGGATATAGCTCAACTGGGAGAGCGCGGCGTTCGCAATGCCGAGGTTGGGGGTTCGAGCCCCCCTATCTCCACCAACCAGCCCCTGTAGCTCAGAGGATAGAGCGGCGGCGTCCTAAGTCGCGCGTCGGGGGTTCGAGTCCCTCCAGGGGTACCATTTTATGCTTGAGACCTGAAGAGTATCGAACTTTTCCCCCAGGCACCGCAGCCCTTTGACCTTAGTCTTGAATGCCCAACCGGTGGCGTCCGTAGAGGCCGACGGCTCGCGCCTTGGTACCCGCTCCGGCACACTTCCGCCGAGAACCCCTGAACTGCCTAATAGAGAGCCTCCCCGGGATTGCATATGGTAACATATACGTTACCATATGCTGTATGACCGAAGTCAGCGAATACGTTGACGATCGCGGCCGAATCCCTTCGGTCGCTGGTTTGATGCTCTCGACTCTGGGACGGCGGCCAGGGTCAGGACCGCCCTACCCCGCATGGAGGCTGGCAACCTGTCTAATGTGAGAGGTGCCGGCAGCGGTGTGCTGGAGTACCGTATCAACGTTGGTCCAGGGTACCGGGTATATTTCGGCAGGGACGGAGACACCCTGCTAGTCCTGCTTGGCGGCGGCACCAAGGCGCGCCAGCAGAGGGACATTGAGGATGCTCGCGAGCTCTGGCGTGAGTACAGACGTCGCAAGCAGCAGGAGGTATGAGATATGCCGCTCACCCGTCACTTCAAGGAGACCGTGCAAGCCCGCGCGGAGCGTGACCCGGCGTTTCGAGAAGGATTGCTGAAGGAAGGCATCGAATGTCTTCTTGCCGGGGACGTCGAGACGGGCAAGATCGCGCTGCGGGACTACATCAACTCCACCATGGGGTTCGAGGAGCTTGGGTCCCTTACCGACAAGCCGCCAAAGAGCCTCATGCGCATGTTCGGGCCGACTGGCAATCCCTACGCTCGCAACCTGTTTGAGGTCATCAGCCGCATTCAGCAACACGAAGGTGTCCAGCTCGAAGTTACGGCAGTTCGGTAGTCGGCAGGCCCAGGCCGAACCACGCGGTCGGCGGTGGTTGGCAAGTGGCAATCGATATGCAGGGTCAGCGGGGTCAGTCCCGCGCCAGCGCCCAAGTTGTTCCTGCGGAGGTACGGCAACCGTTGCCGCGTTATCAGCCGCCGTCGCTGGAGCCAATGGCTAGTACCCAGTCACGCTGGGAATAGGGGATATAGCCGATGGAGTTTCCTCCTGGCATCCCCGGTGGTGAAGCGCCAGCTGATGATCGCCTGGGCCTCATTGCGTTCCTGCTCCAAGACCTGCACCTCCCGGCAGAGACTGTCCTCGCCGGAGAGCCGCTGTCCAAGACATCTGCGGGATATGACGCTGAACTCGATCTCCGCCATGTTCAGCCAACTGCCATGCTTTGGCGTGTAGTGAAACTCCAGCTTCCGGGCTATGCTCCGGGCCTCCTCCGCCGGGAACGCCTCGTACAGCGACGCCTTGCGGTGGGTGTTCAGATTGTCCAGGACCACCCGGACCACAGCATATATTGCGAGGAGTTGCATTCCGGCAGGAATAGTTGACGTTAAACACCTGAGGCCGGGAAGGGGGAGGTGTCAGTGTGGCATTGTTAAATTGATCCAATTACCTTAACGTAATTGTTGAACCTGTTTCACCTTTTGCTATAACGTCAAAATTACCCTTCTAACTTCTAAATTACTCTGGCCGGAGGTGGCGCGGGCTTGGCCCCAAGGCGGCCTGCCAGGGCGCCTTGGCATGAATCCGGGTTTTCAGTTCAGGTGTGCAGAGGGAGGTCTGAACTGGCATGGCCGGGACCGGCCCCGGCGTCGTCGCTGCGATGAAGTGCCTATCGGTTAACTGATTCATCGGGGACCTTGACGTGGGGTGGCAGTGAGGTGGTGTCCCATGAGTCCTAGAATGTTCTTCGCGGCGGTTGCCGCTCTATCCGTCATCGTCCTTATTGCCCTGTACCCGGTCCTCCCCGTTTCCGCCCAGGCGAACAACTCGCCGGTGTTCACCGATGGGGAGGGCACCACCCGCAGCGTGGACGAGAACACGTCCTCGTTTGACAACATCGGCGCTCGCGTGGCGGCCACCGACGCCGACAATGACCGGCTGGTCTACACCATAGAGAATGCGCGAACCTCACCGTTCACCGTCGTCAGGGCCACCGGCCAGTTGCGGGTGGGCCAACCCCTGGACTACGAGGCCAAGAGCTCCTACACGGTCAAGGTAATCGTCACCGACCCGGAAGGCGCAACGGACACTATCACCGTTACCATCAACGTCAACAACGTGGAAGAGCCGGGGAAGGTGTCCATGTCGTGGACCCGGCCCCAGGCAGGTACAGCTATAACCGCCACGCTGACCGACCCCGACGGCAGCATTTCCGGCACGTCATGGCAGTGGGCCTCTTCCAGCTCACAATACGGCACCTACACCAGCCTCAGCGGAAATGGAGCGAACACGGCCACATACACCCCGGCTGCAGGCGATGTGGGCAACTACCTGCGAGTGACGGCGTCCTACAACGACGGCAAGGGTTCCGGTAAGAGTGCTCAGAAGGTAACGGAAACGCGGGTTCGAGCTGCGCCGGACCCCAACAGCGCTCCCACTTTCAATGTGGATACCAGGGCGGGTTATGGTTGCGGAGGCGGCCGGCGTGATTTTGAAAATGAAACCGCAGATATTTGTCGACACATACCCCGGAACAAGCCGGCGGGCGACGATATCTACTATCCGGGGCATGTAACTGATTCCGACCACGACGAGCATCACTACTCGCTGAGTGACACAATTTCCAACAGCGGGGACGCTGCGTTGTTCCGTATCGACCAGTCGGGGGGCACACTGTTCACCACCGCGGCCCACATTTACGATAACCCTTCCGGGGGTAAATTCCAGATAACCATTACCGCTACCGACGCATCGGGCGGCTCCGACAGCATTGACGTGGTGCTTAAACCCTCCGGTGGAAACAGGAACCCCGTCGTAAAGGGTCCCGATTTCATCAGGTACACCGAAAACGGCACCTGGGCACTGGCCACCTACTCCGCCAGCATCAGCGGGCGTGGAGCCATCGGCCGCGATATAGGCTGGCTAATCGGTGTTCAGGCCGGCGGCGGCGACGACGACTTCTTCGACATCGACGACGCCGGCAATCTTACATTCACCCAGCCGCCGGACTACGAAAACCCGGCTGACGAGGACGGGGACAATAGGTATGAATTCCACCTCCATGCCTATGACACCAATCCCTCGGGTGGAAGGCCCGGCCAAACCTTCTTTAACGTTACCGTTATCGTTGAAGACTCAACGGTTGAACCGCTGGAGATTGAAGGTCCAACCTCAGTCAGGTACCCGGAGAACAGCACAGATGCCGTGGCTGCCTACACTCTGCAGGGCACTAGTACTCAGTCAACCGAGAAATGATAGGTGGCGTAGTGGCACCCGCGATGGGGACGGCTTGATGATGGATCAGAGACATTTCGAAGAACCTCCGATTCCTGTGATGACT
>DAOUJS010000061.1:0-25954 GCA_034422355.1 Dehalococcoidia bacterium | reverse complement strand
TCTGGGCGGCGATGCACCCCTGAGCGTGCTGTGCCGGCGGGTGGAACGTTTCCTGCCGGAGTTGTTCACCTTCGCCGCTGGTCCCCGGGTCTCGGCGGACAACAACGCGGCGGAGTGCAGCCTGCGCCCAACGGTGGTGAGCCGGAAGACCAGCGGCGGGACCCGCCCGGAGCAGGGAAGCGAAACTAGGAGTGTCCTCGCTTCCCTGTTCGGCACATGGCGCTTGCGGGGTTGCAACCCCTGCCAAGCCCTGAACTCCATCCTCTCCCAGCCCATATCTGCTCCAGTCTGAACAGTTACGGTGACGTTCAGTGTAAAGAGTTCCACCGTCGGATGGTAACATGCGTATCTCGATTTACCGGGCTTTCGGGTTAAGCAAGCTGACAAACTGGGGAGCCATCTGTTTTATGACGTACCCTGACTACCACGATGTTGGTAGAGGTCTTCCAACCCGAACAGGCCGAACAGTTCGTCGGCAGACAGAGACTTACCCAGGTCGAGAGTTACGTCGTCCACGAGTTGGTCAAACAACTCCTGCTTGCTCTCCAATATCCGGTCAATGCGCTCCTCTATTGTGTCTATGCAGGAATACTTGAACACGTGCACCGGCATCGACTGCCCGTAACGGTGGCTTCGGTCTTCGGCCTGGCGTTCCACCGCCGGGTTCCACCAACGGTCAAGGTGAAATACATAGGAGGCTTCCTGGAGGTTAAGGCCGACCCCGCCGGCCCTCAGTGAAACGATTAGCGCCTTGTGCCGGTCATAATTTCGAAAACGGCGTATGACGTCTCGCCTGTCCTCCAGCGATAGCTCCCCTGTGAATGTCAAAGGGTCGAACTCGCGCAATACACCCGCCATGTCGTCAACACCAAACCCGTTGCTGACGTACTGAGAAAAAACTATGGCCCTGTGACCCTGTAGGGCCAGGGACTCCATTCTTCGCCGAATGTCTTCAAACTTGCTGGACTCTCCGGTTTCCGACTCGGCGTTGCAAATCTGTTTCAGCCGCTGGATCAACTCCAAAACGTGCTGCACCCTTACATCCGCCCCTAACTCTCGCAGATATACGATGCCTTCCCGCTCCGCCCGGTCATACCTACGTCGCTGGTTGGGCAGTAGTTCGATGGTCAGCTTGGTGGTCAGCTTGGGCGGAAGGTCTTCAAGCACATCGGCCTTCTTCCGCCTCATTTGCAGTTCCCGATGTCTCGCGCGCAGATTGAGACCGGGGGAGTAGTGGTCTTGAGAAATCAGTTCCCCGTGATCCACGAACTCTATGATGGACGCCAACTCTTCCTCATTGTTCTCCAGCGGCGTGCCCGTCAGTGCCCATGAACGGTTGCGCTTCAGTCCCTTTACGGCAACGCTAGTAGGGTTGCGGTTCTTGATACGCTGGGCTTCGTCCGCAACCAGGATGCCCCAGATCTTCTTTCGTACCGGAGACTGTAAATTGTCGGTGAAATCTGCCCTTAGGGTGTCGTAGCTGACTATCCCAACGTGGACTTCGCTTATCCATTGCCACGCCCGGTCACTGGGAGCGCCACGAATGACCATCACCCTAAGCTCCGGTGCCCACTTGAGCAATTCCTGTCGCCATTGGTCCAAAACCGACGCGGGAGCAACCACCAGTACATTCTCTAAAACCCGCTGCACAATCAGAATCCGCAACGCCGCGATTACCTGGATAGTCTTACCTAACCCCATATCATCTGCCAGCAGCAACTTGTCACTGCTGATCAGCGTTCGGACTCCGTCCAGTTGGAACGGCATTAACTCACCGGCCCAGGTCAGGACCGAATGGGGACCGGGCAGCAACGAGTTAAGGGGAGGTGAGAGTACCAGCCGCAGACGGGCGGCAAGAGGTGTTCTTTCGCGTGGGCTTGTGGCTGGAGGATTACCGACGCCCGCAGACTCGGAGCGGTTTCGACGACCAGAACCGGATGGCATTTCCGCTTGGACACCCGGCGCCGGAGCCAGAACTACTGATGTAACCGGCTCCGGAACGGCTTCCGCCTCGGGGAAAAGGGCAACTACGCCAGTAGGCAAATCAATACTACATGGCGTATGCCGCACGCTCGGCTGCTGGACCGGGGCCAGCGGCACAGTGCGGACCGGCTGCGGCTTCAGTGGCGGCCGCAACGGAATCCACCTTCGCTGGTGCGACGTCGGAGCGCCGGTCAGCCAGTTTGGCAGCAGCTTCACGAGTCGAACGCTTCCTGAATTGCCTGGGCAGCGCGCTCAAAGGGTTCAATCAGCAGTTGGCGCTGCCCAAGGAGTTCTACGGTCTGGGCTGTCACTGAACCGGGAGAGGGCAAACCGTTAGTCCAATACAGGATTAAGCACTCGGATAATCGTTGCGCTTTTTCCGACGGCGCCACAGCCGCGGAGTCCTTGGATGCCACACGGCACAGGGGAATTTCCGGGCGTATGTTATCGGAAAATACCGCTGGAGGCGTTTCCTCCGCCAGCGAAAATATTACGTCGGCTCGGTTGCTGGCTGATTCAAACAAAACCCTGGTCAAGGCGTACACGGAACGACTCCGGGCGTGTCCCGGCCGCCACAGCACACCGGAGCGAAGGTTGATCCTGGTGAAAGTGAACTCAATCGGTTCTCCGCGAGCCGACATGATGAACAAAGCGCCGCGTATTCCCCGTCCATCAGGTTCGTCAATGAATCGCAGGTAACCCGCCACGCCGGAGGGTTCGCCCTCGCCCAGGTCACGGAATGGTATAGGCAACGCAGCAGTCCTTAAACCTGGCGATGAACGGGGCGGTGTTCAGGCCCATAGGCAGACTCGTCTGCCTCATTGATGGCGGCGGAGCCGGGGGCGTCTGAAGCAGGACGTTCCAGCGTTGTATCCTCCTCGTACCTGAACTGCACTTCCGTCACCTCAATGTCCGGTTCCAATTCAGGATACAATCGGCGCAGGTCCCACTCGCTAATCCATCGCCGGACGAAGGAGCGGATTCTGGGCCGTCTCGTCTGAGCGATTCCGCGGTCAATGTCCGGGGCGTCCCAACTGTATGCCCGGGAATGAATGTCCTTTAGCTTGTCGTACAGGACGGAAAGGGTCGCGTCGTCGGGGTCATCCAGCGGATGCAGCCCTCGTTCAATGAGGCGCATCCCGGTTTCCGCTCGGGCCGCAAGCAAATTGTCGCTGTCCCTTCCCCTGGCCCGAAGGCGGGGGGTTGCCTTGTCCCGGTCTTCCTTGGTGTCGAGAACCAATTCGGCAAGACCGGCGGTGACGGTCCCGACGACTACCAGGCCTGGGTATTTTTCGTCGGCCGCCTGACCCAGCCAACGGGTCAACTCCCCGTAGGACCGGGCGCGCTGGAGAACGCTGTAATTAGCGACCAACTCGATTTCGTCCATGAGTATAACCCAACCGCGGTAACCGGCAGCCTTGATTAGTTCCAAGAGGAACCGCAACTTTTGCGGGGGCATATCCCTGGCTATCGGCGCCCGGAAGGAATAGGCCTGGCGTTGGCCTATATGAGTCAGCCCGTCTCGGACGCTTTTGAGCTGAATTCTCTCACCGGCCCAGAACCAATTGATTTCATTCAGTAACTCAGGGTCATTGTCCTTTTCATGAACCAAGAGGGTCGCGGGCAGAATGCGATGCAGGCCGTTGTCCTCCCGGTTGGCCCACACGAAAAAATCGGCGTAGCTTTGGGAGTCGTATTCCAGCGTCTGGGCAATCTCCTCCACCATGTGACCGGTAATCCCGGGAACCCTGCCGTTGGCTACGGCGGCTTTGAAAACCTTTTCCATGTCGAACAGTGGCGTTTCCTTGCTGATGACCACTCGGCTGCAAACGAAGTTCCGTTGCAGAGCCTGAGTCTCCAGGTAACTTAACAGGTGAGACTTGCCAGCGCCAAACTCCCCTGCAACCAGCATTCCCAATCCGGAGTCTGCCATATCGGATTCGCCGGAAACGCGGTTGAGCATGGAGCTGAACTCACGCTCAACGGAAGGCTGGTTGCATCCCAGGACCGCCACAGCGTCGCTATTGGGCACCCCGTTTCTCAGGGCTTCCAGAGCCCGGCGGTTCACCAACCTGGACGATGATTCTGCTGCGCCGATTCCCATTCCAATCACTCCCGGACAGTGGTGTCCGCCAAGCGGACCAGAGTAGAAAAGGGATTGCCTTGGTTCCGGTCCTGGACTTCATCGCTGATTCTTGCGTGGAGTGCTTGATAGATGAAAAACCCTTTTCCGCGCAATTCCGGGTCCAGGAAGTCTTCATCGGCCAGCACCACCATGAGAACGCCTCCCAGCCGGTCCGTGCTGTCAATGAGTTCCCGCATCAGTTCGTAGTGGTCCATGGTCGCCGGCCGGGAATAAAAGAACAGGCCGTCTCTCGGATTCCGCCGCAGGGTCACTCGACAGTTGTCCAGCAAGACCAGTGTTCCGGCATATCCAACGAATTTCACCCAGTTAAAGAGGGACTCCAGGAAATGGCGGGCATTGGTACGGACGATGCTGTTGTAAATGGAGTATCGCCGGACGTTGGACACTCTTCGATTGCGCCCGGTTAACCATTCAATCAATTCCTCTCCTTGCTGACTCTGCGCGCCTCCGCCCATTTCCGCAAGACACAGATGGGTCATCGCCATCCGGAAATCCCGGGACATATCTGAATTCTGCTCAACAGTCCGGAACAAGGGCATCCGCAATTCCATGCGAACCAGGGACTCATCGACGGAGTTGGCAGCACCAATGGCTTGGACAATGGGCAACTCGGTCTGGGGGTCGATCCCCTCGGTAAGATACCCCGCATCCCTGGACAACCGCAGTACAACTCTGCGGGCCAGCAGTCGCCAATCAACTTGTTGGGCGATGCGGAAGAAAATCTCTTGGGGCATATGGACCCGGGTATCTCCCGAATCCACACAGACCACCAGATAGTCCAAGCGGGAACCAATATCCTTAAGCTGGCCCTTTACCAAAGGCGCTAGAGTTTCCTTAACCGGCACGACAAACTTGATGGACGAGCCACCGTCTCTCACGAATCCGTCCAAGTACTCGCCCTTGATTACCTCCAGCCATTCCTGGGCAGAAATCGTGTTGGTCATCGGCTGACTCCAGTGAACTGGATCCCGTAGTAGAGCACGGTTTCGCCGTTTGGTCCTACGAAAGATATGGTCCCCCTGGGATTTCTGGTGCCTGTGGATACCGGGAAGGACACCCGAGCTCCCGAAGGAACTTCATTAACACCGCTGTCCTCCAGGTTGTACAGGTCACGGGCGAAGTCCAGCAGGCTGTAATCTCCCCGGGTTCCGGGGCGGCCCGTCCACAAGTTGTAGATACGGTCCAGGCGGACCGACTGCCCCAACTGACCCAACTTCAATTGGTCTGGGGTGCTGCGGTCGCTCAACGCTATATAGGCATCGTAAAGGGATCGCAGGAATTGTTGCGGGTTGGAACGGGGCGGCGTTTTCTGGAGCTTTTCCAAATCCGCCACTATTTTCGTCGGCCTGATGGATAGGCTTTGGCGCCGGTCAATCCGCACCCTTCGCTCCCCAGGCAAGACCTGGACCACCGAAGGGTGAGCAATCAGCCTGCCGTCCCTTTCGAACAGTTGGAGTCCCTTCTTCTCGGCTTCACCCTGCAATTCACTGGCGTACTGGTCTTGCAAGTATGCCAGTTCTTCCTCCGGGGCAAAGGGCCAGGCCTGGGTTGCGTTGCCGACCTGCTGTCGGATCAGGCTCAGGCTTTCCTCCAGCCTGGAGGTCCCTCTCCTGATGGCTGCGATGTTGCCCGCCCTCGCGTCTCTTTGCAATTGGCGCGCCAGCTTGGAAACATCGCCCAATGCCTGTAACACCGAGTCTGCCGCCCTCTCAGTTGCGGCGAATCCTTCTTCAAAGGTGCTCATCCTTCCCTCCACTTCGTGCCCAATATTTACAGAGGATCAACCTGGGAAGCTGCAAGGCAATTCCTCCACAAAACGCACGCATTGGCGTGGAGGTGACATCGCCAAGGGGCGCGCTACGGCTGTTCGCCTTGAATGATCACTCAACCCAGTCAAGATGCAAGGATCGTTCCCCTGCTCTGGCAATGTTTGGCCAGGGGGAATTACGCTGAAAGTGACCTGCCGATAGGGCAGAGATCAAGCTGTTTTTGGCGCAAGTATCTCTTGCAGTTTTGTGGGAATGAGCTCATCGACCGGGCCAAGTCAAGCGTGGCGTGCTCGTGAATTCCTCTCCGCGGGCAGGTAATGTGAAACCTGTAGCAGGACGTGAGAGTAGCCACTAACCATACCAGTACTGAGCAGGATCAATCATCCGATTGGCCTACCATTTTACAGGACTGTCAATAACCGCGCAGTCAAGGTCCAGCCCTCCTAATTGTCACCAGTGCAGCAACAATTATAGGGCTAATATAGGACCAAACCAAAGCCAAGGTGAAATGCGCAGAGGCATAGGGTAAATTTGTGGAGGGACTGGTTAGCTTGTCCCGGAGACTGGGAGGGGTTGATGGTGGGGGGTGAGGGAGATAGGCCCGTTTCTCGAACAATGGCAGATGGGTATCAGGGATTTGCGCCGGCGGCCACTTCCTGCCTAACTGCTGCTGTAGTAATAAGGGGTGTCGTCAAAGTTACTTGGACCAGCGAACCAGTGCCCGAATCCGGCAAATGACACTGTTCAGCCCCCTTTAGTGCGGGCCATTACCTGCTTCCCTCCTCACGCACCAGCCCCATGCCCCGGCAACGTCGCCGGTATGCTGCCCGGTAGGACGAGGCCCTTAAACTCATCACATCAGCGTGACCCGGACTTCGCACACGGCCTGCCCGGCTTTGCGAGACCCTTCCAGGGCGGTAGACCTCAAGTGTTATACTTCTTGTGGCCAAAAGCAACCGTTGGACTTGGGACAGAGCAGTGCTTACCAAACGCATCATTCCATGCCTGGACGTGGACGCGGGCCGGGTGGTCAAAGGCACCAGCTTCGTGGACATCCGCGATGCAGGAGACCCCGCGGAATTGGCATACTTGTACGACCGGGAAGGGGGGGATGAACTGGTCTTCCTGGACATTACCGCCAGTTCAGATTCACGGGACACTATGGTTGACGTGGTCCGGCGCGTGTCAGACCAGGTGTTCATTCCCTTGACCGTGGGCGGAGGAATCCGCAGCGTGGAAGACGTTCGCCGGATGCTCAACGCCGGGGCAGACAAGGTCTCCCTCAACACGGCGGCGGTGAACGGACCATCCCTGGTGTCCCAGGGGGCAGACCAGTTCGGGAACCAGTGCATCGTCGTTGCCATCGACGCCAAGCGGGTCGAGGGACCCACCGAGGCGCAAGGGCCGCTCCCGCAGGACCTGTCTCTCGACGACGACACCCACTGGGAGGTCTATACCCACGGCGGCCGGACTCCCACGGGACTGGACGCGGTGAAGTGGGCAGTCCGCGCCGTGGAATTGGGCGCTGGAGAAATCCTGCTGACCAGCATGGACGCCGACGGCCATCTAGCTGGTTACGACCTGAATCTGACCCGCGCTATCTCCCAGGCCGTTCCAGTCCCGGTAATCGCCAGCGGCGGCGCCGGGACCCTGGACCACCTGTACGACGCATTCACCGACGGTCAGGCCGACGCGGTGCTGGCCGCCAGCATTTTCCACTACGGCACTTATTCCATCGGGGAAGCCAAGGACTACCTGGCCGGGAGAGGCATCCCGGTACGCCCGCGAGAAACCGTGTCCCAATCTTAGCCCATTGGCCTTTCGACCAGCCTCAGACCAACCAGTCTACAAGCCAGCTACATCGGGAAGGGACCCAACATCAACATGCCAAAAATCACCACGATCATCTTCGACATGTACGACACCCTGGTGGACAACGACCGCAATCGGTGGAGCGAGACTTTCGACGATATAGCCCGGACCCAGGAACTGGGCGTTTCGGGACAGCTTCTTGGCGAGGAATGGCAAGCCGCTGAGGAGGGTTTCAAGACCCGCAGAATTACGCCGGGAGCGCCCTTCGAGAGCTACTTCGAGGGATGGCGGGCCACATTCGCCGATGCGTTCGCCCGGTTGGGAGTGACAGGGGACCCCGCTGCCGCCGCGAACAAGGCTATCTTGGACTTGTCGAACCGTCAGCCGTTCCCGGAAACGCGGGAAGCCCTGGAGGTCCTCCAGGAGAGTTGGCGCACTGCGGTACTGTCCAATGCCGACGACCGCTATCTGATTCCCAACTTGCAGTTGCTGGGCCTGAATTTCGAGGCCGTGCTGTCCTCTGAGGCGGCCCGCTGCTACAAACCAATGCCAGACCTATTCCAGACCATGCTCAGGCGGCTAGGCGTATCCGCGGCGGAGTCGGTGTACGTGGGCGACAAGCAGTTCGAGGACGTCCAGGGGGCTGGCGGCGTGGGAATGCATACCGTCTGGGTGAACCGCGCCGGGGCAGACCTTGATCCCGCCCTGCCGGAGCCGGAATTCCAGATACAAAGCCTGCTGGAACTGTCCGGTATCCTGACAGTGGCCAGCGGCTAGTGGAACGCGGGCGTCCCTCCCGCAAACCAGCCCCCGGCTCACGTGGGGATAGACCGTTGGAAGACCACGAATTGGTCCCTGCAATCGCAGTTCCCCCGCACACGCGGGGACAGGAGGACAAACATGAGAATCCGGCTGAACGACCAGGGGTTGGTCCCGGCGATTGCCCAGGACATCAACACCGGACAGGTGCTGATGCTGGGATATATGAACCCCGGTTCGTTGAAACGCACCGTTGAAGGGGTACAAGTGTGGTTCTACAGCCGCAGCCGGGAGGACCTGTGGCACAAGGGCGAAGTATCCGGCAATTACCTCAACTTGAAGGAAGCATGGGTGGACTGCGACGGGGACACCATCCTGCTCAAGGTCCAGCCTGACGGCCCGGCATGCCACACCGGGGAGACCTCCTGTTTTTTCAACCCTTTGGAGGGACTGCCGGAGGAGTACGAAGTTTCCGACGAAGGATCGGGGATTCTGGAAGAACTCTTTGCGGTTATCAAAGACCGGCAAAACGAGATGCCTGAAGATAGCTACACGGCCAAGCTGCTGGAGGAGGGGGTAGACCGTATCGCCCAGAAAGTTATCGAAGAAGCCGGAGAGACGGCCATCGCCGCTGTGCAACGGGATGAATCCGCCTTGCCTCGTGAGATGGCCGATATGCTCTACCATTCCCTGGTCCTGCTGGCGGCCTCCGGTCTGTCCCCCTCCGACGTTTGGGAAGAATTGCGCAATCGCAGGCGCTGAACGGTTCCCTCTCCCCGTTTGAGAACGCCGCCCCATACCGCCGTGCCGGCCAGGGAGCGCGGACGGGATCTGTCCCCACGGAAGAGGGTTGGGGTGAGGGGTCCCGCCGCCGGCAACCGCTACACATCCGCAGGCAACGGCGCACCTGACGGATACACTGCCCATTCACCGTCCCGGTAAACGGTGACATTGCCCGACCCAACAACTCTCCAGCCGCCGGGACGGCCCAGGCACCCGGTGCGGGCATCGATGCCCAGGAAAGTCAGCCCAACAGGCGCGTCCGCAGTCAGTTCCCGTGACACTTCCTTCGGGTTCCTGTTCTCGTGGTGGGGCAGCACAACCACCCCCGGCGCCAGACCCAGGGCCTCCACCCAACCGCCGCTTCGGGGACGGCGCATGTAGGAACCCATAACCATCGCCCCGGCGCTTGACCCGGCCAGGACGGCCCCCTTCTCCACTGCCGCGAGAATGGCCTCAAGCAGCCTTGAGCCTCTGAGGACTTCCAACAGGTGGTCAGGACTGCCCCCGGTAAAGTAGACCACATCGGTATCATTTACAGGCCGGATGAAGTCGTCGTTATCGGCCTGTCCGCGGTCCAGGACCATAAGCTGGCTGGAGTCGCCGCCCAAACTTCCAAAGTGGACCACACCGTCATTGGCGGCCTTGGCGGGTCCCGTCACCGCTGCAGTAGGAATTATCAGCACCTTTGCGGGTTGTTCCCCGGACGACCGCATTATCTCCCGGTCCATCTCTTCGCATCTGACTCGGAACTCCTCGCCGCCGACCAGGGCGATCTCGCCTGCCATAACACCACCTCTACAAGGGTCAATGCACCCCGATTTCCCATTTACCGTCACCCGGTAGACCACCACGCAAACCGGTGACCAACTCAATTGACCGGGCACGAATGACGTAGATAGAATATCATCATCCATCCCGCCTGTAGAAGCTACCCCGTGCGGTCCGGGAAGCCGGAAATCCGAAGTTGCTGACTTGGTGAAGGCCGGTTCCCGGTATGCTACTATTGGCCCTTATGGCTGCTTGTCGTTCCTCCCGCAACAATGCCGGAACGGTATTCCACACCGCTGGAAAGTGAAGGATTTCATGGCCTCTCATCTATTGTTGCATACGGTTAGAAACCTGGTCGCGGACGCGGTGACCCAAGCCCGACAACAGGGGCTGCTCCAACTGGAGACCATGCCCGAAATCCTGGTGGAACGCCCCGCCAACCCGGACCACGGCGACTTTGCCACAAGCCTGCCCCTGCGCCTGGCCCGCGCCACGCGCATCAATCCGCTCCGATTGGCGGAATCGCTGGTGGAGCATATCCCGGACAGTGAGACGATAGAAAGCGTGGTAGTCGCGCCGCCCGGTTTTATCAATTTCCGCCTCCGGGATAGTTGGGTACGGCAGCAAGTGGAAATGGTCCGGGAGCGGGGGCAGGAATACGGCAATGTGGACCTCGGCGGCCAACAACCCATGATGGTGGAGTTCGTCAGCGTCAATCCTACCGGGCCGGTCCACGTAGGGCATACGAGAGGCGCAGTGCTGGGGAGCGCACTGTCCCGAGTGCTGACCGCCGCGGGCTACGCCGTGACGCAGGAGTACTACGTAAACGACGCCGGCACACAGATGGAGGCCTTCTACGGGTCGGTATATGCCCGGTACAAGGAGACCCTGGGCAAGCAAACGGAACTGCCCTCGGGCGGTTACCGGGGGGACTACGTGATCGACCTGGCCCGGGACATCGTTGAGGCCGAGGGTTCCAGGTACATGGAAATGCCCGAGGCCCAGGCGCTCAAGGAGATCGGAGACCTGGCGCGGGAGAAGATGGTGGCCCTGATTCGGGACGATCTGACCCGCATCGGCGTTTCCTTTGATAGCTGGTTCAGCGAACGGGACCTGTACCGGGACGGAGACTACCAGCGGGCGGTGGACCTGCTGCGTGGGAAGAACTACCTGGCGGAGCGGGACAACGCCACCTGGTTCACTTCCAGCGCGCTGGGCGACGACAAGGACAACGTGGTGATCCGCTCCAGCGGCGATCCCACCTACTTTGCTTCGGACATCGCCTACCATTACAACAAGTTCATGGTGCGCGGGTTCCGGTCCGTGGTAAACATCTGGGGCGCGGACCACCAGGGTCACGTGCCACGCATGAAAACTGCCGTTGGAGCCCTGGGTATCGACCCGGAGCGCCTCACCATTCTCATATCGCAGATGGTCACGCTGAAGCGTGGGGACCAGGTCGTCAGGGCTTCCAAGCGGTCGGGAGACTTCGTTACCCTGCGGGAATTGGCTGACGAGGTGGGGGCCGATGCCTGCCGGTACTTCTTCCTGGCCCGGACTCCATCGACGCAGATGGAGTTCGACCTTGAGCTGGCGAAGAAGGAGTCGTCGGAGAACCCGGTCTACTACGTGCAGTACGCCCACGCCCGCAACGCCAGCATCCTCAACCTGGCCCGCAGCCAGAACATTGACTGGAGCCAGGGAAACGTGACCCTGCTTAACGACCCCAGCGAGTTGGGCCTTATAAGGACAATGATCCGCCTCCCGGAGCTGGTCGAGCACATGGCCCGCACCCTGGAGCCCCACCACCTGCCCCATTACGCGATGGAGTTGGCCACGGCGTTCCACGGGTTCTATGAAAACTGCCGCGTGATCTCCTCATTGCCTGAGGACGGCCAGATGACACTGGCCCGCCTGAAGCTGGTGGAGTCGGCGCAGATAGTGTTTCGACGCACCCTGGAATTGATGGGCATGAACACTCCGGAGCGGATGTAGTCCAGGCATTACCGGACCCTCAGCCATGCGGCTGCCCGGCGTTGAATCGCATCCCTGGCCGCGCGTGGCTTGCTTGAATTGTGCCGCAATTGGGTTTATGATTGCCCCGTTGTCCGGCGACGGGGGATCTAGCGGTGGATTTCGTACAAATGGACGCAGGTCCCTCATTCGGTGTTTCTATTGCATGGACACCCCGGCCGACCGGTCCCGTATTTTGACCGTTGTGCGGAGGATGCCTTAACCGGGTGTATTTCCACTCCCTCCGGCAACAGTAGGAGTTTGAGGCATACACAGCTAGATGAGAACACTAATAAGAGTCATAGGTCTGGCGGGGCGCCACCGCGGGCGTCTCATCCTGGCTTACGTTACAAGCGTCTTCGCTCTCGGCCTCTCCCTCTTCATCCCCTACCTCGTCGGGAAGGCGATCAACCTTCTCATAGGCTATGAATCACAAGGGGCTGGCGAATCCGGGATCATTGTCGCCCACACCGACGTAGCTCAATCTAGTCTAATCATGCTGGCCTTACTTCTGCTGGCGGCAAGCCTTTGCCGGGGCCTGTTCGACTTCGGGAGGACATACCTCACCGATTCCCTCTCCCAGAAGGTGTCCTACGATGTACGCAACATGATGTACGACAAGTTGCAGCATCTCAGCTTCGCCTTCCATGACAAGGAGCATACCGGCAACCTCATGTCCAAGGTAACCTCCGATGTGGAGGCTATCCGCCGCTTTGTCAACATGGGCATGGTACGAGGCGTGGAGGTGCCTTTCAGGGTCGGAGCCATCGTCATCTTCATGGCCCTCCTGAACTGGCAACTCACCCTGTTCACCCTGATTCTCGTCCCGTTCCTGCTGTTCCAGTCTTCCCTGGTAATGATCAAACTGCGGGCCATGTGGCTGCACGTCCAGCAGGTCATGGGCGAGTTGGTAACGATCCTCCAGGAGAATCTGGTCGGCATCCACGTGGTCAAGGCCTTCGCTGCCGAAGACCACGAGCGGCAGAAGTACAACCGCAAGGCCGAAGAGTTGCGTCAGGAGTACTTCCGCAACGAGCGGCTCCAGGGAACCAACGTAGCATGGATGACCCTGTACTTCAGCCTCACCCTGGGCGTGGTGCTGTGGTACGGCGGTTGGGAGATAATGAGGGGCAACCTGGATCCCGGCGCCTTCGCCACCTTCATCCTCCTGATGAACCAGCTCACGTTCCCGGTGCGCATGACGCCCCAGATAGTGGGCAGCTTCGCCCGGGCCGTCTCCTCCGGGCGGCGGATTTACGAGGTGCTGGACTCCGAGTCCCCGGTGGTAGAGAGGCCGAACGCCAGGGTTCTCGGCAGAGCGGAAGGATATGTCCGGTTCAATGACGTTTCCTTCTCCTACGATCCCAGGATTCCCGGATTGCAGCATGTGGAGACCTCCGCGGAGCCCGGCCAGATTACGGCGATTCTGGGCGCGCCCGGCAGCGGCAAGACCACCATCGTCAACCTGCTGCCCCGGTTCTACGACGTGACAGAGGGTTCAGTCACACTGGACGGCGACGATATCCGGGAGTTCACCCTGGCTTCGCTGCGCCACAATGTGGGGATCGTGCAGCAGGATATCTTCCTGTTCAGCGCCACGATCAAGGACAATATCGCTTACGCCTCCCCCGAGGCTACGCTTGAGGATGTGATAGAGGCGGCCAAGGTTGCCCAACTCCACGAGCACATAGCGAACCTGCCCCACGGTTACGACACGTGGGTCGGGGAGCGGGGTGTTACCCTCTCGGGCGGCCAGAGGCAGCGCCTGGCAATCGCCCGCACCATCCTGCTCAATCCTCCGGTCTTGATCCTGGACGATTCCACCTCAAGCGTGGACGTTGAGACCGAGCGGTTGATACACCAAGCCATGACCGCCGTCATGAAGGGCCGGACCACCTTCGTCATAGCCCACCGGTTGAGCACGGTCCGGGAGGCCGACATCATCCTCGTGCTGAAGGATGGACTGGTGGTGGAACGGGGCAACCACGAATCGCTGATGGCCCGGGGTGGAATATACCGGGAGATTTACGATCTCCAACTGCGTCCTCAGGAGGAAGTGCTGCTTGATGCAGCCATAGTCGGGGACGATGGAGGTGACAACTAATGCGCGGAGGAATGGGCGGAGGGGGCGGCTTCGGCGGAATGATGGGCGGCATGCGCGGCCTGAATTCCGGAGGCATGAACTCCCCCAACCTGGACAACCTCACCGACGAAGGGGTAGTGGGTTCCGCATACGACAACAGGGTCGTGATGCGCCTGCTCACCTACCTGAAACCCCACAAGAGGGACGCGGTCCTCTCGATTTTTGCGATCCTGGTCTACACCGTTGGCAACGTAAGCGTGCCCCTGTTCCTGCTACTGGGAATCGAGTGGGCGATCAACAGCGGAGAGATCAGCCGGCTGCACACTATCGCGCTTATTTTCTTCGGGGTAACCATCGTGTACTGCGGCGCGATGTACGTCCAATACATCCTGATGCCCAAGCTGGGACAATCCATTCTCTATACCCTGAGAACCCAGATGTTCGGGCATCTACAGGAACTATCGCCGGCTTTCTTCCACCGGACTCCGGTGGGGCGCATCATGTCCCGCAGCCAGAGCGACGTGCTCCAGTTGACCGAGACCTTCGAGCTCATGGTGCATAGCATCGCGGACATCCTCAGCCTGATCGGCATCCTGCTGGTCATGCTGGTGATC
Source organism: Dehalococcoidia bacterium (assembly GCA_034422355.1). GTDB lineage: Bacteria > Chloroflexota > Dehalococcoidia > Lucifugimonadales > UBA3495 > CATOSP01. Next base: position 11,224 of record DAOUJS010000061.1, on the reverse strand, counting down.
CTCCCTGCGCTGGGACTGGCGGACTGGAAGCTGTCCCTGATATGCCTGAGCGTCATCCCGGTCCTCTTCTTCATCCTCGGCTACTGGCAGAGATTTGCCCGGCGTTCCTTCATGCGAATCCGCCGCGCCATAGCAATGGTCAACGGCGAGTACAACCAGAACATCACCGGCGTCCGCGTCGTGGAGAGCCTGAACCGGCAGGATGTTAACCTCGAGCACTTCAAGGAACTGAACCAGGAGCACCTGGACGCCAATCTTCAGGCGAGCCGCTTTTCCGGCGGGCTCCAGCCAATAGTGGAAGTCCTGATCGGTTTCGCATTCGGTGTGGTCGTGGTCCTGGGAGGCAGCCTTGTGGTTGACAGCGGCACTCCGACGTGGGGCGTTCTGGTGGCCTTCCCCATGTGGATACAGCGGTTCTTCGAGCCGATCCGCAACCTGACCATGCAGTACACCCAGTTGCAGCGGGGGATGGCCGCGGGAGTCCGCATTTTCGAGGTGATCGACCTTCAGCCGGAAATCAAGGACAAGGAAGACGCCATTGATATGCCGCCCATCGAGGGGGCAGTCAAGTTCGAGGACGTGAACTTCCACTACGTTCCCGGCGTTGACGTTCTCAACGACATCAACCTGGACATCAGACCGGGCGAGAACGTGGCCCTGGTCGGTTCCACGGGAGCGGGCAAGAGCACACTGGTAACCCTGATTTACCGCTTCGCCGATGTTACCAACGGCGCAATCACCATCGACGGACACGACATCCGGGACGTGAAAAGGGCCTCGATGGTGAACCAGATGAGCATGGTCCTCCAGGAACCCTATCTCTTCTCCGGCACAGTGGCCGAGAACGTCCGCTATCTTCACGATGATGCCACCGACGCGGAGGTGGAGGAAGCGGCCAGGGCAGTGGGCGCGCACGACTTCATCATGGCCCTGGAAGGCGGGTACAACTCAGTGTTGGCGGAACGGGGGAGCAACCTCAGCGTTGGCCAGAGGCAGTTGCTCAGCTTCGCCCGCGCCGTGGTGGGCAACCCGCGCATCATCGTGCTCGATGAAGCTACCGCAAACATCGACACCCACACGGAGCTGCTGATTCAGGCCGCTCTCAGGCGTGTACTGGTGGGCCGCACCTCAATCGTTATCGCCCACCGGCTATCCACCATCCGCAACGCTGACAAGATCGTGGTGCTGGACCACGGCAGGATTGCGGAAATAGGCAACCACGAAGACCTTCTGCGCCGGGACGGAGTCTACGCCCGCCTGTACGCCATCAACTATGGTCTCAACCGGGGAGGGCAAGCCGACGTGTCCGGCAACGGGGCGACTGACATCGCGGCGGCCGCTCCGGCGGACGACAGCTAACCCGCCGCACAGGCAGGCGGCGGAATACAAGGCGCACAGTAAAAGCCCCCGGTCCCATTCTGGGACCGGGGGCTTTTACCATAACCCTGATCTAATACGCAATCTACGAAGCGGCGTCCTCGCCTGCGCCCAGGACCCGGCTCATCGCCTCCTGGAACACTCCGTAGGGATGGGCGCCGGTGAAGAGCAGGTTTCCAACCAGGAAGGTCGGGATGCCCCTGATGCCGTACTTGAGCGCTTCCTGGTACTGTCCCATCACCACCGAGGAAAGTTTTCGCTCCTCCAGGTGCCGGACCAGATCGGCAGAGTCCAGTCCCACGCCGTCGGCAATTCCGATGATTACTTCCAGGTCGCCCAGGTCCTTGCCGTCGCTCCAGAAAGACTGGTAGGCCGCCTGGTGGAACTCCATGAACTTGCCATGCCTCTGGGCATATTCCGTGGCTTCCAGAGCGTACATGGTATTGGGCGTAACCCGGGGCGGCTTCATCACCAGCCCGGCCTCCCGCGCCTGACTACGGAGCGGCTCCGACAACTCATCCGGGTTCTCGCCGCTCCTGGGTTCCCGGACCAGCCCCTCCTTGGGGGTGTCGGGACGCAGCAGGTAGGCACGGCCCTCGATGCTGATGTTGTATTCCTGCTCCAGCTTTTCGACCCGCTCCAGGCCGATGTAGCACCAGGGTCAAATGTAGTCATACCAGATGGCAACCCGCACAGGATCGCCGTCTTGTCCGGGACGCTGAATCGGTATGGTCATTGTCGGCTCCTTCCGGTAGTGTCCAGTCGCCGGCGGTCCGTTGCCAGAGTGGGCTAAACGCCCTGCCGGGGCAGGCCGGTCTCGCGCCTGGAGAGCTGCTAGGGTTCCTGGTGGTTGGTGGAAAGGGACTGTGGCGCGCCGGCCAGCAGCGGTTCCAACTCCATCAGGGAGGCGATTTTCGGGCAGTCCGTGACGTCCTTCAGCCATCCGCCCCGGTCCATCAGAACACCGTGCATGCCCACCGCCCTTGCGCCGAGCACGTCGGCGCGGTACTGGTCGCCGATGTGGACCGTTTCGCTGGCCTCAACCTTGGCCTGGTCGAGTACGCTGAGAAACATGGACTTGTCGGGTTTCTCCGCCCCGGCCTCAATCGGCGTTACCCAGAAGTCGAGGTAGCGGTCCAGACCCAGTTGCAGGCAAATCTGGTTTATGTCCCGCCGCAGATTGGAGAGGACTCCCAGCCGGTAGCCCTGCTCTTTCAAGGACGCCAGGGCAGGCACGGTGTCCTCAAAGGGGACAAAGTCCTTGGGCACCGATATGGCCATATCCCAGACCTGTCTGGCCAGTTCAAGGGTTACGGGCACCCCGGCATTCTCCAGAATAATCTGTTCGTAGCGGGCGAAGAAATCGGACCGTTCTTTATCAGAGCGGAGGCTCAACGGCCGGGCGGCGTTCTCCTGGTTGAAGAATACATCGGCGACGGCATATCCCCGGTTGATGTTGGGCTTGGATACACCCAGCCCCAACTCCCGGCACGCGGCCTGCTGGATTTCATCAAGAGGGGGCCAGAACCGCACCAGGGTATTGTAGAGGTCGAAGGATATAGCTTTGATCATACAGTTGCCACTTCCTCGGTCCCCCGCTATCCTCACCACACGGCCCCACGGCAATACGATGGGGCCACTGCCATAGCTGGATAGAGTCCCTTCAAAAGGGGGGAAGGGCTGACGCATTCTAGCATACCCTGAGCGGCTTTGTAATCCTGACGTCGTGGTTCGTTGGTCTGAATTGCCGGCCGGCTGCCAGGCCCCGGACCTGGAGTTTGGCCCCTACTTGCGCCTTGACCAGCGGTTAAGTATGCTGACTCCGGCCAGGACTGGAGTCGTCATCGAGGAGAGCGCGACATGCGGCTTGCCGTCGGCGCAGACCACGCCGGGTTCGAGTTAAAGGAGCTCCTGGTGCCCTGGCTGCGGTCTGCGGGACATACCGTGGTTGACATCGGCGCTCACGAATTGGACAACGACGACGACTATCCCGACTTTGCCGCCGCCGTAGCTGAGTCTGTCAAGGCCGGCGAGGCGGAGCGGGGGATCATCTTCTGCGGCAGCGGGGTCGGAGCATCCATCACGGCCAACAAGGTGCCGGGCATCCGCGCCTGCGTATGCCACGACACCTACACTGCGCATCAAGGCGTGGAACACGACGACATGAACGTCGTCTGCCTGGGGGCGCGGGTAATTGGACTGGACCTCTCCAAAGATGTTATCTCGTCCTTCCTCGGGGCCAGCTTCATCCCGGAACCCAGGTTCAAGCGGCGGCTGGAAAAGCTGATTGCCGTGGAGAAAAAGGGGCGGGACGCTGACGCATAGGCAAAATCCCCGCGCCTGAACGCGCCATCCAGTCTATAGCTGTTCCAACAACTCCAGCGCCCGGGACACTTCAGCCGGGGAGTCCACCCGATGCAACGCGCCGGTGGGTTGCCTGGCAGCGCCCACGAACACGGCGACGCCATTCGTTTCCTGGACTGCGGCAAACCCGTCCTCATCGGTGACGTCATCCCCGAAGAACATGGTCAGCCCCGCATCCGGGAACATGCCCTGCAATTCGGTTATCGCCTTCCCCTTGCCCCAGTCCACATTGGGCCGCACCTCGAGCACCATCTTTCCCGCAGTGGTCCTCAGTTGGCCGGACTTGGTATATGGCAGCAACACGTCGTCAAACCGCTGGCGTACAGTTGCCCGATCCGGTCCTGACACCAGCCTGTAGTGAACACTCAACGTCAGGCCCTTGTCCTCGATGATGGTCCCCGGGAGGACAGACAATGCCTCGCCCAGTTCATCGCACACCCCGGCAAGGGTCTCCCTGACCTGCCGGGCCTGGGGATGAGAGAAGGAGATTCCACGCCCGGCCATCTCGAACCCGTGGTTTCCGGCATAGAGCAGTCCGGGTACATTGACCCTGGCGGAGACATCGGGCAGGCTCCGGCCGCTGATGATTCCGGTGATGAAATTCCCCCGCCCGGCCAGGTTGGCGAGGCGCTGCCGTGTCCCAGGGGCCAAGACGGCAAGCTCGGGGCGGTCCACTATCGGGACAAGGGTGCCATCGAAGTCGAACAGGAGCATCACCGTCCCGGCGCCACGGATGCGGCGGGCAACGCTGGGCCAGACGCTTAGCAGATGGGGCATGGCTATGGGGCGTCGAAAGAGTGAGGGAACGAGCTCAAGCCGCGGGCGTCAGCGGTTGCGTATGGGGCGCCTGGCGCGACGGGCCCCCTGCATAAGGTCGACCAGCAACCGGGCTGCCCACTTGTAGATGTTGTCCTCCCGGACTATGGACCTCATGCGGACCATGCGGGAGCGGCGCTCCTCGTAGGGCATTTCCACCGCCTCCAGGATGGCGTCGGCGAATTGCTCGGTGGCGTAGGGGTTGACTATCAGCGCGTCGGTTAGCTCGTGGGCCGCGCCCGTGAATGGGCTGAGGATAAGAACGCCGTCCTCGTCGAAACGGCTGGCCACGTACTCCTTGGCCACCAGGTTCATACCGTCGTGAAGGGAACTGACTACGCAGAATTGGGCCAGCCGCCGCAGGGCCAGGAGCGAAACATTGGGCAGGTCGGTGGGAAGATAGATAATCGGCTTCCAGTCCCGCACAGCGAACCTGGTATTTATCTCCTCCAGCAGTCCGTCTATCTGCTCGGCCAACTGCTGATAGGCGTCGATGCTGGTGCGGCTCATCACCCCGGCCTGGACAAAGACCACCTTTCCTATGTACTCGGGGTTTTTCTCCAGGAACCGTCCCATAGCCCGGAAGCGGTGGGGTATCCCCTTGGTGTAGTCGATGCGGTCGATACCCAGTCCGACGACCATGCCGTTCAGGTCCAGTTCATCAGACAGACGCTCCATCTCCTCGGTGACATAGGGACTTGCGGCGCTCCGGCAAACGTCCTCGAAGTCGACGCTGATGGGGAATGGCCTCACCAGGGTCGGTTCGTTCCGGTAGCTGATGCGGCTGAAGTCCAGGTCAACCCGACTGTCGATGGTGCGCGAGACTGTTTCGAGGAAGTTGTTGCAGTGGTCGCCGATGTGGAAGCCCAGCAGGTCGTTGCCCAGCAACCCGTCCAGCAACTCGGCCTGCCAGGGACAGATGCGGAAGATCTCCGGATTGGGCCAGGGAATGTGCCAGAACTGGCCCGTGATAATGTCCGGGTCGGCCTCGCGGAGGCGGCGCGGCAACAGCGCCAGGTGATAGTCCTGGGTGAAGACCGCCGCGGGCTGGCCGTCAATTTCGTCCAGTACCTGGCTGGCGAATTCGTCGTTCACCGCCTGGTAGGTCTGCCAGTCGCCAGCGTCGAACACCGGCTCGGTATAGGCGTTGTGGCACAGGGGCCACAGTGCCTCATTGGAGAAGCCGTAGTAATAGCCCTGCTCCTGCTCCTCAGTAAGCCAGACCAGGCGCAGGGTATATTGCGGGTCGTCGGGAGGCACGGCAATCTTGTTCTGCTCGTCCACCGCATACCAGTCCCCCTTGCCTCCCCCGTAGGCCACCCAAGTGCCGCCGCATTCCTGCATCAGGGGGTCAAGGGCAGTGGTCAGCCCCCCGGCAGGCACGACGTAACGCAGCTTACCCTCGACGAGCTCGTGGATGTATGGCTGGCGATTGGAGACGACCACCAGCCGGTAATCCCCGATCTCGCGTTGGACAAGCCGCCTCAGGCTATCGGAGTTCCAGGTAGGCGTGGTCACGGTCTGCCTCTGATTGGGGGAAAGCACCCGGGGCTGGCCCGGACCGGCAGTGAATCGCACTCTGGGGACCGCGAGACCATCGGGGCCGGAAACGGGCCGTTTGACGACGCTTACGCCCGGATAGGTACAGTCCAATTCTGCCACAGCCCGCCCCCATAAATCAACCGGAGCCAGTATCTGGGAAAATCGCGAATCTCCGGTACGGGGTGGGACCGCAGAATAAACCGGCAAGACTGTGACGAATACCGTCTCAGGAGCGGCAGCAAATGCAGTGAATTCAAGAAGCAGACCAACCTCATTGCCAAGATACGGATGGAGCCACGTCCGAAGAGGACCAAACTCATCTTCGCGCCGTTCCCTCTGAGAGTCGATATAACAGAAGACCCGCCAGATAACCGGCAAACATGGGCAACGATAACCGGCGCAATGATCGCTGTCTGCGCCCACGGCCCCTGCCTGGCACGATGGTATAATCCTCTCACGGCAGGGGCGTCTGCGCCTGCCTGCCGGACAGTTTCAGACAGTTGGGGGGATTACGTCATGCCGCGCCCGCGCCGGAGCCAAACCCAGCGGCCCATTGAGGCTTATGACCACATGGGGGAGGAACGGCTGAACAACCCGCCCGTGGGGCTGGTGTCGCCGGAGACTGACCGGGACGCGGGGCGGGCTACCTACGAGTACGACCCCCACCTGGACCCGCAACTGCAATGGGCCGGCAAGGCGGAGCACACCTCCTTTGAGGTGCCTACGGTGTCGCTCCACGTCCACGAGCGCATCGACCCTCGCACGATCATTGAGGCCACCCGCAAGCGCAGCGCCGCAGGGGCGCCAGTCCAGGGCAGCCTGTTCGACCTGCCGGAGGAAAACCCGCCCCTGCGCAGCGCCATCGAGTTCTACCAGCACCGCCACAACTGGAGCAACCGCCTGGTGGCCGGCGACAGCCTGCTGGTGATGAACAGCCTGCTGGAAAAGGAAGGCATGGGCGGCAAGGTGCAGATGGTCTACATCGACCCGCCCTACGGCATTCGCTACGGCTCCAACTTCCAGCCCTTCGTCAACCGCCGCGACGTTCGGGACGGGCGCGACGAGGACCTGACCCAGGAGCCGGAGATGGTAAAGGCTTTCCGCGACACCTGGGAGATGGGCATCCACTCCTACCTGTCTTACCTGCGCGACCGCCTGCTGCTGGCCCGAGAGTTGCTGACCGAGAGCGGCTCGTGCTTTGTGCAGATAAGCGATGAGAACCTGCATCACGTCCGTGAATTGATGGATGAAGTTTTCGGAGTCGAAAACTTCGTTTCGATTATCTCCATTCGTAAGACAACGAGCCAAGGGACAGCAGTTCTACTTGGTACAACGACTGATTTCCTTGTCTGGTATGCGCGGAGCCGAAGTGCAACAAAGTACAGACAGATCTTTACTCAGCGTAGCGACGCTGCCGACGAAAGATATGACCAAGCGCTGCTGCCGGACGGCTCCGTAATCCCAGCAAGAGAATTATCCGAATCCCAACAAGTCAGTTCTCAAACCTTTCGCGTTGATAATTTGACCAGCTCTCGTCCTGCTGGGGAAGGTGATGTCAGGGAGTTTGAATTCCAAGGCAGCAGATTCACACCTGGACGTGGCACATTCAAAACAAATCGGGACGGTCTAGTTCGATTATCCAACGCCAGGCGGCTACATACTACCTCGGGCGCGACTCTCAATTACAGAAGGTTCAAATCGGACTTCCCCATAGCGGCTGTCGGAAATCTCTGGACCGATATTAGCGGTTCAGTGCAAAGCCGGTCTGATCCAAAAGTGTACGCAGTCCAGAGTTCTACTGAGGTCATAGAGCGTTGCGTCCTGATGACCACCGACCCCGGCGACCTGGTGTTCGACCCGACCTGCGGGTCCGGCACCACAGCCTACGTGTCCGAGCAGTGGGGGCGGCGCTGGATAACCTGCGACACTTCCCGCGTGGCGATTACCCTGGCCAAGCAGCGGCTGATGACGGCGCTTTTCGACTACTACGAGCTGGCCCATCACGAAGAGGGCGTGGGCAGCGGATTCAACTACAAGACCGTGCCGCACATCACCCTGGGTTCAATCGCCAACAATCCCGACATCCGCGAGGGGATGAGCCAGGCTGAGATTGACGCGACCATCGCCCGCCACGCGCCGCAGGAAACTCTGTACCACCAGCCGCTGGTGGACAATAGCAAGCGGCGGGTGACCGGCCCGTTCAGCGTGGAGGCGGTGCCGGCCCCGGCGGTGAAACCCATTGATGAGGTCAATGCGCCGGAAGCCATGCCCGCGGACGAAACGGTGGGGCGGTCCGGCGAGACGCTGCGCCAAGCCGACTGGCGGGACGAGTTGCTGAAGACCGGCATCCGGGGCAAGGGCGGCCAGTTCATCCGGTTCGCCCGGCTGGAGGCCCTGCCGGGCTGCCGCTGGCTGCACGCCGACGGGGAATCCCTGCCCAACGATGACGGCGCCGACCGCATCCGCGAGGACGGCCCGGCGCGGCAGTCGCAGCGAATCGTGGTGTCCTTCGGGCCGGAACACGCCCCCCTGGAACAACGGCAGGTGGAGTGGGCCATCCAGGAGGCGCAAACCCTGGTTCCCAGGCCGAGGGTGGTGGTGTTCGCCGCCTTCCAGTTCGACCCGGAGGCGTCCAAGGACATTGACGAGACCAACTGGCCGGGCCTGACGCTGCTGAAGGCCCAGATGAACGCCGACCTGCTGACTGAAGACCTGAAGCGCAAGCGGGCCAGCAACGAGAGCTTCTGGCTAATAGGGCAGCCGGACGTTTACCTGCACCACATAAGCCGGGGCCAGGACACCGGCAAGTGGCAAGTGGAGGTGCGCGGCTTCGACTACTACAACACCAAGACCGGCGACGTGGAGTCCGGCGGCGAGGACAAGATCGCCGTCTGGTCGCTGGATACCGACTACGACGGACGCAGCCTGTATCCCCGACAGGTGTTCTTCCCGATGGCCGGCAACAACGACGGCTGGGCGAGGCTGGCCCGCAACCTGAAGGCGGAGATTGACGAAGACCTGATAGAAGCCTACCGGGGGGCCGTCTCGCTCCCCTTCGAGGCCGGAGAGCACCGGCGCATCGCGGTGAAGATAGTGGACGACCGTGGGATCGAGAGTTTGAAAGTGGTCTCGATGGGGAAGGGAGCGTTGCCTGCCGACCAATGGCGCCCCGGAAGTATTGAGGAGAAAATCGCCGCGCGGTTTGCCGAAATTCCAGAGGAGGAATTGGCTGAGATTCCTACCGATCTGTCTTACCGTCTGGACGAATATATCTATGGAGCAGACCAGGACGCGGAGCGGCCCAAGCGAACCGTCGAGGAGATTCTTGAGGACTACTCCAGCAGGGTTCCCCCCGAGGAATGGGCCAAACTGCCGGATGATTTCATCGAGAATCTGGACCACTATCTGTATGGTGCGGATAAATGAGCACCGTTTTTGTTGATGCTTCTTATTTCATCGCGCTGTTTCTCCCCAGAGACCAGTGGAAGGAGGTAGCGCGGGAAGCCCGGCGTCGGCTCGGCGAGGTGGAACTGGTTACCACTGACGAAATTCTCACGGAGTTTCTGGCCGCGATTTCAAAGAGCGGCCCGGTCCCGCGGGAACTCGCGGCAGCTGCGGTGCAGGAAATGCTGAGATATGGAACTATTCGCGTCACCCTACAGACTCGCCCATCTTTCCTTGACAGTCTCCACCGATTTCAGCGTCGGCCGGATAAGAACTACAGCCTGCAAGACTGCATAGCCATGAACGTAATGGAAGCCGAAGGAATCACCCAGGTCCTGACCAGCGACCACAACTTCGAGCAGGAAGGCTTCACCATCCTGATGAAGCTAAACGCATAGGCGCAAATTATGGGACAGAAAACCATCGACCAATTGGTAATCTGCAAGCCCTACGAGGAGCCAAAGCGCCATTGGCTCTACAATCGTGAGACGCGCGAGTTTTCCTGTGAACCGGGCCGCCGCCCGGCCGGATACCTAAAGGCCACGCCCAATTACAGGGGCTTTGATGACCCTGGGATTTTCGTGGAGATGCCCCTGGTCAACAAGATTCGCTCACGGGTGAAAGCATGGCAGGAGGCCAGGTACCCCGGAGTGACCAGCATTACCAGGCGCCTGCTGGAATTCTGGACCGACCCCGAAGAATTCGACAGCAGGGAGTTCTTCTTCTGCCAGCTTGAGGCCGCCAAGACATTGATCTGGCTGACCGAGGCTCCCCAGAGCGAGAAGGTGGGCCTTGAGATTCCCGGCGACGGCGGCGAGTTTCCGCGCCTGTGCGCGAAGATGGCAACGGGAACGGGCAAGACCGTGGTGATGGCCATGGTCATTGCCTGGCACATTCTGAACAAGACCACCTTTCCCCAGGACGCCCGGTTCTCCAGGAATGTCCTGGTGGTGGCTCCGGGCCTGACTGTCAGGAACCGGCTGTCGGTGTTACAGCCCTCCGCAGACGGCAACTTCTACGAAGGGTTTAGAATCGTGCCGCCGGGCCTGATGGACAAGCTCCGGCAGGGGAAGGTGCAGGTCCGCAACTGGCACGCCCTGAACTGGGAGACCCAGGAACAGGTGGACAGACGGCGCAGCGTGGACAAGCGCGGCGTCAAGAGTGACGCCGCATACGCCAAGGACGTGCTGGGCGAATTGGCCAACGCCCGGAACATGCTGGTAATCAACGACGAAGCGCACCACGCCTGGCGGATGCCGGCGGGATCAACAACACGGGGCATCGACAGGGCTGAGCTTGACCAGGCGACCAGGTGGATTGGCGGCCTGGACCGTATTCACCGGGCCCGCGGCATCCTGTCCTGCTACGATTTTTCGGCCACCCCTTTCGTGCCCTCGGGAGGAAACGCCGCCGAGGAAAACCTGTTCTCCTGGGTTGTCAGCGACTTCGGACTGAACGACGCCATCGAGTCCGGGTTGGTCAAGACGCCCAGGGTGGTGGTACGGGATGATGCCGGTCCCGACCCCAAGACCTACAGGTCACGGCTCTATCATATCTACAACGACCCGGATGTCAGGGACGATTTGAACCGGCGCGCCCGTCCGGAGGAACCATTGCCGGACCTGGTATCCAACGCCTACCTCCTGCTGGGACACGACTGGAGGGAAGCGGCGCGAAGCTG
>DAOUJS010000060.1:0-9820 GCA_034422355.1 Dehalococcoidia bacterium | reverse complement strand
TTGCCGTCGCCGTCCGCATCTTCCGCCGCGCCGGCGGCGATATTCACCTCTACCTCGCCGATGGCGTCGGGCGTCACGTCGAAGGTGTAGACGGCCCCGCTGCCGGCAAAATTACCGGCAACACCGTTAGTCACGCCGACATCTTCCAGCGCAAAGCCGGAAACCGGCTCGCTGAACGTGGCCTCCAGTGAGATATGGGAACCAAGCCTGACCGGGGCGCCCGCCTCGGACACAAACCTTACAACCACCACCGGGGAGCCGTCGAGCATATCGCAGAAGGGCAGGCCAAGCCCGGCAAGGTCGGTATAATGCGCCAGACTCCGCAGACTCGCGGGGACGCACCCGGTCAAACGGTTGCCGGCGAGGGTCAGATATTCCAGATTGGTCAGGTTGCCCAATTCCGTTGGTATCTCTCCGCTTAGCCGATTGTCGTTGAGGGACAACTCGGTCAGGTTGGTCAGTCCTCCCAGTTCCGCCGGTATCGGCCCGGTCAATTGGTTGCTGCCGAGGTTCAAGAGTGTCAGGTTGGGCAGGCTGCCCAGCTCCTCGGGTATCTCCCCGCTCAACTGGTTGCCCCAGAGAACCAACTCGTCCAGGTTGGTCAGGTTGCCCAGTCCGGCTGGTATCTCCCCGGTCAACTGGTTGTTGTGGAGGTTCAGTACCTCCAGGTTGGTCAGGTTGCCCAGTTCCGCCGGTATCTCCCCGCTCAACTGGTTGTTGGAGAGGTACAACTCGTCCAAGTTGGTCAGGCTGCCCAGTTCCGCCGGTATCGCCACGCTTAACTGGTTGTTGGAGAGAATCAAATTGGCCAGATTGGTCAGGCCCCCCAGTTCCGCCGGTATCGCCCCGGTCAATTGGTTGCTCTGGAGGTTCAAGCGTGTCAGGTTGGGCAGCCTGCCCAATTCAGTTGGGATGGTCCCGCTCAACTGGTTCCGGGAAAGTCCCAACGTTCCCAGGTTGGTGAGGTTGCCCAGTTGCGCCGGTATTGTTCCGCTCAACTCGTTGTCCCATAGGTACAAGTACGTCAGGTTGGTCAGGCTGCCCAGTTGCGCCGGTATCGGCCCGGTCAATTGGTTGCTACGGAGGTTCAGGTATGTCAGGTTGGGCAGTCTGCCCAATTCTTCGGGTATCTCCCCGCTCAATTGGTTCTTGCTGAGGAACAGATGGGTCAGGCTGGGCAGGCTGCCCAGTTCCGCCGGTATCTCCCCGCTCAACTGGTTGTCGTTGAGGACCAACCAGGTCAGGTTGGTGAGGCTGCCCAGTTGCGCCGGTATCTCCCCGCTCAGTTGGTTGACGTGGAGCTCCAAAGTTTGCAGGTTGGTCAAGTCGCCCAGTTCCGCCGGTATCTCCCCGCTCAACTGGTTGAGGCCGAGCCACAGGATTTCCAGGTTGGTCAAGCTGCCCAGTTCCCCCGGTATCGGCCCGCTCAACTGGTTGCCCCAGAGAACCAACTTGCCCAGATTGGTCAGGCTGCCCAATTCATCTGGAATCTCCCCGCTTAACCCGTTGTTGGGGAGGTCCAGAGTAGAGACGCGGCCCTCGGCGTCGGTAGTTACGCCGTACCATTGGCCCAAGGGCGTATTGGTCAGCCAGCCGGAGCTGTTCGTCCAGTTCGTGCCGCCAGTGGCGTTGTAGAGGGCCACCAGCGCGTTCCTGTCTCCTGCAACGCCTCCGGGGTCGAACATGTCGCAGAAGGGCAGGCCAAGCCTGAGGAAATCGTTGTCCCTTACGCCACGCAGTGCGCCGGGAACGCATCCGGTTAGCGGGTTGCCGCCGAGGACCAACCGGAGCAGGTTGGTCAGGTTGCCCAGTTTCGCCGGTATCTCCCCGCTCAACCGGTTGTTGGAGAGGTCCAGGGTTTCCAGATTGGTCAGGTTGCCCAGTTCTGACGGTATCTCCCCACTCAACTGGTTCCCGAAGAGGTACAGATGGGTCAGGTTGGTCAATTTGCCCAGTTCTGCCGGTATCTCCCTGGTCAACTGGTTGCTATAGAGGCCCAACCCGGTCAGGTTGGTCAGGTTGCCCAGTTCTGCCGGTATCTCCCCGCTCAACTGGTTGTCGAAGAGGCCCAACCCGGTCAGGTTGGTCAGGTTGCCCAGTTCTGCCGGTATCTCCCCACTCAACTGGTTGCTACCGAGGCCCAACCCGGTCAGGTTGGTCAGGTTGCCCAGTTCCGCCGGTATCTCTCCGCTCAGTTGGTTGAGGTAGATCTCCAGAGTTTGCAGGTTGGTCAAGTCGCCCAACTCCGGCGGTATCTCCCCGGCCAACTGATTTACGGAGAGGTTCAGCGCTTCCAGGTTGGCGAGGTTGCCCAGTTCAGCCGGTATCTCCCCGCTCAATTGGTTGCTGCCGAGGTTCAAGCGTATCAAGTTGGTCAGGCTGCCCAACTGAGTTGGGATGGTCCCGCTCAACTGGTTACGGGAAAGTCCCAACGTTCCCAGGTTGGTGAGGTTGCCCAGTTGCGCCGGTATTGTTCCGCTCAACTCGTTGTCCCATAGGTACAAGTATGTCAAGTTGGTCAGGCTGCCCAGTTGCGCCGGTATCGGCCCGGTCAATTGGTTGCTGCGGAGGTCCAGAGTAGAGACGCGGCCCTCGGCGTCGGTAGTTACGCCGTACCATTGGCCCAAAGGCGCATCAGTCAGCCAGCCGGAGTTATACGTCCAGTTCGCGCCACCAGTGGCGTTGTAAAGGGCGGCCAGTGCGGCCCTGTCTGCCGCAACGCTTCCCGGGTCCGGGGAGAAAGTGTCCGTTATTATGATCTTCTTGACGGCGGACTCGCCGTTGGCCGTCACCTTGATCTCATGGGTGCCGAAAGGCGTGTCGGTCACGTGGTCCCTCGACAGGGTGGTCCCGTGCCCCTTGAAGTCCTTGTCGAAGTGGACGGTGATAGCGTCCTGGTTCGCCACTAGGTCCTCCGCAGTTACGAAGGAGAAGCGGAACCCGGACACTGCCCCGGGATGCTTGACGGTGTTGTCCGCCGTGAAGTCCGAGACCATTTGAGGCTGGAAGTCCACTGCTTGACCGTTATAGTCAATAGGATGGTCAGCGCCCTGGACTCCCAGGGGTGAGATGACGCCAAGGGCAAGCATGGCAATGAACGCGGCGAAAACCACGGCGGCCGCGGCAATCAGCCACCGCAGGCGTATCCCCCTGGCTGCCTCTCCAAACCGCATGTCCGTCCTCTCCATTGCACATCGGTCCTGTGCTTCCCGTATTGTACCGGAAGATTTCGGACTTACGAAGCAAACGCCTGCTCATTGCCCTTCATCTCAGCACCACAGCCTCACATGACAGACAGAAAGGCAGGTGGCATAATTTCTATGCCAACCTGCCAGTATGGCCCGATGCTGCCGATTCCAGACCAGTAGATGTGCGGCAGCAAAACTAGCCCGACACCGCCTCCTTGAAGCGGCGGATGGCGTCGATGTGCTGGTCGGGGCCTTCCAGCCCGGCCCGCATGGTGTTCACCGGCAGGTGGGTTGCGCCGATCTCCTCCCAGGCCGCCGCGGCCTTGCTCCAGGAGTCGGCGTCGCCGCTGGCGATGCTGATGCGTCCCTCGATGCCGATGGACAGGGGGCCGCGGCCCCGGTCCGGTTCAGGCTGTCCCGGGGACTGAGGCCCGCGGGGTTTGAAAATACGCGGTCCGAATGCCGCTCCGGTCACGGAGTGGCGCTCTCGGCTCCTCGCAAGTTCCTGACGCCGAACATGATCAGCAGCAGCGCGATGATTAGAACGATTGGGGCGAGTATATAGAGAAGAATGCCCAGGCTGCCGAGCCGCCGCGGCGGAGACTGCCCGGTTTCCCCGACCGGCAGCGTAAGTTCCTCCGGGGGAAGATCGGCCCATAGACCGGCAGGGGAGTCATCCGCATGGACAACGTCCGGGCCGGGGGCCGGTGTGGGTTGGACCTCCACCTGGACAACATCCGGCTTGGGGGCCTGCGTGGGTTGGGCCTCCACGGCATTGGTGGAAGATTCCGAAGACGCCAGCCCGTTGGAGGCCATCGTCTCCGGAGACGGAGTACCCGGCGAGATGTCAGCCTCCGCGGCTTCGGGAGTCTGCAACCGGACTTCACCCACGGCGCTGGATTCCACGGAAGGCGCGGGCAGCGTTACGGCGTAGACGCCGAAACTGGTCAGCGGCAACACTATCCAGACGCGGCCCTGTTCGTCCATTTCACAGCGATACGTCAACAGGTCCCAGGAATCGCCGTCCACGACGCGGTACACGGCCGCCGACCCAGCCTCTTCGCACGCGGAAACCCTGTCTCCGGGCAGGAGTGCCCACAACGCGGCATTGATGCGGGTGTCCGCTGCCTCGGCGGACACCTGGCCCGCCCGCACAACATTGACACCCTCCCCCACGGGGGTCTGCTGGGAGTCCGCGTCCAGGCTCTCCACCGTGATGCCCGTGTCGCAGGGCGCCGAGTTGGCCGGGACCACCACGCGGAACGCGCTGTCCGGGGACTCTATCACCGTGCGCTCCTGGCAGTAGTTGGACTCCGGGGGAGCCCGCCTGGTAATGGTCAGGCTCACGCTGACGGACTGGGGCGAGTTGCCGCCCTTGGGCGCGGTAATCCGGACGGCCGCCGTATGCGTGCCGACATCAAGACCGGAAATGTCGGCCGATAATCTGATCTGCTTCTCCTGGTGCGCGCCTTCTGACCTGCCCGATGCGGGGGAAATGGAAAGCCATTTCGCGCCGCTGGAAACCCTGAAGTCCATAGCGCAGAGGTCCCGGTTCCAGACTTCCAGCAACACGTCCGGCGGGTCCTCACCGCCCTTGGCGGCAGTGAATGACCAGGGAACCCCGGTCCGGAAGCCGATGCCGGGCGTACAGACGGTGGGCGTACGGGTGGGCTGACGCAGTGCGCGCTGCTGCTGGATGGGGGCGGCATCCGTGCGGCCCTGGCCGGGATTCGACCAGCCGCTGCGGCCCTCGGAGTTGTAGGCCCTGACCCGCACCTGGTACGTGGTGTTGGGAGTCAGGCCGGAGACCGTGGTAGACGTGCCGGATGCACTCCGGGCACTGTACCAATTGCCGCTGGTCCCGGCCCGGTATTGGACGTTGTAACCGCCTATGACAGCCGCCGCGCCGGGAGCGGTCCATCTCGCCCACAGGGCGCTGTGCCCACTGGCGGAAGCCGCCGTCACCGAGGGCGTGCCGGGCTTCCCCGGGACGTCGATGTTGGTGACGCTTATGGTCACGGCGATGGTGTCCGACGCCCCGGCCGTATCGGTGACGGTTACAATCACCGAGTAGCTGCGCTTCGTCTCATAGTCCAGCGCGGCCCTGGTCCGCAACTGGCCCGACGACGCGACGATGCCAAAGGACGCGGCATCAGTCCCGGACAGGGTATAGGTCAGCCTGTCGCCGGTGCCGGTGTCCGGGTCAGTGGCCGCAACCCGCGCGCCTATGTTCCGGTTCGCCGGCGTGTTCTCCGCTATGCTTCGCGTGGCAGTGTTCGCGGCGAAAACCGGGGCGGCGTTTGCCCGCGGCCGGGCGACGGGGCTGGTGGGGGCGCTCTCCGCTCTCTTGCCGGAACCATGCCTGTCGGTGTAGGACGCAATCGCCTTCAGGTACTTGCCCTGGTCGCTACCAACAGGAGTATAACTGGCGGACGTGGCCCTGGAGATTGTGGCATAAGTGCCGGCTCTGGTGTCGGACCTCCACCATTGCCACGACACGCCGGAAACCTGGCCGTCCGGGTCGGTCAGTGTGGCGGTCAACCTCGCACCGACTCGCGGCTGTTGGGATGAAAGTGTGACGGAACCGTTTTCCTCCAGGTTGGTGACGTTTATATTCACCGTGACGGTGTCCGAGGCGCTGGATGTGTCGGCGGCGGTAACCGTCACCCTGTAGCGGTTCCTGGTCTCGTAGTCCAGCGGGGACTTGGTGAGCAACTGCCCGGTTGACGCGACAATGCCAAAGGACCGGGCATCCGTACCTCCCAGGGAGTAGGTCAGCGCGTCACTGTCGGCGTCGGTAGCCGGGGACGGACCGCCTATGTTCCGGCCGGGGGGCGTGTTCTCCGCCACGGCAAGGGTTTTTGCATCCTGGTCGCCCTGGGCATCGGGGTCCTGGTCAGGGAAGACCGGCGGGTCGTTTACACCGGTCACCGTGATGGTCACAGTGATCGTGCCGTCCGTTGCCGTGTCGGGACTGCCGTTGGAGTCCCTGCTGTCCCGGACCGACACGGTGACGGTGTGGGAAGCCTTGGTTGCCCTGTTCAACCGGGCCTTGGTCTTCAACTGCCCGGTTGACGCGACTATGGCGAAGGACGCGGCATCCTTGCCGCCCAGGGTGTAGGTCAGGCTGTCGCCGTCCGGGTCTGTGGCCGCTACGGGACTGCCGACGTTGGTATTGGCCGCCGCGTTCTCGGCGATGCTGCGTGCGGACGTATTTCCTTCGTTGAAGGTTGGCGGTTCGTTAACGTCGGTGACGTTGATGGTTACCGGAATATTGTTCGACGCAAGGGATCTGTCAGTAACGGTTACCCTCACCGAGTAGCTGCGCTTCCGCTCGTAGTCCAAGGGCGACTTGGTCTGCAACCGCCCGGTTGATGCGTTAATGGCGAAGTGTGCGGCATCGGTCCCGCCCAGGGAGTATCTGAGGGTGTCGCCGGTATCCCGGTCGGTGGCCCCCACCGGGTCGCCGATGTTCTGGCCCGCCCGGGTGTTCTCGGCGACGCTCCGGGCCGCCGAGGTCCCGTCGTTGAAGGTTGGCGGCCTGTTGGCGGTAGCGGCCAGCACCGCGTTGGCCGCGACCGCGCTCGCGCTTTTGCCGCCCCTATGCCTGTCGGTGTAGGAGGCAGTGGCCCGCAGGTATTTGCCCACGTCGGCGGCGACGGGGGTGTAGGAAGCAGATGCGTTGCTGATGGCAGCCCAGGAGCTCTTGTTCGTGGAACTATGCCACGACCATGTTACGCTGGAAACGACCCCGTCCGGGTCTGTCAGCGCGGCGGTCAGCGGAGTGCCGACCCGGGGATGGGATAGTGACAGGGTCACTACGCCGGGCTCGTCCACGTCAGTAACGCTGATGGTCACCCTGACGGAGCCTGTGGCGCTTGACGAGTCAGTGGCGGTTACCGTCACTGTGTAGCTGCTCTTGCTCTCGTAATTCAGGGCGGCCTTGGTCTTCAACTGGCCGTTGGTGCTGTCGATGTTGAAAGACGCTCCATCCGTCCCGCCCAAGGAGTAAGTGAGGGTGTCGCCGGTGTCCGCGTCCGTGGCTGTCACCGGGGTGCCGATGGCTTGGCCCGCCCGGGTGTTCTCGGCAACGTTCCGGGTGACCTGGCTCGAACTGAAGCCTGGCGGGCTGTTAGCGGCCCGCACCGCACTGGCCGTCTTCGCCTTCGCGCTCTTGCCATTCCCATGCCCGTCGGTGTAGGAGGACGCCGTGGCCCGCAGGTATTTGTCCACGTCGGCGGCAACCGGGGTGTAGGAAGCCGACGTGGCCCCGTTGATGTCGGTATAAGGGCCACTCTGGGTGGTGGAGTCGGAACGCGCCCATTGCCACGACTCGCCGGAGACCCCGCCGTCCGGGTCCGTCAATCTGGCGGTCAACTGTCTGCCGACCCTTGGCTGTCCGGCGGTTAATGTGACGGTGCCAGGTTCTTCCACGTCGGTCACGTTGATGGTGACAGTAACCGTGGCGGACTCTCTGGATGTGTCCCTGGCGGTGACCGTCACAGAGTAGCTGGGCTTGTTCTCGAAATTCAGAGCGGCCCTGGTCTGCAATTGCCCCGACTCTGCAACGATATTGAAGGACCTCGCATTCGTACCGCCCAGAGTATATGTCAGCCTGTCGCTGTCAGGGTCATCGGCCTCTACAGGGTCGCCGATAGGCTGGTTTGCCGTGGTGTCCTCTGGAACTTCTCTGGTTTGCTTTTGGTTCTGACTTGGGAACGCAGGCGCACGGTTCGGGTGCTTCACGGCATTGTCCGATACCGCCTCCTCGCTCTTGCCACTCCCATGCCCGTCGGTGTAGGACGCCGTGGCCCGCAGGTATTCGCCCACATCGCCGGCAGCGGGAGTGTAGGTAGTGGACGCGCTATTGCTGGTGGTGTCGGTGGTGATGACGGCCCAAGGGTCTTGGCCGCCGGAAGACTTCTCCCACTTCCACGACACGCCGGAAACGTCTCCGTCCGGGTCCGTCAGGGTAGCGGTCAGGGCCGCTCCAACCCTGGGCTGCTGCGATGACAGGGTCACTACGCCTGGCTCCTCTACGTCGGTGACGGTGATGGTCACAGGGGCTGTATCGGACCTCCCGCCTGGGTCTCTGGCCCGCACTGTCACCGAGTAGGTGACCTTGGTCTCGTAGTCCAACTTGGCCCTGGTTGCCAACTGCCCGGTGAATCTGTCGATGCTGAAGGAAGCCCTGTCCGTTCCCTCCAGGGTGTAGGTCGGATCATCCCCGTCCTCGTCATGGGCCTCTACGGGGTGGTCTCCAACCGGTGAATCCGCTGGAGTGTTTTCACGTACATCGAAGGCATAGGATTCATTCGTGAACTCCGGCGAGAACAGGCAGTTGTCGTTGTCGTCGGCATCCGGCGTCCACCAGTGCGTGTCGTCGTCGCCGTGATTGTGCCAATGAGGATCATCATCAGGACTCCACCTTTGGCGAAATGTGACAATTTTGAATTTATCGTCATTTTTGTGTATCGCCCATACATCATGACCATCTTTTGGTTTCCATCCATTCGCCGCGTCATTAGGATTCGGAAAATATTTTGCGTACTTCCTCCAGAACTCATCCCAACTAGCATCTTCGACTTTTCCGGCATGAAAACCGCTATGGGAATGATGCCTTGCCTGATTTTCCCCGATCTCCTCCGCGCTATGGCAGTGCTGCTGACCATCAAAATCGACCGGGCCCCAGCCCCACTTGGCAGCAGGCGCATCCGGCGGCGCGTCCGGCGGCGACAGGGCGGCGTGGGCCGCCGGCGCGGTCCCGAGCGGACCGGTGCCCAAAAACAGGAACAGGGTCGCCATGCCCAGGCCAACGGAGAGGGCCAGGAATGCCTTTCTTGCGGACCGGGACCTCGCCTGGCGCGCTATTCCGGTATGGCTCACAGGGCACCTCCACACTTCCTCATCTCCCGCCCGGCGTCCCGGTAGCCCCGGATACGCGGTAGGTGGTACTATTCCTGGGATGCAGCCGGGGGCTCCAACCCCTGGCGCGGGGAATTTTCCGGGAATTCCGGTCCTTTCCGGGTGGACCCAGGCCTGCCGCGCCGGACATGACATAAGCGGCATGGAAAACCTTACACCAATCAAGTGTGTGATAAAATATGTTTCGGCCCCTTGTTGTGCGAAAATTAGGGATAGTCTGAACAAGGGCGTTAATTGCCCGAATGCTCCGGCCAGTCGGTGAAGGGGGCAGAAATTCTCGCCCCTGGACTGACTGTTAACGTCACACCCCTTGTTTCGCCCTCTAAGGGCCTTATTGACGGTTTAACGCGGGCCTGTGGGCCAGTGGAATTGCCGCAGGCACACTACACCCCCAGTTGTCCCTCCGCCGTCAGCAGGTTTCCCAGCCCGAACAGCAGCGCCAGCCGTTGCGTGTTCTTCATCAACCCCCGGTAACGCACCTTGCTGTAGCCGAACAGACCCTTCACCCTCAGGAAGGGATGCTCCACCTCGGCCCTCACCGGCGCCTTCGCCTTCTCCGCCAGCGCCTCCTCACTCCCAGGTTCCAGTTCCCGGCGCTTGCCAGGACGCATGGCCACCTGCCACTCCACCTCCAACCCCTGGGTCTCCTCCCTCTTGTGCACACCCTGATACCCGGCGTCGCCCCAAACCACCGTCTCGCCCCCGTG
>DAOUJS010000059.1:0-61784 GCA_034422355.1 Dehalococcoidia bacterium | reverse complement strand
ATAACGAACCCGCACTGCGATTTCTTCATCACTCCTCCTCTTCCCCTCATCACATACGCATCTTCCGTGCCTCACCAAGTCTACCATTCATCCCTTATAACGCGATTGCCCTGATGGATGTGGGTCGGGCGCGGACGTGGATGAAAATAGTCTCCCTTCGTGTTAATGTTTCCGCTGATCACTCCATCAGGAGGACTGTTGCAATGGAACTTAATGAGTTCATCGCGGACGCCCTGGAGAAGGAACAGGAACTTTTGGAAGAGGCGCTGGATGGTCTGACCCCGGAAGAGCTTACATGGCGAGCCGGACCGGAGGCCAACCCTATCGGCTGGATACTGTGGCACATGCTCCGGGTGGAAGACATGTGGTTCCAGTTCTTCATCCAGCGCAAGCTGGAGATATGGGAGCGGGACGGGTGGAACGAGAAATTCGGGCTTCCCACCCGCGACAACGGCTTTGGCCACACTCAGGAGCAAGTGGCCCAGTTCCCTGCTCTGGACCTGGCAGAGTTGCTGAGGTACGGAGAGGCAGTCCGCGCCGGGACCCTTGAGTACCTCAAGGACCTGACTGCCGACGACTACGCGGTGGTTCCCAGGGAGCAACGGCCGGAAATGTCCGTCGGCGCGATCTGCCGTCAGATCGTTGGGGAGTTGTACCAGCACCAAGGCCACATCGCATACCTGCGAGGGCTGCTGCGCGCCGCATAGGGGCGAAATTCCACTGCGCCAAAGCGGGAAACATTGGGTGGTCCGGTGTTGAGATGATTTCTCAGCCCTGACAGGCCAGAAACGTTTCCACGCCAACTTCCAGGGCCGTCCACGGGAGCAGGGCGCACTTGATGCGCACTGGGTATCGTCTAACCGCTTGCAGCGCGTGCAGGTCTCCCAGGTCCGCGGCGTGCCCATCGCCGATGCCGCGTCCTTGCATCATTTCTCTCACACGGTCAGAAAGGGCTTGCAATTCCGGCAGCGTCCTGCCCATGGACAGTTCGGCCATCATCGACGCCGAGGCGCGGATTATAGAGCAACCTTCCGACCTGGCGCTTGCACCGGAAACTCGCCCGGACTGGTCCAGCTTTAGCTGGTAGACCACGCGGTCGCCGCAGAAGGGGTTGAACTCCTCGGCCTCCACGTCTGGATTGTCCAGTGGGTCGCTGTTCCTGGGGTTGCGGCAATGGTCGAGGACCATCTGGCCGTAAAGTCCGTCGAGGGTTACATCCGGAACGTCTGGCATGGCTTCAAAGGTTTTCGATGGGATTGGAGTCTTTGAGACTTTCGCTGAAGATCCCGTTTCATTCTATTGGACAGTCTCGAAAGTCATCCGCATAGGGGTTTGCCAGCAGATCATCCAACCGGTAGCGGTGGACTTCAGCGCCGAACTTGATACCGGGGTGAAGGTCAGCGCCGGGGAACGCGGCGACGGTATCCCGTCCGGCTTCCTCAGCCTTCTCCCTGCTTGAAAAAACCCCGACAATACGGGATTCATCCTCGATCACCGGGTACATTTGCAAGTTTGTGGTGACAACCCAGACCTCTTTGCCCATATCTTCCTCACGTCCTCACATCCACAAAATCCGGCTGCCGGTCGGGGAATGGCCAAGCTACCTGTATGAACGCCCCGCCAGGGAACAGGTCTCACTCCGTGGTAACGGATTCCTGGCTGCCCTGGAGGGCGGCCTTGAGCGTGTGCCAGGGAAGAATAGCACACTTGATGCGCGTCGGAAATTCAGCCACCCCGGCCAAACTCTCCAGGTCTTCCAGGGTATCGTAGTCCGGTTCCTCGCCAGGTTCGGTAAGCATCCGGTGGAAGGCGTCGAATATCTCCTCGGCCCGCTCCACGCTGCGCCCCTTGACGCTCTGAGTGAGCATCGAGGCGGAGGCCCTGGAGATAGCGCAGCCGGAACCCTGGAACCCGACGTCGCTGATCACGCCGTCATCCAGATTCAGGTAGAGGGCAATCTTGTCACCGCAGAGGGGGTTGAAGCCGTCAGCGGAACGGTCGGCGTCCTCCAGCTTGTAGAAGTTCCGGGGTTTGTTGTTGTGTTCCAGCAGGATTTCCTGGTAAAGCTCGCTCAGGTCTGGCATTGACTAAAGACCTCTCCCGAAGACCTCTAGGGTACGGTCGATTCCCCTGACCAGGGCGTCTATCTCTTCCCTGGTGTTGTAAAGAGCGAGGGATGCCCTGGCGGTGGCGGGAATCTCGTACCGGTCCATAACAGGCTGGGCGCAGTGGTGGCCGGTGCGCACGGCGATTCCCTCAGTGTCCAGAATAGTACCAATGTCGTGGGGATGGATCCCCTCCATCACGAAGGACAGCACCCCTGCCTTCTCCCGCGCCGTGCCGATGATCTGCAGCCCCTCGATGGCGGACAGGCGCTGCGTGCCGTACTCTAGCAGCTCGCGCTCGTAGTTGTAGATGTTGTCCATCCCCAGGTTGGAGATGTAGTCGATGGCCGTGCCCAGCCCAATTGCCCCGGCGATGTCCGGGGTTCCGGCCTCGAACTTGTGGGGCAGGTCGTTGTAGATAGTCTTCTCGAAGGTGACCGACTTGATCATCTCGCCGCCGCCCTGATACGGGGGCATAGCGTTCAGCAAGTCGGCCCGGCCATAGAGGACCCCGATGCCAGTGGGTCCATAGAGCTTGTGCCCGGAAAGGGCGAAGAAGTCGCACCCCAGATCCTGCACGTCAATGGCCATGTGGGGGGCAGATTGAGCGCCGTCCACCAACACGGGGACGCCCAGGCTGTGCGCCATGTCGACAATCTGCTTGGCCGGGTTGACGGTTCCCAGGGCGTTGGACTGGTGGACGATGGACACCAGCTTGGTTCGAGGGCCCAGCAGCCTCTCGTATTCCTCCATCACCAGCTCGCCCTGCTCGGTGATGGGGATTACCTTCAGGTTCGCTCCGCGCTCCTGGCAAAGGATTTGCCAGGGGACGATGTTGGAGTGGTGCTCCATCGCGGTGACAATTATGTCGTCGCCTTCCCCGACGTTCTCCCTGCCGAAGGTCTGCGCGACAAGATTGATGCCCTCAGTGGTGCCGCGGACGTAGATGATTTCCTCGTCAGTCTCTGCGTTGATGAACCTGCGGACTTTGGCACGGGCTTCTTCGTAATGGTCGGTGGCCCGCTGGCTCAGGGTGTGGACTCCCCGGTGAACGTTGGAATTGTCGAGGGTGTAATACTGCACCAGGGTATCGATGACAGCCTGGGGCTTCTGGGTAGTAGAAGCGTTGTCCAGGTAGACCAGAGGTTTCCCGTTGATCATCTGGTGCAGCGCGGGGAAATCCGCCCGCACCTTTTCAACATCTACTCCAGGGCCGATGACCGGTCTATGGTCCAATGGACTGCTGGTGGTCATGGTCTCCCCCCGAATACGACCGATTCTGCACCGAAAACGTGGATCATCAGTGTCCGTTCCGGTCCCGCGCCGGGTATGGGGCGATGTTCTCAAACGGAACAGCATCTGCGAAGACGCTTTCAAGGAACCCGTGGACCTGCTCCACGCCAACAGTATCCACTATTTCGGCGGCAAAGGCCTGAATGAGCATCCTGGTGGCTGCGGCCCGGTCCAGCCCCCGGCTCTGCATGTAAAAGAGAGTGTCCTGGTCTATGTGTCCGGCGGTTGCCCCGTGGCCGCACTGAACGTCGTCGGCATATATCAGCAGGGATGGTTTGCTGTCCACCTCAGCCTCATGGGACAGGACCAGGTTCTTGTCGGTCTGACGGGAGTCGGACTTCTGGGCGTCTCTCCGCACCGTCACGGTCCCGCCGAAGACGGCCCGCGATCTGCCGGACAGGATTCCCTTGTAAAACAACCGGCTGGTGGTGTGGGGCTTGGCGTGGTCGATGTTGATCAGGTTGTCGATGTGCTGACTTCCGGTGGTGGCGTAGAGGCCCTTCAGCTCGCAGTATGCCCCCGGAGCGTCCAGAGTAACCAGGAAATCGTTCCTGGCCATAGCAGCGCCGGTGGTGAAGGAGGAGGAAGTCACCGAGCTGTCCTGCCCTTGCAGCACCCGGCTGGTGCCGACATGGAACCCGTCGGGCGTGTCCATCAGCAGGCGGTAGTGATCGACATGTGAGCCTTCGCCCACTGCCATCTCCAGCACAGCGTTGGTGAAGTTTCTCCCACCGGCCAGATTAACGTAGCTTTCCACCAATGTCAGCCGTGCATTCCTCCCCACCTGGACAAGGGTCCGGGGGTGGGTGACCTGGGGCTGTGGCCCTTCCGTGGCGATGAAGACCAGGTTGACCGGAGAAGCGGACATGGCATTGTCAGGCACTTGGACCAATGCGCCGTCATTGGTGAAGGCCGTGTTCAGGGCTGCAAAGGCATCGTCGTCGAATAGGGCCAGCCGGGCCAGGTTATCGCGGATAACTCCCGAATCTTCACTTAAAGCTGAGGCCAGGTCACTGCAAACGTTCCCGTCCTGTCCCGGCGCGGTGGTCGAGAGAGCTTCGGAGAACTTGCCGTCCACGAAGACCAGGTTGGTCCATGCGTCGTCCCATGGAGCCAGTCTCCGCACCATCCCCGCGTCCAGTCCGCTGCCGGAGTCCGTGGCCTGCGGAGACTCGAAGGGTATGGCCGCCAGGGGCCGGAGGTTGGTGTACTTCCAACGCTCGTTGCCACGCCGCGCCGTGGGCAGACCGAGTTCGTTGAACCGTTCCCAGGCTGCGGCGCGCAGGTCGCCGAGCCAGGACGGGCCGGGACCGGCGGATGCAAGGGCCTGGAAGTCTTCGCGATACCGTGGGTATCGTATGGTGGATGTTGTCATCAGACGTTGCTGACCGTCATCAGGCTACTGACCGGCTTCCACGGACTCCCGAATCCAGTCGTAGCCCTTTTCTTCCAGTTCATGGGCCAGGTCGGGGCCGCCGGAACGTACTATGCGGCCGTCCATCAGGACGTGAACGAAGTCGGGAGTGATGTAGTTGAGCATCCGCTGGTAGTGGGTCACCAGCACGATGGCGTTGGAGTCGCTGCGCAGCTTGTTCACCCCGTCGGCTACGATGCGCAGGGCGTCGATGTCCAGGCCCGAGTCGGTCTCGTCCAAGACCGCCAGTTTCGGCTCCAGCATGGCCATTTGCAGAATCTCGTTGCGCTTCTTCTCGCCGCCGGAGAAGCCCTCGTTGACAGTACGCCGGGCAAGGTCCGGGTCGATTTCCACCATCTTGATTCTGTCCCGGAGCATACGGTCGAACTCGCGAGCGCTGAGTTCTTCCTCGCCGTTATGCTCGCGGAGGGCGTCGACCGCAGCCTTGAGGAACTGCCAGGCACGGACGCCGGGAAGCTCCACCGGGTACTGGAAGGCGAGGAATACTCCCTCGCGGGCGCGCTCCTCCGGTTCCATTGCCAGCAGGTCCTGACCCTGGTAAACGACCTCGCCCCTTGTGACCTCGTACTCGGGCCGTCCGGCAAGGACGTTGGCCAGGGTGCTCTTGCCGGAGCCGTTGGGTCCCATGATGGCGTGGACTTCCCCGGCGTTGACGGAGAAGTCGATCCCGTTGAGGATGCCCGAGTCGGCTACCTTGACGTGGAGGTCGTGGACTTCAAGCATGGGTTGGTTGTTGCTGTTCGAGTCGCTCATGGTCCTCTAGCTGACAATTTCCGTGACAGACAATAGTGGTCTGATGGTTACAGGAGCAGGTTCCGGTAACACTCACCTGGAGTTGGATGGATTTTGGGGTGGCTCCTGCTTACCCCACCGCACCCTCAAGGCTGACCTTCAGCAGTTGGGAGGCTTCCATTGCGAACTCGAAGGGCAGTTCCTGGAAGATTCCCCGGCAGAAGCCGTTGATTATCATGTAGTGGGCGTCCTCGACGCCGATGCCCCGTTGCTGGCAGTAGAAGAGCTGGTCGTCGCTGACCTTGGACGTGGACGCCTCATGCTCCATCTGCGCGGTGGGGTTGCGCACTTCAATATAGGGCACCGTATGCGCGCCGCACCTGTCGCCGATGAGCAGGGAGTCGCACTGGGTGAAGTTCTTGGAGTTATCCGCAGAGGGCATGATCTTGACCAGGCCGCGGTAGGTGGCGTTTCCCTGGCCTGCCGAGATGCCCTTGGCCACGATGGTGCTCCTGGTGTTCTTGCCCATGTGAATCATCTTGGTGCCGGTGTCCGCCTGCTGGTAGTTGTTCACCAGCGCCACCGAATAGAACTCGCCCACCGAATTGTCGCCTTGCAGGATGACGCTGGGATACTTCCAGGTGATGGCGGAGCCGGTCTCCACCTGGGTCCAGGAAATCTTGGAGTTTTGTCCGGCGCACTTCCCCCGCTTGGTCACGAAGTTGTACACGCCGCCCTGTCCATCCCGGTCTCCGGGGAACCAGTTTTGCAGGGTGGAATACTTGATCTCCGCGTTGTCCAGAGCGACCAGTTCTACCACGGCGGCGTGGAGCTGGTGTTGCTTGCGGGCCGGGGCGGTGCAGCCTTCCAGGTAGCTGACGTAGCTGCCCTCCTCGGCGACGATCAGGGTCCGCTCGAACTGGCCGGAGTCGGCCTGGTTGATGCGGAAGTAGGTCATCAATTCTATGGGGCAGCGGACCCCCTTGGGTATATAGGCAAAGGAGCCGTCGCTGAACACGGCCGAGTTGAGGCTGGCGTAGAAGTTGTCCCCGTAGGGAACCACCGAGCCCAGGTATTTCTGCACCAGGTCCGGGTGGTTGCGTATGGCCTCGCTCATGGAGCAGAAGATGATGCCCGCCTTTTCCAGGGTCTCCTGGTAGGTTGTGGCCACGGAGACGCTGTCCAGGACTGCGTCTACCGCCACGCCGGCCAGCCTTTCCCGCTCGGCCAGGGGGATGCCCAGCTTGTCGAAGGCTTCCAGGATCTCCGGGTCCACCTCATCCAGGCTCTTGGGGGCGTCCTTGCCCGATGAGGGAGCCGCGTAGTAGTAGATGTCCTGGAAATCGATCCTGGGGTGCTCAATGTTGGCCCAGGCTGGCTCCTCGTAGTTGAGGCGCAGCCAGTGGCGGTAAGCCTTCAGCCGCCACTCCAGCATCCATTCCGGCTCGCCCTTCTTGGCGGAAATGAGCCGGACGACGTCTTCGCTCAGACCCTTGGGGGCAACATCGGAGTCGATGTCGATGGTGAATCCCCACTTGTAGTCTGTGTCCAGATCGCTGGAAGTGGTCCCGGTCCGCGAGATGACCCGCTGTGTGGCCATTTACAGTCACCCTCTCAGGCAGGCACGGCCTTGGAATCGGTAAAGCGCGCCCCTACAATTGTTGACCAATTTACTAGAGAATTATGCTAACACCGCCCTAATGCAGTGTCAACGATAATCGTAGTGTGAAAGAAAGGTCAATCCAAGAGCATTACAGCAGAGCTTATGCAGGCCGTGCAGGCCGATTCGATGGTCCATCTCCGTTCCCGCTGTTGGAGATAATGATGATGGAAACCCATGCTCGCCGGGCGGGTGTATACTATCTCCAATTGCCGTAGCCATCATCCCTTACTAATCCTTCCTGATACGGAGTAAGGCAAATGCCGCAAGAACCGATTCTCGGAGACTGCCACACCCACATCGACAATTACCCGGCCCATGAGATGCCGGAGATTCTGCAACGGGCCGAGGATGCCGGAGTCCGGTTTATCGTCGTGGCCGGCACCACCGTCGAGTCCACAAAAAAGTGCATCGGTCTGTCCAACGAGTACGACATGCTGTACGCAGGAGTGGGCATCCACCCGATGCAGGCCCGTGACCGGATCGACGGTGAGACCTACGAGGAGTTGAAGTCCCTGGCTGAGGACTCCGAGAAGGTGGTCTGCATCAGCGAGATTGGACTGGACTTCCTGCCCGACTCCCCGGACCACGATGTGCAGTACCAGGTGTTCCGGGAGCAGATTCGTCTGGCCAAGAGCCTCTCCCTGCCGATCATCTTCCACTCTCGGGAGTCCCACCCGGAGGTCTTCCAGACCCTTAGAGAGGAGGGAGCAGGCGACGTGGGGGGCGTGATGCATTACTTTCAGGGTGATGAGGCCACGGCTCGGGAGGCCATCGACGGCGGCTTCTACATCTCCCTGGCCCGTCCTCTGCTGAGACTGCCGGAGCTGCAAGAGGTGGCGAAGGCTATCCCACTGGAGAACATCGTCCTGGAGACCGACGCCTCACCCCAGCCCTTCAAGAAGTACCGGCACAACTGGACCGAGCCCCGCCACGTCCAGACCGTAGCCCAGAAACTCGCGGATTTGAAGGGCATAACCCTGGAAGAGGTGGCGGAGGTCACATCAAGGAACATTGCCGGCCTGTTGCGGTTGGAACATCTTGTCAACAGGCCCTAGTCAGCGTAGGCGCGGGGATTGAGCCTCAGCCAAGGCCGATGTTAACATTAGCTCAATCTCACACTACCGAATCAACACGTTGGAGCCAGGGATGATATTGGCTGAAAGTTGCCAGGTGGCGCTTAAGGAATGGGCGGTAACAGTGCGGGCGTTGGCCGAGGGACGGCAGACGCTGTTGCTGCGCAAGGGCGGTATTCACGAAGAGAGCCAGGACTTCCGGGTGATACATCCTGAGTTCCTGCTGTACCCCACCTACGAGCACCAGCGGGAAGAGCTGCTGCGCGAAGAGTTCCAGCCTGCGCTGCGAGACCTGCTGTCCGACGAACGAGACGGCCAGGCGATCACCTTCTCGCACTTCGGCAAGGTCGAGGAGCTTATTGAAATCTCCGACCAGGAGAAGGTGGACGACCTGGCCCCGCATTACATCTGGACGAAGGCTTACGCCCAGTCCCGCCTCCACTGGAAGCCCATGCTCCCGCTGGCCATCATGTTGATCCGGGTCTATCGCATGGAGCAGCCCGTGACCGTGCCCTACTATAAAGAGTACAGTGGCTGCACCTCCTGGGTGGACATTCTCGACCCGGTATCATTGGGCAAGCTGGAACCCGTCCTGTCCGACGAAGAATTTCAGCGGCAGATAGACGAGATCAAGGGCAGCCTGGGGCTGGCGGTGGCGGCCGGATAGGGCCCAGGTCCAGACATCTCGGCACTTCTCACATTAAAATTGGGATTTATTTGGTCGCGACCTTGCCTAGTGGCCCTGATTAAACACCTCTGAGGAGCCCTGTCATGGAGTACCGGCAGATGCCCCGTACTGAATTGAATCTGTCCGAAGTGGGATTCGGCGTCTGGACCGTTGCCACCAACTGGTGGGGGAAGCTGGAGGACCACGAGCGCGCCTCCCTTCTGGAGAACGCGGTGGAAGAGGGGATCAACTTCTTCGACACCGCCGACACCTACGGCGAGGGGTACGGTGAAGAGTTGTTGGCCAAGGTCCTGGGCCACCGCCGGAAAGACCTGGTCATCGCCACCAAGTTCGGGTACGACTTCTATGACAAGACCGCTCCCAGGGTCGGACACCAGGAGAGGGTCCAGCGGTTCGACCGGGAGTTCGTGACCTACGCCTGTGAGCAGAGCCTGAAACGGCTGGGCACTGACTACATTGACCTCTACCAGATTCACAATCCCAGGGTGGACGCCCTGGAGAGGGACGAACTGTTCGAGACTCTTGAACAGCTCCAGGTCGAGGGCAAAATCCGCTACTACGGGGTAGCCCTCGGCCCGGACATCGGCTGGTTCGAGGAAGGGCAGACCTCGATGACAGACCGGCAGGTGGACAGCCTGCAAATCATATACAGCATCCTGGAGCAGGAACCGGCCATAGACTTCTTCCCCATAGCCCGTGAGCACGAAGTCGGACTGCTGTCCCGGGTGCCTCACGCATCCAACACGTTGACCGGGGAATACATCGAGATTCCCACCTTTGCCGAGGGGGACCATCGCGCCCACCGCCGCGCCGAGTGGCTGAAGGAAGCCTTGCAGAAGGTGGAGCGCGTCCGCTTCCTGGAGTTGGAAGATTCCAGGACATTGGGCCAATCGGCCATTCAGTTCTGTCTCAAAAAGCCCGAAATAGTTTCGGTCCTGCCCAACTTCACCAACCTGGAAGAGTTGAAGGAATACACCGCGGCAGTGGAGACTCCGCCGCTGACCGATGCCGAGCAGGAATACCTGGATGAACTTTGGGCAAACGAGTTTTACCTAAAAGACCAGGAACCCGAGTTCCGGGAGATTTAGGAGGGACCAATTTATTGCCCTCGACATGCAGCCTTTTGGATGTACATGTCCAATCCGGCTCCTGTGCTTGGCTGCAACCGGTCAAGATAGATGGGGAGCGTTCCTAGCGCCTCTGTATAATGACGATCTGTAACCCATTTCCCCGCCTCCACTCCCACATTCTTAGCCCGTCCTGATTCTTTCAAGAATTGGTGGGTGTACGCGTGCGCAACTCATGGTATAATCCATATCTCGCTAATAGGCCGAGGTGGTGGAATTGGTAGACACGCGGTCTTGAGGGGGCCGTGGGCGATCGCCTGTGTGGGTTCAAATCCCGCCCTCGGCACCAACTTCCGGAATCAGCGTTGTCAGCACTGGGGCGACGTAGCCAAGTGGTTAAGGCGGAGGTCTGCAAAACCTCTATTCGGCGGTTCGAATCCGCCCGTCGCCTCCAAATTAACTCCCCCGAGTTGCCTTCAACAGTAACCCTACCCCTATTCTTACCATCAGGCAACGCACCCGCCGGGGATACTCCAGGCTACACGTCTCGGCGCTATCGGAGTCCCCATTGTGGCCCAGGGAGACTCCAACCGAGTGGACAGGGGCACCCCAGTTGAGCGAGTGAAGGGAGCGGAGAGGAGAATCAGCCGGGGTGGCGGAACGGTAGACGCGGCGGACTTAAAATCCGCTACCTTCGCGGGTGTGTGGGTTCGAGTCCCTCCCCCGGCACCATGTAACCTCCCCTATCCTGAACCTTGCCTACAGACTGACTCTTGCGTCCCCTATGCCCCGGTGTCTATGGGTTCCGGGGGAATCTCTCCTCTGATAAGCGGCGGCAGCAGACCGGGGATGCGTCTTGGGGCGAAGGATTCAGCGCTGTCCGCCAGGTCTTCCGCCGTCCACCAGCGGTGAACGTACGCTTCCTCCAACTCCGAAGGGTCCATATTCTCAATGGACACCTGGAACCTGGGAGTGCGCAGCAGGAAGAACCGCTCTCTTGCATCGAAAAGCCGCCCGTTCCATCGGAACACATGCTCTCTTGTCCAGACCCACGGCCCCAGTGCCGGAGCTGACAACCCCGTCTCTTCCCGGAGTTCCCGCAGCGCTCCCTCCTCGTAGGTCTCGCCAGAGTGCAGGCCCCCGCCCGGCGTAATCCAGACCTTCAGGGCATCCCACCAGAACAGCAGCACCCGGTCCAGGTCATCGATCAGCACCACCCGTCCCGCGGGACGAGGAGTCGGGATCTCTGAGGGATCGTAATGAGGGTCGTTGTCGTTAGACGAGGACATTACCGCTCTTCCCGTCCCGGTACCGGCCGGATGTGCCTGACTGCCCGGACAAGCACGGGCCTGCGTCAGGCAAACAGTAGGAGGTTACAGGTTGGCCGACGGATCATCCGGGCCGGCCATTGTGACCGGTGTGATGCAAGTGGAGTATGTCCACGAGGGGAACTGCAGAAAGGCCGCACGGGCCTATTCATCGGAGACTCAAGCGTTCACTGTTGTCTTGACCCCGTCGGCGGAGCCGGCATAGACCGGAGGCAGCACCGCGGCCAGGGACACGAGAACGACAAAGAGCAGCGGGACAATCACTCTGCGCATGACTCACCTCTCCGGAGGCATGGACCACACGGGGAACCGTGGTGAAGCCGCCCGGGCCTATTCTTCCAGGGCGCAAGCCTTCTCTACAGTCTTGACCCCGTCGCCGGGACTGGCATACACCGGTGGCAACACCGCGGCCAGAGACACGAGAACGATAAAGAGCAGCGGAACGATTACTCTGCGCATAACTCAACCTCTCCAGTTGCCTTATAGTATCCCCGAAGACCCGGAATGGCAACAGGGCAATATGCTTTTGGTCTGGCTTTCGCCCGGCTCACAGGTTGTCTACAGAGCGCACCGGTGTCGATTCACCACCGCTCATAGTTCCAACCGGCAACGAAGACGAAATCGTGACCATCCACGGTTACCGACTGGTCTTCTTTGACCACGAAGATGTAAAACCGGCGCGACTCGAACTCTGTGATGGTGTTGAACGCGGCCAGGCCCGGGCGTGGGTCGAAGAAGCGCCAGGACTGGGTTGCGGTGTCAAAGCTCCACACGCGCACCAGGTTATCTCCCAACGGCTCGGTGGTCCTGGCAGCTTGCTCCGAGACTGATGTGCCCTCTTCCGGCGCAGCCATGATTTCCGACGAGGCTCCGGGGACCGCTTCTCCGTCAACCCAAGCGGTGACCACCGTTCCCTCCGGGACTCCCGAACCATTGACTGCCGCCGTACCGACGATGATATGAGGCGGCGCAGGCTGGGCCAGCGGCCTGGCCAGCAGCCCTGCCGGGCGCGTGGCCGGACTTGGCAGGTCATTGGCCTGGACCATTGGGCTGAACGGCAGCAGGCCCAGCCTGCCCGACGCCGTCAATTCCAGCAACGTCACCGCGCCTGCCTGCCATTCCACCGACTCCGCAGCCTCCAGACCGCCGATGCGAAATTCCACTTGCTTCCCGGAGAAGGACTTGCCCTGGGGTTTGGCAACAGTCATCACGAATACCCCGTCGAAGCTGGGGGTTGGCGTGGCCGTCGGCTCCGGGGTGTTCGTGGGCGTGGGGGTCGGAGTGGGTTCCGGAGTCGGGGTAGCAGTTGGCTCGGGTGTGGCAGCAGGCAAAGGGGTGTTCGCAGGCACGGGCGTGTTGGTCGGGACCGGCGTATCCGTCGGCGTGGGTGCGTCAGTGGGCGCAGGAACCTCCGTGGGTACGGGAGTATCCGTCGGTGCAGGCGTGTCCGTGGGAATCAGCGTATCGGTTGGGGGTGGCGGTTCCGTCGGCTCGGGTGTATTGGCAGTCTGGGGCGCCACTGTAGCGGGCGGAGCCTCCGTCGCTGCGGGAGACCCCTGGCAGGCCGATATGGCCAATAAAATTACAAGCGCTGAGGCTATGGCCCAGAGTGATCGAATGTCTGAAGACCTACGCATGTCACCATTCCGAATTTTGGTTGGGAGCTCACTGGAGGCTGGCCGCAGGCACATTCTTCGATTGATAGCCTGTGCGATGTCTCTCACAGCGTGCGAACGATACGTCCGCGCTCCATTCCCCGTGATTTTCCGAGTACAATCCTAATTCACTCGTGCAGGTTATGGCAACTAGCCACTCTGACTGTGGTAAGATTGTTCGCGTTCTGTACGGCCCTGGCTGGAGAAGGCCCGAGCAGCGCATGAGCAGGGACTTGTCAGGCAATGCGGCGTTCTTCCGGGATGCCGGGCCGAAGCCTGATCGACCCTGCGGACAACACATAAGCAGGACGAGGAGCCGGGAAAATGAAGGCGCTTGAAGGTATTCGCGTGCTGGACCTCACACGCGCATTGGCGGGACCGTTTTGTACCCTGATGCTGGGAGACAACGGGGCCGACGTCATCAAGATCGAAATTCCCGGCACCGGGGATGACACCCGTAGTTGGGGGCCGCCCTTTATCCAGGAGGAAAGCGCCTATTTCCTCTCCATCAACCGCAACAAGCGCAGCCTCACCCTCAATCTGCGCGACCCCAAGGCAAAGGAGATTTTCCTCAAACTTGCCGGGGACGCGGATGTGGTAGTGGAGAACTTCACCCCCGGGGTCATGGAGCGCTTCGGCCTGGGGTATGAGGAAGTCAAGGCAACCAACCCCGGCATTATCTACTGCTCCATCTCCGGCTTTGGGCAGGGCGGGCCGTACCGCACCCGCTCGGCCTATGACCAGATCATGCAGGGCATGGGCGGCCTGATGAGCATCACGGGTGAGCCGGACGGGGAGCCGCAGAAGATCGGCGTGGCCGTCACCGACATCGGCGCGGGAATGTGGGCCGCCTTCGGCATCATGTCGGCGATTCACCACCGGCACGTCCACGGCGAGGGCCAGTACATCGACGTGTCCATGCTGGATGCCCAAGTTGCATGGCTCACCTATCAGGCAGCGTACTACTTCGCCAATGGCGAGGCTCCGAGACGCTTGGGCGCGGCCCACCCGACCCTGGTCCCCTACCAGGCTTTTCCGTGCAAGGACGGCAAACTCCTCAACCTAGCCGTCGGCTCGGAGCGCATCTGGGAGCGTTTCTGTGAAGCTATTGGGCGTCCGGACCTCAAGGACAACCCGGACTACGCCACCAACCCGGACCGGGTCAAGAACCGCGATAAGCTGGTCTCCCTTCTGGGAGAGGTCTTCAGCCAGCGTCCCGTGCTGGAGTGGGTCGACGCCCTTAACGGGGCCAGCGTCCCGGCAGGACCGATCAATGACTTGGCGGACGTTTTCTCTGACCCGCAGGTCTTGGCCAGGGACATGTTCCAGGAGATACCGCATCCGACGCTGGGGTCCATCAAGCAGACGGGATTGCCCATCAAGTTCTCCGGCACCCCGGGCGGGTTGGACCGGCATCCTCCTCTCCTCGGGGAGCACAACAGTGAAATCCTGGAGGAGTTGGGCTATTCAGGACAGGACATCAAGGAGATGCAGGACAAGTCGGTGATCTAGAGGAGTTGCCAGTCTTCTTTTAATTTCAGCCGGAATACCTGGCAACTGGGCGCCAGCGCCGGTACTGAAAATCGGCGGCTAACCACCAAACGGGGAGTGTGGGGAAATGGACTTGGGTCTGAGGGACCGCGTTGCCATTGTAGGAGGCGGCACCAGGGGCGTGGGCCGGGCCATCGCTACAGCCCTGGTGAGGGAGGGCGCCAACGTGGCCATCTGCGGCAGAAATGAACAGGACCTCCGCCATACCGAACTGGACCTCGCGCGTATAGCATCCCAGACCCACGTGCTGGCAATCCCGGTGGACTTGTCCGAGGCCCGGTCCGCCCGGCGCGTGGTGAGGGAGACCGTCAACCGGTTCGGCCAGATTGGGATTCTGGTAAGCCATGTATGGTACGAGTCTTGGGAACATCCTTCCGAGATGAGTGACGATTCGATGCTGGCCGCCTTCGAGCACAACTACCTGAGCGCCGTTCGTCTCAGCCGCGAAGTCGTCCCATACATGAGGCAGCTTCGATGGGGCAGGATCATTCACTGTATGCCCATCGACGTGCGACAGCCCACCGAGGAAGCGGTAGTATCCACGTCCACTCAGGTGGCGTTCATGGCTTATCTGAAAGGACTATCCTCTGAACTGGCCCGGTTCAACATCACGGTCAACAATGTAATTTCCGGTCCCGTTGAGACTGACTGGTTGAAAGCGTCGCTGGAGGCTGAGGCGGGGCGGCAGGGTCTAAGCGCGGACGATGTGCTGGACCGGCGGGTAGCCCGGATTCCCATGAGGCGTCTGGGGCGTTCAGAGGAGATCGGGGACCTGGTAACTTTTCTGGCGTCAGACCGCGCCGGTTACATGACCGGTTCCGATCTGTATATCGATGGAGGGATGCAGCGCGGCATCAACTAAAGTGAAGAGTCGCCGTGAATAGTGAATGCCATTCCTTGCGAGAACTCATTTGGGAACAGTTGGATTTAGAGACGCTATCCGGGAATCCCGGTACAAAGGCCCGGTTTTGGGTTAAGATTAGGGCCGGGACTTTACAATAACAGGAGGGACCCATGGGATCTATCAGGCTGTATACCGGGGATGACGGGAAGTCCCACATCGAAGAAATCGATCCGTCGTCCCACCCGGACTGGACCACATTGCATAATGCCAAGGCGATTGTATTCCGGGCCTCGCCTCCGGGAACTTTCAGCGATTTCCATGTGGCGCCCCGGCGGCAGTACATCATTACCCTTTCCGGGGAAGCGGAAATCGGCCTTGCCGACGGAACGGTCCACCGGCTTGGCCCCGGAGACGTGAACCTCGCCGAAGACGTGACGGGGCATGGGCACACGACCCGTGTGGTAGGCAGCGTCCCCAGGGTAACCGCCACCGTACAGTTGGAGGAGTAGCCGGAGCCTCCGGCCGCGGCGGTCTTCCAACAACAGGAAGCTCGGGTACCGGGCGTCCGCCCTCGACAACTGGCGGGCAGCGCATCCATAACTTTGGCGGGCTGAGGTATACTTAGTTCTGGTCCGAGTTGGGCTGCGCCCCGGTTGCCCCGGTTCGTGGCAACATGGAGGCTTTGGAAACCCGGTTAGGCAGGAATGCACCTCCCGTTGTTGAAACAGTTGCGCCAGAAGACATAGCATGGCCTGGCCCAGAGCAACAACCCCCATATACCGATTTGAAAGAGGCACATCAGATGGATATTGATACCGTGAAAGAAGGCGATACTCTGATCGCAAAAACTGAAGGCCGCGTTGATGGCACCAATGCCA
Organism: Dehalococcoidia bacterium; assembly: GCA_034422355.1. Lineage (GTDB taxonomy): Bacteria > Chloroflexota > Dehalococcoidia > Lucifugimonadales > UBA3495 > CATOSP01. Next base: position 45,472 of record DAOUJS010000059.1, on the reverse strand, counting down.
GGGAGTTCCAGGAAGCCCTGGAGACGGTCATAAAGAACGCTGACCACTCCGTCATCCTGGATATGGAGCAGCTCACCTACATCAGCAGTGCCGGGCTTCGGGTAATTCTCCTGATCGCTAAAGCCCTCGAAAGACAGGACGTGAAATTCGGGGTCTGTTCCCTCTCCGACCCGATCCGCGAGATATTCGACATCAGCGGCTTCGACAAGGTTGTGAAAGTCAGCGAGTCTCAGAGCGAGGCTCTCAGCGCCGTGCAAAGTTAACCTGCCTGCCTCATAGGAGCCCCGGTGGTCTGACTGTTTCCCGGCCCATCTCTTGCCTCCGGGTCTCCGCACACTTTGGGCAATGCAGACCCTGACGGCCGGCGAGTATAAGCCGTTCCGTTAATTGCACCTCTATGTGCCACCTGTGCCCCCTTCGGCCAACCCTCCTAATCCTTATGCCGTCGCACAGCCGCTTATTCCCCGACATGGCTGCTGTCAAAATAGCCATATACCGCAATTCGTAATGTGGCCGTCCGCATGTTTCTATAGTATGGTTGTGCCAACAGCCCCGGGGCGGCAGTCTATGAAACAAAAGCCGGGGTAATTCGGTTCACCCAATGGCGCGCCATCTCTGCTGTGGGGAGGAAGGGGATGAAGTGGGTCTTCATAGTAATCGCGGCGCTTTTGGTTCTCATAGCCGCGGGCGCAGCCGCATACTTTCTGCTCCCTGGCGTCAGGTCCTCCGAGCCGGAGAACACGGCCCGGTACTTCCCCGGTGATGTGCTGGCCTATAGCTGGGCTACCCTCAGTCCCGGCGTGGCCCAGGGCCGCCATATGCTGAATATCTGGGAGCGTTTTCAGGACATCCCCGAATTTCGAGACTCGGTGGATGAGCTCCTGGATGAATTTGAAGACGATACCGGGATCGATTTTGAGGCCGACGTTATCCCCTGGCTCGGCCCGGATATATCCTTCGCGGTGCTGGAAGCAAAGGACTTTGAGTCAGCGGATGCGGTGGCGATGTTCGGCGTGCGGGACCACGACGCCGCGTCAAACTTTCTGAAGACCTGGCTCGAATACATGGAGGATGAGGAAGGGACGCGGTTTGAGGAAGATTCTTCCGGCGGATTCGATATCTGGGCCGACGACGGTGAGGAACAATTCTACGCCCTGTCCAAGGACTGGCTCGTCTTCCCAACCACCGAAGATGGTCTCGACGAGGTCCTGGGCCGCGTTTCCGGTGGCGATGGAGAGTCCCTGGCAGGGGCCGAAGGGTTTCAGCAAGCCCGCGCCCTCATGTCTGACCCTCGCGTGATATCGTTCTACGTGGACTTGACGGCCGTGATGGACGAGCTCTCGGACGTATCTGGAGTTGATCTGATGCCCAGGACACAAATGTCCGGAATCCTGGGAACTCCCGATTGGATTGCGGTCTCTGCCCGGTTCGCTGACCGTGGGCTGGTAGTGGATACGGTGGCTCCCAACGGGTCTGAATTCGCCGCCAGCTTCCCAGGCATCGGCGAACCTGCATCGCTTCTTCCCAGTGACACGCTGGGGCTTATCGCGGCATCGTTTGACCCTGACCTGGACAACTGGCGCGCGGAACTGGAGGGATACACCCTGGCAGACCTGGGATTTCCTCCTGAGTTCGAATATATGCTCGAGGAGTTGCAATACAACCTGCCTGGCGATGGTACAAAGAGTGAGCTGAGCACGGACTCCTCCCTCGACGAGGTGCTGGACTATGGAATCGACATCGTTGAGGACCTGACTGACATCAACCTGGAAGAGGACGTCTTCGACCACCTGGCAGGGCAGGCCATTATCAGCGTCCGGGACTTCGACTTTGAGAGTGTGGACGACTTTCAGAAATACGCGGTGGATGCCTCAGCCATGTTGTCTTATATTCCCGACGGACAGGGCGAACTGGAAGACACCATGGACCGGGTTGCCGGTCTGATTGAATCAGCGGCCCCGGTGGAGCGCGATTCAGTGGATGTTGGCGCAGATGAGGCCGCTATGGTGTTCGACCTCGGGGATATCATGGGCGAATCGGCCTACTCTCCGGGGTATGTGCTTCACGACGGCTACTTCACCATTGGCACCACTGAGCGCGTATTGGAGACCATAGTCGGTGTGCAGAAAGGCGAAGGCGAAGCCCTGGCCGACGCGCCGGAGTACCAGCGGATTCGGGGACACCTGCCGGATGACATGAAGGGCATGATGTTCGTCGACCTGCAGCGCATCATCGCCCAGGTGGACCCGGACGACGTCGGCATGGATTCCGAAGACTACGAGATACTTGAAGAGGCTTTCAGCGCCGTCGCCATTGGCTCAAACGCCGACGCCGAGTATTCCCGGTCGGTGTTCGTGCTGACGCTGTTCCCGGAGTAGTTGTCCTCTAACCCTGGTAGTGGAAGTCTCCCGGCGGGCGGTTCCACACCTCCACCAGCATTCCCAGGCAGGTGCGGGGGTGGAACCAGGCCACGACGCGGGCGCGCTCCTCCCGCGGAGGGATGCTGCCAATCTGCTGGATACCCGCGGCCAGCGCCTCCTCGGTGAAGCTATGCACGTCCGGGGCGTGGGGGCAGGTGTGATGGTAGACTGCGCCCAAGGTTGCCCGTTGCGCCACCAACCGCGCGGTGCCGCTGTCCCCGGTGGTGGGAATGCTGACCTCGACGACCGACCCGCCCAGGGGGAACTCGACCAGGTGGACCGGGTCTCCGGCTGGTCGGGGCGCGCGCTCCGTGTCACGGACCAGGCCGCGCTCCATTGACTTGTCCTCCGCCAGTCCGAAGACGCCGCCCCAGAACTCACGCACTTCCCCCGCGTCGCGGGCGGCGATGCCCACGTGGGCCATACCGGTTACCAGCCCCTTGCCTCGGAAGTAGGGGTGGACGTAGTAGTGGTCGTCGGGCCTGAGCTCTATCTCCAGCCCCTGGGTCGTGGCCGGGTCCAGGAACACCGGCCCGGAGCCGTCCCAGTCGGACTTCAGCCGCAGCCCCCGGCCCAGGAGGGTTTCTACGTCGGCCTGAACGTCGTCGCTGGCGATGGAGATGTAATGGATGCCGCCGCGTCCGTTGGTCTCGCTCAGGAACCGGGCCTCGCTGCTACTGGAGTTGTTGGGCCTGCTTACCTTGTAGAACATCTCGCCGATGGGAAACTCAACCGACGTTACCGGACCGCTATTCTCGTCTCCGGGCCAGGGGGTCCGGTGCTCGTCCACTGACAGGCCGAAGCCGTTGCAGAACAGGTTCCGGGCCACGCCCAAGTCGCTGGTCACCATCCCGACATGGTGAATTCTCGTGAAGGCCATCGCTCCTCCATTCCAATGGGCGAGTCACTTGCCAGTCATCCCGACTATAGTAGTCTTGGCCGCGCCGGATTGTCCATCGCAACCTGCACCCGGCAGAATACTTGCAGACTCTGCCAGAGGACGGGACGTTTAATTTTCCCGGACATTCTCCCCATCCTCGCCCACTAACCGGGGCTGAGGGCGAGTCCGGCGCGGTCTGCTAATGGGGCCCCGATCCCCCGCAGAGGGCCGGATTCTGCCCTGCCCAGAGCAGTTGGCCAATCCCGACGGTTACTATGACAGGAAAGCGTATCCGGGACTCGCAATGGGCAAATGTCAGTGGGCCAGGCCACCTGATACGGAACAGCGACCTGGAATCCTACCGCGTGGAACTTTTTTTCGCCGCGCTCCGTCATATAGACCACAACACACCGCGTCAACACCTGGAGAGGTAACGCCATGAAGCACGGAGCGCTGCTGCTGGTCCTGGGAGTCCTGTTCCTCACCGCCGCCCCGGTCCTGGGATGTTCCGGGCAGCAAACGACCATCACCCCACCTGTTCCAACCATCGTAACCGAAATTCCCGCCACGCCCCAGGCCGTGCCGGGGACACCCGCCGTGACCGAAGCTCCCGCTACCCCTGGGGCCGTGTCGGGAACACCCACGATGATCGCCCTGGGAGCGCCAACAGCCACCCCGGACGGGTCTCCGGCAACAACCACCGGCACGGTCCCGAAAGCGACGCCGTTCCAACTCCCAGCCCCCACCGCCCAGACCCCGGACACGCCGCTTTCCGAAAGGGTCGATGGCTACGTGGCCATCGCGCCGCGGGAACTCAGGTCGGGACGGACGGGGAGCATATCGGTCTCCCTGTTCGACGGCGGCGTACCCGCACAGGGCATCGTCCGTGTTTCCCTGAACACCGGCGGACGCGAGGCCGCGACCGCTTCGGGGCTGGTCATGGGCAGCGGGTCGGTCTCGCTGCCCGTGCCGGACCTGCCCCCGGACAATTATCTTCTCACCGTGGAAGGACCGGGCTTCAGCGATACCGCGTCCCTGCGGGTGGAGTCCGGCGCTACGCTGTTCCTGGAGACGGACAAGCCCATATACAAGCCGGGGCAGAAGGTGATGATGCGCGTCCTCACCGTCGGCCCGGAACTCCGGCCCCTGACCGGCGACGTGACCATCGAAGTGCAGGACGCCAAGGGCTCCAAGGTGTTCAAGCAGACGGTCGCCACCGGCGAATACGGCATGGCAACCCTGGACATGCCCCTCTCCAGCGAGCCGAACCTGGGCGTATGGAAGATAACCGCCCGCGCAGTGGACTCCCGCGAAAGCGGGAATGACGGCGCTGTGGCGGAGGTGGACGTCAGGGTCGAGGAGTACGTGTTGCCCAAGTACGAGGTGACCGTAGACCTGCCAAAGGAATGGGTGCTGGCCAATGAGAAAATCACGGGCCGGATCGACGCCGAGTACACCTTCGGCAGGCCGGTCAAGGGCGAGGTGGAGATCGTCGCCTCTCGCTACGTCGGCGTGTGGGAGGAGTTCGCCACCCTGACCCGGCAGATCGACGGCAGCGAGTCCTTCGAGTTACCGCCCGTCCACTACGTGGCGGGAGTCCCTGCGGGGCGCGGCATGGGCAACGTGAACCTGGACGTTACGGTGCGGGAGAAGAGCACCGGCTACGAGGAGACCACCACCCGGCTGCTCACCGTGGCCGAGTCGCCGGTCAACCTGCACCTGGTATCGGAGAGCAGCGTCTTCAAGCCGTCCCTCCCATTCTCATTCCTGGTCGTCACCGAAACGCCGGACAACAAGCCGGTGGACAAGCGGGTGACCGTGCGCCTTCAATACGTGGACGACGACCTGGAACAGATCGAGAGGCGGGAGCAGCGGGTAAGCACGCGCAACGGCACCGCCGTCCTCACGGTGGAGCCGCCCAAGGATGCGGTCGGGCTGATGGTGGAGGCCAGCACCAACGACGCCTGGACGTCCCTGGAGATGCGGGCCAGCTATTCCCCCTCGGGCAGCTCCATTCACGTGGTACAGGAAGGCCCGGCCAACCTGAACGTGGGAGATACTGCCCGGTTCAAGGTCCACACCACCAGGGATACGGCCAACCTCTACTACGAGGTCGTGGCGCGGGGGAAGGTCGTTTTCTCCCGGATTTCGGACTCGCCCGAGATTTCCTTCACCGTGACCCCGGTCATGGCCCCCGGCGCGCGGCTGCTGGTGTACCAGGTGCTGCCCGACGGCGAGGTTGCCGCCGACTACATCCCGTTCAACGTCGCGGCGGTCTACCCGCACCGGGTACAGGCCGGTTTCGGGAAAGACCAGGTAATGCCCGGCGAGGCTGTGGACATCAACGTGGAGACCCAGGGACCGGCACAGGTGGGGTTGGTGGCGGTGGACCGGTCGGTGTTCATCCTCGCCGAAAACCGGCTCAACCTCCAGCAGGTGTTCAACGAGCTGGAACGGCTGTACATGCAGCCGCGGGTCGAGCTTCACGACGTGCGCATCCACCGCCGCGTCACCGCCCGGGGCGCGATGGAGGCGTTCCAGGACGCCGGCGTGGTGGTGATGACCAACAAGGATGTCCCGGAGGGAAAGGAGTACCGTCCTCAACGCAAGTTCGGCCAGGTAGTGGCGGAAGCCATGAGAGGCGTTATGGTCCAGAAGGAAATGGCTGTGATGGATGCTGCACCGGCGGCTATGGCAACTCCCGCGCCCGTGGCGGTCTCAGCCGACGCCGGAGCAGCGGCGGACCAGCTTGCCGAGGTTACCCGCGTCCGCCAGTTCTTCCCGGAAACCTGGCTCTGGACCGGCGTCACCACCAACGATGAAGGGCTGGCAACGGTGCCCGTGGAAGCGCCGGACAGCATCACCACGTGGGTGCTGCGCGCCGTGGGACTGTCCAGGGAGCACGGGCTGGGCATAGCCGAGAGCGAACTGAAGGTCTTCCAGCCCTTCTTCCTCCAGGTTGACCTGCCCTTCTCCGGCATAAGGGGCGAGGTGCTGCCGGCGAAGGTAGCACTGTACAACTACCTGGACTCGCCGCAGACAATCCAGGTTGACCTGTCCCCGTCGGATGGTTACGAACTGCTGGACAGCCCTCGCCGGAGCGTCACCGTCGGCCCCAACGACATTGGCGGGGCGGAGTTCCGCATCCGCCTTACGGATGTGGGCAAGATAGAGTTGGAAGTCTCGGCCCGTAGCACCGAAGCCGCCGACGCGGTAATCAAGGAAATGCTGGTGGAACCGGAGGGCGTTCCCGAAGAACTGGTGGAGAACCTGATATTGACCCCGGGCAGCCGCCATCGCTTCGACGGGTCGGTACCCGGCAATGCCGTGGACGACTCGGCGCGGACGCTGGTATCCGTCACCGGCAGCTACCTGGCCCAGACCATCAAGGGTCTGGAGGGGCTGCTGCAGATGCCCTTCGGCTGCGGGGAGCAGAACATGATCCTGTTCGCGCCCAACGTATTCGTGGCCGACTACCTGCGCGACACAGGGCAAATCAAGCCGGAGGTCATGGCCAAGGCGGAGCGGCTGATGATCACCGGCTACCAGCGGGAGCTTACCTACCGCCGGGGCGACGGCAGCTTCTCCGCCTTTGGCGACAGCGACGAAGAGGGCAGCCTGTGGCTCACCGCCTTTGTGCTGAAGACTTTCTCCCAGGCCAGGGGCATGATCCACATCGATCCCGACGTGCTGAACGCCTCCCAGGACTGGATACTGCGCCACCAGCGCGGGGACGGCTCATTTGAGCCGGTGGGTTTCCTCCATCACCAGGAACTCCTGGGCGGGTTGAAGGGGAACACGGCCCTGACGGCCTACGTGGCCATAGCCCTGCTGGAGTCGGGGGAACAGGCCGCGTCCTCCAGTGCCATCCATTACCTGGAGGGGGAACTGGACGGCATAGACGACCCCTACACCACCGCCATAGTCTCCTACGCCCTGGAGCTTGCCGGGAGCAACGAGGCCGACGCGGCCTACGACAAGCTGATGTCGATGGCGGAAGCCGGCGACGGCGGCCTTAGCTGGGGTTCCGCGCCGGTGGCTGCGGAGGCGGGAACGCTCCCACGCGACCGGGGGATGATCCACCCGCCCCAACCCGGCAGGAGCGCGGCGGTGGAGACCACCGGGTACGCGACCCTGGCATTGCTGGAACGCGGGGACATGATCAGCGCATCCAACGCCGGGAAGTGGCTGGTCAACCAGCGCAACGCCTACGGCGGCTACGGTTCGACCCAGGACACCGTGGTGGGTCTGCAAGCCCTTACCAGGTTCGCGGCACATGCCCGCTCGGACGTTGAAATGAGCGTAAGCCTGTCCTCCGGGGAATGGGAGGAGGAGTTGAGCATCACCCCGGAGAACGCCGACGTGGTGCATATCCTTGAAGTGCCGGCTGGGCCGGAGATCGAGGTCTCCGGCAGCGGCAGGGGGCAGGTGGTGGTGCAGGCGGTGCGCCGGTTCAACACCCCGGAAGTGGAGACGGTGGGCAAACCCGTCTTTGACATCGAAGTGGACTACGGCACCGACCGGGTGGAGGTGGACGACATCATCACCGTGTCGGCCGACGTGACCTTCAATCCTCCCAGGTTCGTGGAGGCGGGCATGGTCGTGCTGGACGTATCCATACCCACCGGATTCGGGCCGGTCATGGAGTCCATCCAGCGCATGGCTGAGTCTGAACCGAGGATCAAGCGCCACGACGTGGCCGGACGCAAGGTGATCATCTACATCGAGGACATGGAGCCGGGGGAGACCCTGTCCCTGGAGTTCCAGGCCCGCGCCCTCTTCCCGGTGCGTGCCGAGCCGGTTACGTCCTCGGTCTACTCCTACTACCGGCCGGAGTGGAAGGGCCAGAGCCTCGGCGGCGGGATGAGGGTAGACGGGTAGGCAACGCAATGCCCTATAATGCCTTCACACAAACCCATGAGGTCCGCCATGACCACCAGCCCCTCTCCCATGACGGGACATCCTCCCGGCTCCGTCCGGCTCCCGGACCCTCCCACGCCCGAGGACATGAACAATTACATCTATTTCAACTCCCCCGGCAACGGCCTCCACCTGGCCGAACACCTGGGCCACCCGGACACCACCACCATCACCAGAGAGGTCTACATCAGCCGGGAACCCACCACCAGCCGGCGGGGGCTGATGGCGCCGGACCTGCTCATCGCGTTCAACGTCAATCCGGGAGCGTACCAGGCAGGGAATGGCTATATCATCTCTCACCAGGGCAAGCCCCCGGACTTCGTGCTGGAAATCGGGTCGCCAAGCACAGGGCGGTGCGACGTCCGCGAGAAGCGGTTGGGCTAACGCTAACCTCGGAATCCCCGAATACTGGCGCTTCGACCCCTCCGGAGACCGGCTGGCCGACGATGCCTACGAGTCCATCCCCATCGAGCAACTCGCCGAGGAGACCTAGCAGGGTTATAGCTCAGTCCTGAACCTGCATCTGCGCTGGGAAGGGGGTCAACTGGTCTGGTATGACCCGGCTACCGGACGCCACATTCCCAGGTTCGGCGACGAGCGGGAAGCCCGCATAGCCGCCCAGGAACGGGCAGAACGGGCCGAGGAACGCGTCTGGGAACTGAAAGCGGAACTGGACGCTACAGGCGGGGAGACTAAAGCCGCAGGAACCATCCACGCTCAAACAGGGAAGTCAACTACCCTGCCCAGGGGTGCTTGCGCATTTCTTCCTCATTGAGGTCCGCGCCCCAGCCTGGGCGGTTGGGGATGGTCATGTAGCCGTCCGTGATCTCCGGCAACTCGGATACTATGTCGTCTTTCCACGGCACGTCGTCTATGTCTATTTCCATGATGCGGACGTTGGGCAGCACGGCGCACAGGCTGGCGCTGATGGAGGTGGACATGTGGCTGTAGTAGTTATGCGGAGCCACGTTTAGCTGGAACACTTCTGCCAGGTCTCCCACCTTCTTGGACTGGGTGTACCCGTTCCAGGGAACGTCCACCATGAACACGTCCGCCGCCTGCATCTGGAAGTAGGGCAGGTACTCCCGCATGTAGAACAGGTTCTCGCCGGTGCATATCTTGGTGCTGGTGGACTCGCGGATGCGGCGGATGGCCTCCGGAGAGTACATGTCGATCTCCAGCCACAGCAGGTCGAACTGCTCCAGCATCTCGGCGATCCGGGCCGCGCTCTCCGGCTTGAAGTTGAAGTTCAGGTCCAGGTTGATATCTACGTCCGGCCCCACCGCGTCGCGGAACGTCCCGATCAGTTCCTCGATGTGGCGCAGCACCGGCGCGGTGATGGCGCCGTCGGTGCTGCCGGGGCCGCGGGCGAAACCGCCGCCGTACACCGTGGCCGGGTCGCCGGGCATGACCACGTTGGTCTTAAGGGCGGTGAACCCCCGCTGCACCACCTCCCTGCCCAGGTCGGAGATGTCCTCCATCGTGCGGATGGGCGGCGTCCCCAGAAGCTCCGGGTAGCGTGCCCGGCTGGTGCCGCAGTGGGACCAGTAGACCCGCACCGAGTCCCGCGTCGGACCGCCGAAAAGCTCGGTTACGGAGATGCCCAGGGACTTGGCCTTCACGTCCAGCAGGGCGCAGTCGATGCCCGCGATGGCCTTGGCCACGATGCCGCCGGGACTCTGGCGCGACGCCCGGAACATGTCCCACGCCCGCATCTCGTAGGCCCCCGGGTCCTGGCCGATGAGCGTCGGCGTCAGGTCCTTGATGGTGCCGACGACGCCGTTGGGAGACCGGGGATCGGTGCATTCGCCCCAGCCGGTGATCCCCTCGTCGGTCTCCACTTTGACGAATATCCACGGACGCCATCCGCCGTCAACCAGGAACGTTTCCACGTTGCTTATTTTCATCTGTACATCTCCCGAAAATAGAGACGCCCAATCCCGGCAGTGTTGCCTTGGGATTGGGCGGTTTTCCGGTCGCGGCGTTACCCGCGTCAGAACAGTCTTCGTTACTTGACCGGCTGCTTGGTCCTCAGAAGATCCCTGGCGTCCGCCAGCAGCTCTTCGTCCGACCTCTCCAGGTCGATGGGGTCGCCATGGGGCTGGGGGACGGGGTAGCCGGTGCGGTAGTATAGCTCCACCCGGTTTCCCTCCGGGTCCAGGAAGTACATCCCGAAGGCGTTGCCGTGGCTGACGATCCGCTCGATGGTTACGTCCGGCTCCTCCTCCAGCTTGTGCTTGTACTCCCGCATGTCGCCGATGGTAGGCACCTTGAAGGAAATCTGCTGGATGACATTGGTGTCGTCGTTCTTGACCCTGCCCTTCATCAGGACAAACTCGTGATGCTCCGATACCGGATCGGAGCTCATGAACACCATTCCACGGCCTTCCAGGTCCTCATCGGCAATCTTCAGCCCGATGACCCGGCTGTAGAAGTCCCGCTGCCTCATCAGGTCTGTCGCGTAGATTCCAACGTGTCCCAGTCCTGTAGTCTCAGCCATAGCTCTTGACCTCGCGTTTATGATGTTGCCCTTGGTAGTGGCTCACATTATACCCATCCCTAAACCTCCGGCAAGTCCCAGCCAATCCACCGGCACAGGGCCGCGCCCATGACCAGCTCCCTGTCCGCATCGGTCAGCCAGGAAAGCTCCTCGGTGAACAAGGTCACGCACTCCCGCCAGGAGCAGGGCATCCGGGTGATGTCGGTGCCCCAGAACACGCGCTCCGGGCCGAAGGCGTCGTATATGCGGTGGATGTGGTCGTGGATGTCGCGGTAGGGGTATGCCTCAGCCGAGTAGCTGGGCGCGCCGGACGCCTTCACCGCCACGTTGGGATGCCGGGCCAGGTCCAGCAACTGGGGCAGGGATTCCCAGGCCGCCGGTCCGCTCTGGCCGGTGGGCCGCCCCATGTGGTCAACGATCAGCTTCAGCCCCGGGTGATGTTCCGCAATTTGACTCACAACGGGCAGAAAGCCGCCACAGGCCAGTCCTACAGGCAGCCCGGCAGCTTCGGCCGCGGGCCACAGCCAGTCAATGGTCCCGTCGGTGGGCCATGTCTGCTGGTGGGGTTGGAGAAATGTGAACCGCAGTCCCAGCATACCCGGCTGGTTTTTCCAGCCCTCTACCAGTCCGGCGCTGGCCGGGTCGTCAAGAGGGAACTTGCCGAGTATGGACAGCCGGTTGGGGTGCTGCCGCGCCGCCTCAACGGCGATGGCGTCGGAGTCGGGGTCCCACCCCGGCGGGTGGATCACCGCTGCGTCCACGCCGGCCTCGTCCATGTCCCGCAGCGCCTCGTCTGCGGTGTATGAAGTCACCTGGCGGTGGGCCGGGTTGGTCGGGAGATTGGCCCCCCAAAGGTGTATCTGCGAGTCAACTACCAGCATCGCCATCCTCCTTAAGTCCCCCCATAGAAGAAATCCCCGAGAAAAGTACGGGTATTCGAGCCGGGAAGTTGGGACGGATTATACAAGAGTCCGGGCTGCATAACCCCAACTGCCACAACTATCGGGGGATATCCTGATCCACCGGCGCTCCGATGCTTCCCCTTGAGTGAACCGGGCGCGGCGCTGTTCAAAAAGGTGTAAAATCCAGCCATATACAACAGGGTTCCCACGGGACTGGGAGGCCATGCCGGAGGTTGCGCCTTGAAAATAATGATGAACGCCAACCTGGACGAACTGACCGAAGAGCAAATGCAGCGAGTCCAGGCGGTGTCCGGGGACAACGAAATCATCGTCGCCCGCACCCGGGAAGAACAGTTGGCCCTGGTGGGCGACGTGGACGTTATATTCGGCTCCTTCAGCCGCCCCCTGTTCGAGGCGGCCCGGCAACTGAAGTGGGTACAGACCGAAGGTGCGGGCATCGATAACCTGCTCTTTTCAGAGTTCGTCGAAAGCCCCATCATCCTGACCAGCGCCAAGGGCACGGTTGGAACCCACCTGGCAGACCATACCTGGGCGCTGCTGCTGGGACTGCTGCGGGGCGTAGGGCGGGCTGTCCGCGAGCGCACCTGGGACAATCGCATGTCGATCCGGCGCGAGTCCTGGGAACTGGGCGGGGCGACCCTGGGCATAGTCGGGCTGGGCGGGGTTGGCATTGAGGTTGCCCGCCGCGCCGGGGGATTCGGCATGGAGGTAATCGCCGTCGATCCCGAGCCGCTGGAGAAGCCCGATTTCGTCCGGGAGATATGGGGCACCGACCGCTTCTATGACCTGCTGGAGCAGTCAGACGTGGTGTCGGTCTGCTGTCCGCTGACGCAGCGCACGCGAGGCCTGTTCGACCGGGAGGCATTCCGGCACATGAAACCCGGCGCGCTCCTGGTAAACGTGACACGCGGCCCCATCATCGACGGCGATGCGCTACTGGAGGCACTGGACCAGGACCTGATCTCCGGGGCCGGGCTGGACGTGACCTCGCCGGAGCCGCTGCCCGCGGACAGCCCCCTGTGGGACCATCCCCACGTGATCATCACACCCCACGCTTCCGGCGGCTCCCCGCTGCGGCTGGACCGGACCATAGACCTGTTCTGCGAGAACCTGCGCCGCTTCTCCGATGGCCGCGAGTTGCTGAGCGTGATCGATAAGCAGAAGGGATACTAGCCCAAGATGACATCCCGTTGCCATTCCCTGGTGACCCGAGACCCCTTCTCCAAAGCCTCTGATGGAGGGCCATAGTCCCATGACCACGGTGCCGCCCATTCCCCCGCATGGGGACCACCAGACCCCTGAAGAGCGCAGGCAGTTGGCCAGTCGTTTCATCATTGACGCGCGCCAAGAACTGGAAACGGGCAACCGGCTTCAGGCAGGCGAAAAGGCATGGGGCGCAGTCGCGCAGATGTTCAAGCTCGCGGCGGAACGGCGGGGCTGGCAGCATATGTCCCACCCGCACATAGTCAATATAGGACGACACCTGCGGGCGGAATACGAGGATGACTATGCCTCCCAACCGTTAGCAGATGCCATATATGACGCTTATGACAAGGGACACCGAAACTTCTACGAAAACTGGTCGTCACTTAACGAAGTGGAGAGAGTTGTAGAGGGAATCGAAACATTCTTGCCGGTCTTGGACGCTATGGCTTCATCAGAGCCTCGTCCATTCACTATAACGAGCAACACGCAACGGGATGCCCTCCGAATGCTAACCGGCAACTACCAGCTACAGGTTGGAGACAGGTCCGAAGTCGGCTTTTCCCTGCGGCATCAGCCGGGTGAGAATGGAAGCGGCTGCGGTCCGCAGTGATGCCAGTGCCGCCCATTCCGCCGCATGGGGACCATCAGACCCCTGAAGAGCGCAGGCAGTTGGCCCGGCGTTTCATCATCGACGCGCGCCAGGAACTGGAAACGGGCAATCGGCTTCAGGCGGGCGAAAAGGCGTGGGGCGCAGTCGCGCAGATGTTTAAGCTCGCGGCAGAACGGCGGGGCTGGAACCACAATTCCCACTCGTTAGTGGAATCTATGGGACGGCACCTATTGGCGGCATATCCTGAGTACGACACCGGGCCGTTCAACCGCGCCTTGCATGACGCTTTCGACAGAGGCCATCGCAACTTCTATGAGAACTGGTCGTCGCTTGACGAAGTTGAAGAGGTTGTAGAGGAAGTGGAGGAGATTCTACCAGACCTGGAAGCTCTGGCCTCGGCGGACCCCCGGCCTTTCGTTATAGGCTCCAACCGCCAACTCCGCCAACTCCGGGCGCTTACCGGCAATGTCACCCTACAGGTTGGAGACAGGTCCGAAGTCGGCTTTTCCCTGCGGCATCAGCCGGGTGAGAATGGAAGCGGCTGCGGTCCGCAGTGACGCCTCCCAGAAGGTGGACACCAGTAGTCCGGGCTTCCCGGAGAAACCGGGGCTGACCTCTGGAACATCCAAATCGAAATCAAGGTGAGACCAGATGAAATTCGGAATCTTCATGCTCATGCAGTCCCCCGATATGCTTCCTTCCTCACAGGTCTACGCCAACGCCATAGAGCAGGCCAAACTGGCCGACGAGTTGGGGTTCGATTACGTCGTAGCCGCGGAGCACCACTTTTCCAGCTACGGTTTCCTGCCCAACCCGTTACTGTTGATCTCGACCCTGGCCCAGCACACTGAGAGGGTGCGTTTCAGCACTGCGGTGGTGGTGCTGCCGCTGCGCAACCCGATCCACACTGCTGAAGAGATAGCCATGCTCGACCACCTGACCAATGGACGGCTGGAGGTGGGGTTCGGGACCGGCTACCAGGAGTACGAGTTCCAGAGGTTCCAGAGGCCCCTGGGAGAGAACCGGGAGATGTTCGAGGAATCGCTGGATGTCATAACCAATGCCCTGGCCCATGCTCCCTTCTCCCACGAGGGCCGTTACTACCAGATTCCAGAGACCACCATCCTGCCCCGCCCGTTGCAGGAACCACACCCTCCATTCTGGCGGGCCACCTCCAGCGTCGAGAGCATGGCCTCGGCCCTGAAACGGGGGATGAACGTCATCACCGGCGGAACGGCGGGTTCGACCGAGCGCGTTGTCGAGTCATGGCGCATGTTCCAGCAGGCGGTGGACCTGTCGGGCAGGAGCTGGCCCCAGGAGTTCATCGTGCAGCGTGGCGTTTACGTCACCGACTCCGAAGAAGACGCCAAGGCGCAGCTTCCCCATGCCGTCTGGCACACCCGCAGCGCACGGGGACTCCGCACCAACACCCTCCGCGTGGACGCGGGGAAGGCCCGCACCGATCTAACCGCCACCCTGCCCGGGGAAGATGACCCCGACATGCTCTACCAGGACTGGCTCTTTGGCACTCCCGATGCGGTTGCCGAGAAAGTCCAGCGTCTGACCGAGACCACCGGTATGACCTACCTCAATTGCACCTTCTCCCTGGGACAGATTCCCCAGGAAAAGGTGCTGCGCTCCATGGAGATGTTCGCTACCCAGGTCATGCCCAAATTCCGCAATTACCGGCCTGACCAGGCCAAATACCCCGTTCCAGGCATGGGAAACGGAGCAAGCACGGCGTAACGGCGCGGGAACCCGTCCGGCGAACACAAGAGACGCAGCATAAGTCCCTAGCCCCGCTAGGCGGAAGGACTGGACATGACCGACAAAGATTTGCTCAACTCGACCATCGGAGAGGTCAGCCGCTTAATCGAGAGGCGCGAACTGTCCCCGGTGGAATTGACCGAGGCCAGCATCCGCCGGAGCGAAAGGCTGGACCCTACGCTGCGAGCGTTCACGACTCTCTCAGCCGACTATGCAATGGAGAAAGCGCGGCAGGCCGAGGCGGAGGTCGCCAACGGCCATTACCGTGGGCCGCTGCACGGCATCCCGTACACGCTCAAGGACGTAATAGCGACGCACGAAGTGCCCACGACCTTCGGCAACCCCAGGGAGATCGACTTCAAGCCAGCCGAGTCCGCCACTGTTCATACCCTGTTGGAGGATGCCGGGGCTATCCTGCTGGGCAAGGTCTATTCACACATCGGACGCGGCGAGACGCCGGTGATGTGCTACAGCCCCTGGGACACGGACACCAGTCCTGGAACCACCAGCAGCGGTTCCGGTTCCGCCGTCTCCGCAGGGATGGGCCTCCTGTCCATTGGCACCGACACCGGGGGGTCGGTGCGCCATCCCGCCAGCAACTGCGGTCTGGCCGGTTTCAAGGCCACGTTTGGCCGCATCAGCCGGGCCGGGGTCTGGGCAACGTCCTGGACCACGGACCAGGCGGGGCCTATAACCAGGACGGTCGAGGACAACGCAATAGCGATGGAAGCCCTAACGGGCTACGATCCCGCCGACCTAATAAGCCTGAACATCCCGCCCGGGGAATACCTGTCCACCATGCGCGATGGCATCCGGGGGCTGAGAATCGGACTGCCTTCCGATTCCTGGGTCTGGCAAGACTGGATCGGACAAGACGAGGAAGATGCGGTGCGCAAGGCCGTGGCAGTCCTCGAAGAGCTGGGTGCAGAGGTCCAGGAGGTGAACATCCCATTGAGCTATGAAGCCCGGAACAACTCCCTGGCCGCGGAAGCCCCCGTGTGGCTCAGGGACAACTTCCCTGAGCATGTCCTGAACGACTGGGTTGAATTGCATCCGCAACTGGAGCGCGGCGACTCCCAGACCTTTGCCGAGTATCTTCACGGCCAGCACAAGCGCATGGCCATCCGCCAGGAGGTTGTCGCAGTTCTCCAGGGGGTCGACGCCATCGCCATGCCCACCGGCAGCACCATTGGAGACAAGTGGGACGCGGACACCGCAACCATCAGGGGCCGGACCGTTCCCGCCCGGTCTCGCGCCGTGTACCTGAACGGGATGGGCAGCCAGACAGGGCTGCCTGCCATATCCATCCCATGCGGGTTCGCCAAGGAGGACCGCTTCCCCGTTGGGTTGCAGCTCGTCGGACGCGACCTGGACGAAGCCCTGCTGCTCCGGCTGGCCTATGCCTACGAGCAGGCAACGGACTGGCACAAGGCCCGCCCGCCGTTGCCGGAATAAGCCCCGGCATCCGTCCCGGACGCCATCCTGTTAGTGAGGAATGAAACGATATGCCCGGAGACACCAACCGCCAGATTACCCTTGGATCCAGGCCGGTCAACTACCCCAGGGAGTCCGACTTTGTACTGGTCAAATCGCCTGTCCCGGAACCGGGAGAGGGAGAGGTGCTGGTACAGGTACTGTGGCTGTCGCTGGACCCTTACATGCGGGGCCGAATGCGAGCTACCCATGCCTACGCCACCCCGATGGAACTCGGCCAGGTCATCGTCGGCGGCGTGGTGGGCCGAATCGTTCGCTCCCGGACCCCGGCCTTTTCGGTGGGTGAAATCGTTGAAGGGTCCCTGGGCTGGCAGGAGTATGCCGTATCCGACGGGAGCAACCTGCGCCGGGTTGACCTGGACCTGGGGCCACTGCCGACGGCGCTGGGCGTGCTGGGTATGCCCGGCATGACTGCCTACTTCGGGTTCCTTGAGGTTGGACAGCCCCGCACCGGCGACACGGTCGTGGTGTCGGCCGCCTCCGGCGCGGTGGGACAAGTGGTGGGCCAGATCTCGAAGATCATGGGTTGCCGCACCATCGGGGTCGCAGGTTCCCCGGCCAAGATCGACTACATCGTGAACGAGCTTGGCTTCGACGCTGGCATCAATTACAAGACGGAAAACGTCAGCGACGCCCTGGACGCGACCTGCCCACTGGGCATCGACGTTTACTTCGACAACGTGGGCGGCGACGTAACCGACGCGGTTTTCGACCACCTGAACCTGGGGGCGCGCATTTCCCTCTGCGGCTCCATATCCCAGTACAATCAGGACGAACCGGAGCCCGGGCCGCGGAAGATGGGGCTACTGGTGGGACGCCAGGCCCGGGCCGAGGGTTTCCTGGTAAGCCAGTTCCGCGACCGCCACGACGAGGGCCGCCGACGCATAGCCGGGTGGATGCGCGAGGGAAAGATCAAATACCGGGAGGATGTGGTGGAGGGGCTGGAAAACGCTCCCCGCGCCTTCATCGGCATGATGCAGGGGGAGAACTTCGGCAAGCTGCTGATAAAGGTCTCTGACGAGTAGCCCTGGTCAAGGACCGGACCCTTCCACCATGCCAACTATCCGGTGGACGAAGCCATGTACTATTTGCCGGCCATCATCAACTGCATCGTCTTCCATCGTGTCGTGGTAGAAATTGGCGTGGAACGTCAGCGCCAGCGCGTATCCGGCAGTTAACAACGGTTCATTGTATTCCTCGGCCAGCCTGCGCATGGCGTTCAAGCGGTGACTGCACTTACTGAAGCGCCATCCTCGCTGCTTGGCTATGGCCGTGACGGCGTAGGAAGCCGCGCCCCACAGCCTTTCTGAACCCTGCATTGTGTCCCCAGCCTCGGACTCCCTGTCTGAATGCTCTAGTAGTCTGCAACGCAGCCTGAACGTGCTCCGATACGGTCATTCCCGGTCTAGTGGTCATAATTTCCCTGTCTAATGCTGATGCAGGCTGAGGGCGAATGCCAGTCACTGTCCTTAAGTTCACACCTGCATTCTACCCTCCCGGCTGCTGACCCGCACTGCTGCGCCGATACGATTGCAGGGCAATCGCGTCTTCGGGAATATGCAATGATAGAGCAGGAGGGCCTGGGCTGGATTCGGGAACATTGTGACGTGAGGGGGAGTTATGGAGAAGGGGCGGGGTGCGTTGGTTATGGACTATTTTCAGGACCCGGAGGCCCCCCGGATAGAGCTGAGCAAGGGGCGCCGGTTGCCGGACATCGCGGCCATTGCCATCGGGGCTGTGATCTGCGGAGCGGACTCATGGGCCTGCGTGGAGATGTTGGGCAGAAGCAGGGAGGAACGGTTCCGCGCCTTCCTGCTCCTGCCCAACGACATTCCCTCCCGCGACACCTCGGGGATGTGCTCTCCCGGCTGGACCCGGAGCAGTTCCGGCGTCGCTTCGTGGAATGGACCCAGGCGGCGGTGGACGGGAAGACAGTGCGCCGTTCCCGTGGCCGCAGCACAGGCAGGCCATTCACCTGGTCAGCGCTTGGCGTCGACCAACACGCTTACCCCGTGGCAGGTTAAAACGGAGGAGAAGTCCAACGGAACCACGGCCCCCGGAACATGGCCACTCCGAGGCAGGTCTCCCGCAACTTGCTAAAGCGGGAGACGAGCCTCAAGGCGGGCATACGGGGTAAACGGCTGCAGGCCGGCTGGAGGGAGGGCTGCCTCCTGAAAGTCCTGCCCGGCTAGGACGCGATTGCCCCTGGCTTTAACCCCTGTGCCGCGGCGGCGACGTATGGTATCGTTACGGCCCCACAAATCAGGGTTAAATCGCATCACTGAAAGGAGAACCGTAATGATAGGGCGTGTTGTTGTTCTCAAAGAGTACGGAAAGCCCTTTGAAATCGAGGATTACGACGTTCCCGACCCGGAGCCGGGCGCGGCGATACTGCGGATGACCCAGGCCGGCATCTGCGGTTCCGACCTCCACACCTGGCGAGGGGACCAGATCAACAACCCGCTGCCGCCCGGCGGAAGGCTGATGGGACATGAAGGCACCGGCGTCGTCGAGCAGTTGGGCGAAGGCGTATCCACCGACACCCTGGGCGTTCCCATCGAGGAAGGGGACCGCATCGTCTACTCTGCCGTCTTCCCCTGCTACCACTGTCACCTGTGTCTGAAGGGTGACACGAACTGGTGCATCAACCGCGGTGGCGCGGGCGCGGGAACCTGGCCTTACTTCCGGGGCACTTATGCCGACTTCCTCTACCTGCCTCCGCGCCATCCCCTGTTCAAGGTGCCCGACGAGCTTCCCGACGAAATTCTCGGTCCGGTGAACTGCGCAATGGGCACCGTCACCACCGGGTTGATGCGTGCCGGAGCAAGAGAAGGCCACAACGTGGTCATCCAGGGGGCAGGCGGGCTGGGTCTGCACGCCACGGCAATGGCCAAGGACATGGGCGCCGACCGGGTAATCGTATTGGACCGGCTGGAGAACCGGCTGGAGCTGGCCGAGGAGTTCGGCGCGGACTACACCATCAACATCGAGGAGTTCAACACCGTGGAGACCCGGGTGGGCAGGGTGAAGGAACTGACCAACGGGCGCGGCGCGGACACGGTGATGGAGCTGGTGGGCCGGGCGGAGCTGCTGGCCGAGGGCATCGACATGCTCAGCAACGGCGGGACCTTCGTTGAGATAGGCGACATCGTCCGGGGCCGGGAAGTGTCCATCGACCCTTCCAAGCTGCTGCCAGGGAAGAACATCGTCGGCTCGTTGATGTACCGTCCCGACCTGCTGCCGACGCTGCTTAACTTCCTGGTGCGCAACCAGAACAAGCTGCCCTTCCACAAGATAGTGTCCCACAATTTCCCGCTGGCAGACATCAATGAAGCCTTCCCCCAGGCGGAATGGGACCAGCGCCAGACCGCGGTGACCCGGGCCGTGCTGGTGCCGTAGCGCCTGTACTCCCAGTGCGGGTCAGCGTTACACAACAAGGATGATGGGGTTGGCAGGGGTGGTTTCCGAGGCAGTAAGAAGGAGGCGTCAACTGGCAACGTTCCGCTTAGTCCACCTGAAACGGAACGTTGCCGCTGCCATGCCGCGGTATCCTATTGGCGCTCTATACATCGGCAGACCCGGCATCTTCCTTGATGCGCACCAGGAAGCTGGCCTCGCCCAGGGGCGTGCCGTCCAGCAGTATCGCTGCCGCGTGGTAACCGGGCGCTTGCACTGGGATCCGGAACAGCTTAATCCACCGCTGGAAGATGATGCCCTCTTCCCAGTTGATTAACTGGGGCGGGGGCAGGTCCAACGGTGCGCCCGGGGCCTTGATGGCCACCAGCAGGTGGTGAGGACCGGGAGCCGCGCCGGATATGCAGAAGGCCAATTGCAAGTCCAACTCGGCCAGCACCGGGCTGGCGTCTTCACCTATCTCCGGCGGGGGCAGGTCTATGAGGTCGATGACTCCCTTGATTATCAACTCGCCGTCGGGGCCGTCTTGAGTATCACGGCAGAAGACAGCGTATTTCAATTGAGGACTGGTGTTCTCGGTTGCCAAAGGGACGCCCTCCCTTTTGTATCCCACCGCTTGTATCCCGACCCCGCCCTGCTTCAGCCTCTGGGGATTCAGATGTATTCGGCACAATTCTAGCACGGCCCACGTACATCGTTAACCGGGCCGCATCAGGCTATTGGCCCGTGCTGTGGCTACCCATTGCCAAGCCGGTTCAATGCTGAGAAACTAGCCGGAAAAGAACGGGGAACCCAATTTCAGACGACAAGGAGGACGGCCATGTCTTTGAGTGCGGAGAAATTCAACCAGGGAATGACCGTGCAGGAGTACATCGACCAGATCAAGGTCAACAAGCAGCCGTTCCTGGACATCTACCAGGCAGTGCAGGTGCCAGATTCGGCCAAGGCCCTGTTTGACGCCCTGGAACAGCCGGTCAACCTGGCCGTGTTCACCGCTGACTGGTGCGGCGACGCGGTGAGCACCACCCCCGTAATACTCCGGCTGGCGGAGAGCACGCCCAAGATATCCGTCCAGGTGTTCAACCGGGACGATGAACTGGACCTGACCAACAGCTTCCTGCCGGAGAACCGGGCCGGAACCGTGCCGGTGTTCGTGGTGCTGGACCCGGAGATGGGCGAGGTCGCCCGGTTCGTGGAAACGGCCAACGAACTGGTCCCGTCAATTGATGCGATGGACGAGGCGATAGCCCAGGAGGTTGCCGCCGAGAGCGAGGAGAACCGGAGGGCCGCCAGCCGGGGCAAGCGCATGGCCTTCAGGGTAGCCCGCGCCCAGCAGTGGGGCGAGGTTATCCTGGACGCCTTTGGCCGGACCGTCACCGAAGGTCTGGGCATGTCTCCGTCGGAGCGCCCCGCGGTCGGCGGCACCAAGTGGCCTCCGGAGCCGTAGAGGAATCCACGATTACGCGGAGGCTATCGCACATGCCCGACGAGATCATCAACATGGCGGACATGAACGCCATATTCCTGGTAACCGACCAGATGGGGATCCACCGGGAGTCGGTGCGCGTGGAACTGGCCAAGGAGGACCCCGGCTCCATCGGTAACGGACCTGGTGGCATCATCGAGATCACCGTCCCGGAGACCGGGCCAATCCAGGATTTCACGGCCCGGCTCCATTCGGAACTCGAGGCTATGGGCTACGAGTTCCAGGAGATGGACGATGATTTCGACGAGGACGAGTAGTTGGAACTAAAGGAACAGTCCTCAGTAGGCCGGTGAACGCCACTCGAAGGCCAGGGTAGCGTAGCGCACGAACACGGCCCCGCCGGGCGCACCCAACGGGCCGTTGATGGCCAGGAGCGCGATGGTGTGTTCGCCGCCCGGCTGTGGTTCGGCGGTAACAACCACCCGCTGGGGCACGTTGAACCCCTGCACTGCTCCAAGCTGGCGGTTGCAGTCGCCGTCGATCCAGAGTTCGCCGTAGTCGTCGATGCAGGTCTCGAACAGTACCCGTGTGTCCCGGACGTCGTGGCCGTCGACGGTCTCCGGCAGGGTGACCTTGGTGCGATACCAGGCAAAGGTGAGGCCGTGGGACCGCCACTCGCCCAGATCGTCGATGGTCTCCCACCCGGAGTCGTCGTAGTCGGGCAGGCGGGCCGGGCTTCCGGCCATCTGCGCGACCAGTCCCTCGTTGGCCTCGCCGGGCACCAGTCCTTGGGCGAAGCGCCACTGTCCTTTAACAGTCGCCAGGTCCTGGGGGTTTGTGAGGTCCAGGTCTGCTCTTGGCATCGGCGTATCCTCCTTGATTGCTCAGCTTGGGTTGATCAGGTGTTCCTCAGTCTGTTGAGTTCTTCTTCCAGCTCGCGGACGCGGGCTTCGGCCCGGAGCCGGGCGTCGCGCTCGTTGTCGGCTCGTGACCTCTCGTCCTCTATGATGGGACTTTTTCCGGCCTGTTGCGATTATACCCCCACGATCTTGATGCCCGCGTGTATGCGGTAGATGCGGTTGATATTCACCAGCATGGGAGTTATCTGCTCCACGTACTTGGAATTGGACAGGGCGCCGCCGTCTACGGGGCGTAGCTGGGGAATCTTCCTCACCAGGTCCATGACGACGGACTTGGCCTCCGCGTGGTCGGAGCAGACCACCACGTCACCCTCCATCTCCTTGTCCGGTTCCTGGAGTTCCTCGGCGCTGACGTTCTGGAAGGCGGACACGACCAGTGAATCCGGCAGCAATTCCTGGGCCTCCTGCGCGGCGGAACCGGCCTCGACCTCGATGGCGCTCGCGCCGCGCCCCCGCTGGAACTGCATGGGGGCGATGACGTCCACCACCACCTTGCCGGCCAGGGCGTCGGGGATTTGCTCCAGGGTCGGGCGCTGTCCCTCGTAGGGGAACGCCAGGAACACCACGTCAGCTGCGGCTGCGGCGTCAGCGTTGGCCGCCCCGCTGATGCCGGCTCCGGGGGCCAATTCCCGCAACTCGTCCGCGGCAGCGGTGGCGCGGGCAGCATCCCTGGATCCGATGATGGTCTCCTCACCCGCCAGAGCCAACCGCAAAGCAAGGCCCCGCCCCTCGGGTCCGGTGCCGCCCAGAAATGCCAGCATGAGTCCTCCAATACCGTACTCTAGTCAGGGGTCGGGACACACTATATCGGGTATGGTGTGAAGTTAAAAGGTCTGCGCCATTTTTCGTCTAATTGTTCTCAGCCTCACACTCTCGCGGACACATACAACGGCTGATATACTTGCGATAGAACCTATACCGACATTTAAGTGCTGGTATGCTCGAACAACACACTATTGCAAATCTATTGGACTGGATGGACGGCAAGACTCTGGTAGTCAACCGGGAATTCCAGCGGTCCAGTAAAGTCTGGCCGCAGCCAGCCAGGGCGTATCTGATCGATACAATCTTGCGTGGGTACCCTATTCCCAAAATATACTTGCGGACAAAGATAAACTCACAAACAAGGCGAGCTTACCGTGAAGTAGTGGACGGACAGCAGCGGTTAATGGCCATCAGGTCCTTTGCCGTGGACGAGTTCGCATTGGGGTCAAACAGGCAGTTGTACGGCGACTTTGCCAGTCTGAAATTTTCTGATCTGGATGAAGAATCGAAGCAAGCGTTTCTGGAATACTACATTCCGGTAGAACAGCTAATGAATGTTCCTGACGCGGTAGTCTTCGAGATTTTCCAGAGATTGAACACGTACAATTACAATCTTACCAGGCAAGAACTGCGTCACGGAAAATTTCACGGAGCACTCAGGAACGCAGTAGTGGAAACTACACATCATTGGAACAGCCTGTGGAGCAACTATCCTGTGCTTCCCACTCGGGCCAGAATCCGAATGGCCGATGACGAACTGGTGGCCCAAATGTTCGGAATCATCCTGGAAGGAGTTACGGACGGCGGCCAGCCAAAGATTGACCGGCTTTATGAACGCTACGACGGCGATTTGCCGCAGCAGACGCTCAAGAGCGTAAACTGGACTGTCGAATGTATCATCGATAATCTCTCTCCGATATTGGAAACGGGCTTGGCGAGTTCTCCGCACTTTCTAATGATGTTCGCGGCCGTGGCTCATGCGCTGCTTGGAATACCTGAAGGCGACATGGAAAATGATATGCCGCAACGGGACCCTCGCGCACTGCAAGATATTTCATCGGCAATATACAATCTAAGCATATTGGCGGAAGTCCTGGAAATGGACCGTGATGACGTGCCGGAACGAATGGGGGCGTTCAAGGAAGCCGCTTCCAGCTCGACCCAGCGCATAAGGAGCCGGCGGGTCAGATTTCCAGTATTTTACCGTGCCTTGCTGCCAAACCCGCTCTAAAGTTGATGTGTCCAGAAACTTGGTAAGTGTTTGCCGTCGGTATGAATCCAGGAACATTTTGCTGCTGGAATTGTTCAATCGTTCGTTGATCATGCACCCCCGAGAGAACGGGCTGGGAACGCTGCTTCGGCGTCATGCCCGCCTCCAATTGGTCGTGCGAATGCTCCACTTGTGGAGTGAGTTCAATCGCCAGGTCATACTCCGGTCGGCTATGGGCGGAGTGACTACGGCGAGCGGGCAATGGCTCCCTCGATTATCCGCGAGAGCGGGTGTGCGGCGCAACGAAAGGTTGTTCAAGAGTCTTCAAGGAGCATCCGGCGCAAATTGGGACGACACGGAATACGCATTGCGGCAGGCTAAAGCTCTTGGGGTCAGGAATTACAATAGTCTGAGTCTCGGTTTGAGTGCCGCTGACTTATCTTTGATTAGGCCGGTTAGAAATGTTATCGTTCATCCTAACCCGCTTACACGCAGAAACTTCTCCACAGCGTTGGAGTTGCATGGTCTGAGAGAAACGAGTCCTGACAGCCTCATTCAGGACTTGCAAGCTAACGATATGACGCTGTTCGAGTCCTGGGTCCAGCAGCTTTCGACATCCGCCCGGAACGCCACAATATGACTGAGCATCTCATGCCCGGATATACATGCTGGCCTGAACCGTTCATATCTCAGGAGGTCCCCTACCCATGCCCGATCTGAAACGGACCGCCGCCATTGTCGGCATCCACGAGCATGTCACGCGGTACGCGCCGGACAAGAGCGAGCTGCAAATCCAGGGGGAGAGCGTCATCAAGGCGCTGGAGGACGCCGGCCTGACCAAGCAGGACGTCGACGGGCTGCTCACCGCCTCCAGTTCTTCGCGCAACAGCGGGCTTGCCCTGGCCGACTACTTGAACATGTACCCCAGCTACGTGGACAACACTACCGTCGGGGGCGGTTCCTTCGAGTTCCACCTTTCCCACTGCTTGAATGCAATCGCCGCGGGCCGCATGAACTGTGCCGTCATCACCTACAGCAGCCTGGCACGCTCCGGCGGCGTATCGGTGGGCACAGGCGGCGTGGGACGGTTCGGGCATCCGAGGCTGGAACCCTCGCCGGACAGTTTCGAGGAACTGTACGGCCTGACCACCGTGGGCCTCTACGCCATGATCGCCCAGAGGCACATGCACCTGTACGGCACGACCTCGGAGCAGCTTGCCGAGATCGCGGTAGCGGTTCGTCATCACGCCTCGATGAACCCGGAGGCCCTGTTTCGCAACCCCATGACGGTCGAGGATGTGGTGAACTCCCGGATGATCTCCGCGCCGCTGCACCTGCCGGACTGCTGCGTCATCACCGACGGGGGCGGCGCGGTGGTGGTTGCCTCCGCGGAGGTGGCCCGGAACTGCCGCCACACCCCCGTATGGGTCCTGGGCGCAGGTGAGGCCGTGGCCCACCAAGGCGCGGGAAAGCGGGACTTGCAATACATCGCGGCCCGGCAGAGCCGCGGACCGGCCTTTGCAATGGCGGGCGTCACTCACGACGACATCGATATGGCGATGATTTACGACTCCTTCACTATCACCGTGCTGGAGACCCTGGAGGACCTGGGGTTCTGCGAGAAGGGCGAAGGAGGGGACTTCGTATCGGGCGGGCGTCTGAAAGTTGGAGGGGATCTGCCCATCAACACGGACGGGGGCGGGCTGTCGTCCAACCACCCGGGGATGCGCGGTATCTTCCTGTTGATGGAAGCCACCCGGCAGCTCCGGCACGAGTTCGATGGCACGCCGCGCCAGGTGCCCAATTGCAGCATTGCGCTGTGCCACGGCACCGGCGGCGCGCTGGGGACCCGGCACAGCGGCGGGACCGCCATCCTGGGGAGGGATTAGGCATTGACGACGTGGACCAAGCCTCTGCCCACGGTTTCCGGCGAGACCAAGCCTTTCTGGGACGCCTGCCGCCGCGGGCAGCTACTCATACAGAAATGCGACCGCTGCGGTGAGTTCCAGTTCTACCCCAGGGGAATCTGCGCCAACTGCTGGTCGGAGGACATCAGGTGGGTAACTGCCAGCGGCAAGGGAACGGTCTGGACCTTCACGGTCACTTACCAGAACCGGACGCCGGGGTTCGCCGAGGACGTGCCCTACGTCCTGGCGTTGGTCGAATTGGAGGAAGGGGTCCGGATGTTCACCAACATCATCGAGTGCCACCCCCGGGACGTGAGCATCGGGATGCCGGTTGAGGTCACCTTCGTTCAGGCCAACAACCAGATTTCGGTGCCCTACTTCAAGCCTGCGGGCTGAGCACTCCAGAGATACTAACCCTCTGCGCGGAGAAGGTTGTCAGCCAGGGCTTCAATGCGTTCCCGCTGCGGCACACAGTCCAACCAGCGCTGGGGGATTGCAGATGCGCCGTAGCGGGCGCCCAGCACGGCCCCGGCTACGGCAGCGTTGGTGTCAGTATCACCGCCGGCTCCGACCACGGCCACCAGTGCGTCCTCGAGCGTTAACGGCGTCGCCATAGCCCACAGACCAACCTCCAAGGCCAGCAGAGTATGGCCGATCAGTCTCTGGTCGCACTTAAGCCATTCAATGCCACCGGGAATGTCTGACCTATTAGCGATCCCGTCCAGAATGACCGACGGTATGCCATCGTTACGGGCTTTGGCTGCCATGTCGAGGGTGCCGTCTGCCTCAGCGGCTTCCACCAGGGCGGCAAGATCAGGCTCGACGCCCTCGAGCAGGAGGGCTATGGCGGCGTTTATCATGATGCAGGACCACTGACACGCGGGAGCGTAGTGGGTGACAGCGCAGGTGGACGCCGAGTCGCGCACCAGGATGTCGGGGCTGCCGCGGCGGGCAAGGGCCACCGGCGCGCAGCGCATCACCCCGCCGTTGGGCGCAATGTGGCCGCGCGATTCATATATCCGTCTCGCTGCCTCGGGCAGTTCTACACCAGCTTCCAGCAGTCTGATAACGGCTCTGGTAGTGTAGCCAATACCGCGCCCGTTCTCCCGCATCCATATCACCAAACGGCCGGCAAAACCAGCGGCACAATCACCGCCCTCCACCAGTGCCTCGCCCAAATCGACGGCCTGGGCTAAGTCGTCGTCCATGGGACGCCGCGCTTCTGCGGGATTGATTACCGTCACGCCACCGGGATATAGCTGGTCAATGTAGCTGTACCAATTGCCCTCTACCGGGAGACCCAGGAGGTTGCCGACCGCCAACCCCAGCAAGACGCCGCGGGCACGGTCCTGTAGTACGTCCGGGTCGAGTTGGGAACTCCCGGGACTCTGGAGCAACCGTACGATATTGGGAGCATCGGTAACTATTCCATCACTCATCATGGACATCCCTGCCTTTCTGGTTTACATCACCGACCGTACCAACCCGCCGTCAACCAGGATGGTCGTGCCCGTGATGTAACTGGACTTGGTGGAGGCAAGGAAGGCCACCAGGTTGGCCAGTTCCACGGGCTGGCCGACACGGCCCAGGGCCGTCTCCGAGGCGCGTTGGGCCAGGGCTTCTTCCACGGAGATGCCCAACTCGTTGGCCCGGGACGTGACGTTGGAGAGCATCCGGTCGCTGAGGATGGAACCGGGGCAGACGTTGTTGACCAGGATGTTGTCCCGCCCCACCTCGTCGGCCAGGCTCTTGGCCCAGGCGACCACGCCCATGCGCGTCGCGCCGGACAGGGCCAGGTTGGGGATAGGGTTGTAGACAGTGCTGGCCAGGATGTTGATGATGCGGCCTCCGCCCTGGTTTCGCAGGTGAGGCAGGGACTCGCGGGACATGCGGGCGAAGAACAGGAGCGACCGCTGCACGGCCACGGCCCACTGGTCTTCGTCGGCGGTGGCGGCCCTGGCCAAGGGCGGCCCGCCGGAGTTGTTGACCATTATGTCCAGTTGGCCGAAGCGTTCCACCGTGGCGGCCACCAGGTCTATGATGGTGGAGTGGTTGTCGAGGTCACCGGGGAAGGACATCACCTCGGCCCCGGTTGACTCCCGGATTTCATCCGCGGCGGCGTCCAGGTCTGCCTTGGTGCGGCTGCACATGGCCACCTTCACGCCTTCCTGGGCCAGCACCTCGGCACAGGCCCGTCCCAGCCCTTTGCTCGCCCCTCCGACTATTGCAACTTTGCCCGCCAATTCAAGGTCCATACTCCGAAGGCTCCCTTTCCAGATTCGCTTTTGACTTGGCAACCAATTATATCAGTGGGGTATGGTACGGCCAATTCGGGGCTGGCAACGGGTGACAGCAAGGCGAGCGGGGTAAAATTCCCCGGATGGTATACTGGCGTTCAAACGCCCAGTGGACGCTTATAGCCGATGATTGAGTTGACACCCGTTCAATCCATACTTCCCGACGATGGTCTGGCCGAAGAAATAGAGGCCGCCGCGGTCCAGTTGGCCCTCGGCGCGGGGGAAATTCTGTCCAGCCGTTTCGGGCAGCGCATCGCCGTCGAGTACAAGGACAAGGAGCAGCGGGACCCGGTTACAGAGGTTGACAAGGCTTGCCAGGAATACTTGGTCCGCGAGATCAGCAAGTTGTACCCGGAGCACAGCATCCTCGGCGAGGAAGGCGGGGGAGACGAGTCCGGGGAGGCGGAGACTCCGTGCAACGACGTGGTGTGGGTGCTGGACCCGCTGGACGGCACGACAAACTTCCTGAACGGCCTGCCGGTCTTCGCATCGTCCATCGGAGTGCTGTACCGGGGGCGTCCCCTGGCCGGCGCGATGTTCGTCCCCTGGCCCGTCGACGGTGGCGGGTTCGTGCTCCATTGCAGGCGCGGCGCGGGCTGCTTTGCCGGAGCGGCTGCTGCGCGGGGCGGTGGGCGGGATACAAATGCTGCTGCGTGGGGCGATGGGCGGGATACAAATGCGGCTGCGCGGGACGGTGGACGGGATACAAATGCCGCTGCGTGGGGCGGTAGGCGGGACTATGAAGAACGGACGACGGTCTACGAGTCGGAAGAAATCGTCAACAACCGGCTGGTGGGGCTACCGGGGTTCTTCGGGCAGTCAACCCGCTTCGGCAAGGGACTCAAGGGCAGGACCGGCGAGGTTCGCACCACCGGCAGCATCGCCTACGAACTGGCAATGACGGCCTGCGGCGTGCTGCAATACGCCGTGATTGGCGCGCCCCGGATGTGGGACATGGCCGCGGGGGCGCTGGCGGTTATGGAAGCGGGCGGGACGGTGATGACGCGCCTGCATGGCCAGAAGCGGTGGCAGCCGATGGACTCGCTGGTCCCTTCGTGGGACGCCACCCCCCCAACCCTGAAGGAGCTGCGCCAGTGGGTCGCTCCCCTGGTGGCGGGCAACAACCACGTAGCCCCATTGGTGGCGTACAACCTGCGCCGAAGGTTCAGCCTGAAGGCGAAGCTGCGACCGGTAGTTACGAAGCTGCGGGGGCGGAAGGACCAACAGCGGTAGACTGGCTACGGCTCGACCAGGGGTTGGTAGTCCAGCCCACTCATCGGCTCGTGCTCGCTCCACTTGCCGCGCAGTTCGATTAGCACACGCTGCGACGACGGCACAGGCATCGGGTTGATCCGGACGACCCTTGCCGAGTATTCGCCGGGAGACTCTGCCATTGCCATCACCAGATCGTCTACCAGATATCGGGGTGCCCAGCCGATCATGTGATAGTCGGTGGTCTGGACTTGCAAAGCCATTTCGTCCACAGGGTTGTTTAACTCCAAGGCGATGTAGAGCGATTCCTTAGTTTGTAACGCGGTAAGTCGTTCCTGGGCAGCTAGGCTGACATGCCGCCAACCGTGCAGGAAAAAGCGGCAAACGAAACTACCATCATCGCCCTTGACCAGCTTTGGGAATACCTCGAAAGTGTCCGTTGCGCGACGTCCGCCGTTCGCCGACAGAATCTCAATGGGATCAGCTTCCTTACCGAGGTCGAGAGCGCGCAGGTAGTCAGTAAAGTCCGGACGATTCGGCGTTATAA
Source organism: Dehalococcoidia bacterium (assembly GCA_034422355.1). GTDB lineage: Bacteria > Chloroflexota > Dehalococcoidia > Lucifugimonadales > UBA3495 > CATOSP01. The sequence continues at coordinate 15,054 of DAOUJS010000059.1, read as the reverse complement.
TCCGGTTTTGGAAAAGCGGGAACAACTCAGGTGACCTGTAATCCCCAACCAAGTCGGGGAACTCCAAGAGTTCCGGAAAACCGTTTTCCCGCTTTGCCTCTTCTGCCCCCCGTGTGTAGCGAAACCGAAATGGTCCCTCGTCATCCACATCCAGACGGCCCACCGGGAACCATAAGCGGCTTCCCGAACTGTGCTCCTCACTCCTGACATCTTGCCAAGCGAGGTATAGAGTCTTGGTAACCATCAAACAAGCCCTCTCAATTCTTTACAATTGTAGTTTATCAATTGAGACGCAAATCGTCGAGCAGATTGCGACATCCACTCATCTGGTATGCCCTTGAATATGTCCTCCAACTTTTCTTGGTCTAATCTTGAGACTTTAACCAATGCAACACCTAAACTAAAGCCAAGGTGAAATGTACATATCGCTAGACTGCACTGTCGGTGGCCACCCGGTTGGAGCTTAAAGGTGATATGAGGTGCTGTGGAGTCCTTTCAGTCGTTTTCAAGACCCCAGAAATGCACATCCCACCTTGGTATTGGTTTAGTATCTCTGGATATTCCCAGTACGCCAAACGCGCTAACTCAAGTGGGCTTGGGCCATACTTGTCAGATTCCGACCAATAGATTCCGCCACCGTCCCTCTCTGAGTAGTTGCTAACGCGATTATTGGCTAGCAATCCGTCTCTCCGTATGTCTTGAAGTTCTCGGCCTAGAGACGATGCATGGTCGAAGGACTCCGCCAAATACCCTACTAATCCAGCTTCGCTGTGCCGTCGAGCTACTCCCCAGTTCTCGTGATGGCGATCACGATTCCCGATTATCGCATCAAGGACCATAAACTCCGCAAAGCGGGCCTTTGCAGAGTCGGAGCCATCAGAGTCCTCAAAGACCTGTTCAAATGCCAGCCAGATATTCTTCAGAGTGTGTCCCGACTGGTCGAACTTTTGGTCCGGATCGTAATCTCCCAACTGCCGGGCGAGTATCTGATTACCATGGAATAGGTCCTGATCATCGTTGATGAAAGACTCTGCTGATGATCCTCGTGCTCCCTGAAAGATAGCCAACTCAACTCTCGCACAGGGAATCTCCAAATGCACTGCTATCTCAGCAGCGATCTTCTCTGCCCAATGTTCGCCGGTATCCGGCCTCGGATATTTGAACAACCATAGAGGCTCGTCATCACCAGGTTGTCGATACCAGAACTTCTGCTTCCCACCCAAGGTCTCCGGCTCGAGCACCCACTCAGGCTGTACTTCGATTATGGGGTAGTGGTCGGCCAAGGAATGTACTCCCCTAGCGCGGCTCACTTCCGAAATGCGGTTACCGGCACCAATCTTTCCGCAACAGGGTCTATGCCTAGTCGGAGAATCTCCAGCGTAGTTGCCCCCACCAGGGGAGTCGCGTCATCGGGGGCGAATATCACCGGAACATAGTGCTCCCGATCTTCCAAACGCAAGCGGATATCGCCTATTGAGTATTCGACTAGCCGGTTGTCCGCCAATTCAAAAACGTCCTCCTCCTCTCGTTCTATCCCCAATTCGGCCAGCAAACTCTCCGGCAAAGAGGTATAGGTGGAGCCGGTGTCCACCATGGCGTCCACGCCGACGTACCGTTCCCGGAAACGGTCGGCTACCTGAATTGTTACGTAAAACGTTCCCATGTATCCCTGCGCTCAGGCCTCCCCCAACTCCGGGAGCGGAGAGGATTACCGCCCCAGGGCAATCACCGGCACCAGCTTTTGCTCGATAGGGTCCACTCCCAGTCCCAGTATCTCCAGCGTTGTCATTCCTACGAGTGGCGCGGCTCCATCCGGCGCAAAAATCACGGGAGCAGTGAATTCTCGATCTTCCAACCGCAGGCGGGTTTCTCCCATTGAGTATTCGGTGGTCCTGTTATCGGCCAACCTGAACCTGCGCGTCTCCTCGCGCGCTATCCCCAGACTGTCAAGGATGCTTTCCGGTACGGCAGTGTAGGTTGCCCCAGTGTCGACCAGCGCTTCCACGCCGACGTACCGCTCCCGGAAACGGTCGGCTACCTGAATTGTTACGTAAAACGTCCCCATGTATCCCTACGCCCGGTCCGGTTCCCAGCCCCAGGGACGGGGACCCCAGCCGGCCTCGAAGACCTCGCCTCGCTTGACCGTTACCACCGGGGCCAGCGCCTTGTCGTGGCGGCGGGGTTCTCGCAGCACATCGTAGAGTAGCCAGTCGCCTTCCTCCTCCCGCAGCACTGAGATGTCAGCCTGCTTCCCAACTTGCAGGCTTCCCAAGCGGTCGTCCACGCCCACGGCCTGGGCGGGGTTCATGGTGGACATGGTGACAACCTGCTCCAATGTGAACCCCATCGCCAGGAACCGGGTCATCATCTCGGTCATGCTGTGGACCGTGCGCTGGCGTCCAGGCAGGGTCAGGTCGGTGCTGATGCAGTGGGGCATCAGGCCCTGGTCCAGGATGCGCTGGCCCACGTCGAAGCTGAAGTTTGAACGCCCGTGGGCCGTGTCCAGCCATACGCCCCGGTCCCGCGCCTCCTGGGCTTCCGGCACCAGATTGCCGTTGGCGTCGATTACCCCGCCGGGGTTGGCAGTGAACAGGTGAGTGACTATGTCGCCTTCCTCCATTATGGGAAGAAGCTCTCGGATAACGTTGGGGTCGTACCGGTGCTCGGTGTCACCGATGTGGACCATGAGCTTGACCCCGGCCTCGCGGGCCGCCCGCTTGGCCGCCCGGGGCATCTCCATGCCCATGATTTCGAGGGCAGGAGAGACCATCCGCGCCTTGATGCCGGAGATGAACTGCCCATTCTCCGAGGCGACCTGGATGGTCTTGTCCAGGTCGATGCTGGCCGGGCTGAAAATGTCCGGGGTGGTGGCCAGCCCGGTGCGGCAGATGTGCAGGAAGCAGATAATCTCCGTGGCGCTATTGGGGATGATGTGCCGGGGAAAGCCACCGAAGGTGTCGCAGCCGGAGCTGCCCGCGTCCACCATGGTGGTCACGCCGGCCCGCACGCCGCCGATATCCGCCTCGACTCCGTTGCCGTTCACTCCATCGTAAACGTGGGTATGAACATCGATAAGGCCCGGCACAACCAGGTTGCCGGTCACCTCCAGGACACGGGTTGCCTCCTCGGCCGGTATGTCCGGGGCGACGCGGGCAATCTTCCCGTCCTCCACGGCCACGTCGTTGACGCCGTTGAGACCCTGGGAAGGGTCGATAACCGTGCCGCCTTTAACTATTAGATCGTACATCTTAGTCTCACCCTCTCCCCGACCCTCTCCCTCAAGGGAGAGGGAGAATTAGACAGACCTCCCTGCCTGCTTGTCGAACAATTCGCCGACGGACATGCCCTGGTGGATGCGGGATATGGCCTCGCCCAGCAGAGGGGCCACAGACAATACGCTGATCTTTCCGTTGCGCTTCTCATCAGACAGCGGGATGGTGTCGGTGACGACCACCTCGCTGAACGGGCTGTTGGAGAGGCGCTCCGGCCCATTCTGGGACAATACCGGGTGGGTGGCGCAGCAATAGACTTCCTTGACCCCATGCTCGACCAGAACGCCTGCGGCGTTCAAAACGGTCCCGCCGGTGTCGATCTCGTCGTCGAAGGTGAGGGCAACCATGCCATCCACGTCGCCGATGACGTTCATCACTTCGCTGGCGTCATCGTTGCTGACCCTCCGTTTTTCGACGATGGCCAGGGGGACGCCCAGACGCTCGGCAACGTCTCTGGCCTTCTTGCTGATGCCGATGTCCACGGCCACCACCACCAGATCTGATATCTCCTTGCCTATGAAGTAGTCGGTCAAAATGGGCAGAGCGGTAAGTTCGTCCACCGGGATGTTGAAGAACCCTTGTATCTGGCCTGCGTGCAGATCCACGGTCAGAAGCCGGTCGGCGCCCGCGGCGGAGAGCAGGTCCGCCACCAGCCGGGCGGTAATGGGCACTCGGGGCTGGTCTTTCTTGTCGGTGCGGCCGTACCCGTAGTAGGGGACCACCGCGGTGATGCGCCCCGCCGACGCTCGCTTGCAGGCGTCGATCATTATCAGCAGTTCCATAATGTTGTCATTGACCGGGGCGCAGGTGGGTTGAATGATGAATACGTCCCGCTGCCGGATGTTCTCCAGGATGCGTACGAAGGTGTTGTCGTTGGCGAATTTGAACACCTCCGCCTCGCCCAGGGGGATGTTCAGGTACTTGCACACATCTTCCGCCAGTTCCCTGTGGGCATTACCGGAAAACACCTTGAGTTCGTCCATGCTGGGAATCATATCCTACCCTCATATACCGGATTCCGGGGCCTGCTGTCCCCGCGGCTGGCGCACAGCCAAACATTCTGAATTCCAGCCGCCAAGCAAGGACGCGGGCGGCACGGGCAATTGGCTGGTGGACTGGCTGTGGAAAAGGGGGGCTTTCTTGAGGGGACCTTCAACAGTGGCGCTCCTCAAGTCAGTTGTGGGCCACGATTATAGCATATTGAGACTGCCTTGGAGTATGATATGCGCGGCATACTTGAGCCACATGAAATAGGCTGGTGCGATGGTTCTCCTGCGTGGCGGAGCCCGCATCTTCCTTTCGAGATTGATTTATGACCAACTACCTTGACCACCTGGAATGCAGCCAATGCGGGACTTCGTACCCCCACAACGTCCCAAGCAAGATGAGCGCCTGCTGCAGCAAAGTGCTGTTGGCGAGGTACGACCTGGAAAAGCTGGGCCGGGAGGTGGACCGGGACTCGATCTCAATGCCAGGCCGCGGCGATAACCTCTGGCGGTTCTCGGAGTTCCTTCCGGTGGAGGACCCGGGCTACGTCGTCACCCTGGGAGAGGGCGGGACCCCTCTTCTGGAAGCACGGAACCTGGCCGGCAGTCTGGGCATGAAAAGCCTGTTCGTCAAGGAAGAGGGTCTGAACCCGACGGGCACCTTCAAGGCGCGGGGCATATCCGTGGCCATTTCCAAGGCATGGGAACTTGGCTCCACCGGCTTCACCATGCCGTCGGCGGGCAACGCCGCCGGGGCCGCAGCCGCCTACTGCGCCAGGGCCGGACTGGACATCCGTGTGTTCATGCCGCAGGACGCGCCCGATGCCAACCAGAAGGAATGCCTGGTGACCGGCTCCAGCTTGAACCTGGTGGACGGCCACATCGGCGACGCCGGACGGGAAGCGGTAGCGGTGGCCGATGAACAGGGCCTGTTCGACCTCTCCACACTCAAGGAGCCATACCGGGCCGAGGGCAAAAAGACTATGGGGCTGGAAATCGCCATGCAACTCGGCTGGCGGCTGCCCGACACCATCATCTACCCCACCGGAGGCGGCACCGGCATCATCGGGATGCACAAGGGGTTCCAGGAGTTGATGGAGTTGGGCTGGGTGGAAGGCCGGATGCCCCGGTTCATCGCGGTGCAAGCCGAAGGATGTCAGCCCATCGTCCGGGCCTTCCACGACGGGTCCGAGACCGCCGAACCCTGGGCCAACCCCCAGACCATCGCCGACGGACTCCGCGTTCCCGGCCCCTTCGCCGACTACCTGATCCTGTCAATTCTGCGGGAGACCGGCGGCACTGCCCTGGCGGTGGAGGACAGCGCCATGGTCGAGTGCATGTACGAGATGGCCACCGCCGAGGGAATCATCGCCTGTCCCGAAGGCGCGGCCACCCTGGTGGGACTGAAACGGCTGCTGCGGGAAAGGGTCGTGAGCATGGATGAGACCGTTGTTCTCCTGAATACGGGATCGGGGTACAAGTACATGCACCTGCTCCAGGGAGCGAATTGACGGTTAATGTGCTACGGGATGGGCATCACGGTCTGTAAAGGAGTCTGAAAGTGGAAGTGACCCTGAGTTCGCCCCGAGGTTTCTGCGCCGGGGTTGTGCGGGCCATCGAAGTGGTGGAAATTTGCCTGGAGCGGTTCGGCCCGCCCGTATATGTCAAGCACCAGATCGTACACAACCCCTATGTCGTGGACGACCTGGAACGCAAGGGCGCGATCACTGTTGAGACCATCGAGGAGGTCCCGCCAGGGTCACTGGTGGTCTTTTCGGCCCACGGTTCACCTCCCGAGGACTTCCGCAAGGCCGAGGAGCGAAATCTGAGAGTCATCGATGCCGTGTGCCCTCTGGTGACCCGGGTGCATAACGAGGCGAAGAAGTACCACCGGGAGGGCAAGAAGGTGCTGCTGGTGGGACACCGGGGCCACCAGGAGGTCCGGGGGACTATGGGCCAGGTGGAAATGACCCTGGTCGACGACGCTGCCGGGAGCCAATTGCCGGAATGGGAAACGGACTCGGACGTGGCCGTACTGACTCAGACCACCCTTTCACTTCGGGACACGGCCCAGGCTATCGGCTCCATCAGGGACAGGTTTCCCTCTGCCACGGTGCGCAACGACATCTGCTACGCGACCACCAATCGCCAGGAAGCTGTCACCGAGATGGCCGGGTCGGTGGACCTGGTGCTGGTCATCGGCGCGGACAACAGCTCCAACTGCAACAGGCTGCGGGAGGTGGCCGAGGCCCAGGGCGTCCCGTCCTACCTGATCAACGGCCCCGAGGAGATCGATCCGGCATGGTTGGAGGGGATGGAGAGGGTGGGAATCACCTCGGGAGCTTCCACGCCAGAGGTGCTGGTTGAGAGCGTGGTCCAGGCACTGAACCCGGACCGGGTGAGGGTGCTGACCGGGGTGGAGGAAGACGTAACCTTCACGCTGCCAAGAGAACTGCGGTAAAGGGCTCCGCGACCAGCCCGCCGGACTGGCCCAAACACATGGGTGAGTCGTGACCACGGAAACCAGCTCAGTCCTGCACACCGCCAGTTTCTACGCTGTGGACGACTGGCGCGGCGTCCGGTACAGGGTATCCCGCAGCCATCCCAGGGGGCGGAAGACCCAGTGGGAAACCCTGCCCTTTCTCTACCCCCCAAGGGAACTGCTGGACGTGTACCGCGCCGGTATGCTGGACTTCAACGCCTTTTCCGCAGAATACGTTGCGAGCCTGGAGGAGGGGAAGCGTAACTCTGCCGAATTTCAGGACTGGCTTCAGATCGCGCCGTCTTTGGGGGAATTTACGCTGCTCTGTTTCGAGAGAGCAGGGGAGAATTGCCACCGGCTGGTCCTGGCAGAATGGCTATTGGGGCAGACGCCGGGGCTTTCCAGGGGCAGCATTCGGTAAGTCCGCAGCCATTAGCCATCCCCCTCGCTGTTGTCGATGATCGCGGGTCGAAAGTGGCCCCGGACTTCCGCCACAACCTCGGTATGTGTGCTAATCGCTCCTTCGGTTCAGAATTTCCTCCCGCTCCAGCACACGGATTAGAAGATCCAGCGTGTCGATGTCGTCAATGGTGAATGTACGCCCCCTTGGGTCGAAGCCAGCCCCCGCGAAATCCCGGCTGTTTATCACCATGACGTAAGCCCAGTGTTTTTCGGCCAGGTCGTAGGTCAGCACCAATTCTCCCTTGGGAGAGCAGAAGACCCCAATATCCGCGCGGCTTTCCGTCTGGTCCAACAGGCGCAGCGTCGCCGAGGCGCTGTTGCGCGTTGGAGGACGGCGGCCGGGGTCCAACTGTCCCATACCCTCGATGGAGAACACCCTTTGCGCGTTTTGCGGCTGGCCGCTGGCCCGGAAATACTCAATGATGCCCCTGAGCACCTGCCCCCGGCTCCGGTTGGCCAGACCCCTGGCCGCACGGTAGACCCCATATGTAACCGCGCCCGCCGCTATGGCCGGGGCGGCCACTGCGCCAACTGCCCCGATACCGATGGCGCTTCCGCCGAACACGAGCCCGACTCCACCAAGACCGGTGGCGGCGGCGAAGCCTCCGAATGTCGCTCCGGCAGTAGGGAAAATCACCTCGCCGGAGGCGATTTGTCTGCGGACGTCGGTCTCATCTGCCCCATCCTCGATGGCCGAGCCGATCAGCCTGGCCCGGTTGTTGCTGGCGGAGTTGTTGCTGGTGTAATTGTTGGTCGCCATGAAGTCACTCCCTCTTCCATGGTAGAACTACCCGGTTATGGACATTTTGTGAACCACACCAAGTAGTATCGAGTACCCTACCACTCCGACCGGGGCGGTCGCTCCATCAGCTCCGATATGGCGTCCCTGGGAGAGAGGCCCTCAAACAAGACGCGATAGGTGGCCTGGGTGATGGGCAGTTCCACGTTCAATTCCTCAGCCATAACCAAGGCGGCCCGGGTAGTATTCACGCCTTCCGCAATGTTGTTCATTGATTTCTGAATGTCGGGCCAGGACCGGCCCTGGGCCAACTGCTCCCCCACGTAGCGGTTGCGGCTCAGGCGGCTGGCGCAGGTGGCGATCAGGTCTCCCAACCCGGCCAGGCCGGCGAAAGTCAGCGGATGCGCGCCGGCGGCTACCCCCAGCCGCGTAATCTCGGCCAGGCCGCGGGTAATCAGCGCCGCCTTCCCGTTGTCCCCTATGTTCAGACCATCGGCTATGCCCGCGCCCAACGCGATGATGTTCTTCAGCGCTCCTCCCAACTCCACTCCTATGACGTCCTCGCTGGTGTAGACACGGAACGAAGGGGACATGAGGATGGCCTGGGCCCGTTCGGTCATGGCCGCATCCCGACCGGCGACCACCGTGGAGGCGACCTTGCCATTGACGATTTCTCGGGCAAGGTTGGGTCCAGACATGGAGCATATCCCATGATGCAGGTGGGGAGGTAATGCCTCTTCCATGACCCGGCTCATCCGCTTTCCCATCGGGGGACGGATTCTATCCGCGGATCCCTGGCCGGAAAGGGTGTTTGGGGCCGCGTCCTCAGCGGCCCATTCCAGCCCCTTGGCTGCGTTCAGGATGATCGCGCCGGGGGCGACGCTCTTCCGGATGTTCTCCAGGTTGGCGCGCAGGGTGTGGGACGGGACCGCGATGACCAACATACGGGCCTGCGGCACCGCTCCGGTTATGGACGGAGTAACGGTAAGCGCCTCTGGAAAGGCAACGCCGGGCAGAAACCGCGCGTTCTCCCGCTGAGACTCCAGCAGGCGGGCCTCTTGCTCGCTGCGAACCACCAAGTCTACGGGGATGTTTCTCCGGGCCAATATGATGCCCAGGGCCGTCCCCCAGGTGGTAGCGCCAATTACGGCCACCCTTTCAGTGGCCGGTGGCCGGTGTTCAGTCATGGGTGATAACCAGCCGCCGGACGCTGGCGACTAGCCACTGACATTGGTCTTGGCTGCCGGACTGCCCAAGCGGCGCTCGTTGCCAGCCAGAATCCGCTGGATGTTGTCCCGGTGCTGCCAGATGATTATTACCCCACCCACCAGCGTATAGGCGGCGTAGCCGGACGAGGACTTCCCCATCCACGCCAGGACCGCGGTGACCACGAAAGCGATGAGGACTCCGACGATGTTGCCCAGTGAGACGTAGCGGCTGATGAGGGTAACTGCCACCATAACCGCCGCGGCGACAGCCGCCGCCAGCGGGGCCATAATCCACAGCCCGCCGAAACCGGCCAGAATGCCTCGTCCGCCCCGAAACTGGAGAAATACGGGCCAATTATGTCCTGCCAGGGCAAGCAGGCCCGCGGCCACCTCACCGTGGGTCGTGCCGATAACCTGTTGCGCCAGGTAAACTGACAGCAGGCCCTTCCCCATATCCAGCAGCAGCACCAGAGCCGCGATCTTCACCCCCGCGGTCCGCAGCACGTTGGTCATGCCCGTGCGTCCGCTCCCCTGTTCCCGTACATCCACGCCCTGGCGCCAGAGAATCAGCATGTACCCCCAAGGGACCGACCCAAGCAGGTAGGCGATCACCAGGACCGCAGCGTACCGGGCCGGCAGCGGTTGGCTATCCAGCGCCAGCAGCGAAAGGGCCACGGCAACAACGAGAGCGGGGAGCACAGTCAGGGAAAATACCAACGGGGTCAGACGGAATATCATCGCTCTTCTGGAAACGCCGCCCCATGTCCGGTCCGGGGCCGGCGCGGTCGTCTGGGATCCGCTCCTCGACGGAATAGCAGCTTCAGGTGAGTGTGGTCGAACCCGAAGTTGGAGCGGATCCGGTTCTCAAGGTATCTTTCGTAGGAGAAGTGTACCAGACTGGGATTATCCACGGTAAACAGGAACGTGGGCGGGTTTACCCCGACCTGCCTCAAGCGCCTGATGTGCAGCCTCTCCCGCCTTCGGCCCCGGCCCTTGACTGCAACTGCCGGGGGCGTGTGGTCGGCCAGGGCGTCGGCCAGAACATATTGCAGTTCCCGGGCCGGAATGAACCGCATCCGCTCCTGCCGCAACTCCAGCGCGGTCCCCATCAGGCGCGCTATCCCCTGCTGGAGCAGAGCTGAGGTGAAGCATACCGGCACATAGGGCATGAAATGGAACCGTTCCCGGACCCAGGCCGCCGCCCGATCCTGGGCAAACCGGCTGCCGTCCCGCGCCAGGTCCCACTTGTTCACCACGACGATGAGGCCCCGGCACATCTCCCAGGCCAACCCGGCGATATGAGCGTCCTGGGCGGTGGCCAACTCGCTGGCGTCGATCACCAGCAAGGTGATGTCGCTCCGCTGCACGGCGTTGACCGCCCGCATCACGCTGAACTGCTCAATGCCGCGCTGCACTCGCCCCCGACGCCTGATTCCCGCGGTGTCTATCAGCACTACGTCGTTGCCGTTGTAGCTGACGTAGGTATCCAGAGCGTCCCGCGTAGTCCCGGCCTCCGGCGTCACAATGGAACGCTCGTGCCCCAGAATGGAATTGAGGAGCATCGACTTGCCGACGTTGGTCCGGCCCACGATGGCCAGTTTCAGTTCCTCTATCGGAGGCTGTACCTCAAGCCCATCGCCGTCTTCCTCCTCATCTTCGGGGACTACGGGCGTCAGGTAGGAACACACCCGGTCCATCAGTTGGTAAACGCCCAGGTTGTGGTACGCGCTGATGGGCATCGGGTCGTCCAGCCCCAACTTGAAGAACTCAGAGGCAGCGAACTCCCTCACCTCATTGTCCACCTTGTTCACCGCCAGGATAACCGGTTTATCGGTGCGGCGCAGCCGGTCCGCGACCAGGGAGTCGGTGGCAGTCATGCCCTCAATGCCGTCGGTGAGGAATATCACCACGTCGGCATCGTCCACTGCCATGTCAGCCTGTTCTTGGACCTTGGTCTGGATGGCGCCCTCCGGCCTGGTCTCCAGACCTCCGGTGTCCACCAGAATGAACTGGTAAACATCCGGGTCCCGACCACCGCCCCGCACAGCAACCTCCCACCACGCCTCAGCCATGAGCCGGTCTCGGGTTGTCCCGGCGATGTCGGTGACTATGGCGTGACGCCGGTTCAGGATGCGGTTGAAAAGGGAAGATTTCCCGACATTGGGCCGCCCAACGATGGCTACAACGGGAATGCGCTCGACAGGTATCTGGGAGACGGCTTCGGCAGGTACAGGAGACGCAGTAGAGTTTTCGAGCACGGTCAGTCGCCGTGCCGGGTACAGACCGGCAAGTTCAGGGACGGGGCTGACCTCGATCCCGCTCTCGCTCGGTTGAGGTTGTGATGTGGACTGTTCTTCCATTTCTTCCTGGCTTGTCCGGAGTCCTTCTAGGCACTGCTGAGGAGCAGTTCCATAACGGCTTTTTGGGCGTGCAACCGGTTGTGGGCCTGGGCATAGGCTACCGATTGGGGATGCTCCAGCATCCCGGGCGGGGCCTCCTCGCCATAGTGGACGGGCATGTCGTGCATGAAGATGGCTTCGGGTCCGGCCTTCTCCATCAAGGCCCCATCGACAGTATAGCCCTGGAAGGCGCGCCTGCGGACCTCCGACTCTGCCTCCTGTCCCATGCTTGTCCAGGCGTCGGTGTAGACCACGTCCGCCCCTTGAACTCCCAGAACCGGATCGGTAGTGGTTTGGACACGGGACTCACCCGACGCCAGCTTGCGGGCCAGTTCCAGGCTGTCATCATCCAGGCAATAACCCGGCGGCGCGGCGATGGTGAACCCCATGCCCACGGGAGGCAGCGCCAGGCAGAGGCTCCGGGAGACATTGTTGCCGTCGCCGACAAAGGTCAGACCCAGTCCCTCCAATTTGCCCTTGCTCTCCTGGATGGTCAGCAGGTCAGCCATAGTCTGGCAGGGGTGCTCCCAATCGGAAAGGGCATTGATCACGGGAACGGCGGAATAAGCAGCCAACTCTTCCAGCGAGCGGTGGGAGTTGACCCGCGCCACGATGCCGTCAACATAGCCCGACAACACCTGGGCCACATCGGACACCGGCTCGCGCACTCCAAGCCCCACCTCTTCCGGCCCCATGTAGAAAGAAAACCCGCCCAGTTGCTGAATGCCCACCTGGAAGCTGGCCTTGGTACGCAGGGACGGCTTCTCGAACAGCAGGACGATGCTCTTGCCCTGGAGGGGTTTCGGACCCCGTGCCTCGAAATCCGGGGCTTTCATCTCCTGCGCCCTGTCCAGCATGCGGCGCGTCTCGTCAGCGGTAAGGTCGGTTACGGATAGGAAGTCCCTTTTTGTTGACATATTATGTCCACTCCGACCAGCAGAATCATATCCTACCACAATTGCCCATACAAGCTAACCTTATCCCGCCCCTGCCCGTCAATCTGTTATGATACGTTCCCGGCACGGATTTTGAGACAAGGGAGCGGAAGCGGGGCGGTGGTAGGATTCGGAGAAGGAGGTCCGGCGCGATGGTAAGCCCCGGTATTGCCCCCGGACTGAAGGGGCAGCGGCAGACCATAGTCTGCGAACACAATGTCGCCAGCCACGTCAACAAGTTCAGCACACCATCCATGATTGGTCTAATGGAGGGCGCATCCATAGAGGCCGTCCGCGACCTGTTGGAGGAAGGTCAGACCTCGGTGGGCTACGAGGTGAACGTCCGCCATATCGCACCTGCCGACATCGGCGCGACCATCATAGCCCACGCCGAGTTGATAGAAGTTGAACGCAACCGGATGCTGTTCAACGTGACTGCCCTGGCATCAGACGAGTCCGGGGAGGAGACGAAGATCGGGGAAGGCACCCACCGCCGGGCAATAATCAGCACCAACCGTTAGCCGGGGCCGCACTGAGACGTTTCCCCATACCCGGTTTGCGGACGGAACGCCCGCATCGGGTTCGTCCCTAGATGCACAAGTTCGCCCCACAAGGGGGCGTGTGCTAAAATTCCTTAAACTACACCCCTTGGATCAGGCTGTGATTGGGAGCGGCTGATATGGCCAATATGGAGCACGTACAAATCGTCAAACGGGGCCGGGACACTGTCGCCCGGTGGCGGGAGGAGCATCCGGGCGAAGTGCTGGATCTCAACGCCTCCTACATGAGCTATGCCCGGATCCCGCAGGTGGACCTTTCCGGCGCGGACATCCGGGACTCTGACTTTATGGGGGCTACGCTGCCGCGGGCCAACCTGGCAGGCGCCCGTCTGAACCCAGTCCACATGTATCGGGCCGACATGCGACAGGCCAACGTGACGCGCGCGCTGCTGAACGGCGCGAATCTTCGGGGCGCAAACCTGGCAGGCGCAGACTTTTCTGATTCGGACCTGGACCGGGTGGTCCTGTCCGATGCCAACCTGACCGGGTGCAACCTTTCCCGATGCAACCTTTCCCGCGCAAACCTCACCGGCGCAAACCTCACCGGCGCAAACCTCACCGGCGCAAACCTGAACCGGGCAACTCTGACCCGTACCAACCTGACCGATGCCGTATTCGAAGGGTCCGACTTCTATGAAGCCATCTTCAACAACCCCGAAATGGGCGGGGCCAACTTCGTCGGCGGCATCGTCGGCTACACCGTGTTCCAGAACTGCGACTTCAGTGGAGCGGTGGGCCTCGACCTGGTGCGCCACGACGGACCCAGCACCATCGGCATCGACTCCCTGTACCGGTCGAAGGGCTTGATTGCCGAGGAGTTCCTGCGCAACGCCGGAGTCCCCGAAAGCATGGCAGGCTTCCAGGCCTCCCTGGTGGACGCCGACATTGCCTTGGGGGACTACTTCATCTCCTGCACCGACGAGGACGAGCAGTTTGCGACCATCCTCCGTAACGACCTGCAAGCACATGGTGTGCGCTGCTGGGTTTTCTCCGAAGGTTCAAGGGGCAGCGCTCTGGTGGAGAGGCACAGCACCTCGGACCAAGAGGAAGTGGAGCGGTGGGTCCGGCCTTATGACAAGATGGTGGTGGTCTGTTCGGCTCACACCCTGGAAAGCGAGAACGTACGCAACGACCTCCGCGCGGCCCAGGAGTTGCAGCAGTCCAGGGATGAGTGGGTGTTATTCCTGGCAGCCTCCGACGGGACATTCTCCGACCGCAGCAGGAACCGGCAGGCCCGGAACTTAGCTGTGGAACACCTGGTCTTCAATCTCCAGACCAGGGACTCCGACTCCGAGACATATCAACAGGAACTGGCCAAGCTGGCCGACGGGCTGAAGCAGACCCAACCTGCCAGCGCGGGCGTCCCTGCGGTGGACTTCCAGTTGTAGGCTTGAGGTCGGCAACCGACCATGACAACTCCCATAGTATGAACACGAAGCACTTCATACCGGCAAGAACCACTCCCTGACTTGACAGGTTAGCCCCTTCTCCATTTCCAGTGCCGTCACCTGACATGAAAAGGCCGGAGGAATCGTTCCCCCGGCCCTAATCGCCGTGGTAGTGATGGACTCCGGGAAGAGCTAGATGTAGTCTTCCTCTTCGTACATCATTTCAAGGTTGTCCCTGCTCTGGGCAGCGCCGCGGGCGACCTCCTCGCGGAGGTTCTCCAGCATTTCGTCTGTGATCACGCCGCCGGAAGCTCGGGCCTGCTCCTTGAACTGGATGAACGCCCATCCCTCGGTGTCGCCCTGGGGCATATCGAAGAAGTCGCGGTCGAATACCGGCATCTCGCCGGGGCCGAAGTAACCCTTGCCCTCGAGGATGTACCCTTCGAGGTCGTGGGTGCCCTTGCCCAGCACCTGTCCGGTGGAAGCGTAGTGCTCCATCACGTTCTTCAGGCCGTACTTCTGGATGGGGCAGACCTTCATGCAGATGCCGCAGCCCAGGTAGCGGGCCATCACGGGCCGGCAGCGCTTGAAGTAGAGCTTGTTCTTCTCAAGTCCGCGCCACC
>DAOUJS010000058.1:0-13190 GCA_034422355.1 Dehalococcoidia bacterium | reverse complement strand
GCACTGAGATGCCCGCCCGTTGCCTCCCCGCGGTCAGGGCGCCCCGGTCCGGTTCGGGGACCCATTGCCGGCCGCACTCTGGGCAGGTCCGTTCCAACACCACGCGCTCAGTCGCTCGCGCCCGCATTCGGGGTATGGATATAATCTGGCGGCGCCCCTGCACCTTCCCGCCCCGCAAGGGCGTCCGGCACTCAGGGCAACCGGTCATGGCGTGCTCCGCCCGGTGTGTTGGCTCCTCCCGCCGCCGGGCAAAGCAGCGGGCCCCGCTTCTTGAGTTCCTTCCTGGGGCGGGCCGGCTGGTTGGCCTTGATCCACGTTGGTGGTTTATGGCCCTTCAGTCCGGTATCCGGGCTTCCTGAGCCTCGATTATGCTGATCAGTTGACCGGTTTGCTCAATCAACTCCTCCCGGGAAGCCCCGGCTAAATTCACAGGCAGTTTCATGCTGGCAGTCTATCCGCCGCATCAGATTTAGACCAGTCTGAACAGTTACCTCTGGGTCGAGCATTTCACAACTTCCCGATTTCCTGCTAGACTTGTCTTGGTTGATCGTCCACGCCGGCTGGGCGGGGCGCTCCCAGGTGGCAACGTAGCTCAGCGGCAGAGCGGGCGCTTCATAAGCGCTAGGTCACTGGTTCGAATCCAGTCGTTGCCACCAACTCAGAGCAATATGACCCTGACCGGGCGTTCAGGGCTTCTCCAGTCGGGGTTTTGGCTCTTCCGAGACTTGACGACCTTCCCTGTGGGTCCCTCCTGATGCTTCGAGGGGCCAGCCGTCCTTACCTTTTGCCTGCCGCTTCCTTCACCATAAAGCATGTGGGAATTGAGGAGATAGAGCCGCATTGTTCCGTGCGGTATTGGTCGCGCTCGTTCTCACCATCGTTGTATGCTTGCTCGGGGCTTTCCTGGTCCAGCAGCGTTGGGGTTTGGACCACCTGCGGCGGGCCGCCGGCAGCTACGGGCCCTGGCTGGCGCTGGGGGTCTTCCTTGCAGCGCTGACCTTTCTCTATTCCTGCCTATAGCAGTCCGAGAGCGGGTCCAGGGGGACACGATGCTCATCATCCAAGGACTGATTCAGGGACTGCTGAATTTTGTTCTGATTCTGAAACTCCTGCCCTTCATCGGAGTTGTCGGCCTCATACTCCGCTTCGGGTTCGGGTGGGACGGCATCGGACCAATGTGGTTCTTGATAACGCTGACCTTGATTTCGCCGTTCTGGGCGTATTTTTGGTTCCTGCGCCGAGGCCGCCGGAGGTTTTTTGGGTAACAGGAAGGTTGAGAGTTCGCACCTGAGTAAACCGGCAAGCACTCCGTAAGCAGAGTGCCTGACCTGCGGTTCGTTGCCTTGACAACCCAGACTCCCAAATTACAATTGCCTGAGACGCCGTTACAGGTGTCGAAAAGGAGAGACTGCAATGCCGTTTTATGAGAAAGGCGATGTCCGCATCCACTATGAGGAGGTTGGTTCAGGGTTCCCGCTCCTGATGACTCCCGGCGGGGGATTGAATTCCATAATGAGCGGTTGGCCCAGACAGGTGTTCAACGCGATGGAGGTGTTCAAGGACGACTTCCGCTGCATTACGATGGACCAGCGCAACGCCATTGGTGGAGAGTCCACCGGGCCAGTGCAGGTTAACGACCCGTGGGGAGCCTTCGCCGATGACCAACTGGGGTTGATGGACCACCTGGGCATCCAGGAGTTCCTGTTTATAGGCTACTGCATTGGCGGTCCTTTTGCGATGACGCTCATGGAACGTGCGCCGCAGCGGTTACTGGCCGCGGTGCTGTGCCAGCCGGTTGGGCACGCGAGCAAGACGCCGGACGCCATGTATGACTCCGGCCGGGATGCCTGGGGCCCCCAGCTAATTGCCCAGCGGCCGGACGTGGCGATGGAGACCGTCGAGCAGTACCTGCACAACTTGTACCGGGTGCAACCGGACTTCATGTACAGCGTATCGCGGGTCTTCGCCCGCTCGTGCCAGACGCCGATGCTGGTGATGCCCGACGATACTCCGGCGCACTCATACGAGGCTGCCATGGACTTGGTGGAACTGGCTCCTAAAGCCGAGGTGACGGTATATCCCTGGAAGGAGTCAGAGGACATCAAGGCCAACACGATAAACCAGGTGCGAGACTTCCTGCGGGCGCATCAACCGGCCCAAGCCGCCCGATAGAAGGCAGTACCGCAAGCTGGCCGCTCAATAAGTCTCCAAAGTTGTCTACCAGTCCGGCCACCTGCCCCGGCTGGCCGGGCTGGTATTTCGACCGCGATGAGTCGCGTGTGCCGGAGCGTTACAGCCGGGTGTCCAATGCCCCCACAAGCCGCAGCACCTTCGGATTTCCGGCTATCCTCCGGTGGCCCGAGTTGCCAGGGGTTAGTGGCTATTGATTGGCCCTATTTCCGTGGATCCCTCCAGAAGAATGCGCCGGTTGTCCCCCAGGACAAGAGGGTTGAATACGGACACGAGGGACTACTACGTTGTCGGACTCTGTGAGGGCCAGCGTCAGCAGCCTGAACCAGACGATGAAGGACCAGATGGCCAGGGCCGGCATGGCGTAGAAGGCCGCTTGTAATGCCAGGTACTGGGCGGGCGGTAGTGTCCGATGGCTCGATGCTCTGTTTGTGCCTGGAGACCACGACCACGGAGATGATGATTCCCACGGCAGTGCAGAAGTTCATCGTGCGCCATACTTCGGATGGTGGGAAGTACGGTTCGCACAGTGTGCTGAACATGACCTGCACGACGTAGGCGAAGGCATATACAAACAGCACCGCCCCGGTCAGCCCTTTTCAACGTGGTTATGGCTTCAGCTTGATTGGAATACGGCGGTATGGGTCAGGACTCGGACGATGCCTGCCATAGGCGGCATCCGGTGATGCCAAGAGTAATCGGCAGCAGAGTGTCCACGACTGCCCAGATGACCCATGCCTGGTGATTGAGCGGAGCGCCGCCGCCGCCCAATGACTGTTCCGCTCCCAGCGCCAATAGCGAAAACCAGTTGTGCAGGAACAGAATCGTAACCCCCGCGGTCAGGAAGAAGGCTGCGTTGACCTCCAGATACCGGCGGGTGACGGGTTCTCCGGGGTCGCGGCCCCCCTCGGCGCTCTTGCGTGAATAATTGAAGACCAGTGCGATTGCCAGCCCGATGAGCATCAGCACGTCCAGAACTTGCCAGATGCTCAAAACGTTGAGTGACGCGACGAGGAACGAGTTGATGATGAAGAACACTGCTACCGCTATGGCCACGAGGACCAGGTATGCGCCGGCCAATTTCTGTAATGCGGCCATGAGACCTCCGTAGTCGGCTCTCCTGTGGGATGACCGGTTGAGTCCTGTGGGTTGTGCTGGTGGTGGACGCAGTCCACCAGGAGTTTAGCATATTGGAGGAGTACGACATTGAATAGGCATTATTCACGTTTTGTTCACAATGTGGGACTCCTAGATGCGTTTCACTGTGGGCAGGCTGAGCCGGGGAAAGAACTTGGCCCCTTGGCCCTTTGCAAATTGACAGACACCAGTACAGTCAGTACGATAGCCGCACGGCAATCCGGGTCCGCCCGGCGCCGCCTTCGCTACCCGCAAATTCGCCGTAACCAGGAGGCGCTATGTTCGTCCGACGGGACCTGACAGATATGGTTCCCACCCCGGAAGGAAATATGCACTACGTCAAACAGGGGAGCGGCTTTCCCCTGGTAATGCTCCACCCCCTGGGCACTTCCACCTGGGCCTGGCACACGGTGATCGACGCCCTGAGCCAGCATTACACCTGCTACGCCTTCGATATGCTGGGGCACGGCGAGTCGGACAAACCCACCCGCCACTTCAACATTCCCGACTATGCCAACGCTCTGGACCACGCCTGCCAGATTCTCAACATCCACCGGGGCCACTACGTCGGCAACTCGGTAGGCGCAGTGCTGGCCACGGAGATGGCGGCCAGTTTCCCGGAGCGGCTGGACAAGCTGGTGTTGGTCGGGATGCCTGTATGGCCGCCCTTCACGGCCCCCCAGCGGCTCGCCGAAAGTGCGGGCGGGTACGATGAGGACGGACTCCCCATCCCCAGGACAATCGATGATGTCCGGGCGTCCACCACATTCGCCGACCCCAAGCCGGAATGGGTGGAGGCGCAGAACCAGACCAGGGCCCAGGCGGGAGCCTGGGTGAAGAACCTGATGGAGTCCCTGTCATACTTCGACGTGATGTCTCGCCTGCCCTTGATCCAGGCTTCCTCGACGATGGTGATGTACGGGGAGATCGACCGGCTCCGTGACGGCGAGGAGTTATTGCACAACAACATCCGCAACGCCACCAAGGTGGTGCTGCCGGGGCTGGGCCACATCCCGCAGATCGAGGACCCGGAGGCTTTTGTCGGCGCGTTGCTGCCCTTCCTGCAGCCGGAATAGCCGCAGCAGCCCGAAGCTCCCGCGCGACACGCCAACTCGAATCATCAGCGTCCGTCCGGCCCTCTCCCAGGCAGGCGCGGACGCTGAAATTTCCAGCCCCATTTCAGGGAGTCCAATTGACCAGCCGCCGTCGTCCGTTACGCTTGATGGAGACCTTCAGGTCGGTCTTCTATACCCCCATTTACGTGGCGGTGGCCGGCGGTTTTCTGGAAACCGAAGGGCTGGATGTATCCTTCTCCACCTGCCCGCCCGAATACCCACATCCCCTGAGCGCGCTGAACCTCGGGGCGGCGGACATCGTCCAGAGCGGGATAATGCGGTCCATAATCGCCTCTGACTGGGGCGCAGAGACCGTTCCGGCCCACTTCGCCAAGATCAACGCCCGGGACGGGTTCTTCGTCCTGAGCAAACCCTCCGACCAGGAGTTCCGCTGGGAAGACCTGCGAGGAGCTTCGGTCATCCCAGTGGGGTTCTCTCCCATGCCCTGGGCATCCTTTCAGTTCGCGTTGAGGAAAAACGGGGTTGACCCCGAAACACTGTCCCTGATGCCCGGACTGTCCCTGGATGATGCGGTTGAAGCCTTCAGGCAAGACCTGGCCGACTTCATACACCTGCCTGAGCCAGCCGCCGAGGTCCTGATGGCCGACGGGACTGCGAGTTTGGCGGCGGCGCTGGGTCCGGTCAACGGCCACGTCGCCTACAGTTCATTTGCCGCGACCAACGATTTCCTTGACCGGGAGGCGGATACCGTTCACAGGTTCGTCGGGGGTTTCAGCCGTGCCCTCGAGTGGCTGGGTGAGTCCCCGGCAAGTGATGTGGGAGGGCTGGTTGCCGAGTTCTTCCCGGACGTCGCCGAGGAACTAATCGTACAGTCTGTCGTCCGATACAGGGAACAGGAGACCTGGCCGGAGGATCCTCGCTTGGAGCCGCCAGAGTACCACGGTCTCCAGGACATACTCGTCGCGGCTTTGATGGTCCAGGAGCGGCAGTCCTACGAAAAAATCGTCCGTCCGGAATTTGTCCAAGCGGTGGTTGGCGGATGACGTCTGGCGGGAGTGCCGTGTAAACTGTCCGCCTGCAATTGGTCTCCCATTCTATTCTGCCTCCCATCTCATCGAGCTTCTCCATACGTACCTCATCTGCACGACAGGCAAGCAAATTCGTGATTCCCACAACGCGCCGGTACATGACCGACTGCCCTTGCCCGTCTAAAATGGCGCCGGACCCCGTCGTTACGCACCTCTGCACTCGGGTTGTCCGGCTGGAATTGGGGCTGGGGCATCGACCGGATTGGTCCAAGACGTGAAAAGCATGTTGCTGCTGCAAGCCATCATAGTCCCCGCCGCCCTGTGGCTGTTGGCCGGGCAAGGGGAGTTGCTGGCCAACGGCGCGTCGCGCCTGCTGGTGAAGGACGCACCGGCCGGGCCGTACCTGCTGGAAGTTGGCATTCTGCCCGGAACGCCACGGGTCGGCACGCTGCACGTCACGGTTCTGGTCAATGAGGCGGCAGGTGAAACTCCCCTTACGGATGCCCTGATTGATGTCACCGCCGACGGGCCGGAAGGGGCCACTGACACCGGGCCGGTGAGGGCGGTCAACTCGGCGTTGGACCTCCGGTTCTACGAGGCCGATCTGCCGTTGGATACGGAAGGCGCCTGGACGCTGACGGTAGATGCCGACGGCCCACTGGGGCCGGGCCAGCTTGTGCTGCCGATGCAGGTCAGGCCCGCACAGGGTCTCGACCTGGTGTATGTCCTGGCGGCATTCGTGGCGCTAACGGCACTGGGGATATGGATATGGGACCGTATACGTGCAGGACGCAGACGGCGGCAGCATGAGACCTAAGAGCGTCCGGTTGCGATGAAACACCTCAAGACCATTCTTCCGTTGTCGGCGTTTGTACTGTTGATTGGAGCCGCTCCGGCCTACGCTCACGGGTTCGGAGAGCGGACGGAATTGCCGGTGCCGTTGGGGTATTTCCTGCTGGGATCGGGCGCGGTGGTGGCCCTGTCGTTTGCCGTCATGGGCCTGTTCGTCAGAGGGACGACACGCAGTGGGTCTTACTGGCGGTACGATCTGCTTCGGCATGGATGGTTGAGGTGGGTCCTCACGGCTCGATTCCTGGGATTTCCCATCAAGCTGGCCTCAGTGTTCCTGTTGGTGGTCGTGATTGTTACGGGCCTGTTTGGAAACCAGACGCCCTCTGCCAACTTCGCCCCCAGCTTCGTGTGGATTATCTGGTGGGTGGGCATGGCCTACGTTGCGGCGCTGATAGGAAATGTTTGGGCTGTCATCAATCCGTGGAAGATACTGTTCGGCTGGTGGGAATGGATATACGTCAAGTTGCGACCGGGATCCCAACTGGCCCCGGTGCGCGAGTACCCGCAAGGGTGGGGGATGTGGCCCGCACTGGTCCTATTCCTGGCATTCGCATGGCTCCAGGACGCTTTTCCCAGGTCCGCCGTCCCAGTGCTAGTGGCATGGATGGCGATCATCTACTCGGTGATTACGTTTGCGGGGATGGCGATATTCGGCAAGGGCCGGTGGTTGAGGAACGGAGAGGTGTTCTCGGTGGTGTTCGGCTTCCTTGCCCGTTTCTCCATTACGGAGGTACGTGTGGCAGACCCGGAAGCTTGCCGGGTGTGTACGGCCGGATGTCACGATACGGCGGACTCGATTGACCTGAGCGAGTGGGACGGCTGCGTGGACTGCTACGAATGCTTCGAGAAGTCAGGCAGCAGGCAAATCAGCCTCCGTCCGTTCGCAATGGGGTTGTCCCGGAATGAGCCGGTCTCCAACGACGTCCTGGCCGTGGTGGTGCTCCTCCTGGCGACGGTGACATTCGACGGGTTCGGCGCGACATCGGCATGGGCCAACGTCCAGTCGGTGTTTCTAACCGCCTTCCCAACGCTGATGGGCAATCCGGTGGTGAACGGTCTGACCATTGCCGATACGTTGGGGGTACTGCTGTTCCCGGTGGCCTTCTTCCTCGTGTACCTGCTGTTCTGCTTCTTCATGGCGGGGGCTGTGGGGAAGAGCCTTGGCGCGATGGAACTGGCCCGGGCCTTCGCCTATTCCCTGATACCCATAGCGCTGGCCTACAACATCTCCCACTTCATCACCCTGCTGCTGGTCCAGGGGCAACTAATCATCAACCTGGCATCCGACCCGTTCGGTTTCGGATGGGACCTGTTCGGCACGGCTGACTACCAGGTATACCAGGGCATCATCACGGCAGAAATTCTGTGGTTCCTGTCGGTGGCCGTGGTCGTAGTGGGGCACGTCATCGCGGTATACCTGGCCCACCTGGCGTCCATGCGCATTTTCCAGGACCGCAGCATGGCGATGAACAGCCAGTACCCAATGCTCACGCTGATGGTGATGTACACCGTCGTGAGTCTCTGGATACTGGCGCAGCCCATAGCAGCCTAATTGCTGCTATCATCCCCCCAAGCTCGGCATGCGTGGCATCAACCGGCGTACAGGTTCCCCACGTCGGCGGGTATGGTGTAAGATAGCCTGAAACGTAATTAGTGATTAGTGCCCGGCGGGTCGGCCACTCTCTACTAACCACTAGCGCGGGAGGAATGTCTTGGCCAAGATCACGATAATCGGTACTGGGCTAATCGGCACCTCTCTTGCGCTGGCGCTGAAGCAGGCGAATCTGAGGAACGTCGAAATCGTCGGTACGGACTCCGACAGCCGGTCCCGGGCCGGCGCGCAAAAGTCAGGCGGGTTCGACCGCGTTGAGAACCGGCTGCTGAACGCCCTCCGTGATGTGGACATCGTGGTCCTGGCCACTCCGGTCATGGCCATGAAGGAGTTGATGGAGATTATTGGCCCGGAACTTCCCAATGGCTGCCTCGTAACCGACGTTGGCAGCTCGAAACGGGTGGTCTTGGACTGGGCCGAGGAATACCTGCCGCGGGGCATAGATTTCGTCGGCGGGCATCCAATGGCGGGGAGGGAGACGCCCGGCCCGGAGAACGCCGACGCCAACCTGTTCCGCGACAAGGCTTACTGCGTGATACCCAGGGCTGACGCCCGCGAGCAGGCCGTATCAGAGGTGGCTACGCTGGTGCAGGCCGTTGGCGCCCGCCCCTTCTACATCGGCGTAGACGAGCATGACAGCTTCGTGGCGGCTGTCAGTCACCTGCCATTTATGCTCTCCGTGGGGCTGGTAGGCTGCACCTCCAAGAGCGCCAACTGGGAAGACATCGCCCAACTTGCGTCCTCGGGCTATCACGACCTGACACGGCTTGCGTCGGGAGACCCCATAATGCACCGGGACATCTGCGCGACAAATTCCCAGCACATCGTCGCGTGGATCGATGCCTTCATCCGTGAACTTTACTACATCCGGCAGTCATTGGACACTCAGACTAAGGAGGACACCCAGGAGTTGCAACGGTCGATCCAAGTCCTGGCCGACCAGGCCCTGTCGAAGCCCTCGATGGAGTCCGATATTGAGGGCCTCCAGAAGCTCTTTGAGGATGCCGCAGTAGCGCGGGGCCAGTGGCTGGCCGGCGAAGTCAACTCAAGGTCTCGGGAGGCTTCGCCAGAAATACCCAGCTTCGCTGAAAGCATGGGGGAGATGTTCGCTGGACGCAGGCTCATGGAGAAATCACGGCAGTTCTTCGGCGGCCGCGACCAGGAACGCCGCAGGTAGCGGGCGGAGTCACATGGGCTGGTCCCGGGTATCTTCGGCAACTATCCCAACCCGGACGTGACAGATGTATAAAGCATCTGAGGACTTCTCGACTTCGCCGTTGCTGGTGGTGCTTTCTGGGCCCTCCGGCGTCGGCAAGGACGCAGCTCTGGACGCGCTGAAACGGCTTGACCGTCCCTGGCGTTTCGCGGTGACTGCAACCACCAGGCCCAGGCGGGAGTCCGAACAGGATGGAACGGACTACATATTCCTGGACACCGCATCGTTCCTGGATCTGAGAGAGCGCAACGAGCTGCTGGAATCGGCCCAGGTGTATGGAAAGTGGTACGGCGTGCCCCGGGGCCAGGTGCGGGACGCCCTGCGGGATAACCGGGACGTGTTCCTGAAGATCGATGTGCAGGGCGCCGCCACCATCCGCAAGATCGTCCCCGGCGCGGTCTTCATAATCATGGTCCCGGAAAGTCTCGATGCTCTGAGGGACCGGCTGGCCCGGCGGGAGACCGAGGACGTCGAGGAGTTGGAGTTGCGGCTGCAAACCGCCAGGGACGAGTTGTCCCGTGCCGGTGAATTCGATTACCGGGTGGTCAACCGGGATGGGGAGTTGGAGCAGGCGGTGGCGGACATCGACGCGATCATCCGGGCGGAGAAGTGCCGCGTGACACTCCGTGAGGTCCCGCAAATATGAACCCATCTCCGTGCAAGTCTGTTCCTGTCCCTGCCTGTGCGAAAGGGGCAAGTCTCGCCGGGAATTGTATGCAGGGGATCAGCCGGCATGCGGGACGGATCCTTCATGGTTAGTGGACCTAGCCAGGCGCCGCTGAGACCCAGACTGCCGGAATGGCTCAAGGTGCCGGCGCCCGGCAACCCGGGCTACATCCGCCTCAAGAACCTGGTGCGGGAGCAGCAACTCCATACTGTCTGCGAAGAAGCCCATTGTCCCAACATTGGAGAGTGCTGGGCACGCGGGACGGCCACCTTCATGATTCTGGGCGACATCTGCACCCGGCGCTGCCACTACTGCGCCGTGACCACCGGTCGGCCCACCGGGATCGACCTCCAGGAGCCGGCGCGCCTGGCCGAGACGGTTGCCACGATGGGCCTCGGCTACTGCGTGATTACATCGGTGAACCGGGACGACCTCCAGGACGGCGGGGCCTTCATCTTCGCTGCATGTATTCGGCAGGTGCGGGAAAAGTCGCCCGGATGCCGCGTGGAGGTGCTGATTCCCGACTTTGCCGGTTCGTGGACTGCGTTGAAGAAAGTGGTCGACGAGCGGCCGGATGTCCTGAACCACAACGTCGAATCAACCCGGAGGGTGTTCCACCGAGTCCGCCCGAGGGGAGACTACCGCCTATCGTTGGACCTGCTCGCCAAGGCCAAGCAGCTTGACCCCGCCACCGTCACCAAGTCCGGAATCATCGCCGGGATGGGTGAGAGCATCGACGAAATCATCGAAACGATGGAGGACCTCCGGGAAGTTGACTGCGACCTGTTGACCATCGGTCAGTACCTGCGCCCGTCGGCGAAGCACATCCCCATCGACCGCTTCTACACGCCGGATGAGTTTGCCATGCTACGGGAGGCTGGGGAGCGGATGGGGTTCAAGCATGTCGCGTCAGGTCCGCTCGTCCGCAGTTCCTATCACGCCGACGAGCAACACGATGCGTCAAGGCCGCCCGCGTCCGCCGGCTAGTCCACCGGCCTTCTGGCGCGGAGGGCTCTCCAGTATAGGCTCAGGCTTACCAGGAAGGGAATAACCGAGTAGACCACCCGGAACAGCAGGGTAACAAGCACTGCCTGCTCCAGCGGTGCGCCCAACAGGTGAAAGACCCCGGCCATTGAGCCTTCCTGCACTCCCAGTCCACCCGGCACCATAGACATCACTCCGGCCGCCACGCCGATGGCGAACCCGGTCACTACCACCTCCGGCGCGACTCCGCCGCCCAACGCCTCGAAACACAGCCAGACCACCGCGACTCGTGAAGCCCGGTCCAATACGATTAGCCCGACGGGCGCAATCAGGTGGACCGGACGAGTAGTGACCGATGAGAGGCCGTGGCGGAGGGTCTCCTCGAAGTCGTTGAGCCCGCGGGCCAACCTGCGCCGCGTCACCATCCGCCAGACCCATCCCACAAACCCGAGGGTGCGTCCACGTATGGGGTGCACGAAGATCACCAAGGCGGCTGCCGCAAAACCCACTGCCAGCGCCAGGGCTCCGGCTCCGGCAGCCATTGCCAGGGGGGTTGGCAGCGGATGGCGAAACGCGAGATATGCCAGCCCGGCGGGAATGATGAAAAAGAAGATAAGGCTTTCCAGGTATCCGTGGAACAAAGACGGCGCCAGGGCGTCCCCCGCGCGGACGCCGCGCCGCACCAATAGCAACAGGCGCAACGGATGGCCTGCCACCCCGCCTATCATGGTGATCATGGCAGAGGAAAGGAATCCAATCCCCAGGAGCGTCCGGGGGCGAAGGTTTATTCCAAAGGAACGGTTCAGCAGGGCGTAGCTGTAGGTCGAGCAGGCGTAGGAGAAAAACGCTGCGACAACCGCGGCAGATACCAGCCGCCAATCGGCGGCGGCGATGGACATGCGCACGTTGCGCCAGTCGAGGACGACAACCAGCACTCCAATGAGCGCCAGGCAAACGACCCCGGCCACCAGCGCCCTGCTGTGGTTCCCCGACAGGTGCATCCGGGGATTTCGCCCGAGTTGTGCTGCGGTGTTGGGTAGTTGCTCCGCCATTCGACAATCGCGCAGTAGCCAGCGTTGTCTGGTCGCAACAGGAATCCAAACGGATGATGAAGATTCCGGTGGCCATCCGCCAGGGTTGCGGCGGCTGCACTGAGTCTGATTGTGGCCCTATAGCCGCCGATATAGCCTACCCGCACCGGCGTCCCGAAATCAATAACCGTGCCTGTGTTCTCAAGCCTACCCGATTGTGGCAGGCAAAGCGGAGTCTGCCGTTCGGGATGTCCATTGCGGCCATGTTCGTCGCAATCCTGACCGGTTCGCGCTTGCTCACCGTTGGGCATCGCATGTACCGCCGGGAAATGGAATGCCGGGACTGGAAAAGCGCGGTTGTTTGCAGCGCACCGTGATGCTACAATCGTAGTGGTGTTACGTATCCATCTCAAGCGTTCCCGAGTAGCTCAGCGGTAGAGCGGGCGGCTGTTAACCGCTAGGTCGCAGGTTCGAATCCTGCCTCGGGAGCCAACTCCGTTGACGTGAAGTACTTCGGTCGTCTGGTTTTTCCCATCGCAGACAGGCATCGGCACGGTGTACTCGATGCCTACCTGCTGTTTATTGAAATCGATCCTTCTGATGAATGTGCTGAGAAAGCGCTTGCATTCCATGAATGATGCGCTCTCCAGGACGCTGCGCAGGTCTTCCACGTAGTGGTCCATGACCAGCGGGGCGATGAGATTGTCGCCAGTCCCATCCAATTCCTCCAGCGCTTCGGTCCTCCTGTCCTCCAGTTCAATCTGCATGAGCCTCAGTTCTTTCAGCCGGGGCGCCAAGTCATCTATGTCCACTTTCCCGCTCTCCAAAGCGGAGTACAGATTGGAAAGCTTCTGCTCAACCGACCTGGCTTCCTTATCCAATCGATCAAGCTGATTCGCGGCTCGGCGTTGGTTCACACGCAATTCTTCGTTGGTCAAGTCGACCAAATCCCGCAGGGTGTCCTCGGTAAGTATGTTCAATTTTACCCGGTCCACCACAAAGGCTTCCAACTTCTTGGCGTTCATCGCCGGGCCATCGCACACCGTTTTACCCTTCCTCACCCTGCCGTTGCACCGGTAATAGGTGTATTTCCCGAACTTACCGTTCGTACCTATGGCAGGCGAGCCGCAATGCGCGCAGTGAGCCAGGCCGCTCAGGAGAAACCGGCTGGTAATCCTCTTGGGATGCGTGACCGATGGACGCCGGGATGTCACCAGAGCTTGCACTTTCTCGAATACGTCCTGCTCTACGAGCGGGGTGTGGCAATCGGGGACGCGGATTACCTCGGCATCATCCCTTCTCTGCCTTCCCTCCGGGCCCTTGGCGTACCTGTTCCAGACGACCGTGCCCACATAGGCTTCGTTCCTCAACATGTGATTGATGCCGGTGGCCTCGAA
>DAOUJS010000057.1:0-15048 GCA_034422355.1 Dehalococcoidia bacterium | reverse complement strand
TGGACCGGGACACCAACGGCGCTCGCGGGACATTCCTGCGGGCTTTGGGAGATACCCCTGCCCTGCGCGAAGTTGCGCAGGAGCACATCGGCGGCTGCGCTACCGGCATTGTTGGCGTTAGTTAGCGAAAAAGTATCGGCATGAACGTACCGGACCCAGGGAGAAAACGGTGAGCAGAGCGGTCCAGTTCATAGGGAACATGGCGATGGCCGGGCGGAACATCAGCGACATGGCGTGGCTGCTGAGGCGGGCCGCAGACCGCATGGAGCAGTGAAGGTCCCCAGACCAGGGCAGACCCGCAGGCACGGGGACGGACCCGGGCCGGGAGGCGGGCCTCCGGCCACCGGAACACAGGCCCCCGTCACGCGAAGGTGAGAGGTTTCAGATATGTGCAAAGAGAGCGAGAAAGACCTGGTCAGGGCGGTGGCGGAACTCCAGAAGAGAGTCCGCCATCTCGAAGACATTGACGCCCTTCGCAACCTGAAGGCCGAGTACGCCGCTGCCTGCGACGACAACTATGACGCCGACCGGCTCGCCGCATTGTTCGTGGAGGATGCTACCTGGGAAAGCGAGGGCATGGGACGCTACCAGGGCCGGGAAGCCATCCGCGAATTCTTCCACGGCATATCCGGGCACTTCGTATTCGCCCTGCACTACGGCCTGAACCCGCAGATCGAGGTGAACGGGGATACGGCCCGGGCCAGGTGGTACCTGTTCATGCCATGCACGGTCGGAGATACAGGAGAAGCCATGTGGCGGGCCGGCGTCGACGAGGAAGAATACGTGCGGGCCGGCGGGAGGTGGATGTACAAAAGCAAGAAATCGGCCCCCATATTCCACACGACTTTCGAGCAGGGCTGGGCCAAGCAGCCCTTCGTCTGAAATCCGCTCTAAGCGGGCACTGTCGGGAAAGCCATCGGATCAGCACCGGTCGTTCCCGCAGGGACGGGGACGGACCCGCAGACGCTCATCCCCTCGAACCCTTACACGGCAGGCCCTGCAGGCTCGGGGATGAACCAACCGGACTCCCTCAGATCCAAAGAGGCGGAGCACGAACCCCGAGCGCACGGGGATCGGCCGGCATACAACGCAACCGCAACAGCCTGATATACAAAAACCCCGCACGGCGGGGATGGGCCCAGGGCCGGACAGATGGGAAGAAACAGCGCCGGCACACGCGGGTATAGACCGTGTTCCGGCGGCTCGTGTTGCAGATAGGCCAGGGTTCCCCCGCAGGCACGGGAATAGACTGTGCCTTGAACAAAAGTGCAATGTTTTCAGCTTGGCAACCCCGGCAGGCACGAGGTGGAACGTTCGCTTTGGGATAGCCTGCATGACTAAACTAAAGCCAAGGTGAAATGTACATATCGCTAGACCGCACTGTCGGTGGCCACCCAGTTGGAGCTTAAATGTGATATGCGGTGCTGTGGGGTCCTTTCAGTCGTTTTCAAGACCCCAGAAATGCACATCCCACCTTGGTATTGGTTTAGTAGACGTGGGGACGCACGGAAGGCATTTGACAGACCCGAGCAGGGTAGGACAATGCAACCAGGGTGCCAACCACACGGAAGGTAAGAGAGCATGACAGCCAGCCGCGTCTCCGACGCAACCAGGAACGACACCTGGGAGATGCTTCTCGACCTTGAGAGACAGGTGCGGTACTACCTCAGGCTCGCAGACCGCTACGCACTGCGGCACCGGACACTGCGGTTCCTGCTCCTTGCCGGGATACTGCTGGAGGGCATGGCGGTGTACTTCCTCGCGGCACATGACCCGGAGTTGCTGTGGGGCGTCGCCGGGGCAGGAGCAGCCCTGCTGGGAGCCGGCACGATCTTCGACGCCATGTCCGGCTTTGCCGGGAAGGCCGCCAGCCTCAGGGCCGTGCACCTGATGTGCGATGACCTCAAGACCGATGCCGAGAGGCTGTGGAGCGACATAGAGGCCGGGCGCGTCCAGGACGCCCGGGCGGCGGAGCGCTACTCCGCCATCGTGGACCGCTGGTCAAGGGCTACCCGGATGACCACGGTGGAACTCCACGAACACGACAACGTGAAGGCCGCCCGGGAGGCGGCCGACATCATGGGAGCGCGATATGTGCGGTAGCAGCCGGCCGGCGGCCGCGCCCGGGGGTGCGCATTTCCAGGAGAGCAGGGACATGGAGACAGCGCGAGCAAAGGTCCTTTCGACCGCTGCGGCCGGCAGGGAGAAGGCCGGAACCTCCGGAGGGTGCTGATGTCCGTCCGGGAGTGCGTGTGCCCGCTCAACATCTGACGGTCCTGCCTGGACCGGGTGCAGCTCGCCGCCGGCATGGCGGGCCGGAGACCGGCCACGGGGAACTCCGGAGGCTGGCAGCCGTCCTCGCGGAGAGTCATATCAGCCGGGAGGAAGTCCGGGGTCAGGGACCCAGCAGGCCTTCACCGTCAGCGCCTGGCCTGGACTCTCCGGGAGAGCGCCGGGAGCCTGAAACGAAAGAGGTCCCCCACCGTGGCCGAACGCCAGCCGGGAGACGGAGCCCCAGGGAGAGGAGAAGCTGGGATGACGCCCCGCTACATACACCGGCAACCGGACTGGCCGGACTTCCGGTGGGACCGGGGAGCCTTGGCCGAGACCCTGGCGGCGGCACGTTACCGCCAGGGTCTGGCGCAGGGACGCCTGGAGGCCATGGGGCCACAGGCACGGCTGGACGCCCAGGCGGAGTCGGTCGTCCGCGAGGCGCTGGACAGCAGCCGGATCGAGGGCGAACGGCTGAACACCCGGCAGGTCCGCGCGTCGGCCCAAAGGAGGCTCAGCGACGGCCCGGGCAGCGCCGAAGATCCGGAGCATGACGAGGACGGGATAGTCGCCGTCCTGGTGGACGCCACCGCACGGTGCGGAAAAGAAGTGGACGAACAGCGGCTCCTCACCTGGCACTCGTGGCTGTTCCCCAGGGGGAGGAGCGGACTCCAGAGGATCCGGACCGGCGCTTGGCGCACCGGGCCGGTGCAGGTCGTGTCCGGCCCGGCCGGCCGGGAGCAGGTCCACTTCGACGGCCCGGAGGCCGGCCGGGTGCCGGGCGAGATGCGGGCCTTCCTGGACTGGTTCAACAGCCCTCCGGAGACCGGCGGGGCGCTCCGGGCCGGGATAGCCCACCTCCGGTTCGTGGCCATACACCCATTCGAGGACGGCAACGGCCGCATCGCCCGGGCCCTGACCGACATGGCCCTGGCCCGCTCCCAGCAGAGCCCCCTCCGTCTCCACAGCATGTCGCACCGGATCCTCCGGGAGAGGGCCGGTTACTACCGGGCCTTGGAGAACGCCACCAGGGGCAGCTGCGACATCACCGGCTGGCTCAGCTGGTTCACCGGGTGCCTAGGACGCGCGATGGACGACGCTCTGGAGGCGCTGTCCGCAGCACAGCGGAACACCGTCCTCAGGGAACGGGCCGCCGGGGCCGGGCTGAACGGCAGGCAGCTCAGGGTGCTGGAACTCCTGATGCGGGAGCCGCACGAGACCCTCACGGCGGCCCGGTGGGCCCGGATAGGCCACTCGACTCTGGAGGAAGCGGAGTCTGACATAGCTGCCGTGATGGCGGCGGAGCTGCTGGAGGAGTCGCCCCGAGAGGGCGTCAACCCCCGGTACCGGCTCCCCGGAGGCGGGTGAGTTGGAAGCTGGAACGCTGGCCGCAGCCGCCCTGACCCTGGTGCTGGCCAGCGGGACGCTCTGAGCAGCAGACCAGTGGGCGAGGTCCGGCTTCGCCCCCCGCGTTGCCGCCAGGCTGTGCCTGCGGACCGGGTTGCTCTCCAGTGCGGCCGTTGCCTCGTTCGCGCTCCTGCTGGCCCCACGGATCCCGCTCCTGTGGAACCACCAGGCGAGGCTCATGGCCGCCATGATCGTGGTCCTGCTGATGGTCGCACCCGCCCATCCTGATGACCGTGCAGACGCTCAGGAAATAGCGGTGGGCCGGCGTCAGGACCATCTCCGGCCCGCCCGGAACACCCAGAGCACCAGGAGGCAGCAAACGTGAGCACACCCATCAACAACTTCCAGGACATCCTGGACGCCATCCGGCAGGACCCGGCCCTCAGGGACGCGCTCAGACGCCACATCCTCACCGAGGAGCTGATGCAGCTGCCGCTGCAGATGGTGGCCCGCCTCGACAGGATGGAGGAAAGCATCGGCACCCTCCAGGAAGGACAGGCCAGCCTCGTCGAGAACGTCGGTACCCTCCAGAAAGGGCAGGCCAGGCTCTCTGAGGGACAGGCCAGCATCGCCTGGGAGGTCGCCCGGATCGGCGGCGACGTCAGCCGGCTCACCGGGGACGACTACGAGTCCTACGTGGCGGTATACGCTGACCGCTACTGCAGGCGGGGGCCGGGCATACACGCCAGGGTGATAACCACCCAACGGGACCCGCTGGCCCTCAAGGAGATCCTGGATCAGGCGGAAATACGCGGAACCATCCAGCCCCGGGAGACGAACGACGCCAACTGGGCCGACCTGGTGCTGGCCGTGGACGGGCAGGAAGCCTACATCCTGGACGAGGTCTCGGTCACTATCCAGCAGGACGACGTCGACACCGCCGCCAGGCGAACCCGGATCCTCGCCCGGGCGACCGGCCGGATCGTCACACCCTTCGTCATCGGGACCGGGCAGGAGCCCGGACTCCAGAGGGGAGACGTGCAGGCGCTCATCATCCCGGAGCCGGGACGCCCGGAGCATGAACCACACGAAGAGGGCGCCGAAGACGGCCCGGAAGACAGCCAAGCATAGGGCCAGGAAAGGAGCGCGGGGTTAAGCCAGTGCCACGCCGCTGGCCCGGATTCCCCAACACACCGTCCTCGGCCTGATGCTGGGCACAACACGCGCACGTGTCAACCACCGAGGGGTATCCACCGCCGCCGGCAACGCCCAGACCCACCTGCCGCAGGCCGTTTTCATCGCGTAGCTCGGGCCGCCGGCGACCAACAACGGAATACCCCCTATGCATGCCTGTTTCGCGCTCAATTCCTTAGACAGGGAGGCCCACATCACCCCGCGCAAACCCGCGTCACAGGGATATGCCCCCATATCAGATAGGGACGTGGCCTCGAAAAACGTCGTGACGCGGACCGGACGTATTCTCACAAGGATATGACCCCAGTACCAGACTAACTGCCGTTATATTGGCCGCAAGGACCATCCAACAGCCGTTTACCCCCGGTCTGGGCTTGAGATCCGGTTCCCATGAGACCCTAATCCGTTCCTTCGCCAGGCCGTTGTTGACCCGTCTGTGCCCTGCTGTCAATTACGGGTTAGACGGCTTGTTGTAAAAGGCTGCCCGGACGTGATGAAAGTGAGGTGCCGGACTACAATGGCGGGTAAACCAGCTACGAGGGGGCACAGGGCTGCTGAAGCCATTGGACCGCTGCCGCAGAGACTCCACCCTGTTCCAGTTCACCACCCGGCGTTTGAGGGATTTCATCGACCCTGATCATCTCCTCATCCAGATTGACGAGCAGTTCGATTTCGGCAAGCTGGCGGCTCCCCTGGAAGAACGCTACCGTCCCGATAACGGCCGGCCTGCCGTCCACCCGGAGGTGATGATCCGGGCGCTGCTCATCTGCTCCCTGTAAACATCTCCTCCTTCAGGAGGCTGAGTTCCGCCATCGCCGAAAACATTGCTTACCGCTGGTTTTGCTTCCGCACCATCGACGACCCCGTGTTCGACCACTCCACCATGAGTTACTTCATCGGGCGCATTGGCCGGGAGGGATTCAGCGCTATCTTTCACGGCCTTAACGATGAAGTGTTGCGGCTGGGCCTGTTGTCGCCGGAGATGTACGCCGATTCCAGCCTGGTCAAGGCCAATGTCCACAGCCGCCAACTGTCCCGCAGAGGGTTGACCGTAGCTGAGTTCCGGGAACGTGCCATAGAGGGAAACGGCCTGTTCGTGCTGAGTGAGTCCGGCGTCGACGAGAACGGCGTGGAATGGGAGGAAACCAGGTATTTCCAGGATTCCAAAGGGCGCCTTCCCCTGAGTCCTGTGGACACCGATGCCCGCTGGCGCACCAGCCGGCCCAACAAGTCTCCGGAACTGAACTGCTAGGACAACGCGATTATGGACCGGAACGGCTTCATCCTTTCCCGGGGAGTCACCCATGCTTCCGAGGGGGAATGGAATGCCTTGCCTCGGTTGTTGGAGCAACTTCCCATTCAGCCGGTATCACTGGCAACCGAGACCGCCTACATTCCCATCCATCCCCGGCAGGAATCGAACATGGTGGCCAGAGGGAGTTTCGAGTACCGGGGAGACCATCTAGTCTGGCCCCAGGGCAAGGCGCTGAAGCGGGCCGTCTATCACCGCCGGACCGGCAGCTACCAGTACGTGGCGCTACAGAAGGACTGCCAGGCCTGTCCGGTGAAGGAAGAGTGCCTGCCACACAATCAGAAGTGCCGGTATCTGGGACTGACCATCCATTACCTGCTGCACCTCCAGGCCCGGGAAAGGAACAGGAATCCGGCCTTCCGGCGGGAAATGGGCCGGCATCAGACAATTGTCGAGGGGATATTCGCATCATTGGACCGGCTGGGATGGGCGAAATCGCGGCTTAGGGGATTGTGAAAGGCGGACTGCGAAGGGTTCATGGCATCCATCGCCCACAACGTGCTCAAGGCGGTGCGCCGACTGGGTCCCAGAACAAGTCCACCTGGGTCCCACGCTCCCGCCGGCTGCGCTCGGTTCCTCCAATCCTGGGAATCTGGCGAGCCTCCAGTAAGCCTTCCTTATCCTCCCCTCCCACTCCGCTGAGCGTCCTGTTGCACCTTGGCTGAAATCCAGCCTTGCCCTTGAACCACTTCCGCGCCACTAACAGGCTTTTTCAACAAGCCGCCTAACCCGTAATTGACAGCCGGCCGCCACGGCGAGCCGACCGGAAGTAGTCTCGGCCCAGAAGTCGCCGGAGGAACCGGCGTTGAACAAGAGGGCGGCAACCACCAGCAAAAGCCCAAGTCTGAAGTCCGGGTGCCAGGTGGAAAACCACATGTCAGCCATTATACCCATCCCAGCCAGTGGCGCCCGCCCCCAGAACGCCTCCACCAAACCGCGCGTCCCGGACACCGGCCATGAAGGGAGTTCCCAGGATGGCCGGATAACCAGCCAAGGAACGCAGACCAATACTCTCCTTGACCGCCATTCCCGTCATCGGAGCGGCTTCTGGCGTCACGCTGGCCCTGGCCCTCCCCAGTGGCTGTACGGGCGGCAACTTTTCCCTCTGCCCGGATTCATCCCCGCATACACCGAGGGTTATGCCACTCAATAGGTTCCCTCGCAGCGCACATGCAAAGACCTTCAAAACGCAGCGGCAAGTTCACTTCCACGATAAACCCAGCGTCACTATCCTCCGAAGAAACCTTCCCCCTTTTGCTCTGCCCTTCTCCCGCTGCGCCTCCGCCGGCGCGTCCTCTCGCCACCTGATATGGGCTTGCCGCCTCGATTCATCCAAAGGACCCGTCTACGGAGACATGGTCAGGTGGAGCTCACGCAGCATCTGGGATCCAGTTTCCACCGCCGGACTGCTGCCTCGGCCCGGTCAACACGGCTGACTGCCTGGTCACGGCCATCCAGCATTCACCGCCACTCGGTAACCAATACCGCCACCGGGCCGAAGGCGTGTGCCTCGCCGCGCTGCTCGTATAACGTCACTACCCCGGGGTCGGGCATCCTGGACCGGCTGGAGGAAATCGGGCAAGTGCTTTTCTGCCAATGCGAACCCTTGGGTGCCTACGCTGCCAGCCCCAATGGCTCGGCCCGCGACACCGTCGGTATCATCAATGAGGAGGGCAACGTGCTGGGGCATGATGGCCAACCCGGAACCGAGCTGCGAGCCTCTGCTGGATAGCGAGGGCAGGACCTGGTTCCTGGGTCCATCATTGACGCTCTTCACTGGACCTGCCGCTCCGTTTACTCCTTCGGTCCGCTGCCCCTGTTCACTCCGATGGCCATTGCTTTCTTGAAGCATGGCAAACGAAGTACCGTTTAGCGCTGGACTCGCAACTGCATCACCATTAAACCCGACAGCCATAATTGCGAAAATTTTTGGCAGGAGCTGACTGTGCTTCCCAAAGTCTTTATTGACGGCCATACCGGCACCACCGGTTCCCGCATTGACCAGTGGATGTCGGGATGGGATGACGCGGAATTGTTGACCCCTCCCCAGGAATTGCTCCGCGATCAGGAAGAACGGCGTGGCCAGATTCTGGAGTCGGACCTGGCAATTCTCTGCCTGCCTGATGACGCCGCCCAGGAGGTGGCGAGGTGCGTTTCCGAGTCGGACCCCCGACTGATTGACGCCAGCACAGCTCATGGAGTCTCCGAGGGCTGGGCCTACGGGCTGCCGGAGCTGGAGCCGGGTCAGCGGGAGGCTGTCAGTGAATCCAGGTACGTGTCCAGCCCCGGCGGCTGCTACCCCACCGGCTTCATTCTGCTGGTGCCCACCTGAATGAAGCCGGGCTGCTGTCCGAGGATGTGCCTCTTTCCACCAACGCCCTGTCCGGTTACTCCGGCGGTGGCAACTCCCTGATTGCCAAGCGGGAAGACCCGGAAAACGGACTGGCCGGGTTGCCCTACGGGGCCCCTACGCCCTGTACCAGAGACACAAGCACATATCAGAGATGATGAAGTACACCGGCATTAACCCCGGACTCCAGTCTGTGCCCCCTGCCGGTCCCTTCCATTGCGAGATGCGGGTGCGGGTGCCGGCCCACGCCTCCCCGGTGGCCTCGGGGGCCACCAGCGGAAGGGTCTGGGGGACCCTGAATGAAAGTCATCAGTGTGAGGAGTTTGTCGAGGTGGTCCACCTGCCCGAACCCGGGACGATAGATGAGCGGAGCTTCGACCCGGAGGCCGGCAACGACAGCAACCTCATCCAACTGCACGTGGCGGTCCACCCCTCCGGTGACCCGCTGTTCATCGCCTGCTGGATAATCTGGGCAAGAGAGCCTGCGGCGTGGGCATCCAGAACCTGAACCTGAGCTTCGCTGGGGGTGCCGGTCTGCCGGGGTAGGGCTGGAGAAGCCATGTCACATATGCGGCATGAGCCAGAACACGCAATGTGCTGCCGTCATCAAACCGATTATGGCCGAAGGGGAGCCCATCGAGACTCCCCCGTATTAAATCAGCCGTATGTGGGCTTACCTGTTAGCCGAGCGGGATTTGATCAGTTCAGCTCTGGCCGCCAGGTCAGCGAAGGCGGACACGTCGGAATCTTCGGGGAGCAGCATCCGCACCCTGCGTGCCTCCGAGGCTACGTCCAGCAGGCTGCCCTCCTGAGCCCAGTAGCTCTCCCGCAACAACTCGGCATACTCGGCCACCACAGCCGCCATCTGGAACCTTGGAGAGGAATCCGTGAAGGCCGGTGCCAGGTCGCCTCGGTCGAACGCCCTGCTCATTTCGGTGACCTCGCCGCTGTCCGGGTCCTCGTAGCGCAGGAACACGGTCGCCACGGCGCCTTCTGCCCCGTCGTAGAGCTTCATTTCGTAGATTGCGGTGACGCTGTGGTCGGCGCCGATCTCGCCAGCATCAACGGCGTCGTTACGGAAGTCCTGGTCGGCCACCCGGCGGTTCTCGTACCCCAGGAGCCTGTAGCTGCGGACCACTTCGGGGTTGAAGTCGACCTGCACCTTGGCATCCCTGGCGATCACCTGAAGAGTGCCGGTCAGGTCGTCGACGAATATGCGCCGGGCCTCGGTCAGGGAGTCGACATAGTAGTAGGCCCCGTCGCCGTCGTTGGCCAGTTGCTCCATGAGCACGTCGTTGTAGTTGCCCATACCGAAACCAACCGAGGTCAAGGTGACCCCCTCTTCAACCTTGTCCCTTACTTTGCGCAGGATGGAGCCGGGTCCGGTGTTCCCGACGTTGCCCACCCCGTCCGAGAGGACGACGACGCGGGTGATGCGCCCCGGCTCCACTTCCCGGACGGCCATCCGGTAGGCCAGTTCCAGTCCTTGCTCAACATAGGTGGACCCACCGGCCTGAAGCCTGTTGATGGCCGACATGATCTCTTCCTTGTTCCCGCCGCTGGTGGGTTCCAGTAGTACCGACCCGTTGGAGCCGTAGATGACGATACCGACACTGTCGTCCTCCCGGAGTTCATTGACCAGCAGTTGCAATGCCTGTTTGACCAGGCCGAGCCGGTTTTCCCGGTCCATCGAACCGGATACGTCGATGGTGAATATAAGGGTGGCGTCCTTCCGTGCTTCATTGGAAACTGACTTGCCCTGGAGTCCTGCCCGCATCAGCCAGTGATTCGCCCCGCCGAACGGAGATGGCGACCCTTCGAGGTGGATGGCGAATGCCTGCTCGTCTGGCCGGGCGTAGCCGTGGTCGAAGAAGTTGACGAACTCTTCGACCCGTATGGAGTCCGGGTCTGGAAGGTAGCCGTCGTTAACGAACCGCCGGGCCACGGTGTAGGATGCGGTGTCCACGTCCATGGCGAAAGTGGAGAGGCGGTCGTCCTCGGTGTCGATGAAGGGGTTGACACCGTAATGCTGGAAGAAGGTCAGGTCATAGGGTTTGTCGTTGACCGTTGCAGACCCGCCGATGGCGTTGAAACCCTCGCTGCCCGAGGCCGGTAGTGGCGAAACCTGGGTCGCCGCCGCGCCGCCGCGGACGATCCCCTTGGCTCCAGGCATTCCTTGAGGGCCTCTACTGGCCCCTTCCTTCACAACCTCCACCGGTACTTCCTTTACTGCAACTACCTCTTTCGGAGTTTCCTTCTGCGCTATTCCCCTGCCGGATTCCGATGTCTGCTGCGGCGTATGCTCCACCGCCATACCTCCGCAGGCCGCCAGCGCCGCTATTCCCAGGGCTATTGCTCCGGCTGCCATGATTTTCCTCAGTGATCGAGCCATTCCAGAACCTCCTGTATTCCGGGTAGTGTACACCCCGGTTGTTCCATCCGGGACCCACGGTCAGATTTGCCGCCCCGGAACATGGACCAAGGATGGCCCCTGGTGGTGTACACTTCGGACTACAGATATGTCACACTCGGCATCAATCCAGTGTCGGAGATGTAACACTTGGCGACATTCGCCGACCTTCTTACATCCTACATGGCCAGGGCGGGTGTCGGAGATGCCGAGTTCGCCCGCCGCCTGGGAGTGAGCCGGCTGACCCTCATCCGGTGGAAGGAGGGCGTCACCCAGCGGCCCCGTTACCGGGAGGACGTGCTGCGGTGCGCCGAATTGCTGCGCCTGGAAGCGGGGGAGCGTGACGCACTGTTGCTGGCGGCAGGGTTCGCGCCAGAGGCCCCGCCCGGGGTAGTCTTTCGGCCAGAGCAGGAGGGTACCGATGACTCCAGCCCAGTCCTGTCCGAGCCGGGACCGCTCCATACCGCGTCCGTCACTGCTCCAGTGCACCCAGGCCGCCGGAAGACTCTCGGCATAGTGGTCGTCGCGGCTCTGGTCCTAGCCGTCGCCATGGGAGCCAGCGTGGCGGCGGTGGCGATGTCCGGCGGAACGGACCATCCCACCGCCGCCGATGGGGAATCGTTGATTCTCATGGCCCCATTCACCAACTATACGTCAGGGCAGCAGGGGTTCAACGTCCGGGGACGGCTAAGGCAGGAAATTGACCGGGAGATAGGGAATTCGGGGCTTTCCGGCGTGCGCACCGCCGACTGGCCCACTGCGATCGCCAGCGAGTCCGAGGCGACTGAAGCGGGGCGCCGGTCCGGGGCGGTGATGGTTATCTGGGGGGAGTACGACAGCGGCCGGGTGATGGCAGCCTTCACCGTCCCGCAATCCCGGACCGCATCTCGCCAACAGCACGTGGTGGACATAGACTCTTCCCCCTCAGACCTGCCCGCGGCGATCAACATCGACCTGCCCGGCGAGGTCCGGTCTGCGGCCCTGCTGACCCTGGGGGAACTGTATCTGAACGAGGGCGAGTTCGACCTGGCCAAGAAGGCCCTGTTGCAGGCTCTGGCGCAGCCTCCCATAGACCCGGGCACACTCGCCAGCCTGCGTTACCGGCTGGGGCACGCTTACATGTCCGGCCGGTCTGCCGACCTGGACGAGGCGATATGGCTGTTCACCCAGGTGCTGTCGGTGGACCCCGGGTCGGCCAATGCCTACAGCAGCCGGGGCGTGGCACATCTGGAGAGGGGCCGGGAGGGAGATGCCGGGCTTGCAATCCGGGACCTGACCCAGGCGGTGACCATCAATCATCATTCTGAGGGCCCCTACGTCAACCGGGCTGTGGCATACCTCGAGCGGAACAACTCCGGGGACCTGGACCGGGCGCTGGCGGACCTGGCGACCGCCCTGTCCATCAACCCGGAGTCCACGAGCGCTCTGGTAAACCGGGCGAACGCATACCTGGAACGGGGCAGGCCGAGGGACCGGGAGCGGGCCATGACCGA
Organism: Dehalococcoidia bacterium; assembly: GCA_034422355.1. Classification (GTDB taxonomy): domain Bacteria; phylum Chloroflexota; class Dehalococcoidia; order Lucifugimonadales; family UBA3495; genus CATOSP01. The sequence goes on along the minus strand of DAOUJS010000057.1, from coordinate 2,671 downwards.
CCTGGAAAGGGCAATCGATCTGCAACCCGGCCTGGCTTCGGCCCATGCCGGCATGGGCAACGCCTTCCTGGAACAGGGCGGGGAGTCCGGCTTCCGGGAAGCCGTGGAAGCCTTCACCCGGGCCATTGAACTGGAGCCGGACTCTCCGATGGCGTATTTCAACCGTGGGCTTGCGTATTCGGCACTGGAAGAATGGGACCGGTCGACCGCCGACCTGCATCACGCCCAGGAGCTTGACCCCAGCGACGCCAAGTTCAACGACACTCTGTGCTGGCAGTTGGGCGTTCAGCGTCGGCCGGAGAGGGCGTTGCCTTTCTGCAATCTGGCGTTGGCAACGGACCCGGACGGTCCGGCCAGGGACAGCAGAGGCCTGGTCTACGCGGTGATGGGACGAAACGCTGAGGCCGTCGCCGACTTCGAGATCTTTCTCCGGTGGGTGGACCTGTCTGTGAAGAAGAGTTGCCGCGCCAAGTTCCGTCCCACTCGCCTGACATGGATTGAGAAGTTGGAATCGGGCAGGGACCCTTTCGACGCTGAAACTCTGAGAGACATCCGCGCCAGGCCAATCGCGTCGAGGGACGCCCCCTGCTGAACGAAGGTTGACTGTAATACACCAGTCGCTCGCTCCGTCGCGTTCACGTTCCGGCTGTTGTTCGATCCCAAAACAATTGCAACTCCTCGCAATGAAGTGCTGACGCAGTCTCTGATTCAGTGTCCGGAGTCGCCTCAGGAAACTGCCGGACTTTCAGTCTGGCGGCGGGCAAATCGCGGCTTCTGACACCGTCTTTTCAACTCGCAACCTGCTCGCTTCCCCGCAAGGCGTCGGCATGATCAACCAAACCGCCCGAAGTCGCAGGGCCTTTTCGAAGTCAGGCAACAGGTGGGAAGATGATGGACGGGCGGGCGCAGAGGCGCTGGGAGCGGACGTCCAGCAGTGCCTTGCTGCGCCATAATTGGCATTCTCCTCGCTGCAAGCCCTGGGCCTGCTCCACCTCCAGTTCCGCTAGACTGCTCACCCCGTACTGTACGCTCCCGGTACGGCGGCCCTCTGCCAGATGCTCGGTCTCCCGATGCACCATCACCACCGGTGACAGACCGGGGAAGTCCGCGTATCCGGCCAGTTCCCTGGACACCCACACCTGCCGACGTTCCAGACGGCCGTTGCCCTTGCCCGCCGCCGTCAGCGCCGGTTTCCCAGCCCCGGCAAAGAGCAACTCCACGTCCTGACAGAGCCTCAACCGGTTTTTTCAGCTTGACCAGGCAGTCCTTTCCTTGGTCCACAATGGCCTGGCACAGTTCAGAGCCGGCGTACAGGCTGTCTCCAGTCGGTACCTTCAATCCCTCGATGTTGCCCGAAACCTGCTCCATCCATTCCTGGGCGGCCCGAGCCTCACCCAGTTGCCTGCGACGCGCCCTTCCCGTCCACCTTGCGAATCGCCAATTCACAAGACAGAGTCATCATACAAGTTGCCTGGGTCAATCGAACCCACATCTCGCAAGGAAGGGCAGCACTTCACACAATTCACGCAGGAGGTATGAATGGAACGGGAATCGACCACATAAGTAGGCATCGACGTAGCGAAGGCCCAGGTGGACGTTGCGGTCCGGTCCACAGACCAGCTGTCGTCTATCTCCTACGACGAGTCCGGAGTCGGGGATCTCGTCTCCAAGCTGAAGGCCATCGAACCGGCCATGGTGCTGCTGGAGGCCTCGGGTGGCTTGGAACTGCCTCTGGCGGCAGCACTGGCCGCTGCGGCGCTGCCCGTAGTCGTCGTCAACCCCCGTCAGGTTCGAGACTTCGCCAAAGCCACCGGAACGCTGGCAAAGACCGACGCTCTGGACGCCACCACCTTGGCCCACTTCGCCGACGCTGTTCGTCCAGCCGTGCGCCCTCTGAGGGACGCCGAAACCCAGGTCCTCAACTCGTTGGTCGCTCGCAGGCACCAGGTGGTGACCATGCTGGTATCGGAGAAGAACCGCTTGAGCACCGCCATCAGCACCGTCCGGCCCCGCATCGAGGCCCACATCGCCTGGTTGGAGCAGGGGATGGACGACGTCGACGAAGGTTTGAGGCAGACCCTTCGCAGCAGTCCCGTGTGGCGGGAGAAGGATGATCTCCTGCGCACCGTGCCCGGCGTTGGCGAACAGCTCTCCCTCACTCTCCTGGCCTATCTGCCGGAGTTGGAGACCCTGGACCGTCGGCAGGTCGCTGCCCTGGCCGGCGTGGCCCCTTCAACAGGGACTGCGGCACCCTGCGGGGCAAACGGACCGTCTAGGGCGGATGTTCCCGGGTGCGGGCCGCTCTCTACATGGGCACGCTGTCTGCGACCCGCTGCAACCCCGTCATAAGGGACTTCTATCAACGGCTGCAGGCGGCTGGTAAACCGAAGAAGGTGGCCCTCGTCGCGTGTATGCGCAAACTGCTTGTCGCCCTCAACTCGATGCTCAAACATCGCACATCCCGGGGAGACGTGACTCCGGCAACCGTTGGTCATTCCGCTTGACTCCAAACCCAGTCCTCTTGACCCAGAACACCTTTCCTATAGGGGGCTGCCCACTCAGGGCAAACGCATTCTAACTTCCTGTCATTCTGAGGCGAAGCCGAAGAGTCTGAAATCATCCCTTTTAAGATACTCCCGGTGTCCAACCAGGGTGTTGAACGAGAATTCCA
>DAOUJS010000056.1:0-3971 GCA_034422355.1 Dehalococcoidia bacterium | reverse complement strand
CCAAGGCGTTGGCGGCCCACGGCCAGACCTTGCAGAGGGTCCTGGGGCAGCCGCCGCTTCCGGCACAACGGACAGGTCCGGGCCATGAATACGTGCTCCGTGACTTCCGCCGGCGTCACCGGAATGTCTATGACTTCCCGGGTCCGCTGCACCCAGCCCCGGCGAGAGCGCTATGGCGTTCGGGGCAAGACTCCGGGGCGTGGACCACCCGCCTGGCGGGTTCCGTCCGCAACCGGGCGAAGCCGTGCTGACGCTTCTTTCGCGGCTTCTTTTCGTCCGCCGCCGGCTTCTTGCGCCTGGCGGCCGGCTTATGCCCCGGCATCCTAGCCCCCGGCCCGCCACCGGACAGCCGGGCTTCCAGGCTCTCGACTCGCTGTCTCAGTTCCGCGATAATCTCCAGCAGGGATTCCCGGCTCGCTTGGTTCAGGTCCACTTCCCTTTCCATAGCTCTCCTATGCCACAACCGCGCCCCTAACGCCAGTGTTTTTCAGAGACAGCCAACTTTCAGTCATTTCACCTCATCAACGAGGAAGAGCTGGAGCCGCCGACAGCCGATGACGAAGAAGGAGACTGGGAATCATGGATGCCGCTCTTTACAGGGTCTTTATCCGCTGGGCCACGTATTCCAGGAAAATCTGCCGCTTACGTTCCCCCCAAAACACGTGACCGCGGACCAGGGCCTCCGGTTCGTGCGGGACTCCATCCATGTGCTCGCGGAGTTCTGCCTCGACCATTTCGACGACGGCCAAGTCTGTGACCGTGAGGCAGTCGGGAGGCGGCGGGACCCGCCGATTGGTCTGGGGGCCGTCTGAACTGATCAAATGGGACCGCTCCTTTCTATGAGCTACGGTACCATGATACGAGGAGTGATTTGGCACGGCAAGGTGTAATCAAGTGGCTTTGTCGAAAGGCATGAGTTCGCTGGAACGGGTCCAGGCCAAGACACAGAGAGCCTACAGCGGCTTCCGGGACATGCTCCAACCGACCACGGTCAAGGCAGTCACCGAGCCTGCACCGGGAGGCCGCTGGCCGCGCCTGAGTTGGCGTCGCGCCACGGCGTGACCGTTGACCTGCCCCGCGTCGCCACCGCCGTCCCGGTCCAGGTCAGCCATAGGGCCTTCGTCGTGACGCGGGACAACCACTTGAAGCACTGATCCTGGGGCGTGGGCCTGACGGACCCACCCAGGCCTCAGTTGTCCCACGGCGGCACGTCCGGCGGCGTTGTCCAGGAGTGCTGAACACCATCGCGGCCTGGTTATGCTCCTCACGTCCACTGTCGTCTCATGGGCCGCCCGCGCCGCCGGCGCAGCAGGCGCGGCATTCTGCCCTTGACCATGACGTACCCGAAAACAATCGCCGCGAACGCGCCGCCGATAAATAAGGCAATCAACCCGGTTATATTCATAGCCCCCTCACGGCCTGGTTATGCTCACCACGGCCACTGTGCCGTCGGCCTCCAGCCGGTAGAGTATCCAGAAGTCCTCCGCCCACACCCCCAGCAGGTCCGTCGGCCACTCCGGGGCCAGGAACCGCCCCGCCGACGGGTCCCGCTCCAGTTCCTCCAACGCCCGCACGATGAGCCGCTGCTGCCGCTCCGTCCGCGCAAGTATGAACTGATGTGCCGGACGCGAGAGTTTCATAGTGGAGAGTGATTAGTGAATAGTGGGGTGGCGGGGCACTCGCCACTCTTCACTCTCCACTATACGCGAGGCCCAGCCCCTTCTTCAGGTCCTCCAGGGTCACGGACTCGCCCCCTTCCAGGGCGCGCCGCCCTTCTTCCGCTTCGTGGATGGCCTGTCGGATGACTTGGCCAGTGAAGCGTTTGGTTGCCTCCGCGCCCGTGGGACTGTCCTTCAGGAGGCAGGACTTTCCCTGGGACAGGTCCACCCCGAAGGCCCGTTCCAGCTCGGCGGCGGTCACCTGGTACTTGGTCCGCCCGCCGGGGTAGCGGTAGACGGTGGCGTCCAGCTTCCCCTGCTTGATGTAGTTGTGGATCGTCTGCCTGCTTACCCCCACGGCCTCCGCCGCGCTGAAGGTGCTGTAGAGCATGGCGTCCCTCCAAGTTGTTGGTGACGTAGTGGAGAGTGAAGAGTTATTGGTAGGCGGGGCTAGTCACTATTCACTCTCCACTATCCACTCCTCGTGGCCACTGATTCACGCCCGCCTTCCCCGGCGGCGGCTCAGCAGGCGCGGCATCCTGCCCTTGACCAGGACGTGCACGAAAACTGCCGCCGCCAGCGTTCCGCCGACAAGCAGGGCAATCAACCCTATTATGGTCATATCCCCTCCCCTCCCCTCCGCCCAGTGGCTAGTGATCAGTGGTCAGTGGGGGGCCGGGGTTTAGTCACTAACCACTAGCCACTGTCCACTAAGAGGAAGGCCCCGGCGGACCGACCGGGGCCTTCTAGCTGCGGGGAGGTGCGGCCGCAGGTTAGCTGCCGCTGTTCCCGAAGAGGTAGAGGTTGATGACCATGATCACCTGTTCCTTGGTGATGGCGTCATCTTCTCCCGTGCCAAAGAGGTAGTCGTTGATGGCCTTTATTACCTCGTTCTTGTCGATCTGCCCGTTGTCGTTGGCGTCGTACCTGGCGAGCAGGTCGATCTTGGGGTCCTCTGTGCTCACCGGGCCTACCGCCTTCGACATCGCCATCTTGCCTTCGCCGAGGGCGTCGGTGTACATCGCCTTGGCCATCAGGTAGTCGCCCACGTCGATGGTCACGGGGGTGTAGTGCTCCGACGTGGCCCCGGTGATGTCCGCGAATTCCCCGTCCATGCTCTTGGACCTGGACCACTGCCAGGTCGTCTCGGTTACGCCGCCATCGCCATCGGACAGGGTGGCGGTCAGCTCTACCCCCAGCGCCGGCGTCGTCGACGACAGGGCCACCATGCCCGCCTCGTCCACGTTGGTCACCATAATGGTCACATCGATAGAGGCGCTGTCGTTGGCCGCGCCGGAGTCGTCCTTGACCGTGACCGTCACCATGTAGTCGTTGGTGTTGGTGTCGGTCATGGCCTCGCCCCTGGGCATCTCGTAGTCCAGCATCATGCCCTCGCCGACCGTTATTTGGCCCATGTTGTCGATGGCGAAGTACATGTCGTCAGTGCCGGACAGGGCATAGGTCAGCATGTCATCGGCGTCGGCGTCGGTGGCCATGACCGGATCGCCCACGGGGGTCCCGGCCGCCGAGTTCTCGGCTATCATCCTGGAGGCCGTTTCCGCCGCGAACACCGGCACATTATTGGAGACCACCATGCCGGTCGTATTCATAGCCGTCTTTTCGGGGCCGTGACCGTCGGTGTACGTCACCGTCGCCCGCAGGTGGTAGCCGTTGTCGGCTTCAACCGGCGTGTAGGCCTTCATAGTTTCCCCGTCGATGACCATGAAGTCCTCGTCCATCATGGTCATCGACTTGCTCCACTGCCAACTCTCCCCGCTTACGCCACCGTCGGGGTCCGTCAGCGTGGCGTTGACCTCGTTGCCGACCACCGGGGACATCGGCATCAGCGTCACCACGCCGTCGTCGTCCATGTTGGTGACCGTGACCGTCACGTCCTGGGTGTCCATGTCCTCGCCTTCCATGGCCTTCAGGGTGACCATGTAGACGTTGTCCGTGTTGGCATCGGCCGGCATCTCGTAGTCCGGCGAGCTCCTGAACATAAGCATCGTGCTCATGCCCGAAGAACTGCTGAGCTTGAAGTCGCCGGCGTCGTCGCCTTCCAGCGTCCAACTGGCAGAAGCTGCCTCGGGACCGGAGGCCGTGTAGGTGCCAACGGCGTCCATGCCGTTCTCAGGATAGTCAACGCTCCTTGATCCGGATACGTTCAGGCCGAACCCCAGGATCATCGGTGCCTCATTGACGTCGGTGACGGTGACTCTGACCATCCGGTCCGCGTGCATCGTGCCGTCCGAGGCCCGCACGGTCACCTCGTACACGTTGTCCCGGTTCGCATCCGCCGGCATCTCGTAGTCG
>DAOUJS010000055.1:0-22960 GCA_034422355.1 Dehalococcoidia bacterium | reverse complement strand
TTCTAAACTAAAGCCAAGGTGAAATGTACATATCGCTAGACCGCACTGCCGGTGGCCACCCAGTTGGAGCTTAAAGGTGATATGAGGTGCTGTGGAGTCCTTTCAGTCGTTTTCAAGACCCCGGAAATGCACATCCCACCTTGGTATTGGTTTAGTCCTCCCAACCGCAGGCTAAGGCAAATCCACTGACCACGAGTACCGCAACTTCTGGTGCCGATTGAGTCCACGGCATCACGCTGCCGTTGACTCAAGTGGCACAAACCTGTTCGTCTGAGTCCCCGGGATGCTCGGACCAGGTGAATGACCGACAATCGCATATGCGTTCCTGAGATGGACGGCGAGAGCTACCAGCACATGGTCGCCGCAATAGCTATGCGACCTTGAGCTTACCCGACCGCCGATTCACTCTGAATGCGGTACGACATCGCATTATCCCGTCGAGTAGCCGTGTGACACAACATCAGTGGGAAACTGTTCCTGGACCTACACCAGGGTGGACCGTGAATCCAATGTGGTACATCATTTCAGGTGGTGGTACCAGCGGCCCGTGGTCGTATCCTCAGTAGACCGGGTCGAGATTTCTACGGGATGGACACTACTTCGCGCCCGACGGCCGCTGTACTCCTGTCAAAACTTCTTGGTATTATGTGAGCGGTCGGCAGTACCCCGGCTAACTTCCCAACCACCTCTGCCGACCCGCGGGGTCTGATCCATAGTCCTGCAACCACCGGTTTCGGCTACATGCCCGGGGGACAAGGGACCATGGTCGGACAAGTAAACGGTGGAGGTCGCCTCAAACCGAATCACTGCCTGGTAGCGGACGTCGGCGGTTTTACATCAATATCCGTAGCTGGGATGCCTCTCAGGCACGTAAATCGTTGGGCCTGCCTTCTAAGCAGCGGGTCGCGGGTTCGAATCCTGCCTGGGACGCCAAAACAGCTACGATTCAGTTTGGATTCACCCCTGCTCGGGGGAGTCCATAGGCAAGAAGTCGCCGGACCTGGCGGCTTTTTCTTTGGCTCACGAAGCATCCGGTCAGTTGCCTGCTCCTCTACGGCCCCGGATGCCCAACGCCTCGCCAAGTGGCTGGAGTTCCACCACACCCCCATGCACGGAAGCTGGCTTAACATGGCGGAGGCCGAGTCCAGCGTGCTGGCCCGGGCCTGCCTGCGCGGACGCAACGGTGACGGGGAGAGCCTGGGAAACGCCGCCAACGCCTGCGTGTCCGAGCGCAACCCGGCAGGAGCCACTATCAACTGGAGGTTCACCACAAGGCAGGCCCGAACCAGGATGCGCCGCCAATATCATGACACTCCAGCTTTGACTCAACACCAGGGAGAACAGGCAGTGCCCCTACCTGCTCCGCAGGTACAGCGGGGCAATCAACTGGTCCACGGGTACGTAACCGTCGGTCAACAAAATATGCTCCTCCCGATAGAACCAACGATTGAAGACCTCTTCCGGCATGAACCGGCTCACCGGAACGCCTCGGCCCGCCCCTTCATTGGCCTGGCTCAGGTCTAGCGGGTTGATGATCTCGTCGGCGCCCACGACAACGTAGGTCACATTGGAACGGGGATCGTCCTCCCAGAGGTCGTCGTCACGGAGGATATACACGTGGTCGAAAGTCCGGCCCAGGGTATTGACGTAGGCCCGCAAGAACCGTCCAGTGTTCAGGTTGTCCACGATGTTCACGATGAACAGCCCCCTGGGTTTCAACAGCTCTTTCACCCTCTGGTTAAATTCCAGGGTGGTCAGGTGGTAGGGCACGGAAAAATCGTTGAAGGCGTCACCCACTACCATATCGTACTTCCCATCGGACAGGCTTTGCATCTGCATCCGGGCATCCAGGTTGTAGGTTACGATGGACGTGGACCGGGGAAGTCCCAGGTATGTGTGGGCCACCTCCGTGACCAACGGGTCAATCTCGATGACCTCCACCGTCGCATCGGGATACTCCTCTTCCATCAGGCGGGGCATGGTGTACCCGCCCCCGCCGATGAAGAGGGTGTTGAAGCTTTCGTTGCGGGCATACTGGAGGGCGGCGAAGTCGGCGGTCACCTTCTCATAGCCATAGACCAGAAACGTAGGGTCATCCATCGCCACGTAGCTGTGCACAAGTTGGTCCAGGGTCAGGGTCCTCACCCGGTGCCCTTCTATCTGTCGTTCCTTCACTTTGATGCAGAAGTAGTTGCTCTCCTCCTGGCAGTCGGAGTCCACCCACCCCAGGGCAAAGCTCAGGCCAGTGAAAAGGCCCGCTACGGCCACTGCGGCCAGAGCAGGCAGCTTGAAGCGCACCCTCCAGAGGTTTCCGAACAGAAGGGCCATCCCGAACAGGAAAATCGCCACCGCCAGCACTATGGGCCGGGTACCTATCCACTGGATCAAGACGAACCCGGTGAGAAAGACCCCCAGGATTGACCCGGCGGTGGATACCGCGTAGAAGCGCCCCACCACGTTGCCGGTCTTGGCCAGTTCCCGCAGGTGCAGCTTGATGACCACCGGAGTCACCATCCCCAGAATCAGGCTGACCGGCAGGAACAGCGTGGCGGTCAGCAGCACGATTCTCAAGATGATGGGCAGGGAATCGAAGGCTTCACCTGTCACTTCGATCAGGGGCAGAATGATGATGGCGAAGATGCTGGCCCCTAGCAGTATGAAGCCGAGCGTGGACCGGGAAGGAAAGCGGTCGGCGGTAAGCCCCCCCAGGTAGTTGCCGGCGCTGATGCCCGCCAGCACCACTCCGATGATGCTGGTCCAGGTGTAAAGCGACACCCCGATGACCGGAGCCAGGATGCGTCCGGCAACTATCTCCAGGATAAGCCCACAGGCGCTGGCGGAGAAAACGATGAGGTACGGGACCAGCAGTCCCAGCCATGCCAGGCGAGCTTTCATCTAAGCCGGACTTCCCACATTAGGTGATTCGAAACCAACGGGCAATGCAAGCTCCGGTCAGACTACTGCGAAAGACCGGAAGGCCCGCCTTGCTTCCTCCATCTACAGGTATGGCGCTCCCCTTCGGTCCGCTCCTTCAACCCGGGCCAGGGGCCAAAGTCTAGCTGTTCATGCCGTGAGCCATGCTCTCCCCGGGCAGATGCACCACAACTTCCGTTTTGCGGGTTCCGGGGCTACCCTGGTAGACGGTTTTCGCCGGTACCGCCACTTGCTCAACCGGGGACGACGGTCTCCCACGGCGATGCCATAACTGGGCCTCCCCACCGGGAACATACCCCGGCACTGGTGTGGAGACGGCTCGCCCGGGTGAAATCCGTCCCCCGACCGCATGGCCCGGAGCCAATCTTGAATCCTCGTGATTATATCAGCGGCAGGTGGTTGGTGGGGATGAGCAGGTAGCCTGAAGGTATCGTCGCAAGCGAGATTGCTCGTTGAGGTGATCTTATCCCTGTACTCAACTCCCGTTCCATACCCCCACCGTCATACCCGCATCCGCGCGGCCCGTTTCCCCTCCCGCCACTCAACACTTCCGCACTGGGTCCATCCCGGCGTACCTGCACCGGCTGGCTGTCAATGATGGCAGCGCTGGGTGCAGCATCCCGTCCTTCCCTCTCCCGGACCTGGCTCCGCAGCGCCTCCTCAACCCGCTCCCGTGTGCCATCGGCCCGCCACTTTCGGAAGGCCGCCACACTTGCACCGAAGGCAGGTCATGGGGCGCCATTCGCCGCGGTATGCAGCCCCTGAAGTCCACGTTGTAATGCGAATGGTCCATCGGCGGAAGTCGCATATGACCCCGGCTGCACTTCCTGGCTCGGTTGCTACGGCAACTCCGGGGCCGTTATTATCACACCGTACCCCTGAGCCTGCGAGAGATGACACCCCACGGACCACTTCCTGCTTAACTGACCGACTCGCACCCGTCCATTGGAGGTGAGTGATGCCGGCCTTCGGCCTGGTAGTGAATAGTCGAAACGAGATACTGCTCATCCAACGGGGATATGGCAGGGAAAAGGGCAAATGGAGCCTTCCTGGAGGACAGCAGGACAGGGGAGAGAGCCTCCGGCGTACCGCCGTCAGGGAGACGCTGGAGGAAACCGGCGTCAAGATGACTGCCGACACCCTGTATCACAAGGGCAGGCGAGCCAACTTCGAGGTGTGGCGCGGACCACGTACAGGAGGTCGCTTAAGGGTGCAAAGGAAAGAATGCCTGGATGCGAAGTGGTTCCAAGCCGACATGTTGCCCCATGACGATAATCTGGCGTTCGGCCCGGACAAAATAGTGATGGGGAAGTGGGCGGACGAGAATCCGGGAAGCCGCAGGGTGTACTATCCCCGCTCTAGGATGGAGAGAGCGGGGTTTGCCCTGATCGTAAACAACAAGGACGAGGTGTTCCTCGTCCAACGCCAAGGAGGTCTGAGGGCGGGCAAATGGAGCATTCCCGGCGGAAACGTGAAATCTGGCGAGGGACGCCGGGATGCTGCGGTCAGGGAAACACTGAACGCGACTGGAGCCGCCTTCCTACCCGAGCGGCTGTATCTCGAAAACAGGCACGGGGCCAGAGTGTGGCTTGGGAGACCAGGCCCGAACCGGGGCATTTCCTCCACTGGACGGTGGTTTCCGGTTGACGGGCTGCCCGACGACGACAGTCTCGGTTTTGCCATTGACGTGAGGACCATCGAGAAGTGGGCATCCGAGAGCAGGGGAAGCCACCGGGTCCACTCTCCCTGACGCATATTGCCAGGAGGCCACCGCGGTGCCCAATGGCTATCATCCCCAGGAACCTCCTCAGCCAGGAGCGCAGAGAGAAGCAAGGGTCGGCGTTTGCCCGCGTTGTGGCAGTGCCCGCATCAGGACCCGGAGGCGCCGGCATTGGCGTTTGATCTGGAGGTGCCAGCGCTGTCGCCGGACCTTTGTCAAGCCCAGGCGCGTCGGCTTGAGCCAGGCCAGGGAGCTGGGCAGGTCTCCGGTCTACGAGAACCGCATCCGGAGATTGGAGTCCCGGGCCAGGCGGAAACTTGGAGGCCGCCATGGAATAACCCTCGGCTGTCTCATCTGGTTGGTCATTCTAATGGCCTGCGCTGGCATCATGGTCTTCTGGTTGCTCTCCAATGAGAAAATCTCAAACGTACTGCCGCCATCAGTGACCGGATCAGTCCCGCAGTTGCTATCAGCGCCCCAACAGGCAGCAACCACATCTGGCTTTCCTCCGACAGTCAACAATGCTGTTGGCCAATCGCCGCCGGCAGCCGAACCAGCGACGCCTGAACCGGCCCCCCCGCCAAGCCAGCGTCACCTGAAAGAGAAGCTTCACATGTTGGAGTTGATCAACGAGCGCCGCGTGCAGGCCGGAGTGCCCCGGTGGAACTTGGCAACAACAACGCCGCGCAACTCCACGCCGAGTCTTCTCTGCAGAACTGTGTCTCGTCCCACTGGGGAATTGACGGCCTGAAGCCCTACATGCGTTACAGCCTGGCTGGCGGATACCAGTCCAACGGCGAAAACGGGACCGGCTCGGACTACTGCATAAAGTGGTCGGACGGCTACCGCTCGCTTGGCCCCATAGAGGTCGAGATCCTTCAAGCCATGGAACAATGGATGGACAGTCCCGGCCACCGCCGGAACATCCTGGACAGGTGGCACAGGAAGGTCAACATCGGGCTGGCCTGGGACCGGTACAATTTCAAGGCATTCCAGCACTTCGAGGGTGACTACGTGGAATTCGACGCTCTGCCCACCATAAAGGACGGCGTCCTGAAGCTGGCCGGGAGGACCAGGAACGGCGCACGATTTGATGATGCCAGAGACCTCACGGTTCAGGTCTTCTACGACCCACCGCCCCACCCACTGACGAGAGGACAGGTTTCCCGGACCTACTGTTACGACTCCGGCCTGCCTGTGGCCGGATTGCGGGAGCCGTTGAGTGGGGGGTGGTTCTATGACGAGCACGAATACTCCAAGACGTACACGCCATGTCCTGACCCCTACGACGTCAGCCCTGACGCCCATGCACCGGAGTCGCCGGAGGAAGCAGACCGGTTCTGGCAGAGCGCATACTCAGCAAGCCGCAACGGGGTTGAGAGGACTTCGGTGCCATGGATCACTGCATCAGAGTGGGCGGCGAGCGGCGAAAACTTCTCGGTGACGGCCAATTTGCGTATGGTGATCAACCAGCATGGCAATGGCGTGTATACGGTCCTGCTCTGGGACAGGATGGACGGGGAGGACGTTGTGATCTCCGAGTACTCCATATTTCACGGTGTGACCCGGCCTGACACGTACACCGAAGACACGGGTTAAGATATGGCCACACAATGGGAGTTGTCCCAGCGATGGGAGGGCAATCACCGCAGGGCACTGGATAGACAGTACGTATCGTCTTGTGAAGTAAACATCATCCCATACAGTGCATCAGGCTGGCCAATATGGCCTGTCCAGGCCATACTCCTCGAATACCCAGTCTACTGGAGCCGATAATGAAGAATGAGACGACGGCCAAAATCGCGGAGGGAGTTTCCAGAGGCGAGTATTCCCTGCTCCTGGGAGCTGGCGCCTCGATTGGCTCATCGGGCGGCAATGGCGACCCCCTCCCGTCTGGCCGCGCTCTAACTGAGAGACTGATCGCCGAGTTCAAGATTCCAGTCGGTGAGCAGTATATCTCTTTGACCCGGGCGTATGCTGCCGCCAAGAACAGGAACCCTGGGCGCCTTGAGAAACTCATAAGATCGTGGTTTACGGGATGCAGGCCCGACTGGCAGCACCGGTTGGTCGATGTTGATTGGCACCGGATCTGGACTCTGAACATCGATGACATCGTTGAAGTAGCCTGCAGAGACAGGAACGTGCCGGTCGACCGTTTCACCTGGACCTCCAAATTCCGGGACAGGTCCAGGTCCGAACGTCAGATCATTCACCTGCACGGCTACGCCAAGAGCATTTCGGACCCGGATAATACCGACTCGGAACTGGTGTTCTCAGTCCAGGAGTACGCGGCAACGGTCAGTGACCCGAGGGCCTGGCACGCGATTTTCACCGATGAGTTTGCCGAACGCCCGTTCATCATACTGGGAGCGTCATTGGTGGAGGAGTTCGACCTCCAGAAAGCCTTTGCAGCCTCTGCAAAGGCCGACGCTCAGCCGTATCCCTCGGTGATAGTGCTCAAGGAGGTCTCGACCCTGGAGCGGGAGGAGTTGTCGGATTTGGGCCTGGTCATCGTCGAGTCGGACGCGCGCAGCTTCATGGAGGAACTGCACGCCGCCATGGGAAGCAGTCGGCCCAACACCCAGCCGGCATCTGCGGCCGGCCCATCGTACCGGGAACTGCTCCTAACCGGCCAGGTTGCTGTTAATTTGTCGCCAACGACGCCTCCCATTCCCTCGTCCACGCCTGCGCCACCAACCCCGGCGGCCGCACCGCCGGTCATCGACAGGCACTGTCCCCAGTGCAATGCTCAAAACGCCCGATTACGCCGTGACTGGTACAGACGGGCCCGTCCGATGCGCTGCCTTGACTGCAAGAGCGCCTTTGGCAAAACCGGTGTCAGGCGCTGCCCAGGCTGCGGCAGCCGGGACGCCCGGCTCAGGAAGGACTGGTACAAACGGGCCCGCCCGATACGCTGCCTGAAATGCAACATAGTATACGGCGGCGCCGACGAACGAGCGCCCGATGAACCCGTGGTAGGTGATACTCCGAACCTGAACAATCTCCTATATGGGGCAGCAAAGCATCCGGTGGACCGTGACACACTGATTGACCGTGCCCGAGGCGTGATGCTGGGCCTTGCGGCAGGGAATCTGCTGGGCTTGCGGGCAGAAGGCTGGAGCCATCAACGCATCGCTGGGGAATACCCCGCCGGCATCCGTGACATCGACTTCAGGGAGCTTGACAAGCTCATGGACGACGATTTGGCCCAGGCCGTGGAGTTGGCCGAGGCGCTGCTGGACCGGGGCGACACCATCGACCGGTTTTCCAGGCGTCTGGTCTTCTGGCGGCATGACAACGGACGCGGCATGGGCCGCACCACAAGACAATCTATTGCCCAACTGGAGGACGGGATGACGCCGCCCCATGCGGCCTACGCCGTGTACCGGGCCAAGGACGACATTGCGTCCAACGGCGGCGTAATGCGCTGCGCCCCGGTAGCTGTCCGGTTCCGGACAGAACCTGCGTTTATGACGCGAGTATCCGCTGATACCTGTGCGGTTACCCACTACTCGCCCCTCAGCCAGTGGTCGTGCGTGATCGTAAACGCAGCCATAGCCATGCTGCTCTGCGGGTGCGAACCCGACTTGCAGAGGTTGCTGTTTGCCGCCCGAGCGGACGGATGCCCCGACCTGCTGTGGGAGGGGCAAAAGGCCGGAATAGACACCACGGTGCTGGAACTTGGGACCGCCGGACGGCCCCTGCCGCAGAGTGTAGGCTGGTTGGAAGACAACCAGTCCGGAAAGGGACACACCCTGCTGACGCTTCAGGCGGGACTATGGGCTGCTACGTCGCAGCTGGGCTTCGATGAATCCCTGATTGCAGTGGTGAATGCCGGAGGCGACACCGACACCAACGGCGCCCTGGCGGGGGCGGTGCTGGGAGCCCGCTACGGCGAGCCGGCCATGCCGCTGCGGTGGGGGAGGCACATCAAATGGAAAGATCGCCTGGCCCACCTGGGTGAGCGCCTCCTGGCAGGGTAGACGTAGACCGGACAGCGCAATCGAACCCTTGAGCAGCACACAGGAGGTAAATCGAACCATGACCTGGCCACCGCCGGTTGACTTCAGGGACGCCGTACAGAACCCCGAGAACTGCTTCGAGGCCCCGGACCTAGCCCAGGGAGTTACCGCGGTAAACCGCATGGGAACGCCCGTGGTCTGGTCTGGAAATTTTGCCTGCGTGTTCAAGCTGGGCACTCCGGGCGGGGACGTGGCCGTGCGCTGCTTCACCCGCGAGGTCAACGGCCAGCAGGAACGCTACGGGCACCTGAGCGATTACCTCAAGGGCGTCAAGCCTGAGGCTTTCGTCGGATTCGAGTACGTGGAACGGGGCATCAGGGTCAAGGGCCAATGGTATCCCATCGTCAGGATGGACTGGGCGGATGGAGACCGTCTGGACAAGTTCATCGCGGACCACATGAACAGGCCGGACGCTTTCCTCGACCTTGCCGCCAGGTGGCGGGGCGTCAACGGCACACTGCGGGGACTGGGAATCGCCCACAACGATCTGCAGCACGGGAACGTAATGGTGGGGGAGCAGGGAGCGCTCCGCCTGGTTGACTACGACGGCATATTCCTGCCCCGGTTCCAGGGGCAGCCCAGCCCGGAGACCGGCCACAGGCACTACCAGCACCCGAAGCGGTCAAGCCATGACTATCACGCGGGGATAGATAACTTCCCGTCCCTGGTGGTCTACCTGACTCTGCTGGCCCTGTGGGCCGACCCGCAACTCTGGGACAAATTCTACAACCAGGAGAACATGCTCTTCACCAGGGAGGACTTTGCGGACCCGTCCAATTCGGCCTGCTTCACGGCATTGAAGGGAAGCAGCGACGCCAGCGTGTCCGGGCTTGCGGGCGTGCTCGAGGAATTGTGCGTCCGTCCTGTGGCCGAGGTACCCGACCTGGAAAGCGTACTCCAAGGCAACCTGGCCGCCCCGCTGCCCGTGCCGGCGGCCTCTTCCCCACCTCCGCCGCCTGTTCCTGCACCACCACCTGCTCCAGCTTCTACGCCGGTCCCCGCGACCCCGCCTCCGCCGGTGGACAGGCGCTGCCCGCACTGCCAAGCCCAGAACGCCCGCCTGCGCCAGGACTGGTACAGACAGGACCGTCCGGTGCGCTGTCTCGCCTGCAAACGGGCCTTCGGCAGGACTCGGGTCAAGCGCTGTCCGGGTTGTGGCGGTCGAAGGGCGCGCCTGCGTAGCGACTGGTACAAGCGGGCGCGTCCGATGCGCTGCCGGGACTGCAGCGCTGTCTTCGGCGGGACCGGCGAGAGGGCGCCGGACAAGCCGGTGGTGGGTGAAACACCGAGGCTGAACCGGCTTCTGACCGAGGCCGGCGAGATGCATATCACTACAGAGGCCCTGGCCGACCGTGCCCGCGGGGTGATGGTGGGACTTGCCGCAGGAAACCTGCTCGGCCTGCGGGCGGGAGGTCAGAGCCATCAGCAGATCGCGTCCAAATATCCTTATGGCATTCGGGATATTGATCCCAAGCAACTCAGCGTGCCCATGGACGATGCCCTTGCACAGGCCATCGAGCTGTCCGAGTCTATGCTGGACCAGGGCGACGCCGTCCGCCAGTTTGCGAGGCGTCTGATCTCGTGGCGGCATGAGAATGGACTAGGGATAGGCCAGACCACGAAACAGTCCATCGCCCAACTGGAGGACGGGATGGAGCCGCCCCATGCTGCTTACGCCGTGTATCAGGCGAAGGGTCGCACCGCGTCCAACGGGGGCATTCTGCGCTGCGCCCCTGTGGCGGTATGCCGCCGCAGGGAACCTGAGCTGCTGACGCGGGTGTCCGCCGACACGTGCGCTGTAACGCACTACTCGCCGGTCAGCCAGTGGTCGTGCGTGGTCTTGAACGCAGTAGTGGCCATGCTTTTGGATGGGCGTGGACCGGACTTGCAAAATCTGCTGGCGGCCGCTGAATCGGACGGGTGTCCCGACCTTCTGGAGGCTGGACGACAGGCTGGAATAGATACCACCGTCTTGCAACGGGCGACAACCGGGCGGGCATCACCCGACAGTGCAGGTTGGCTGATAGACACCAAACAGTCGGCAAAGTCCCACACCATCTTGGCGTTGCAGGTGGGACTGTGGGCTGCGACGGCCCAGTTGGACTTCGAGGAGTCGCTGGTCGCCGTTGTGAGCGCCGGTGGCGACACCGACACCAATGGGGCGGTGGCGGGAGCGGTGCTGGGAGCGCGCTACGGAGTTGCGGCCATACCTCTTCGCTGGACCACTTGCATCGCCCGAAAGGAACGCTTGTCCGACCTGGCTGATCGATTGCTGGCGCGGTAAGCAATTCCCTGTTGAGAAACTCATGACAACTGCTCCACACTAATCGCTGTCCATCACGATTAGCACGATACATAAACTAAAGCCAAGGTGGGATGTGCATTTGAGGAGCAGGTTAGATCGGGGAGGGAATCTCGCATGAGACTTTCAGATCTTGACCGCGGGGCGGTCCGGCACCGTCGATTCACTTCATCTTTCCGGCTGGTCAGCCCAGAGAGGAATATCCTGACCCGCTCCTGCACCCCGGCCTTGTCAATGCGAACCCGAGGTTGGCATTCCCGGCGTGTGCAGGTCTCAGGTCAATGTGCGGATCGTGCAGACCAGGGCGATTGAGTCCCTGCGCGTAGCGATGTTCTTGCTGTTCCCCTTGGTCAGGTGGTGTAGGCGGACTGCAAGCTCCCGTCTGCCGCGTAGTCAATCCGCTGGATACCGTGCCTCACGGGACGGACCGTTCGCAGGGATACCGCCATACGGGGGTCGAGAAGAAACTGATGGGCACGACTCTTAACTACGGGTGTGATCAAAAGTGGTTGGCAATGGAGGCGGTTTACAAGAGGGAAAGTGGACCGGGAGCGCCGGCTGACCGTGGAGAGCGACGGCTGCATGATACGCACTGGGGAGTTGGGGCCGGCCCCGGAGGGTGGGGCGACCCCTGGGAGGGGCCGCCCCAAGCGGAGGGGGCGTACCCAGTGGCGGGAAGTACGGCTCAGCGTGGTGGAGAGTGGACACAGTGAACCCCATGCTTGCCTTGAGGACTCTGCGGGCTAACGGCCAGTGGGATGCCTTCTGGCGTTGATGCCAGCCACTTTCGGTCACACCCGTAGCCTGAAGGTATCGTCGCAGTTGAGGCGGTCTTATCCTCGTACTCAACTCCCGTTCCATACCCCCGCCGTCATACCCGCATCCGCTTGACCGGCGAATGCCAGTTACACCTTGGCCCTGGTCTAGATTTCCGGTCGCCGCGTGTGCCAGTCCGTGGCCTGCTCGTAGGCATAGGCCACCCGGAACAGCCGCGTCTCGTCGAACGGGCGGCCCGCTATCTGCAGCCCCACCGGAAGACCCTCCGACGTGAACCCGCAGTTGATGGACAACGCGGGGGTGTTGGCCAGGTTAAACGGCGACGTGTAGCTCCGCCTTCCCTTGTACCCGTCAAGCACCTCCTGCTTGCTGCCGATTCCCGCCCGCTCCGGTATCAGCGGAGCAGGGATCGAAGACGTTGGCATTACCAGAACGTCCACGCCCTCAAGCGCCGCCAGGACCTGCTGCCTGAGCATCTGCCGCAGCTTCAACGCCGTCTGGAGGGCCTGGGCCGGCATGACCGTTCCCATCAGCAGCCGCACCTGGTTGTTGTGGTCGAACTGGTCCAGGTTCTCCTCCAGGTCCCGGCGGTTCAGCGACGCGGCGTCTGCGCCGATGATGCACGACGATATGGCCGACGAGTGCGGCATCAAGGGAATCTCCACATTCCGTATCTCGGCCCCCAGTTCGCCCAGCACGGCAATGGCGTTGACCACTGCATCCCTCACGTCAGGTTCCACCACGCTGGCGTGGACCCGTTCCTCTACCACCCCGACCTTCAACCCCGAAATGTCCCCGTTCAAGGCCCCGGCATAGTCCGGCACCGGAGCGTCCCAGGTATACGGGTCTTTGGGATCGTACCCGGCAACCGCTGCCAGCGTCATGGCGCAGTCCTGCGTCGTCCGTGAGATTGGGCCCACGGTGTCCATGGACCACGACGCCCCGAATACTCCATACCGGCTCACCCGGCCCCAGCTCGGGCGTATGCCCACCAGACCGCAGAAGGACGCCGGTCCGCGAATGGACCCTCCCGTGTCCTCTCCCAGGGACGTCGAGCACAGGAACGCGGCCGTGGCTGCCCCGCTGCCGCTGCTGGACGTTCCCGGGTTGCGCGACAGGTCCCAGGGGTTGCGTGGGCGGCCGTAGGGATGGCGAAAAGCGTCGCCGCTGGCGTACTCGCTCATGTTCAGCTTGCCCAGCAGCACCGCGCCCGCCCGTTTGAGGTTGGCGATGACCGTGGCGTCCTCGTCTGGGACGAAGTTCCCGTGGATGGTCGACCCATTGGTCGTCAGGATGCCCCTGGTGTTGAACTGGTCCTTCACCGCCACCGGAATGCCGTGCATCGGACCGGCGTACCGGCCGGCGGCAATGTCCTCCTCCGCCTGCTTGGCCTGGGCCAGTGCCTCATCGCCGCTCACGGTAATGTAGGAGTTCAACTGTCCGTCTATATCCTCGATCCGGTCCAGGTACGCTTCGGTCGCCTCCACCGGAGAGACATCACCGGCGCGGATCAACCCTGACAGCTCCGTGGCCGACAGGAACGGAATCTGCGACTTTTCCATGACTACTCCCCCGTTGCCGTCTGGTTGGCCGTCTGGTTGGAAGGAATGACGATGGGCAGGGGTTCCACCGCGTCCAGGTCCCCTGCCGAGACCGCTCCGGCCGCTTCCCCCAACGCCTCCAGCAGCGCGTTGAGGCTGTAGCCGACCTCCGTAACCAGTTCCGTTGGAATTTCGATGCGTGCGGCCCTCGCCAGGGCCAGAATATCCGAATCCGTCAGATCAGGCATGGCAAACACCTTTCCCCGGCAGCCCCAGGAGCAGGACCCTTGCCGGTATTCAACGATGGCCGGATTCTGCCCGCGCACCCCGGCGTTGTCAATGCGAACCCGAGGTTGGCATTCCCGGCGTGTGCAGGTCTCAGGTCCAGGTCTCAGGCCAATGTGCGGACCGGGCAGACCAGGGCGATTGAGTCCCTGAGCGCAGCGATGTTCTTGCTGTATCCCTTGGTCCGGCGGTGCAAGCGGATTGCAAGCTCCCGGCTGCCGCGTAGTCAATCCGCTGGATACCGTGCCTCGCGTGAGGGACCGTTCGCAGGGATACCGCCATTCGGGGGTCGAGAAGAAACCGATGGGCACGTCTTTTCCCGACACCCCGCGACAAGTCCTTGGGGGCGCTCTTCTCCTGTGGCTTTCAGCGCGGGGACAGGGTCCTTCGCTGTACCGGACCTACAACACTGTGAACCGGTGGCATAATATCCGCGTATACCGGGAGAAGCTGCGCGACAACGCATCTCGTGCAGTCTGACACTGGTGCAAGCGGCAACAGTGCCACCTAGCTCCAACCGCCAACCCAATCAGCAGCCAATCTGCCTTGTACCCTCAGAACGCTGCCTTCCAGACGCCGTTAAACCGGGTTTGAGGCAATCTCATTTCCGACGAGTTCTCTGGGACGAGTTCTCTGGAAGGTGGGCGCAGGGTATACACGGGTCGGTAGGAGGAAGGTCAATACCCGCACTTCCAGACCAGGCAGCCACATGGGGGGTAGTCAATGACAAGCCTTGAGAAAGCCCTTGAAGAAACCAGCCGGTACGTGGAACAACGGATGACGCAGACCAATATGCCTGGCCTCGCGCTTGGGGTCACCGACCGGGATAAACTGCTCCAGGTAGCCACTTTCGGATACGCCGACCTGGCCTCGGGCAGGCCAGTCGAGCCGGACACCCTGTTCGAGATAGGCTCCATCGGCAAGTCCTTCACCAACGTCGCACTCATGCAGCTCCGCGACGAGGGCCGGCTGGACCTGAATGATCCGGCTTCCCGTTACCTGCCCTGGTTTGAGGTGCAGTCCGGCCACGCTCCCATCACCACGCATCACCTGATGACCCACACCTCCGGCCTGGTGACCGGCACCGACATCGGGCCTCATGGACTCTTTGAAGCTTGGGCCTTGCGGGACATCCGGGCTGGAACTCCCCCAGGAGAGTATTTCCGTTATTCCAACGTCGGCTACAAGACCCTGGGTTTCCTGCTGGAAGAGGTGGACGGCCGGTCTTACCGGGAAGCCATCCAGGCGCGGGTGCTTGATCCCCTCGGGATGCGCGAGTCCCATGCCGTCATCGGGTTCGAGACAAGAAGACGGGCTGCGGTAGGTTACCGGAGCTTCTATGACGACCGTCCGGAACACGGGGACCATGGCCTGGTGCCAGCCCTGTGGACCGAATACGCCGTGGGAGACGGCTGCCAGGCGTCTACCGCCGGGGACATGGCCGTCTACATGAGGATGCTCATGAACGGAGGGGCCGGCCCGATGGGCCGGCTGATGTCAGAGGACAGTTTCCGCCTGATGGCCAGCCGGGTGATACCCACCCAGCAGTGGGGAGGCGCACACTACGGGTACGGGCTCATCCTGGCCGACGTCGACGGCCACGATTACCTGGGCCACGGCGGCAGCTCGACCGGGTTCGTGTCCGGGATGGTCGCCGACCTTGATGACGGCATCGGTGTGGCGGTAATGATCAACGGCTTGGTACGGAGCTACGGCGCAATCGACATGGCAATGCACATACTCAGCCTGCTGAGGGCCGGGTTGCATCAACGGGAAATGCCTTCGCTTCCTCCCGCCGTTGACCCGGAACGGGTAATCAATGCAGGCGATTACGCGGGCGCTTACAACTCCGCGACGGACCGTCTCACGCTGACTGGTCAGGGTGAACGGCTGAATCTGAATTGGCGTGGGTTGGACGTGGTCTTACAGCAGCGAGGCGAAGACACATTCTATGTGCCCCACCCGGAACTGGAGCGTTACCTTCTGGAGTTCGGGCGTGAGGGAGACCGGGTAGTGGAGGCATTTCACGGCCCCGACTGGTATGTGGGTGAAGGCTATACCGGGCCCGTAAGTTTCGACCATCCGCCTGAGTGGGACGGGCTTGCCGGACACTACCGGACTTACAATTTCGGGCTGACCAATTTCCGGGTCGTACTGCGCAAGGGATCTCTGCTACTGGTCTACCCAGGGGGGAGCCACGAGCCTCTGGTCACTTTGGGGGACGGGCAATTTCGCATCGGTGATGACCCGCGCTCCCCGGAGACCATTCGCTTCGACGCAGTGGCATCGGGCAGGGCGCTGCGTGCGCTCTACTCCGGCTGCCCATACTACCGCACCTACACACCGTAAGTGACATGTCGCAATGTGTCCTGTTTGTTGTGGGTTGAGGAGGTCCCGCCCTGCCCGGATTAGGTTATTCCAGTCGATATGGGTTGGCGGCGGGCCTCCGGGTGCGGTCACAATAAGTCGCCCCATGCCTGGACCCGGGCCGGCATGGCCGTGGAGGGTCCACTCCCCAGCAGGAGTCATCCAACCGGCTCCGTCAGGGGGTCATTCCGGTTTCGGCTCACGCGGTTTTGCGGAATACATATATTCAACGCTGTCATCACCCTGTAAAGCCTTCCCATATCCATATATTTGATAACCGATGGCAATAACAATCATTTCACTTCGGGTTGACACCATTATGCCCCTTCGCTACTATCAGCGAAATTTTTACCGACGGGTCAAGAATATGCTTTGACGCATATAGATTAAATCATACCCTCATGGCGTATCCTCGACCGATTACGGCGCAAACATTTTCACCACGTGGAGGCATTGCCGTGCGTCACCAACCTACAGCATCCAAACCTGCCACCCCAACCCCCCGCGTCAAACTCTTGTTGCTCACTCCCCTGCTCCTCGTCCTACTGTTCCTGGTCGCCTGCGGGTCCGCCGCCCCGGCCGAGCCGGTGGTGGTGGAGAAGGAGGTGATCAAGGAAGTTCCCAAAGAAGTGGTGGTCGAGAAGGAAATCACCGTCACCAAGGAAGTAATCAAGGAAGTGGCTGCCGAGGTGAAAGTCCTGCCGACGGTTGCCGCCATAGTACAGGCCCAGCCCACCGCGCCCCCCGCCGAAGTGATGGCCGCCGCGGAGGGCATACAGGGTGGCCGGATGCCCCAACTCGACTACGCTGACGTAAGGCAGCGGACACTGATGGCCTCCAGCATCAACAACAAGAACGTGGCGATGCTGTTTAATGGCCTGGTCGAGTACAACCCCGAGACAGAGGACCAGACTGACCTCAGATGCGACCTGTGCACCAGTTGGGAACTGGCGGAAGACGGGGTCACCTACACTTTCCACCTGCACCCCGACGCCAAATTCTCCGACGGGCATCCGGTAACGGCGGAGGACGTGGCCTACAGCTTCCTGGCTTCCACCTGCCCGGAGTGCATACCCATCCGGGACGGCGAGACCGTGTCGTCGACGATCCAGGTGAAAGCCTACTTCGACGATTCCAAGATCATCGACGATCACACCATCCAGATAAAGACCCTGAACCCCACCCCGGCCTTCCTGCTGGCGCTGGGTTCAGAGACCTGGCGGATACTGCCGAAGCATGTTGAAGACGCGGGCCAGCTCCAGACGACCGTGAACATGGGCGACCTGGTGGGGTCCGGGCCATTCATTCACACCAGGCAGGTCAAGGCGGTCTCCAACCATTACGACCGCAACCCCCATTACTTCAAGGAAGGCCGTCCCTACCTCGACGGCCTGGACCAGTACATCATCACCGACACCGGAGCTGGCATCGCCGCATTCAAAGCGGAACAGGTGCTGATGACCAACGGCGCGGACAACTTCAGTGACACCGAGGCGCAGAAGCTGGCCGACGAGGAACCGGACAAGCTGGTAATCCACTGGGGCGGGCTGCCCAGCGTTCAGTACATCTTCTTCAATATCCAGAAGGAACCCTTCAAGGATGTGCGGGTGCGCAAGGCCGTCAACCTGGCCATGCACCGGCAGCCGTTGAACCAGACCTTCACTGCCGGCAGGGGCTTCCCCTGCGCCTCAGTGTTCCCTCCCGGCGCCGGGTACACCTACACTCTTGAGGAGTGCATGGAACTCCCCGGCATGAGGGAGCAGAACGGCCAGAAGCACCCCGACGACCTGGCAGAGGCCCGCAGGCTTCTTGACGAGGCTGGAATTCCGGCCGAGGGGTTCAAGATTCTGCTGTCCACCCGCAATTGCTGCTCCTACCCGGACATCTCCGTGGTGGTCATGGAACAGTTGAAGGAGTTCCTGGGCTGGGACGTGGAACTGAAGGTCTGGGAGTCCAGCGCCGGTTACAACGCCTACCGTGACCACGACTACACCTTTGCAGTACAGCGGGGCGGCGCCAACTTCTTCGACCCGGACGCCTTCTTGGACCGGTTCAAGGAAGGACGGCTCTACTTCCGTTGGACAGGCTACGTGGTGCCGCAGATCCCGGGGCTATTCGAGAGGCAGTCCAGCGAGTTGGACATCGAGCAGCGGAGAGTAATACTTCGTGAGATCGAGGATGTTATCTGGAACGATCCACCGGCATCATACCTGTACTACCGGGTCAAGCACCAACTGGTCAACCAGAAGGTGCAGAATTTCCTCCTCCAGGAGCACATGAGGAAGTATGAGCACATCTGGTGCGACCCCGCCTGCTGATTCAGTGACCAGTTTCCAGTGGTCAGTGGCTAGGTTTAGCCACTGACCACTGCCAGCCGCTCTTCACTAACCACTGGCCACCGGCCACTAAACAGGGAGTGACGACTTGAAGGCGTATGTGATCAAGCGGACTCTCATGTTCCTTCCCACTATGGTTCTGCTGACGGTGATCGTCTTCACAATTCTCCGGGTCGTGCCAGGAGACCCGGCCCTCCTGATTCTAGGCGGCGAAGAGGGCGAGGAAGACTTCACCGATGAAGAACTGAAGAAGCTCCAGCAAAAGCTGGGCACCGACCGCCATATAGCCATTCAGTACGCCGACTGGGTCATCTCCATGGCCCAGTTGGACTTCGGAGACTCCTATCACTACAACAACCCGGTCAGTGAGGACCTTGCCCAGCGTGTCCCGATCAGCCTTCAGCTAACGTTGATGTCGCTGATCATCTCCGGCGTCGTCGCCATTCCCCTGGGGGTGTTCTCGGCCATCAAGCAGGATACCTGGGGCGATTACATATCCAGGGTTATCACCCTGATTGGACTGGCCACGCCCAATTTCTACGTCGGCATTATGACCATCTTCCTGTTGGTCCTCTTCTTCGGCTGGATACCGCCTTTGGGATACGTCAACGTTTGGGAAGACCCGTGGATTAACACGCAGCAACTCATCTTCCCGGCGATAGCCCTGGGAACATCCGGCATGGCCTTCCTGGCCAGAGTGACCCGCTCCGCCATGCTGGAAGTGCTCAACGAGGACTACATCCGCACCGCCCGGTCCAAGGGACTGGCGGAAAAGATCGTCATATACCGCCACGCCCTCAAGAACGCAGTTCTGCCCGTCGTGACCATCTTCGGGCTGGCCTTGGGCAACGCGGCGTCCGGATCCGTGGTTACGGAGATCGTGTTCTCCGTACCCGGCATGGGACGCCTGCTGATCGAGGGCGTGCAGCACCGGGACTACCCGATGATACAGGCCATCATCGTTATTTTCGGGGTGATGGTGCTGGTGGCCAACCTGTTCACCGACCTGACCTACGCCTGGCTGAATCCCAGGATCCGGTACGAGTAAATCCGGGGTCCCAAACTCCTATCAGGGACGAGAGGCACTCATGGCACAGCAGCAAGACAGCGCTGTCCCCGATTCAATTACCGGCACATCGGAACCTTTACTGGCGCTCCCGGCCAGGCGGGGGTTAACGCACAACGTCTCCCGTTTCCTGCGGACCAAGCCGCTCGGGACGGTCGGGGCCACCATCGCCGCCCTGCTGATCATACTGGCGGTTTATGTCCAGTTCATCGAGCCAGCGGTGGGGCTGATTGCCGACCCCTATAAGCCCATAGTCTCGCGGATCAACGCACCCCCCAGCGCCGAGGCATGGTTCGGCGGCGACAAGATTGGCCGGGATGTGTACGCGCGCTTGCTGAACGGCGCATGGATTTCGCTGTACGTCGGGTTGCTGTCTTCCTTCATTGGCACAACCATAGGGATGGCGGTCGGCATCGCCAGCGCATACTGGGGCGGCAAGTTCGACCTGGTGGTCCAAAGGGTGATAGACGCCATGATTGCCTTCCCAGGAATCATTCTGGCCATCGCAATCATGGCCGCCCTGGGTGCGTCCATCAACAACGTCGTATTCGCCCTATCGGTGTCCTACATACCCAGTGCGGCGCGGATTATCCGCTCCCAAGCCCTGGCGGTCAATGAGATGGACTACATCCTTGCCGCCCAGGCGGTGGGGGTGGGCACAATGCGCACGATGGTGAAATACATAGTCCCAAACGTCTTCGCCATCTACATTGTCATCACCACCTTCCACCTGGGCGGAGCGATCATATCCGAGGCCAGCCTGAGCTTCCTCGGCGTGGGCACGCCTCCCAACGAACCGTCCTGGGGCGGGATGCTGAACAGTTCTTCATCCCAGTACATCGCTGTGGCCTGGTGGCAGCCCATCTTCCCCGGCGCAGCCATCATCATCGTGGTGTTCGCGTGGAACCTGCTGGGCGACGCTCTCCGGGATGTGCTGGACCCGCGGCTGCGGGGCACCGGCGCGCGGGGATAACCTTCCGGGGCGTCACATCCAAGGGTCAATCCATCGATCTCCCATGCTTCATGGACCATCGATTTTTGCTGTGGATCAGGAGGCGGCAAAATGAGAGGCATATTCCCAATCTTGCTCATAGTCGCAATGACGGCTCTGGTAACGGCCTGCGGCGGGTCCGCCTCCCCGGAGGGTGACTCCAACTCCGGGAGCGCCGCCGACGCTGGCAACCAGCCACAGCTCCAGCTTACTCCCGCGACGCCCCGGGCCGACGCCGGGGAGACCGGCGAGAGAGTGCGCCCGCCCAGCGAGCTGGACATCACCATTGACAACTGCACCTGGGAGCCGGTGGAGGCCGGCGGCCCGGTGGAACTGAACCTCACCTTCTCCATCACCAACAACGCCCCCGAGTCCCTGTTCGCCACCTACAGGGTCCAGGACAGCAAGGGCAACATCTTCCGGCCCAAGGGCTTCGACTCCTCCATCACCATATACACCAAGGAGTCCGACGGCCGCACCCTGAACACGGACAAGTTCGAGGTAGGCGCAACAGACCTGGAGTTGGTCATAGCAGGCCAGCGCCGCACCACCGACATAATCCCCCTGGAGAACTGCGCCAGGCCGTGAGCCGGTTACTCGGCTGGTTGACTGGCTGGCCCCGTCCGCAGCAAGGACGGGGCTTATTGCTGTGATACACTGGATTGGTCGACTGTCGGGCTGGTGACGGAGTTCATGCTGCGGATGGCTGTGGAGCTTTGATATGCAAATAAAGCGGGTGTACATACGAAATTTGCCGCCGCTGGACAAGGCCGAATTTGACTGCGATGCGCGAGTGAACTTGTTCATCGGACACAATGGCTCCGGCAAGAGCACTATCTTGCGCGCGATAAACGGTTTACATTCATTGGCACCAGCCCCATTAGATGCTGATGCAGAATGCCCTGTTTATGGTTATGAAAAGCGAACCGACTTAATTTTTGAACTGACGGTAAATCCTGGTGAGTCACAGGAGGCCAATGATCTGCGGAGAACCATATGGGATACAGTGCCTCTCTTGTTCATTCCTGCCACCCGCATTAACTTGCCTGTTCCGAACATATTTGACAAAAAAATGAGTAGGCAGCATGAGCGGCGTATTGACGGAACTTTCGTACCTTACCTACATGATTCTCCTAATCACGAAACCCTGGAAGACATGTTTCATGCTCACTTCGGCAACCCAGTTGGAAGCTTCGACGGTATCTTATTGGAAGACGCGATAGAATCGATTCCCGGGAGAATAATTGGCAATCGGGGCCGACAGAACCAATTCAGAAAAGCATTGAATCTCGGTTATTCCTGCGCCAAGAGCATTTGTCTTGAGGTGATAAACGATGACTCACCGCATGCCTACATCGAAATCCTAGACGAAGAACTACTAGACGCAGACTACACATGGGTAGAATTCTACGGTACGTCGAGGATTGTTCACTACGGCATGGGGGTCGGTACCAGCGACGATATTTTGGGGGAACCACTGTACGCAGGCGCCCTGAGTTCAGGAACGCAAGGTACTCTCTTATGGATTTACGCCTTGGCTCTCAAGATAGCATGGCATTACGATTGGGAAGACGGTTGGGAGAAAAAGCCCGCAATCCTGCTGATTGACGAGATTGAAAACCACCTGCACCCGACTTGGCAGCGGCGGGTTATCCCAGCTTTGAAGAAACACTTCAAAGGGTTACAGATATTCGCCACCACCCATTCGCCCTTTGTGGTGGCCGGTCTGAGAGCCGGGCAGGTGCACCTGCTGAATCGGGACTCCGAGACGGGCACCGTTACCGCCACCACCAACGACCGGGACATCATCGGCTGGACCGCAGATGAGATTCTGCGGACGATGTTGGGTGTGGACGACCCGACGGACGAGAGAACCGCAAACGCGGCGCGGGAGCTGAGGGAACTGCGCAAGGAAGAGTATCGGAGCGACCCGGCGGAAGAGGAGAAGCGTCAGGAGCGGATGCGGGAGTTGCGGCAACTGGTGGACCGGGACTTGCTGGCCGGCGGCCCAATGGCGAGGCAACGAGAGATATTCGAGGAGCAATTCGCTGAATCATTGAGAAAATACCGGGAGTCCCAAAGCCTCAACCAGGAGAACGGCTGACCATACGCTCGGTACAACGCTCCCCGGAACCGGACTTTTTCCCTGAACTCCGTGCGTCAAATCGCAATTGGGATGACTTGGACGGAGCTGACCGTCGTCGAATCCGCGATGCTTTAGCACGTGAATTTGAGTGGATTTGCGCCTACTGCCAACAGTCTTGCAAGCCGCCAACCGGAAAGGAAAATCCTGACCCAAACGAAGAAAGGATCGAACACTTCCGTCCGCGTTCAGAGTTCCCAGATGAACAGTTTGAATGGCCTAACCTGCTTTATGCTTGCCATAGGTGTAACAACGAGTCCAAGCAGAATAAATGGCCTCAGCTCGGAGATTCAGACAATCAGCGGCTGACTCGTTTTGCCAGATATACGCCTGTATCCGAGTATGTCAACCCAAACGAATCTGACGGGTGTGACTAGAAGGGGTTGGAATCAGTTCCAAAAGGCTTCCCAGCGATTGTTGGCTCGCAGGGACCGCAAGGCCAGCATAGGGTTCACCGTCTCCTCATTCCACCATGT
>DAOUJS010000054.1:0-21468 GCA_034422355.1 Dehalococcoidia bacterium | reverse complement strand
CAGGGCAATCGCGTTATAAGGGATGAATGGTAGACTTGGTGAGGCACGGAAGATGCGTATGTGATGAGGGGAAGAGGAGGAGTGATGAAGAAATCGCAGTGCGGGTTCGTTATGGACTATTTCGAAGGGCTGGATGACCCCAGGATAGACCGGTGCAAACGGCATCAACTGCTGGACATCATTACCATCGCCATTTGTGCGGTCATCTGTGGCGCTGACTCTTGGGTCCACGTGGAACTGTTCGGCAAAAGCAAGGAAGAATGGTTCCGGACCTTCCTGGAACTGCCCCACGGCATCCCATCCCACGACACCTTCGGCGAGGTCTTCTCCCGGCTGGACCCGGAGCAGTTCCAGCAGTGTTTCATGGAGTGGACCCGTGCGGTGGCCGAGTTGCTGCCAGGGGAAGTAGTGGCCATCGACGGCAAGACAGCGCGCCGTTCCCACGACGGCCAAGCGGGCAAACGGGCCATCCACTTGGTCAGCGCCTGGGCTTCAGCCAACACATTGACCCTGGGACAGATGAAGACGGAAGAGAAATCCAACGAAATCACCGCCATACCCCGGTTACTGCAAATGCTGGAACTGAAGGGGTGCATTGTCACCATTGACGCCATGGGCTGTCAGAAGGAGGTCGCCCAGGGAATTCTGGACCGGGGCGCTGACTACGTGCTGGCGGTGAAGGAGAACCAGGGCCGGCTGCATGACGACGTGAGAGATTTGTTCGAGGGTGCGGAGGAGTTCGACTTTGAGGGAGTTCCCCATGACTACGCTACAACCCTGAACAAGGGGCACGGACGCGTGGAACGGCGGAAGTGTTGGGTCATTTCAGACCCCTTAAGTCTTGAATACTTGAGGACCGGCCAGTCCTGGCCCAACCTGCGGTCAGTGGTCAAGGTGACGGGCCACCGCGATACGGACAAGGGAACCACGGAGCAGCCCCGGTACTACATCAGCAGCCTGGATGGGCCGGCACAGCGTCTGTTGGAGACAGTGCGCCGCCACTGGGGTATCGAGAACGGGCTGCACTGGACCTTGGATGTGACCTTCGGGGAAGACCAATGCCGGATTCGCAAAGACCATGCCCCGCAGAACATGGCAACCCTGCGGCAGGTTTCCCACAATCTGCTGAAACGGGAAAATACCCTCAAAGTAGGCATCCAGGGCAAACGTCTTCAAGCCGGTTGGCGGGAGGACTACCTCCTAAAAGTCCTTCATAGTTAAAACGCGATTGCCCTGCCACATCCATCAAGCCGCCTGCCATGATCGCTCCGGTGTGCTAAACTCCATCTGGCCGTTGGCGGGCGGCTGAGCCAGCCTGCGCGCCGTCACACAGTCAAGCAAGGAGCCGGCACATGGCCGAACCCCTGATAACGGATGAAGTCCGCGCCCTGATCGGGCAGGAGACCGACCCGGAGCGCAACCGGTTCCCCATCAGCGACGAGATGGCTTTTGACGTGGCAGACTCCATCCAGGACCCCAACCCCCTGTACGTCGATGCGGACTACGCAGGGCGCAGCAGGTTTGGCGGCCTTCTCTGCCCGCCGCTGGCCACATGGAAGGATATCGGCCCGCCCATCGGGTATTTCGGCGCGGGGCAGGACTGGCACTTCGAGGTGCCCTTGCCCTTCAACAGCTACGGACTGAACGGGGGCTCCGACTGGCAGTTCCTGTCTCCTTCATACGTGGGCCTGTGGATTACCCGCCGGTTCCGTATTCTGGACATCTATGAGAAGCAGGGACGCTCCGGGCCGCTGGTGTTCGTGGTGCGGCAGGAGATACAGACCGGACAGGACGGCCAGGTGATCAACCAGGCGGAACGGGTCAGCATCCACCGGGCCTTGCCCGCGAGTGACGAACCTACGGAAGCGGCCAACGTGCGTGATGACCTGGTGACCGTGGACGTGTCACCGCCCTCTCCAGCGGAGGTGCTCACCCGGCCTGATGCCACGCCCACGCCCCATCGCTATTATGAGGACATATCGGTGGGCATGGAACTGCCCCCGGTGGTCAAGGGTCCTCTTACCACTACCCACCTGGTCCGCTGGGCGGCGGCCAACGGCAACTACGCCCGCATTCACTGGGACCTGCCCTTCGCCCAACTGCGCCAGGGGTTGGCCAACGTGGTTGTCAACGGTTCGCTCAAGAACCAGTATCTGGGCCAGCTGATGACCGAGTTCGCCGGCGACGAGGGCTGGTTCAAGCGGTTTTACGTGGAGCACCGGGGCATGGACTTCCCCGGCGACGTGATAACAGCGTCCGGAGCCGTCACCGGCAAGGAGGAGCGGGACGGTTACGGCCATGTGTATTGCCAGGTCGCCCTGCGCAATAGCCGGGGCGAGCAGACTGCCTCTGGGCACGGCACGGTGGTCCTGCCCAAGCGCGGCCAGACCCTGCCCCTGACATGGGATCCGGAGGACTGATGGCCCTCGGTCTGCTGGAAGGCATCCGCGTTCTGGACCTGGGTCCCGAGATTGCCGCCCCTTTCTGCGCCCGGCTCCTGGCCGACTACGGCGCAGACGCGGTCAAGGTGGAGACCCCGAGTGAGGGAGACCCGGCCCGGCGCATGGGCCCTTTCGCCGGGGACGAGCCTCACCCGGAGCGCAGCGTCCCTTTCCTGTACCTCAACACCAACAAACGGGGCGTCACCCTGGACATATCATGTGAGTCCGGACGGGAGGTCTGGATCAGCCTGCTCCGGGAAGCAGACGTTGTCGTCCACGGCTTCCCGCCGGAGCAGGCTGACAGCCTTGGTCTGACCTTCGATTCCCTGGCCCGGATAAATCCGGGGCTGGTGGTCACCTCGATCACGGCATTTGGGATGACCGGCCCATACCGCGACTTCTCCGCCACTGACATCGTCATCTGCGCCATGAGCGGACTGATGTACCACTCCGGCGACTCGGACCGAGAGCCTCTGCGCAGCTCACTGAACCAGTCCCTCTACGTGGCGGGGGCAAACGCTGCCGTCGCCACCGTTGCCGCCCTGTTCCACCGCATGGCCACCGGCATGGGCCAGCAGGTGGACGTTTCAGCGGCGGAATGCCTCGCCACCCACCTGGTGCAGGCAGTCCCGTTCTACGACTACATGGGAGCAATCAAGGGGCGTCGTCCGGTTCGTGGTTCAGGCTTCGAGGAGCTTATGCCCGCCCGTGACGGTTATGTCGTCCCATCGGTCCAGGGTTCCCAGCCCTGGTCAACGGTGGCCGAACTGATCGGTCTGGAGGCGTTGCAACAGGAGAAGTTCGCCTCGGGCGCGGGACGGGTCGAGCATGGCGAGGAACTGAAGGCCCTGCTGATTGAAGGGCTGTCAAAGTGGGACCGCAAGCCCCTGTTCCAGGCGTCCGGGGAGCGGCGGCTCGTCTTCGGGATGGCCCAGGACGCCGGAGACCTGTTTGATTGCCCCCAACTGCGGGAGCGGGGCTTCCACGTCGAGGTTGACCATCCCGCTGCGGGCGTTGCCGAATACCCCGGCATGGGGCCGGGGCTTTCGGAGGGACCATTTGAAGTCCGCTACCCTGCGCCGCTCCTGGGCCAGCACAACCGGGAGGTCTACGGGGAGGAACTGGGCTATAGCAACGAGCAATTGAATGTGCTGCAAGAGTCGGGGGCCATCTGATGACGAACGGGCCTTTGACAGGAATCAGGGTCGTTGATCTCAGCCGCGTTTTCGCCATGCCCTTTGCCGCATCGTACATGGCCGACATGGGGGCCGAGGTCATCAAGATTGATACCTGCGACACCCGGTTCATGGACACCACCCGCATCCTCAATGGCCCCTACCCGGACAACGACCCCGGCGAGCTGTACTGGGAACAGGGTGGCACCTTCCAGACTCTGAACCGGGGCAAGCGCAGCCTGACTCTCGACCTGCGTTCCGAAGCCGCCATAGAGGTGCTGAAGGACCTCATCCGGCTCAGCGACGTGGTCATGGAGAACTTCACCCCCAGGGTGATGCGGCGTTTCGGCCTCGACTACAACAGCCTGAAATCGGTCAAGCCAGACCTGATCATGGTCTCTAACACCGGCTATGGGCACTCCGGCCCCTGGAGCAACTTCGGGGCAATGGCCTCAGCCCTGGAGCCGACCCACGGCTCCGGCGCGTTCACCGGGTATCTCCCTGCCGGGCCGCGGTCCCGTTCCGCCGCTCCCGGCCCGGCTGCAGGGTCCCCCTTCCCCTCTCCTTCCGCCCCATGCCCTGTCTCCTCCGGGGAAACCGGCGGTCAGCCCGCATCGGCGGACGTGCCCAACAAGATGGGCAACTCCTACACCGACTTTCTGGCCTGCTTGACCGCGGAACTTGCGGTTTTGGCCTCGCTGATGCACCGGGCGCGGACCGGCAGGGGGATGTGGATCGACCTGGCAATGTACCAGGTGGGCGTATCCTTCCTCGGAGAGGGCGTCTTGGACTACGCCTACAACAGACGCAGGACGCGCCGGATAGGGAACCGTCACGAAGGCATGGCCCCCCATGGTTGCTACCCATGCCGCGGCGAAGACGAGTGGGCCGTCATCGCCGTGCGCGACGAAGGGGACTGGCAATCTCTGTGCCGGGTCATGGAGCAACCGTCCCTGGCAACGGAATCCCGGTTCGCCAGCGCCGGGTCGCGGCTGCGGCATCAGTGGCAGTTGGACGACATCGTGTCCCGGTGGACATCCACGCTGGGCCAGTACGAGGTGATGGACCGGCTGCAGGCCGTCGGCGTTCCCGCGGGGCCGGTGCTGAACGCCAGGGGATTGCTGACCGATCCCCACATCCGGGCAAGGGGCCTGCTCGAAGGCGTGGAACATCCGACGGAAATCGGCCTGGGACACCGGGAATACCTGGGCCGGGGCTGGAAACTGTCAGGCTCGGAGGTCAAGATGCGCGGCCCGGCCCCCATGCTGGGCGAGGCCAACGAGTACGTTCTTGGCGAGATTATGGGCCTGGATGCTGCTGAGATTCGCAGCCTCCGCGACTCCGGGGTCATCGGGGAGGCCGCCGTGGGGGCCCGCATCCCTGAAGCGCCGTCGCTGGAACGTCAGGTCGAACTGGGCTGGACAGTATCCTACGACCCGGACTTCCGGCAAATTTTGGGAGGCCCTGGCCCGGCCTAACCGGGATTTCGCTTACGCAACCCCAGCAACTCTTCCAGCAGCCCGAAGAACCGCGCCGTGTCTACCTGCCCGCTTACCGCCACTTCTGGATTTCCGTCATGCGGCAGCGTAGCCCCGAAGAGTTCCGGGTCTTCCAACTCCACCCGCAGCCCTGTCTTGCGGACGGTTATCACATCCGGGTTAATGGCTGCGGCAACGGTCAAGGGGTCGTAGAACTCGAACCTCTGGCGTCCCTCGTCTCGGCCGAACCAGTTGGCCAGTATCTGCAACGCCAACCGGCCCAGCCGGTCATTGCTCCGGAGAGTTCCGGCGTCTTCCCGGGTTATGGCCGCCTGCCGGCACGCCCCAAGCTCGACCAGGGTGATGGGAGACACACGGGACAGGACAAGATTGGCGGCGTTGGCGTCGCTGTGGATGTTGAACTCGGCGCTGGCGGTTGTGTTGCCGGGGGCGTCGACCGCGCCGCCCATGACAACCAGCGAGTTGAGTCGCTCAAGGGATTCCGGGTACCGCTCCAACAGCAGGGCCAGGTTGGTCAGTGGCCCAAGGGCGATGATGGTCAGCCCGCCGGGCGCATGGTCCAAGGCCCCAGCGAGGAACTCCACGGCGCCAATATCCACCGGGCGGGTCTTTGGGTCTGGCAGCCTGCGTCCTATTCCGGTGGGGGTGTGGAAACGGTAGGAGTGCCGGAACCTGCCCCGGTACGGACGCGCGGTCCCCGCGGCCACGGGAATGTCCTCGCGGCCTGCATATTCCAGCAACGCAAGGGCATTGCGGGTCCCGCGGGCAAGGGGGACGTTGCCACCCACTGTGGTCAGTCCAACGATCTCGAATCCCGGACAAGCAAGGGCCATGAGAATGGCGATTGCGTCGTCCACTCCCGGGTCTGTGTCTATGACTATCCTGGACTCCTTCACGGGCCTATATCGACTCTTCTTCGACCGCCCGGTATCGGATGAAAGACGTCACCGTGTCCAGTGAGGTGTGCCGGAAGCGATAGCCTGTCTGATGGTACAGCCCGGCAGTACTCATCACGATGGGGTATCGCAGGAGGTCCAGCCCGGCGGCGGAAGCATCGCGCTGGGGTCCCAGGTTCCATGCAAGCTGGGCCATAGGATAGGCCAGGAAAGATGGCAGCCGGATGACTTTCCCTTCCATTATCTCAGCCATCTCGTTGTAGAAGACCACGCCGTCTCCGGCCACGTTGAACAGTCCGGGCAGCCGCCGCTTGATGAATATCGTCATCACCCGCGCCAGGTCATCCTCGTACACGAACTGCATGGGCAGATTGGAGTTGGACACGCCCAGCAGCAGGCGGCGGAACATTCCCAGGGCTAAGTGGTCGCCGCCCGTAGGACCCAGCACGCCACAGCTCCGCAACACGGTCACCGCCACGTCTTCATGGTGACGTGCGAAATCTCCCAGGCGTTGCTCGGCCAGGTACTTATCGTAACCGTAGGAAAAACCCGGGGAGGGACGCACCGGCGAATTGACAGTCAGAGGAATCGGGTTGTCCGCTCGAGCGCCATAAACCGTGTGGGAACTCAGGTAGATTACATGGTCTACGCCGGACTTGAGACAGTCGTCCAGGACCTGATTTAGGATGTCCAGATTTGCCTGCCGGATTTCTGCGGTCTCCCGCCTGTTACGCCCTCGGCGAGCGTTAAAAGCCAGGTGTACCAGCGTTGATACCCGGTGGCGGGACAACACATCCTCAATCGTGTCCGCCACGTCCCTCCGGTACGCGGCCATGTTATGCACGGGGACCACGGGTGGCCGGATGTCTATGGCCACGATTTTGCCCAGGCCGTCGTCGTTTTCGAGTATCCGCAGCAGGTGAGTGCCAACGTACCCGGACGCCCCGGTCACGGCGACTACCCTGGGAGTGTCTTCAGGATTCCGGCTCATTCCAACTTCATCGTCCGGCCAGCCGGACGGGAGACCTGTTTTCGAGACCAGCAGCCGCGCTATAGGAAACAGACGGCGCAAAGGGACCGTGAGGAGACGAGGCGGGAGGCGAGATGCCTCCATGTGAATGGTTAACGGCGCAAGGCTTGGCGGCGTTCCCGGAACATCTGTTGTTCCACCGCTATTATATCCGGCGGGAGGGGGTTTGCCCCACCCGGCCCGAATGCCTGGGCCAGCGCGAAAATGTGGGCCACCCGCTCCACCAGGTCGCAAACCTCAAGGGCGTCCCAGATTTCGTTCCCGGCCCCGACTACGCCATGATTCCGGAGCAGCACCGCGTTCCTCTCTCCCATCGTCCGGGCGGCAATGAGGGCCAGTGCCTCGGAACCGGGGAAAGCGTAGTCACCGATGGGCACGCCGCCCCCGATGTGGAACACCATCTCATCGACTATTGGCGGAATTTCACGGCCCGCCACTGCCACGGCAGACGCGCACAGGGAATGGGTATGGACCACGGCGTTGACGTCTTCCCTGGTGCGGTAGATTTCCAGGTGCAGGGGGGTCTCCGACGAGGGAACCAGACCCGCCGATACGGGCTTTCCGGACAGGTCCACCACGACCAGTTCTTCGGGACGCAGACGGTAATAGGGACGCTGCGTGGGCGTCACCAGCAGCAGCCCCTCCTCCAGGTCTCCCTCAAGCCGGATGCTGGCGTTGCCGCTGTATGCGCCCACCAGTCCGCGCCGGTACATCTCCTCGCAGGCGGCGTGAAGTTCCTGCCGTTGGCCGGTCCACCCGTCCAATACATCTTGGGGCCGTGGCCCCATTCCGCTGTTCCCATCCCGTGTTCGTTGGTCTCCCATCCCCTCTCCTTTCATCCATCCCTCGGCTCCCCAGGGCCTTCGGGTTGCGGTCACTATGCCCACTTCCCTTCCTAGTTGAGACTCACTGGAAGAACGTTACTCAACCACGTCTGGGCAGTAACCCGCAGCTTGACCGGCTTGCTCAAAGCTATGCGCTGGCGCAGCACGTCGAACCCGGACGTTTCAATACGTTCCAGCAGCTTGCTGTAGACCTGGCCGATTATGGCAGGGCAAGCCCGGCTTCGGGTGGACAGATACGGCGGGAGTTTGAACCCGCTCTTGAAGTAGGTCCGTGCCCGGTCAGCCTGAAACTGCATGAGGTTGACGAAAGCATCGTTGATAATGCCCCGGCTGAGGTCATCTTCAGAATAGCCGAAGCGGGCCATCTCATCCTGGGGGAGGTAAATCCGGCCCATCCCGAAGTCCTCTCCCACATCCCGGATGATGTTGGTAAGCTGCATCGCCAACCCGAGGTCGATAGCGTGAGTCTTGGCCGCAGGAACTTTGATTGCCCGCCCCCACCCCGCTTCCGAATCCTTGTAGCCGAATATCTGGAGACAGATCAGGCCTACAACCGAGGCCACCTGGTAGCAGTATTCCCGCAGGTCATCGAAGTCCTTGTACCGTTGCTGGACAAGGTCCCGTTCCATTCCCCGGAGCACTTCGTGGAAATACTCGCCGGGAATGTCATATTTTTCGGCGACATCAGCCAGCGCAATGAACAGAGGCTCATCCGCCTTGCCTGCATAAGCGCCGTCCAGTCTGCTGCGAAGGTAGTCCAGACCGGCGAGCTTCTCTTCGGTTGAGGCCACTGCGTCTACTGCGTCATCGCAGTGGCGGCAAAAGGCATAAGCCACGTAGACGGCACGGCGACGTTCGGAGGGCAGGGTCAGCATGGCGTAGTAGAAGTTCTTGGCCTCGCGGACGGTTATTGCCCGGCCTTCTTTGTAACCCAGATCGAGACTGGTCACGAAGCCCCTCCTGGCTTGGATGGGGACTTTACTCACCAATTACCTGGACCATCACTTCCCTGGCCCGGGGGTGGTCCAGTTCAACGAAGAATACGCTCTGCCACCGCCCGCACTGCATCGCGCCATCCACTATGGGTACAGTCTCGCTGGTCCCCAACACCAGATGTTGCAGGTGGGCATGGCCATTGGCCGGCTCATTCTCCGTCATGTTGACCGTGCGGATGTTGAAATCGTTGTGCCGGTAATCAGCATCACGCGGGCACAATTTCTCCAGGAAGTCCTCCATGTCCTTCAAGAGTAGAGGTTCGTTCTCGTTGATCTTCACCGCCGCCGTGGTGTGCCTGGAGTACACAACCACGAAGCCGTTGTTGATCCCGGACTCGGCCACGCGCTCAGATACCCATTCGGTAATGTCGATAAACTGGGGAGCGCGCTCGGTGTCGATACGCAGCGAATATGACCTGGATTTCATCGCGCCGGCCCCGCTCCGTTCCTGCGGCCAACTTCCGGTCCGTGGTCCTGGAACCTGACCCCGATGTCGTCCGAAGCACGGGTTAGCCTGGCGTAACGCCCCAGGGCCATCAGTGGCCAATAGTTCCGGTACATGTGGTAATTGATCATGAATCCGCCCGGCATATCCAGGCCCTGGAAGCCGGGCTCCCCCGGTTTGGGCATCTGCTTGGGCGGCTCCCCCTGCCGGTAACCGGGAAAGCCGGTGCCGGTGAAATAGGGTTCGTCCCAGGTCCCGTCAGCCTTCTGAGTCCGCGCCAGGTACGCCACGCCCCGCTCTATGCCCTTGCAGTCCAGGTCACCTGCCGCTATCAGTGCGATGATCGCCCAGGCGGTCTGGGATGCGGTGCTGGGGCCTACACCCCGCAGGGCCTGGTCTACGTAAGAGCCGCAGCTTTCACCCCAGCCGCCGTCCTCGTTCTGGTGGGCCAGCAACCATTCCACAGCCAGCCGGATATAGGGCTGGCCCATATCCTCGCCTATGGCCGCCAGACCGGCCAACACGGCTGATACGCCGTATATGTGGTTGACTCCCCAGCGTCCGAACCAGGACCCGTCCTCCTCCTGTTCCGAGCGGATGTATTCATAGGCGCGGCGGGCCGGGGGAAAATCGAGAGTGTATTCCAGTCTTCCCAGCATCTCCAGGATGTGGGCTGTGACGTCGGCACTGCTGGGGTCCAGCACCTCCCCGAAGTCGGAGAATGGAAGCTTGCTGACGTAGGTACGGTTGTTGTTCTTGTCGAAAGCCCCCCAACCGCCATTATCGCTCTGTAGAGCCAGCACCCAGTTGACGCCCCGCCTTATGGCTTCCCTGCGGCGCGGCTCCTGCTCCGGGTCCAGGCGCGCCATGTCCAGGGCGATTATCACCTCGGCGGTATCGTCGATGTCCGGGTAGCGGTCATTGTCGAACTCGAAGGCCCAACCGCCAGGCTCCACGTTCTTAGCCCGCACCTGCCAGTCACCCGGTTCTAGGATTTGCCGGTCGAGAAGCCACCGGGTGGACTTCTGCACCATGGGGTTTTCGGGTGCGACGCCCGAGTCGAGTAGCGCTATCTGAGCGAGGCATGTATCCCAGACCGGAGAGATGCAACCCTGCAGGAAGAAAGTCTCCTCATCTTCCACCACATGGTCATCCAATCCCTTGAAACCCTTTTCCATCACCTCGTGGTCTGGAGGAAACCCCATGTGGTGCAGCGCGATCAGGCAGTAGACCCAAGGGGGTTGAATGCCGGCCCAGCCGCCGTTGGCTTCCTGGTGTTCCAGTATCCACTCCACCACCTTGCGCTCGGCGGCCCCCCGGAAAGGGTGAACAGGAAGCCTCTCGTACAGCCCCAAGGCCCGATTCAACAGGTACAGTGACTTGGCCCATCCCCAACCGCTAAAACTCCAGATCTGGGGCTTTGGCTTGGGGAGCGAATAGTCGGTCTGGTCCCGCGGCCGGGGGAAAAGCTCGTCCAGGTTGGCCCACTCCGGAACGGGGTGGGCCGGATGCTCCCTGCCCCGGCGCCTGCTCAGGACTATGAGCAGCGGCACTACAGTAGTCCGCGCCCAACTGGCGAAGTCGTACACGCTGAAGGGAAGAGAGGGCGGCACGAGTATCATTTCCGGGGGCATATGGGGCAGCCCATTCCAGTCCCACTGGCCGAAGAGGGCAAGCCAAATCTTGGTGAATACCCGGCACCCGGGAACACCGCCGCGGGAAAGGATGAAGTCCCTGGCCCGCGCCATCTCATCCGAATCGGCGGGAACCCCGGCCAGTTTCAGGGCAAAGTAACACTCTACCGACGTACTGAGGTCCCCCGGAGCTCCGTAGTAGAGTCCCCAGGACCCATCCTCCTGCTGCGCGTTCAGGATCGAGCGGCAAATCTTGTTCCAGCGCCGGTTTTTCTTGAGTTGGTCTTCCTTGCCTAGGAAAAGGGACAACATCAGGTACTCGGCTTCCATCGTGGAGTTGGACTCCAACCTGTCCCACCAGTAACCGTCATCGTACTGGACCTGCCGGAAGAAATCCTGGGAGAGCTGGATTGCCTGCTCCATCTCCCGGTGGTCAGTGGTCAGTGGCCGGTTACTGGTCACTGGCGTCTGGTCACTGGTCATGGGGCGTAGCCGTGGTCCTGGAACCATCCGACAGCCTTCTCCAGGGCAGCCTCAAGGGAGCCCTGGGGCTGGCCCAACTCCATGACGGCTTTCCGGCAGTCCACATACATAGGACTCTTCGCTATTCTCAGCCCTTCCAAGGGAATCCTCGGCTCCCGTCCGAGCAGATTGCCCTCCAGGGCTTGATCGAGGTAGGCTGCGCCGAGGGCCAGCCAATAGGGCAACCTGGTCCGGGGCGCCCGCAGGCCGGTGAGGGTATGAAGCATCGTGAACAGTTCCTTCAGCGTCACGTTCCGGTTGCCCAGCAGGTAGCGGTGCCCCGCCGCGCCCTTTTCCATTGCTAGGATGTGCCCTGCTGCAACATCCTCAACGTCCACCACGTTGAGGCCCGTAGCGATATAGGCGGGAATCCTGCCGCGGAGAAAGTCCACCAGGATGCGGCCCGTGGGTGTGGGTTTCACATCCCAGGGACCTACCGGCGCAGTCGGGTTAACTATGGCCACAGGCAAACCCCTGGACGCCATCTCCAACGCGACCTGCTCCGCTTGGTATTTCGATTTCTTGTAGTGTCCCACAAGATGGCCCGGTTCCACCGGAGAATCTTCGTCGGCCTGTCCTGACGCCGAGTATCCGACGGTTGATACCGTGCTGGTGTATACCACCCGGGACACGCCTTCACGCAACGCCGCATCCAGCACAATCCGGGTGCCATCGACGTTGGTCCGGTACACAAGTGCGGGGTCGCGGGACCAAAAAG
This sequence comes from Dehalococcoidia bacterium, assembly GCA_034422355.1. Classification (GTDB taxonomy): domain Bacteria; phylum Chloroflexota; class Dehalococcoidia; order Lucifugimonadales; family UBA3495; genus CATOSP01. The sequence goes on along the minus strand of DAOUJS010000054.1, from coordinate 9,268 downwards.
TGTAGGCGGCGGCGCAGTGGAAGACCGCCTCGCTGCCTTTCACCGCCCTGATCACCGAGTCCCGGTCCAATATGTCTCCGGGCGTCTGTTCTACGCCTGTGCCGTCGATTGCCAAAGTATTGCTGCCGGGCCTGACCAGCGCCCGGACATGATAGCCCTTCCGGTCCAGCAACCGGGCCAGATTGCCGCCGATGAACCCGGTAGCGCCGGTTACGAAAACCTTCATGGAGCAAATTCCGGACCCGGGGCTGAGGGCCCCATGGGAGCGGCCCCCGTTTGAGATGGGCCGGAGTGGTCAATAAATGCCAGCCCGAATCTGGCGAGACTCCGCTGTGCCTGGCGTTTCTGCCGCGCCAATTCCAACAGGGAGGGAACCTGCCAGGGCCGGGACAGGATGTTCAGAGAGGCCCAGCCCGGCCTGCCGGACAGCCCCATCACCCATCGGGGCAGCACCTGTCCGGCGGTGTCCAGTACGGCCCGCACGGACAGGAAGGGCACCTTGGCAGCGGCAGCCAGCCGTGCCGCCCAATAGTCCTCCATGTTGACCGTGCTTACTTCGTATTGCCGGTGCAACTCCGCCTTGATATTGCGGTCAGTTACCAACTGGTCCACCGTCATGGAGTCGGTTTCAATTGCCGTCGGTTCCCTATGCTCCAGGGCTTCCTTGGCTCGCTGCCACAGCCCTGAGTCTGGCTCAAGAAACTTCAGGACAGCCCGCCGGGGAACGACCTGTTCCCCTGACGCCATACCGTCGGGAAGGCGGGCATATCGGGCAAATCCCCCTGACGCCATCCCCAACTCTGCCCGGAGGCGGGGAATTTCCTCCAACGTCATCCCGCCGGGAGCACGCACCAACAACTGACCGAGGTCTCTGAGATGGCAGTAGCGGCCAGCCAGGACCAGGTCGCCGGTAGACAGGGACGGGTCCACCGCCCCGGCAAATCCCAGCAGGAGCAGCCCCGAGGGTGATTCATCTCCGTCCCGTGCCTGGCGTAAAGCAGGCAGAAGTACCTTGAGATTGCGCTCGATGGCGTCCCGCCCGATGCCAACCAAATGCAGGGACGCTGCCCCCTGCATGTCCCGTGTCATGAGAGCCTGGCGCACCCCGGCCAGCTCCTCTTCCATCGGCGAGATGATGGTTAACATCAGGGGCGCCCCGCATCACCCGGCAGTAATTCCACCCTTGTGGGCGGCGCCGGACTTGATGAGGGTGGCCCAGTCCTTCGGTGTGTTTACAGCCTGGAAAATGGTCGCCGACTCGAACCCGCAGTGCATCATGCAGTTGGCGCAGCGCGGGTCCTTGCCTACCCCGTAACGCTCCCACAGGCTGGAGTCGTAGAGTTCCTGCACGTTCCCCACGTGCTCGTCGGCCAGCGGGTAGCAGGGCTTGCGCCACCCCATAACCGTGTAGGTCGGGTTGGACCAGGCAGTGCATTGGTACTCCCGGTCGCCCTTCAGAAAGTTCAGGTAAAGGGGGTTGTTGTAGAACCTGATGCCTTCTATATGCTCCGGGTCCAGCAGTTTCCGGAAAATCGACCTGGACTCCCGGCGGGTCAGGAACAGGTCCTGGTCTGGCGCATCCTCGAAGTCGTAGCCTGGCGAGATCATCGAGCCCTCGACTCCGATATCCCCCACCATGCGGAACATCTCCCGCAGGTCATCTACGTCGCTGTTACGGAATATGGTGGTATTCGTGCATACCCTGTAGCCCCGGTTCAGGGCCAGGTCAATTCCCTGCACTGCACGCTTGAACACGCCTTTCCGGGCTACCGACTCGTCGTGTTTCTCCTCCATGCCGTCCATATGAACGACCCAGCAGAAGTACTTTGACGGAGGAATCCTGTCGAGCATCCTCTCCAGGAGCAGCCCATTGGTGCAGCAGAACACGAAATACTTTTCCGCCACCAGCGTATTGATGATCTCGTCGATTCGGGGGTGGATCGTGGGTTCCCCGCCGGCGATGGAGACGATGGGCGCGCCCGCCTCCCGGACAGCATTCAGGGCCTCGTCCACGGGCATCATCTTGTCCAGCACCGGCTTGTATTCCCGGATGCGGCCGCAACCGATGCAGGCCAGGTTGCACATCTCCAACGGCTCCAGCATCGTTACCAGCGGGAACCGCTTCCGCCCTTTTAGCCGGTTCTTCAGGATGTACCAGCCAAGGCGGACCGAGAGTTCAACAGGTCTGCGGGACTGGCCTGCCGGTTCCTGTGCTTCTCCCGGACGCTGAGAACGTCGCCCCAAACCGCCATGCCGGCCGGGGGGCGGCGGATGGGACCCGTCCCTCGATTGGTCTTTTTGCTGCGTCATCAGTATTGCCTGCGAGAAAGAAAATCTACCAAGTCCTCGGCTTCCTTCCTGGCCCAGTCCGGCAGGGAAACCGGCTTGAGCGACTCCAGCGCGTCTTCGGCACTGGCTTCGGTCAGGACCTGCGACCGCTCCCGGGCCCCGACTTCCTCCAACACTTCCAGCACCCGTTCCACGTCCTGATCGTCCAGTTCCTCCTGGCTGTAGATGCGGATGAGGTCTTCCCTGGACCGGCCCTTGGCCTCCCCGAAAGCGTACACGACGGGGAAGGACTTCTTGCGGCGGCGGATGTCGTTTCCAGCCGCCTTGCCGGTGATAGCCTCGTCTCCCCAAATGCCCAGGTAATCATCTCTGATCTGGAAGGCGCGGCCCAGGCATTCCCCAAACTTTGTAAACGCCGCAAAGGTATCCGGGGCGTCGGTAGCCAGGAGAGTCCCTATTTGGACGCCGCCGCGGATAAGCGCCCCGGTCTTGAAAGCGATCATCTGGAGATAATCGTCTCCGTTGATCGAGGTGCTGGTCTCAAAGGACAGGTCCAGGCATTGGCCCTGGATCATTTCCAGGTAGCTGTCGGTGAGTATCTGGGAGACCCGCAGCACCGTCTCCGGCGGGATCTCGTTCCGTGCTGTTCCCAGCAGCGCCGTGTCGCCTATGGAATGGAGGGCGTTGCCCGCCACGAGAGCCTTGGGCACGCCCCAGATGGACCAGACAGTCGCCTGGTGACGCCGTTCCGCGTCCATATCCTGGATGTCATCATGTATCAGGGAGAAATTATGGATCAACTCCAGCGCCACAGCCGCCGGCAACGCCCTGGCAGGGTCTTGCCGCAGAGCCTCGCAGGCGAAGAGGCATAGGGTGGGACGGAGCGCTTTGCCCTGAGAGAGGGGGGACTTTGCCGGGGAACCGTCCCGCTCGACCCAACCGAGGTGGTAACGGACGGGGAGATATGGCCCCACATCATCGGAGGCCTCCTGGGTTGGCACACAGCGGCTGAGTTCCTGTTCGACAATACTCTTGTACCTGTCGAACATCTCCGGCAGTGTTGGCCCAGTGTCCATGCAGACCATGAAACTCCCGGCGGGATCTCCAGTCTCTTGATACCCTGGCGTCAACCGGAATCGAGTGAGCGCTTACACTGTATGCCTGGTCGATAAGCTACGACTGAAAACGTGGTTCCTATGCGTGGTGAGGGGCCGCTTCATCCGCTGAGGATCCGCATCTCAAGCCGGAGAAAAGGTACATCGCAATTCGATGTGAATCCTAGCAAAAGTCCGACAAAGGTGTCAAGGAAGTGAACGGCAGCGACGCTGACGCCCCAAGGCTATGAATCAAAACCGCGCCCCATCTATCGGGCCGCGGTCCCGTCCCGCCGTTCCCAGCCCAGCTACCGGGGTCCCCCAGTTCATCGCCTGCTTGCTACCGGGACGAGCCATCGGTATTATGAGTCCCGGTCATTATACAGTTGAGAAGCGCGTTGTTTGGTAATCCGTTGCCGACTGACCGGAGATTTCAGGAGAAATCCTATGGGAGACAAGCTCCAACAGGGAGACAGGTTTCCATCCCTGGACCTTAAAACGATAAGCGGAGACAAGATCACGCTGCCCGGTATTGCGCCATCCCGGTACACTGCGCTGCTCTTCTACCGCGGCCACTGGTGACCCTACTGCGCCCGGCAGTTGGCCGAGTGGGAAGCATCCAAAAACGAGCTAACGGAACTTGGCGTAACCGTCATCGCCGCCAGTGTTGATGACGCTGACCATGCCAGGGAAATGGCGGCCAAGGGCCTCAGTTTCCCCGTAGCCTACGGTGTGACCCAGGATGAAGCGGACAGCATCGGGGCGTGGTGGTCGCCGGACCGGGGCGGGTTCATCCAACCGGCAGAGTTCCTGCTGGGCCGCGGCGGAGTGGTGCTGGGCGCGATGTACGCATCCGGGCCGGTGGGACGAATGAGCGTAGAAGAGGCCATCCGCCTGATAACGGCGCGGGAGACCCGGAGACGGCAGGAAGAAGGCGCGGCCTGAGGCTGGAGGGAGAAGCGAGTTGCCATGAGCGACCAGCAAATGGTGGAAAACATGGAGGCGGTGTGGAGGTCCATTGATGGCCTTTGCGCCGGTTTAACCGAGGCCCAGTGGAAGACGGCCACCGATTGCCCCGGCTGGTCGGTGCAGGACCAGCTATCCCACCTGGCGGGCAGCGAGAACCGGCTGCTGGGCCGGCCAATGCCCGAACATACCCCTCAAGACGTGAGCAACACCAAGAATGAAATCGGTGAGAACAATGAAGTCCTGGTGGACTGGCGGCGCTCCTGGACGGGAGCCAGGGTGCTGGAAGACTTCCGCGAAGCCACTGGAGAGCGGACCAAAGTCCTGCGCAACATGGCCCCCGGCGACTTCGACGCTCCCGCTCAGACGCCCATCGGACCGGGCACGGTGCGGGACTACCTGGCGATACGCATCTTCGACGCTTGGGTCCATGAACAGGACATGCGCCGCGCCCTTAACATTCCCGGCCACATGGAAGGCCCAGTCGTGGTCCATGCGATGGACCGCATGTCCATGGCCATTCCCTTCGTGGTGGGCAGAAAGGTCCAGCCCCCCGATGGATCAACGGTGGTAGTCGAAGTCACCGGCCTGGCTGGTCGCACCTTGTCCATCGGTATGCAAGGAACCCGGGCCAACTACCTGGACTCAGTCCCGGATTCCCCGACCGCGCGGCTGGATATGGACGTGGAAACGTTCCTGTGCCTGTGCTGCGGACGTTGGGACCCGGCAGCGACTCTGAACACCGGCAAGATTGCCATCTCCGGCGACCGCGAGTTGGGCGAAACCATAGTCAAAGAAATGAACTTCATGATCTGACGCCCGACATCCCACACGCGGTCAGACTTCATTTGTTCCCCCGGCGAAGGTGAAGCCGGGGGGACTTACGTTAACGAGACGGGAACCGGGCGCTGAGCATATCCAGAATCAGCCGGGCCGCCACCTGCACCGTGAGTTCCGACGAATCGTAGGGCGGCGCGACCTCCACCATGTCGAAGGCCACCAGCGGATGCCCCGCATCTCCATTGCCACTCGAGGACTTGGGTTTGCTCAGGAGCGCTTGCAGGCAGTCCCTGGCCTCGTGGTAGAAGAGGCCGCCGGTCTCCGGTGTGCCCGTTCCCGGCGCTAGGCTGGGGTCCATCACGTCGATGTCGAAAGTGATGTACAGGTTCTCAGCGGGCGGAATCAGGTCGGCCACCCCCTGGGGTCCCAACTCCCGGAAGCGGTTGCTGCTTATGATCAGGGAGCCGTCGCTGATAGCTTCCTCGTAGGGCTTACGGCGGGCGGCGCGTATGCCCACCGACGTAATGTGATTGACGAAGGGCAATTCCCGGCAGCGGCGTATCGGGCTGGCGTGAGTCAACAGCGCGCCCTGCACGTCGTGGGTATAGTCCAGGTGGGCATCGAAGTGGACGATGTTCAGCGGCCCGAACTTGCCCAGCCCCCGCACTACCGGGAAGGTGATGGCGTGGTCGCCGCCCACCACGGCGGGGAACGCGCCCCGTTCCACGACCTGCTCCACGGCCCTGGTTATCTTGTCGAAATTGCCCACGACCTCGGAAGGGACAATGGTGATGTTGCCGCAGTCGGCCATGATGACGCCCCGGAGCATTTCGTCCTCGGCATCCACGTCAAAGAACCCCTCGGCCTGGGTCTGCCGGCCCTGGGGATCGGCGTAGGAGTAAGTCCTGGGGGCATCGCGGACGGCGTCCGGCCCGTACGCGCCCCGGGCCTGCCCGAAGTGCCCTGGTCGAATGGGACGCCAATCAGCGCGATGTCCGCCTCCAGAGTCGCCAGGTCGGTACACAGCGGGGCCTTGAAGAAGCTGCGCGGCTGCGCCCGGATGATGGGCCATTCCTCGCCGGTTGGTTGGATTTTTTGGTCAGCGGAGTCCTGCTGCATGACGGCTCCTTTCGTCTATACCTCTGCTACAATTGGGCTAACCACCCGGGAGTGATAAGATGCTCGAACCAGGAACGCCCGACAAGTATAACGAAATGAGTCAACATTATATCCGGCAGGCCGAGGAGGAATTCCAGAAGGGAGACCTCACGCAAGCGTCGGAGAAAGTGTGGGGTGCGGTGGCGCTGGCCGTCAAGTCCATTGCGGCGCAACGGGGCTGGTCCCACCACCGCCATGACTTGCTTTATTCTATTGCCGAGCAGATAGCCGACGAACTGGGCCGCCCGGAATTAGGACGTTTGTTCCGGAGCGCCAGTTCGCTGCACACCAACTTTTACGAAGGAATAATGGCTTCGGGTCTCGTTCACGGCGGTATCGACGACGCCAAGACCTACCTGCAAGAGTTGGAGGCAATCCAGGCCGCGCCGCCGCCAACATTCGTCCCTGAAACACCAGAGCAAGCCGCCCGGTTGCGCAAGCTCACCGGGTCCTAAAACGGAGGTTTGAACCCGTCCTTCCCCTCTCCCAACTCCGGCAACTGGTCCTGCAACACCTCGAACACCATCCTGTAGTGCTCCATGTACTCATCCCTGAACGAGTCGCGGTCGCAGCCCAGCTTCTCGGCCATAAGGTCGAAGGCCCGGTCCCGGGTGCCGGCCAGGAACTTTCCACGCTGGAAGTGGAATGGCTGTGCGATGAACTTCTCGACTCCCGTATCGCGCAGGCTGTCGGCAAAAGCATAGGGGCTGCTGACCAGCAGCAGGGGCGTCATGGTAATGCAGGTGTCGATTCCTGCCGCTTTCACCTCGCCGATGGCCTTCAGCCGGACCGGGTTGGAAGGGCAGAAAGGCTCGAATGTGCGGCGAATGTCCTCGTCGTCGGTGGTGACGGTCATGTTGACCTGCACCCTCCCACCGTTCTCCTCGATGCGGCGGAACAGGTCGCAGTCCCGGACCACGTCGGGGCTGCGGGTCTGCACGACCAGCTTGGGCGTATGTCCGTCCGCCATCGCCTCCAGCAAGAGGCGGGTCAACTGCAACTCCCGTTCCACTGGCTGGTAGGGGTCGGTAACGCTGCTCATGTAAATGAGCTTGCCGTCCAGCGACTCCGGGCGTCTCCTCAGACGCTTCTTCAGCAAATCGACGGCGTTCTCCTTGACGCTGACCCAGTACCCCCAACTGTCCCGCTTCTCAACGTCGCGGCTGAAAAAGGCGGCGTAGCAGTAGGTACAACCGAAGGAACAGCCGCTGTAGGGGTTCAGGGTAAAGTCGTAGGTGTCCATGAACCCGGTGGCCTTGGTGAGAACCTCGCGGGCGGGGTTGTAGGCAATGGAGGTCTCGCCGATGCTATCGGGAACGGGTGCCAGTGGCGCCGATCCGGAAGAGTCTTCGCAGAAAATCGAATACTGGCGAGGACTGTTGAGCATCGCCCCGTCCCCTTTCGGAATAGATAAAGGCTGTAGTCTGGTCAGGCCAATCGCAGTAAACATGATACCAATTCGGGGCGAAAAATCCCCATCCCCTTGCAACTCTGGCAATGTGAGAATTGCTTAATGCGGTATCGAACCGCGGGGTAATACGGGATGACGATAATTGAAACGACCTGTATTTCTTCCTGCTGAACGGCGATACTTGGTTCACGATTGGAATGTTGCCTGGATTATTCTCATTACCATAACAGGTCATAAGCCCGGTATCAGGAACGATTGCTTTGTGCAAACTGGTCAGAGCGTCTTTAACATCCTGCCTATTGCTTTTGTAGACAGCGTGCATTGCGCTGATCCATCTATCGGCATCAGGGACTGCCTGAACTGAATGGAAATCAGTGTGCGCCTTGTAGTGCTTATGAATCAGGTCACACGACGCTTTCAGCACTTGAAGGCGAGGGTCCTGACTGACAAGTTCCCTGAACTCGGCCCATATTTTTATGCCCATGTCAATCATAGGTCTGCTGATATCTATTGAATCGACCCTGACCTCCGAGATTGTATGCCCTTGCTCCAAGACATCCGCTACTGCCAATGCTACGCCGAACTGCATGGCCAATGAGCCACAACCAAAGTCGACGACTTGCAGACTGTCAGTATTCGTCAATGTTGACTTGATGGAGCCAACTTGCTCTTTCATCGTCTTGATTATTGAGTATGCAAGGTTGGTGTGGGAAAGCTGATACCTAACGACGTATAGCAGAGCCACCATCCCATCGGAATAATCCGGGCTTTCTAATGTCCGCAACAGGTCGAGGGAGTCCATCGCCTCGCTGACGCGGCGACGCTTTTCGGTGGAATTCATCCCCTCTGTAAGCCGCTGAAACTCGGATTCAGCGGCGTTTGCTACTGCCATGTCCAGCACACGGCAAACAGTGACATTATTGTCCATCACCCAGCCACGCCCAAGGATGCTCTATCCCAACGGCAAACGAGTCTTAACCACTCCTACAACCACTCCCCGTACCAGGCCAAAGTCTCCGCCATCACCTTCACGCTGATTGTCATGCGTTGCCCGCCAGTCGCTCGCTTAATTCTCTCGGAGTGACTATCGGAACAGAAAAAACCGACGCCAAAGAGAGCAGGGCGACGTCTCCTGTGACCAGGGCATCTGCGCGCCGGCCAGAGCAAGCTTCAGAAATGGAATGTCGTTGGGGTCTCGGCAATCTGGTACGGTCAGAGATTCCGGCACGATAATCATCTCGCGCCAAGGCAAATAGTCATCTAACAAGTCTGTCTGTTCTTGGTCGGTCAAGCTGAACTTGGGATATGACAGCACCCGGACTAATTCCACGGTGGTATATATACTTCGCAGCGGCAATATGGCGCCCGATTGCCATGCCGTCCGAATCCAGAACAATGACCTTTGCGGAAATCGAATCGCTGAAACGGCCACGTTGGTGTCAAGGACCAGCCGCAACCGTAACTGTTCAGACTTGATGAGGGGAATTTACTGGGCGGACGGTTCTACGGTTCCGCTGAAAGACACTGGCGTCCGCGGGCTGGTTGTGGCATAAAGGGACAATGGAAACAG
>DAOUJS010000053.1:0-2225 GCA_034422355.1 Dehalococcoidia bacterium | reverse complement strand
ATAACCTTGAGGCTCTCGATGCCCCGGTCGTCCACTATCTTGACCGCGATGCGGCGGTGCTCCCCGGCCTCGAAGGGCAGCGAAACTGCGCCCCGGTAGGCCTCGATCAGGTCCTCGTCGATCTCGGCCTTGAGGTTGCGGGCCAGGCGGGACCAGCCGTCGTGTGGACCTGACATAGGAAAGAATACCTGCCGCGGGTAGAGACTGCGCCCGTCGTAGTCGGTGTCCAGCGACCAGACGGCGATCTGGTCCTCGCCGCCCGACTCCACATCGCCGGTCTTGGTGTTGTAGTAGTCGAAGCCGCGCACCTCCACCTGCCACTTGCCGGTGTCCTGGCCTCGACTGATGTGGTGCAGATAGACATCCGGCTGGCCGATGAGCCAGAAGCTCTGGTTGCTGGCCCGCTTGCGCTTCAGGTCCTCCGTCAACAGGTCGGCGTTCATCTGCGCCTTCAGCAGCGTCAGGCCCGGCCAGTTGGTCTCGTCAATGTCCTTGGAGGCCTCCGGGTCGAACTGAAAGGCGGCGAACACCACGACCCTTGGCCTGGGCACCAGGGTTTGCGCTTCCTGGATGGCCCACTCCACCTGCCGTTGCTCCAGGGGAGCGTGTTCCGGGCCGAAGGACACGACGATGCGCTGCGACTGTAGTGCCGGGCCGTCCTCGCGGATGCGGTCGGCGCCCTCGTCGTTGGGCCGCGACTCGCCGTCGGCGTGCAGGTAGCGGCAGCCAGGCAGGGCCTCCAGGCGAGCGAATCGGACGAACTGCCCGCCCTTGCCCCTGATGCCGGTTTTCAGCAACTCGTCCCGCCAGTCGGACTGGCGCAGCGTCTCGCCGGACCGGCCTACAGTATCGTCCGCTGGCATGGCCTCCGGCGCGTTGATCTCATCGAGGGGTTTCACCGCCGGGGCTGGCACCGCCTCCACGCTGAACGGACCGGTCACCCGCCGCTTTCCATTGTCCACCAGCGGCTGGTCGTACAGAGTTTCCTGGGGCGCGTGACGGGCGATGGCGGCGTCAATCTCCGCCTGGCGGGCGATTCGATGCTCCCACCATTCCCTGTGAGTCTGCACGGTTTCTTCCGTCCACTCTTCTACTGCCTCTCGGGGAATCTCCCATTCTTCCCAACTTTCCCCGGCAGCTTCATTGAGACGGCCGCGCAGAGGTTCCAATTTCTCCTGATGCTTTTCCCAGATGTCATCGATGTCCGGGTTGTTGGCGATGTCCCGCAAGGTAATGTGTGGCACCGCCTTGTAATTGAATCCGCTACCCACGCCCTCTTCGGGATGGGCCAGTCGGTAGTAGTCGAACAACGCAGTCATCAGACGCTGCTTGGCGAGAGTAATGGCCACGCGGGAAGTGTCGCAGGTTATCCAGCGCCGTCCCCACTGCTCGGCAACGTATGCTGTGGTGCCGGAGCCGCAGGTCGGATCGAACACAAGGTCTCCGGGGTCGGTGGCCATCAGGATGCAACGTTGAATGATATTGGTTCCTGTTTGAACGGCGTACACCTTGGGATCCGACCTGCTGGTCACTCCCCCGGAGACATCTGTCCAAATGTTGTCCACCGAGATCGCCGAAAAATCGTCGAAAAATTTCTTGAACGACAGAGTATTTCCCGTGGGCATGATCCGGTCTGCCCTTATTACGCGACTGAATCCGCTCTCCCCAGTTCTCCATCCTCCCGAAGATGGTCTATAGTTCCTTCCGCGAAAAAGCACATCAAAAGTGGTGGTAGCTGAACCAGTCCTAGAAGTCATTCCTTGATCCCTGAACAATCGGGCACCTTTCGGCAGCGTTTCAGACGCAGGGTCCTCTACTCGATACTCCTTAAGATCTGGCAACCAAACTGTCTTATATCTGCTAGCCCCTTCTTCCCCTGGGATAGTTTGTCGAAGAATCGGCCTAAATTTCCTGACTTCCTTGTTCTTGCAATACCACACTAGATAATTCGCTGTGTTATCCAAGCCCTGGGAACCCAGCCCCACTGAAGTCTTATAGCTAATTAAACTGCAAAAGTTATCTTCTCCAAACACCTCGTCCATCAACGCCCGCACGCGGTGAACGTTCTCGTCACCGATCTGCACGAAGCACGACCCGCTATCGGTCAGCAGTTCGCGGGCCAGCAACAGGCGGTCGCGCAGGTAGGACAGGTAGGAGTGGATGCCCAGCTCCCAGGTGTCGCGGAAAGCCTTGATCATCTCAGGTTCCTGGGTCAGGTCTTCGTC
>DAOUJS010000052.1:0-5866 GCA_034422355.1 Dehalococcoidia bacterium | reverse complement strand
ACTGGAGCGCAACCAAGCTCAGGCCCGCATCAACTGGCAGTTCACTGCCCAGGACGCCAGGGGCAAACTGCGCCGGCTTTATCCCTGCCTATCCTGATTGGTTTTGGTACTAGACGCCCTGGCCCGGCTGCCATTCATCGACGCGGGGGAACTGGCCCTGATCCTGGGGGAACCTTTGGCAACGGTGCACCGCGCCCTGACCAGTCTGCTGAAAGACGGCTTGGCTGGGCGGGTCAGCCACAGTACGGCTTACCTGCCTTCCAGCCACCGCTACTACCTCACTGGCAAGGGCATCAGCGCAGCCGCCGACGCCCTGGACTTCGACGCGCCTTCGGATTTCGTGCGGGCCTATCCCGTGTCGCGGCAGTGGCTGGCGCTGCTCATTCGCCGCATGGACGCCGTGGCCTCGGTATACCGCCTGGCGGCAACGCTTTCCCCCGGCGTGGACGGCCTATGCAGCCAGGTGGAATTCCACCGCCGGGGCCGCTTCGACGCGGTGATCACCCTACACAATGGCCGCAGCTTTGGGGTGGTGCGCCAGGGCCTGGCCCTGCGGCGCCGCTCCCTCTACGACCGCCTGCGGGCCATCGCCGAGTATCACTACTCCCACCGTCCCAGCGTAGTGCTGATCCTGGTTCCCAGCCCCTGGGAGCAGCGGCTCACCGACGAATTCTGCCGGAACGCCGAACTCCGGGACTGCTACGTGGGCGTGGAGCGCAGAGAGACCCTCGAACAGTGGGATCGCCGGACCTGGATATCGTCCAACTGGGTGGTGGGCAGGAGGTATCGCACGCTGGAGCAGGTGGTCTCCCAGGCTGACTCCGGCGGCAGGTTCCCCTGGGAAACGCCGGAGCGCAAACGGGCGTCCCTGCCCGACCCGGAGCGGATGGTTTACGCTGCCCCGGCCTTCGGCGTCAGCCCCTCGGAGAAGCGCGCCCTGGACCTGATAACCGACCACCCAATGATCCCCCGGGAGCACCTGGCCCGCTGGCTGGGGGTATCCGACGGCCGCATCAGCCAGATGACCCACACCCTCACGCAGACCTGGGGCCTGGTGGAGCAGCACGGCAAGCGGAGCGACGTGCGCTACACCCTGTCGGAGCGGGGCATCGGGTACATCACCCGCCGGGACCGGGCCCAGCTATCCACCACCATGGCAACCTGGAGCAACAAGGACGCCAATGACAATCATGGACAACCCCGGCCCCAAGGACACCGCATCCTCACCTGGGAACGCCAGACCAGCCACACCGACGGCATCACCTGGTTCCTGTCGGAACTGGCTGCCGAGGCGAGGGCCGACGGCGCCAGCGAACTCCAGTGGTCCGTGCCCACCGCCCGTTCCGACCGCGCCTTCAACCGGGGCGAGGACGCCATCGCTCCCGATGCCGTGGGACACCTGCTCGTCAACGCCCTGCACGTCCCCTTCTACCTTGAGCACGAGCTGCGCGCCCGCCACCCCAGGGGAGTGGCCGCCCGGCTGAGACCCTACATCCGCTACTACCGCTCCGACACGCCCCGGGATGACCAGCCGCCCTTCCCGACCACGCTGTTCGTGGTGGGCACCGAGGAGGTGGCCGAGACCTACGCCAACACCGCCTCCCGGATGCCCGCTATGACACTGCCCATCTTGGTGTCCAGTAGGGAGATTCTGTCCTATAGGGGGATACTGGGGCGGTCCTGGCGTCCCCTGTGGGACGGTGAACGTCCGCCCCTGGCGCTGCGGGAACTGGGCGCCTACGAGTGGGACGGACTGCGCCGACGGATGCGCCGGCAGGAGACACGTTAATCATGCTGATACGGCATCTTCTACCCGGTCTGTTGTCCGGGGGCGCAAACCGTCCTCCGGGGGTGATTTCAGAGTTTGGCCGGGAAGCCGCGATGTGTCATTTTCCCGGATTTCACGTAGGGAATGGCCTGTCCAGTGCCTTGACCAATCAGAAATTGCTTTTTGGGAACTATGAGAAACCACGCTAAAACAGTGAGCGCGATTGTGGGCCAGGTGCAATCGCCTGACGCATCACCGTTGACGAGGTGATTTACATGTCAGATAAGGTCAAAGATGAGGTCCACTGGGTGGACAAAGGGGAAGCGGCGCGGGAGTTGGAGGTATCGCTATCGACCCTGGACCGGATGATCCGCAAGGGCGAGGTGGAGGTGCAGCGGGCGGGCCGGCGGGTGTACGTGAAGCTGCTGGGACCCCGCTACCCCAGCGACCGTGAACTGCTGCGGCAAGCCAGGGCCAAGGTTGAGCGACTGGAGCGCACGGTGGGGGAACTCACCGAGGAGGCGGACCAGTTGGAGCAGGAGAGGGACCGGGCCCGGGCCGAGACGGACACCGCCATAGACGAGTACCACAAGCTGGAAGAAGTGCTGCTGCGGGAGCAGGACGGCCACCAAAGGGCCAGACGCTGGGCCGCCCGGCTGGGCATCGCCGTCTTGGTGCTGGTCGTGCTGCTGGCCGTCACCGTCCTGGTGGCATGGCGGCTGATCATGTAGCGGTGCGGGTCCATGCGAAGGCTGGAATGCCACTCAGACTGACCTTAGGCGGCGCAGGATTCAACGGAGAAGCGGACGGCCTGGACGGGTTTGATAGGTCTGTCGCACACGCATCAAGGCCCGCGAATCGGTCAGGGCTGAGTTCCCAGAGCGCTAGGCCAAGGTGGGTGCCAAACTGGCCCGGCGCACGGAGTATATTTCCCTGGAAGAATCCCTAAACAAAAACGCGAACAAACAGGGTTCTCAAGACAGGGTTCTTGGACCGATAACCTTTCGAGCGAACGAGGGAGGTTAAAGATGTACCAACCACCAAGGAGATTCCAAAAGATTGTGGGCATAGACTGGTCCGGGGCCAGGGATCCCGTCCCCACGACAAAAATACAGGTGGCCGAGTACTTTCCAGCGACCGGCATCTTGAGATTAGTACATCCTCAGCACGGAAACCCTTGGAGCAGGACGGATGTACTTAACTACGTGCAACGGAAGGTCAACGCTTACAACGAAGGGCCTGTCCTGATCGGGTTTGACTTCGCCTTTGCGTACCCGTATTGCGACCAAGACGACCCCGACCTACGCGCGTACTTTCCGGGCGTAAATGCGGCTGTGCAGCCGCGGAATCCTCGCGCGCTGTGGGCAGCGATTGAACAACGGTGCCATGAGTTTGACAACTTTTACGGCGCGCCTTTCTACGCGAACCCTGAATCGCCGTACCACCAGTTTTATCGGTATCAAGCCAATGGACTCGTTCACCAAGGAGCCCGTTTTGAGCGGCGCTTCCGAATCACCGATAACGCTGCGTCCGGGCCGGCCGGCCGCCAGCCCAATTCGGTCTTCAATTGTATAGGAGCTGCTAATGTTGGAACGGGTTCCGTCGCTGGAATGCGGGTTCTGCACGAGCTCTTGGCTAGGGTTCAAGACGGAAGGATGGAGCCCGTCTCCATCTGGCCATTTGATCCCAACGGCCGCCCCGCCCAATCCGCGATAGTCGAGATTTATCCGAGACTCTTTTTGAATCATGCTAGAGGTGGCAATTACTTTGGAGCCACGCTACAGAATGTACCTCCGGTGCCGAATAACGACAAGCGGGACGCTCTGGTTTCCGCCGCAGGAATGGGCTGGTTCATTCAGCATGGGATGATAGACTGGCGAGTGCCCGACGTCGATGCGGCTAGGCGCGAGGGGTGGATATTCGGAGTACCGGCGCCATGATCCAACGTCCTCTCGGGAGTCCTTGCCCGTATTGCGCCCAAACGCGGCAGTTGACTCAGCCCTGTACTGAACCCGTCGGCCACTTCTTGCGATATTCGACTTACCAACGGGTTCCCAGATTGCTTTGGAGAGTGCTGGGGTATTTTGCACTTCACTCACTGACCGGGCGCAATTGACGGCGGAGTGAGGATGGAAGATAATAATAGTAAGACAATCTAATATCTCAGCAACTAATGGAAGAGACCATGGCCCCACGCCGGATTTCCAAGACCATAACCTTCTCCCTGCCGCCGGAGATGTTCGAGCAGGTTCAGCGGGTGAAAGAGGAAGAGGGCCGCGACATGAGCGAGTTGGTGCGCGAGGCTCTCCGCCTGTACATGGAAGACCGGGAGTTGCGCCGTGAGCAGCGTCTTGAACGGCTGCGCTTCCGCCAAGCGGAACCCGGAGTGAATGATCGAGGTGAAATCAATGAATAATGGAATTGACCTGATACCGGCGGCCCTCTACGCCCGGGTCTCCAGCGACCGCCAAGATGTGGACCTCTCCGTGGCTGCCCAGATGAGGGCGCTTCGAGACTACGCCGAGCGCAACGGCTACTCCATAGCCCGCGAGTACGTGGACGAGGCCGAGAGCGGCAGGATCGCCGACCGCCCCCAGTTCCGCAGGATGTTGGACGAGGCCAGCAAGCCGGAGGCCCCGTTCAAGGAAATCCTTGTCTGGAAATTTAGCAGGTTCACCCGCAAGCGGGAGCACGCCGTGGCCTTCAAGTCCATGCTGCGGCGCCGGGGCATCCGCGTGGTCTCCATCACCGAGCACGCCGACGACTCCCCCACCGGCAAGCTGATGGAGGCCATCATCGAGTCCGTGGACGAATTTTACTCAGAAAATCTTGCGGAGGAAGTTCGGCGGGGTATGCGCGAGGCCGCCTCCCGGGGCTTCTGGGTCGCCAGTCGGGTGCCCTACGGCTACCGCAAGCTGATGGTCCAGGATGGAGCCAAGAAGCGCCCCACTCTGGAACCCAACCCGGACACTGCTCCCGTCGTTCAGCGCATCTTCAGCCTAGCCGAGGCGGGCAAAGGCATCCTGGACATCACACGCACCCTGAACGATGAGGGCATCGCCAACCCCACCGGCAGGCCCTGGTCCAAGAACGGCGTCCACATCATCCTGAAAAACGAGGCTTACACCGGCACTTTGCTCTGGGGCGGAGGCGCCAGGGACAAGGGGGAGCCGGTGCGGGTGGAAAAGGCGTTCCCCGCCATCGTCACCAAGACCCAGTTCCGCAAGGTGAACCGGCAGATGCGCTCCCGCGCCCCCAGGAAGGCCCATCCCCGCAGAGTCGGCAGTTCCTACCTGCTCAGCGGGTTGGTCAAGTGCCGCGCCTGCCGCCGGGCCATGTCCGGCCAGGACTCCAAGGGCGGCAAGTTCGCCTACTACGTCTGCCAGTCATTGATGAAGAGGGGCAGCGGGGCCTGCGACTGTCCCAGGCTGAACGCCCGCAGGTTCGAGGAGATGGTGGTGGGGAAGATTCGGGCGAACGTCCTCACCGAGTCCAACATCAGGGAACTGGTCAAGCTGGTGGACGAGGAGATGGACGGAATCGCCCGGGAGCAGCGCCAGCGGCTGGAGACCGCTGAGTCGGAACTGGCCGACGTGAAGCGAAGACTGGAGCGGCTCTACAATCTGGCTGAAACCACCGACCTGGACATCGAGGACTTCAAGCCCCGCATCCGGGAGCACCGGGAACGTCAGGAGAAGCTTGTGGCGACGGCGGAGGAAGCCAGGGTGTTGCTGTCCCAGCGGCGGGTGGTTCTGGACGAGGTGGAGACCATTACCGCCTACTGCGAGGACCTGAGCAGGTATCTGAACGAGAGCGAACTCACGGAGCGGCGGGCGTTCATCGAGTCCTTCGTCAAGGAGATCGTGGTGCAGCCCGGCGGAGCGGTGGTGCGCTACACAATTCCCATGCCGGAAGATAGCCCGATAGGGGGAAGGGACACCGAGGAAGTGGCTCTCCACTCCTCGGTACTGTCTACCGTCAAGTCTGGTGGACTTCGGTGCACTGAAACAAGTACCGGGTCGTTCAAGGCCAATTTCTCAATCGCCTTCCCTGGAATCTGGCTATCGCTTGGCATGGGCACGGTGTATCTGAGGAGGG
>DAOUJS010000051.1:0-59390 GCA_034422355.1 Dehalococcoidia bacterium | reverse complement strand
AGGGGAGGAGGGGGGGGGGGGGGGGCAGAGTTTAGCCGCCCTCAAAAAACGGCCTACCTTACTGCTGCGGTTGCTGCTGCGGTCGAACATGGCTGCGCTATCTCCTTGTTGACGGCCCGCGCCGAGTCTGGCACCAGGAACCCAGAGGGAACACTAGCACCATCATCAGTAGAATATCCGTATTTTTATGGTCAATTTCGGGCCTATTTTGTCCGAGTATTTATATGATTCCACGTGGTCAGATACAATGCCAAGCCCGGACCCGCGCCAACATGGTTGCGGGGTGGCGGGGGCGGCTGCCGCGGGACGCTCTCCGGAATTGAAACCTGGCCGTTCCCGCTGCGAATGGCTGACGCGCCCAAAGGAAAGGCCCCCGCCTTATAGCAGGGGCCTGGCAACTTCCCGGTCGGGGTGTAGTTGGATGGACGGCCGGTTATGCCGCTGCCGGGGGCCTGATGTGGAGGGTTGTTGATTTGGTCCGGGTTGGTGGGCCCGGCAGGTGTCGAACCTGCAACCTACCGGTTATGAGCCGGCCGCTCTACCGCTGAGCTACGGGCCCCTCCCTTCCAGCTTATTCCGCCGTGGTTGGGGTGTCAAGGATTAGCCGGCGTGAGAAAATTGCGAAAGCCGGACAGCGGCTGACGGGCGATAGAAACCGGCATTCCAGATACAGAACCCGCCATCCGCGTGAGTTGGGCGACTACCCGAAAACTATTGGTTTTGGTCCAAGTGTGGCTGTGTCATCGTAACCTCCAATGCGCTGGAATCCTCTATATCAGAATAGACCACTTGACAAGCAGTCTACGATGACAGAGCTATCAGGGGTATGAAAGAATGTACTGTGGGTAAAGGAGGTAGCAATGGTCCATGCCACATCCATGAAACAAACGCCAACAGGCAATACGCCTTCGGCAAAGGTCGTTCAGGTTCATCAAGGATCGGTCAAGGCCACGTTCACAGCCACCAATAGGGAGGAGACAACCCGTACATGGAAGTCGATTTTGCCTTCTTGTGTGACTACGCTGACCTGTCAGGGAAGATAAATGCTCTTGGCATCGGTTTCGACACCATTTACGCTCCGGATTTGCCAGCTACTCATCCTCGTATGGATGTGGTTGTCCAATTCCGGGGCAGCATTGCTGAAGCAGGACGCAAAGCTCTGACGGTACAGGTCATTGATGCAGATGGAAACGCCGTGTCCAACGTAGACACGGAGATCGAGATACGGAGCCCGGACGAAGGCATCGAGTCGGTTGCCAGAGTTTGCTGTATGTTCAGCAATGTGACGTATGATCACCACGGTGACTATGCGGTACACATTGTTGTCGATGGCAATGAAATGAAGCGTATCGGCTTTCGTGTACTGGCTCCTCCAGCAACCAGTTAAGTTGCCTGGACATTCACCCTTCCGAAAACGCAAGGCTTTGGCGGCAGGGTAAGCCGCGAGTTCAGAATCGCGCCTGATGGAAATCGTCTCCGGCCTTCGCCCACTCGGGATTCTGCAATTTACCCGATGCCCAGGTTCTGGCGGTAGTCGGGGTCGTAGGCGGCCAGCAGGCCCAGTTCCACCAGTTGCTCCTGGGGGAGCCTTTCCACGGCTTCGCCCCTGGTGGGGACGGTGGCGACCACGGCGTCCTGGACCAGTTGGCCGTAGCCCGCATCGTCGATGGCGAGGAGGCTCTTCAGTACGTGCTCGTTGTCCTGGCCGAAGGTTGGGGCCGGCCTGCGTATCTTGAGGGGTGTGCGGGAGAACTTGTAGGGGCGGCTGATGAAGGGGCGAACGCCGATGTTCCGCTCTTCCGGGTAGGACACCCGTTCCAGGAACCCCCGGCTCCGGTAGTGAGGGTCGAAGTGAACGTCCCTGCCGGTCAGCACGGGGCCGGAGGCGATTCCCGCCGCCTGCAAACGGTGCATGACGTCGTAGCGGTCCAGCCTGGAGGTCCAGGCGGAGATGATTTCGTCCAGGTCGTCGTGGCTGCGCCGTCTGCCCGTCAAGCCGGAGAAGCGGGGGTCTGAGGCCAGGTCTTCCCGGCCCATCTCCCGGCACATGGCCTGCCATTGCTCGTCGCTGCCCACGGAGATGGTCACCCATTGGTCATCGCCGAGGGCCGGGTAGCAGCCCTGGGGAGCGCGGTAGGGGTGGCGGTTGCCGATGCGCCCGCCGTCGCGCCCGTTGGCGATTCCGTCCATGATGAATTCGGAGAGGAACATCACCCCGGCCTGGTACATTCCGATGTCCACCCACTGGCCCTTGCCGGTCTTGTTGCGGTAGCGCAGGGCGCTTCCGATGGCAAACAGAGTGGTCCAGGTGGAGAGGAAGTCCACAAAGGACGCCCCGGCCTTGGATGGCGCCTCCCCGGGGTAGCCGGTGACCCAGCAATGGCCGTGGGTGCCCTCCTGGGTGGTGGCCTGGGCGGGGTAGCTGGCGTAGGGACCCTGGCTGTGGCCGTAGCCGGTGTTGGAGACCATGATGATGTCGGGCTTGATCTTGCGCAGGTTGGGGTAGTCCATCTCCCAGCGGCGCATCACCCTGGGGGTGAAGTTCTCCATCACCACGTCGCTGATCTTCACCAGGTCCATGAACAGGTCCCGGCCCCGCTGCTCGGTGAGGTCCAGGGTCAGGGACTGCTTGCCCCGGTGCATCAGGTTGTAGGTGGAGGAGCGGTTCCACCAGTCCTCGCCAAGTTCGTTGTCGGGAAAGCTGCCAGCCAGGCCCGCGCCGCGGGTAGGGTCGTGGTGGCCTGGCCCCTCCACCTTGATGACCTCTGCGCCGAAGTCGGTGAGCAAGCCCCCGGCGTAGGGCAGGGCGAAGATGTATGTGGAGTCCAGGACCCGGATACCTTCCAGCGGCAGTTGGGGCATTATCAGCCTCCGGTGGTTAGTGGCTAGTGGCCGGTGGTTAGTGGTCAGTGATTGGGGCCGGTATGAAACGGTCCAGGCCGTTACCGGCAACTCGCCACTATCCCACTATTCACCCAACTATGAGGACTTCAAGAGATGTCTGGTAGCCCAATAACTTTCTTCGTCAGGACGCAAAGATTATTCGAGGTCCTCTTTCCTGGGGAGCAGTTCTTCGAGGGGTATGCCCTTCTCCCGGGACAGCCGCTCGAACCATGCTTGGTATTGCCGGCTTATTTCGGCTTGCGCTTCTTCGCGCACGTCGGCCCGGACTTGTTCACGCACCTCTTCGCGCACGTCGGCCCGGACTTGTTCACGCACTTCTTCGCGCACGTCGGCCCGGACTTGTTCGCGCAATTCTTCCCTCATTTCTGCCCGCATCTTCTCCCGCCATTCCCTTCTCTTGTCCAACGCCCAGAACATGGTTACAACACCTCTCTCCGCCAGTAATGCGCACATGGCGTACAACACTGCCGCAAAATCCACCAGCGTTGCCGCTAATTTCCAGCTCTCCCGGCCCTGCCATTGACCTTGCTCTGCGATGTACAAAAGGAGGGCCGTTGCTATGAAAATCCCGAATGGCGCCAGGGTGGCATGACGCCGGAGCCATCGCCGTTCCTGCCAATCGTCCATTGGGGTATTATTTTACTACATTGGAACAGCGGGGGGCCGGCGGGGTCGGCGTTTCCGCGTCAGATGGCGTTGATCTGGCGCAGGCGGGAGAAGTCCGACAGTGAATAGCCGAGGCCGTCTACGTATATCTCCCGGTTGTGCTGGCCCAGGGTCGGGGCGGGGCCGGTGAGTTGGTAGGGGCAGAGGCTGAAGTTGAACAGCGCCGCCGGGACCTTGATCCTGCCGATTACCGGGTGGTCAACCTCCCGGTAGAATTCCCGGGACTCCAGTTGGGGGCATTCGGCCAGCTCGGTGGGAGTCTGGACGACTCCGAAGAGCATCCGGGCCTCGGCGGCCTTGTGGAACAGGTCCCACTTGCTCTTGTCCTTGATGGATTCCAGGATGAGGGCGTCCAGTTCCTCTCCGTGCTGCGGACGCTGACCGGCGTCGGCGAAGCGCGGCTCCAGCATCTCCTCGGACTCGAAGAAGTTGGCTATGTCCTCCCAGGACGCGCCGCCCCCGGTCTGCACGATGATCCAGCCGTCGGCGCAGGGCATGGGGTGGGTGAACTCTCCCCCGGCGGCGCGGCGGCGGGGCTGGGTGCCGCCCATGAAGGGATACATGGTCTGGGTGGCCATCATGGTCGAGGCGACAACTTCGGTGACCGATACGTCGATGTGCTGGCCCTGGCCCGTGTTGAACTGGTCGAACAGGCTTATGGCCGTGGCGGCGGCGGCGTTGAGTCCGCCTTCGTACTGGGCCTGGAAGCCGCCGTGCTTCAGGGGTTCCCGGCCCTGGATGCCGCTGATGCTCATGATCATGCCCATAGCGTAGTTGACGATCTCTTCGCCCTGGTATTGGCTGTAGGGGCCGTCCTGTCCGAAGGGGGTGATGGAGGTCACCACCAGGGACGGGTTGAGTTCAGACAGGTCGGAATGGGACAGACCCAGGTTCCCCAGGTAGCCGGGGCGGTAGCTCTCGACGATAACGTCTACGTGGGGGACCAGTTCCCTGAGCAGGGCGCGCCCGGTGGAGGTTTCCAGGTTCAGGGTCGCGCCCTTCTTGTTCAGGTTCAAAGCGAGGAAGAAGAGACTCTTCTCCGGGTGGGGGTCGTCATGGTGGAAGGGTCCCATGCGGCGGAGCGCCGCCCCGCGCGGGGGTTCGACCTTGAGCACGTCCGCGCCGTAGTCGCCAAGGAGACGGGCGCAGAAGGAGCCGGCGATATCCTCGCTCAGGTCGAGGACTTTCACGCCGTTCAACACACCGTCTGGCATCGCCGTTCCCCCTATGGCAGCGTCCCAATGGCCGCCCCTTGAAGCGATTCGGATTGTAGCGGAAAGGGGGAATCCAACGCAAATAGCTCACATAGGCGAATCAATGACGCAGTTCTTGACGCCATGCATCGCTAAAGGCATCACGTCTTCTGTTGGAGTTACCGTCCCCGGAGACCAGGGTACGTAATAAGCGGCGGCAAGTTGAAGACCGGGAACCAGTCTTGGAGTGACCTTTCGTACCGCCTATCCCAATATCTCGTAGTGGAATACTGTGTTCGGGCCTGCCTTTGGCCCCGATGTCTTCAACAACTTCAGGTTCGCCAGATTAAGCAGCTTCCTGCCGCCCAAGGCGTTAATGAAATTTGGCACATTGCTGTGCTTACCTACACCTTCTTGCACTGCGCCGAGGCGAATCTCCACGTAACGGCGGCCTGTGCGCCGGGCAGTCTCAATGAAATGTTCAAGCGCATACTGCCTGATTGCGTCTGCCTCGCACATTGGCTGACTTACTCTGGCCCGAACTATGGTCTTGCTCGGCCATTTCGGCCGGAAGGTGCTCTATAGTGATATTGGCCAGGTCCTCGGGACTAAGCCGTGACCTGACATCGAGGATCTCGATCCCGACGATCTGTCCCTGGGCGTCGAAGTCCACGACCACACCTTCTGCGATGTCGTCGCTTCTGGCCGCCTCGACTTCCCGAAAGTAGACGTAGAGAGCGTCGGCAGTCTGGCTGTACTCAATCTTCATGGTCCTCTCCATCCCTGGCCTTTTACTATTTTGGACCGCAGGATGTGGAGGCAATATTCCCCGGCAAAGTGCGCTACTCAGGCATATTGCCAGTTTCGGACTACTCCTCCCGGAGGAACCCGGTTATGATGCGGGCCAGTTCCTGGGGCTTGTGGTAGCCGATGTCGTGGATGGTGTCGGGTACCCAGTGGACGCGGCCATTAGTCATCTCCCGCTCGGCGGCGGCGACCATGACCTGGCGTCGGCGGGCGAACTCGGTGTTGGCCCTGTCGGGCCGGGGACCGGCGGCTATAATGAGTGATGGGCAGGTCATCCGGGGCAGGATGGCGGACGGCGGCTCATTCCACATGGCTTCCAGGACCTGGGCGTGGTTCCGGGGGCGCAGAATGTCCTGAATCTGTCCTTCTTCGTCCTCGTAGACCATCGTCTGGACCACCCGCTCCAACTCGTCGGACCAGCAGTCGGCCAACTGGGTGCGGAGCCGGTCGAGGAACTCTTCCCGGTCGCCGGTTACGTTCCTGGGACGCAGGGTGTTGGAGAATTCTTCCCACGTACCGGTGGGCCACAGGCGCCCGTTGAGGAAACCGCCGTCGATCATCACGACGCGGCTGACCCGTTCCGGCGCGTAGGCCGCCAGTCCGCTGGCGACGTGGCCTCCCCAGGAGTGGCCCAGCACCGCCGCGCCTGACAGTCCCAGATGGTCCATGAGGCCGGTAACGTCGCCGGACAGGGTCTTCCAGTCGTAGCCCGAAGGAGCCTGGGTGGTCTGACCGTGACCCCGCTGGTCGGGGGCGAAGATGTGAAAGTCGTTGCGAAGCAGGGGCGCTACGATGTCGTACCAGTGGGCCGATGATGCCAGGCCGTGCAGAGCGATGACCGGCGGGCCGTCTCCCCCCCAGTCCAGGAAACGCATGTCGAGGTCGCCGATTCCGGCCCAGCGTTCGGCGGGGCGATAGACGCCTGAATCGTGGATTCTATCCAATGGCTCCGGCCCTCCACCATGTAGGGGGTCCGCGTTTTCAGATGAAGTCATGGTCAGCAGTTCGCGCCCTTTCCGGCCTGTTCCATTTGCAGCAACCGTGCCTTGACGCCGAGGCCGCCCGCGCCGTAGCCCCGGAGGTCGCCGTTGCTGGCGATGACGCGGTGGCAAGGGATAATCAGGGCGTAACGGTTCTTGGCCATCGCCTGTCCGGCGGCGCGGGCTGCTCTCGGGTTCCCCGCAGCCTCGGCCAGCCAGGTATAGCTGCGGGTCTCTCCGGGGGGAATCTCGCGGCAGGCTGTCCAGGCGGCGCGGTAGAAGTCGGGGGCGCCGGTCAGGTCAAGGTCGATGGAGTCCAACGCCTTAACGTCGCCCTCGAAGTAGCGTTCCAGGCAACTTCGCACGTTGGGAAAGGCGGCAGGGTCTTCGTCGGCATCAGCCAATTCCGGCTCCAGATGCTCCAGTGCCTCGCCTGGGGTGGGCTGGAAACTGAGGCGGCGCAGGCCCTTGTGGCTGCCCAGCAGCCCTATCCAGCCATCACCCATCGGAAAGACGTTGTAGCTGTAGAAGTTCATGCCAACCTCGTCAGATATTCCTGGGGCGCAGGATGCGCAGCAGCAGGGGCATTCTCAAGGCCAACCATGCCTGGGTCAACTCCCGGCGCTGGGCGTCGTCAAGCTCCTTGCGCCCGTAGATGCTGCGGACGTAGTGGTCGATGATAACCGATACGGGCTGGCGGTGGTCTGGCAGCAGGTTGGACAGGCGCAGCCGGTACTGGAAGGGGGTCTGGTGGGCCGCAGGCCCCACGGACGCAAGCGCTCCCAGGATGGCCATGCGCCGGAATGCGACGCGCGGGTCTTCGGATGGAGCCATGTACCTGCGCCAGGCCAGCCAGACTATCAGCCCCAGCAAGGCCGCGCTGGCCACGCCGCCAGCGGCCCAGAGGAACGCCGCGGCAAGCTGGCCGCCCCAGGGCAGCGGTACGGTATCAATATCGCCGGGCGTGGCATCCAGCAGTTCCTCGTCGCATTCCTCGATTTCCTCGATGCACTCGTCGTCGTCAACGCCCTGCGCACTGCTGACGTCGCCTGCTTCGGCGACCAGCGGCGGAGGGGGCACGGCCACCGGGATGGAACGGCCGGGGGTCGGCTCGAAGGGGATCCAGCCGTAGTTGGGCATGTAGGCTTCAATCCAGCCGTGGCTGTGGCTGTCGGTAACGACGTAGATGTCGCGGTCTACGACTTTGTCGCCGGTGGTGTACCCGGTAACGAAGCGGGCAGGGATGCCAATGGAGCGGAGCATGACGGTCATGGCGGACCCGAAATACTCGCTGTAGCCCTCTCCCAAGGTGAAGAGGAAGTGGTCAACGCCGTCGGCGTTGAAGGGTGGCGGCTCGACTTCCAGAGTGTAGGGCATTCCTGAGAGGTAGAACTCGATGGCCTTGGCCTTGTCGTAGGGTGTTTCCGCGCTGGCGGTCAGTTGCAGGGCCAAATCCCGTACCCTCTGGGGAAGCTCGTCGTGCAACTGAGTGTACTTCTGGAATATGTGGATGGGATAGTCTGTCCCGGCCCGGCGAAGCTCGGCGGGCGTGGCGGTGGAGACCGATGAGGTAACCTCGTAGCTGTCCCTGGCCTTGATCTCGCGCCTTACGCTCTGGACAGAGAGAACGTCGGGCCTGCTTGGGAGGACTTCCGCCAGTACCACTTGGGACACGCCGCCCCGGTTGCGTTCGGCCTTCACCAGCCGGAAGTCGTCGGGCACGCGGGCCGCCAGTGAGGAATCGCTGACCGAGTCCCCGCCCAGAGCCAACGTCTGCCGGAGCGCGTCGGCGGCCTCCGCCAGTTTGGGAGGCAAAGCTCCAGATCTGGGGTTTTGCCCCCGGATTGATTCAGACTGCGGGCCCTGCATGTCCAGCGTATAAGTCGGGGAGTCGTAGGTCTCCAGCCTCACGTCGCGGTCGACGCCGATGACCTGGTCGCCGGCGAACAGGGTCCTGGAATCGTAATTGGGCGTGACCTGGTAGCTGATATCGAACCGGCTCAGATAGGGCTGGGGGGCTGATACTGCGGGCGTCCAATCGTTGGGCTTGAGGACCGTGCCATCGGAGACCCAACCTTTGGGAGTGTAGGTGCCGTATGACCGGGCCTTCCAGTACATGGGCACCTGGGACTCGACGTAGAGTACCTGTGCCTGGGTCGGATGGATGGTGCCCTGGAAGGCCATCACGTCGCCCCAGATGCGGTAGCCCAGCGGCTTGCGCGCCGGGAGACCGGCAAAGAGCCGGTTGAAATCGTCCTCCCAGTTCTGCATGGGAGTACGGAAATACTCGTAGGCATCGTTGGCCGGGCCGTACTTGCTGCCGACTGGAAGGAAGAAGGCGATCAGCAGCACGGCCAGGGCAATGATGAAGCTGTCGCTGAGGGACAGGGCGCCCAGATGACCGTCGTAAGTTACGTGACGCTCTTCCCATTCCCTGCGCCTGCGCACCGACTGGACCCTGGCAATGAGCAAGAAGGCGGTGAAGAGGAACAGCCCGATGTGAACGCTGGCGTTGGGGGGAAGGTAAGTGAGGTTGGACATGATCCCCGCACCGCCGAGTACGAACACGCCCCAGAAGTTCCGGTAGCGCACGAATACCCACGTAGCCAGGTATCCGCAGAGCCAGGTGGCCACCAGCAACCCGAAGGCGAAGGGTACGGCGTCAATGCTTATGGACCCGGTCCTGGCGGCCTCCACCCACAGGGACAGCCTTTCCCATAGCTGGTCGGCGTTGTCGACCTGCACGGTGCGCGAGACGTGGGACGTGAGCCGCCACACGGTGACAAGCAACCCCACGGCCAGTCCTATGGGCAGGACCAGGATGCCCCAGAAGGGGACGCGGGCCAGGAACAAGCCGGTGACCATCGCCAGGAGAAGCACCAGCCCCAGGTTGGGGGAATCTACCCAATTGGCCTGCTCAACGGAGTAGATGACTATCAGCAGGTTGAGGACCAGCAGGCCCAGGGCGGCCCAGCCATCGGAGGGGCGGAAGTATTGGACAACTCCCAGGGCCGCATTGCCGACCGCCTCGACGTCAAGGCGCGATCCTGCTGTGGCAGGGTCCAAAACCCCAGATCCGGAGTTTGCACTCGCAGGATAACCCGCCGTCTGGGGCTGCTCTCGTCGGCCCAGAACGCCGTTGGGGGTCACCGGACGGTCTCCTGACGGTTACGGTAGTCCGTGGCCGACTGATTGGCTGCGCCTGCCTGCTCCTGGGATTCGGGCAGAGGATCCAGCAGGACGTAACCCGGTTCGGTCCTGCCCAGCGGAGACCGGAGCGCTTCGTTCAGCTCTTGGCCCCGGCGTACCACGTAGGTGGGTATCTCACTGGCGAACAGGAAGTTGAGGGATACGTCGATTATGCCCCTGTCTTCGCTGAAGTCCTCCCGGTCTATCAGTGCCGCCGAAACGCTCACTCCTTGCCTTCGCAGGTTATTCAGCGCGGAAATCCAGTCCGCCCGCCCCGAGGGCGTCACCACGGTCAGGGTGTTGAAGCGGCTCAGGTTGGGTTGCAGTTCGTACAGGAACCGTTCCAGCAGCGTAGTGCCCTGGGCGCGGACCTCGGCCAGGGCTTCCATCAGACGCCCCAGGTGTTCAGGGCTGCTGTCGGGGCGCAGAATGTAGTGCTGGTTCCCATTTGATGCCAAACCCACGGGCATGTCCAGGTCAACCAAACGCTGTATCAGGGACGCGGCGACGGTTACAGCAAGCTCTTCGGTATTGTCGCCGTGCTCCTCGCCTGGGACGTGGGAGCCGGAGTTCATGTCCAGCACAACCCATGCGTCGGCAGAGATACCCAGGTCGAACTCCTTGACCATAAGGGTGTTCATCCGGGCGGTGTAGGGCCAGTGAATGCGCCGGAGGCTGTCGCCGTGGGCGTATTCCCTGACGGAGGAAACGTCGGTGGTTATCTGGTCCACGTGGCGGGTGGTGCGGCTGTCGCTGGGCAGTCCGGCGAAGCGCACGTCCAGGTCGGGGAGCGGCTCGGTGGCCGGAAGCACCATGAAGGGCTGGGGTTCGAGGAAGCGTCGGTTGAGCTTGAACACGCCGAGCGGGTCCTGCCCGGTGACCTGCACCTCGCCGACATGGTACAGGCCGCGCCGTACAAGGGGAGTCTCGGTGCGCCAGGTACGGCTCTGGTTTCTGACCAATGCCAGGCCGCGGCCGGGAGTGTAGCCGGGGAGGTTGGTGTATTCTGTAACCTCAAGCCAGGACTTGGGCAGGCGGTTCCGGTTGACGATGCTGATCCGGCCTTCCAGGTAATCGCCGACCTGTCCCCTGGTGGCGGTGCGACTCAAATTCAGCTCGATACCTCGCAGGCTCAACCATGCCCAGCCGAACCCAATGAGCATAAGCAGTCCCAAGGCATAGAGGAACCGGAAGAAGAACTCGAACCCGGTGCCAAAGGTGTAGAAAGACACCACGGCCACCAGGGCTATGATTCCAATGGCCTTTTTCTTCATGGTCGTTTCCAGTTGCCAGTGGTTCAGTGGCCGGTGATGATGGGGCATCCGCAAGGGCGGCCCCAAACTCCAGATCTGGGGCTTGACTGAGCGCTGGTCTAACGGGCCGCTCCGGGCACGGCCACAGTGTTGAGCAGGTCGGTTACGACGTCGTTGGTCCGGACGCCACGCATCCTGGCCGAAGGGGAGAGGATGATGCGGTGGGCCGTGACGGGGACGGCCAAGTCTTTCACGTCGTCGGGGATAACGTAGTCCCGTTCCTTCAGGATGGCCATAGCCCGTGCGGCGCGAAACAGGCCCAGGGAGGCGCGAGGGGACGCGCCCAGGGCTACGTCCCGGTGATGGCGGGTGGCGTCAGTCAGGCTGACTATGTATTCGCGGACCGCCCGGTCAACGTAGACGTCGGTGCAAGCGTTTTGCAGGGCGATGATGTCAGCCGGAGTTGCCGCCGCCTCCAGGTTCTCGATGGGGTGGACCTGCTCCTGCTGGTCGATTACCGAAATCTCCTCGTCGAAGGCCGGGTAGCCGATGCCTATGCGCATCAGAAAGCGGTCCAGTTGGGCTTCCGGCAGGGGGAACGTTCCCTCGTACTCGATGGGGTTCTGGGTGGCCACCACAACGAAGGGGTGTTGCAGGAGGTGGGTCGCCCCGTCAACCGTCACCTGGAGCTCTTCCATCGCTTCCAGCAGGGCGGACTGGGTCTTGGGCGTGGCCCGGTTTATCTCGTCGGCGAGCACTACCTCAGACATGATGGGGCCAGGGCGGAACTCGAACTCTCCGCTGGCCTGGTTGTAGACCGAGAGACCGGCGATGTCGCTGGGGAGAAGATCGGGGGTGAACTGAATGCGCCGGAACTGGCAGCCTATGGACGTAGCCAGGCTCTTGGCCAGCATGGTCTTGCCGACGCCGGGAACGTCTTCAACCAGGATATGTCCCCGGGCCATTAGGGCAGCCAGGGCTTGCTCTATGACCCCGGTCTTGCCTACGATCACCCGGGAAACGTTGTCTACGATACCCCGTGCAATGGTGGACGGGGAAAGAGTCTCCTGCACTGATTCCTCCTGAATTCAGGCTCCATACCCCTGATCTTGAGCGGGCCAGTCCCAACCCTGACAGGTTCCAAAGAGTTTACCATAAGCAAGCTGAGTAGGCACAACCAAGCTCGCCGTTTGCGTTTCCAATGACCGGCAGACAGGCCCGCCAAATCCCTCCGGGTTGGGCAGCATCCAATAAATACACACTATCGTATATGTTGATGGATAGTCAAAGGATGGTCAAAGGATGGTCAGGTCTGGGGCTTTCCCGCCCGCATTGCCGATACTCCCCAAGCTCCGGATATGGGGTTTTGGCGGGAGTATCGCAGTCTAACGGATGCATTGGTCATTTCCGCGAATCAAGGGTACATTAGACTCCGGAAACTCCGGCTCAGGCCATTGAACAAGACTCCTACAATCTTCCACTGAGGTGTGTCATGCTCCAGATCCGGGGTTTGGTGAATCCGAAAGGGAAAACCCTCCCGCGCATATCCTTACTCGGGGCCGGGCCGGCCTGGTGGCCGGTGGCCTTGACCCTGCTGGCTGTGGCGATACTTGTGGCGTGCGGGAGTGTCCCTCCCACCCAGACACCGGAAGCTGCGGGAAGCGTTCAAGCGGCCCCCGCCGCCAAGACTGACAGCGCGACCTCCACCGGCGTACCTGACGACGCCTCCGGGTCGGCCCCGGTTGTGGTGCCGTTGCCGGACAAGGGGGGGCCGTCCAAGGAAGAGTTGGCCGCCCTGATACCGCCCACAGTCCTGAAGGGGGCCTCGGGCAGTGAAGCGTCCGTTGGACAGTCGGCAACCACCGCAAGCGCGGCAACGTCCACCCCCGTTGTGGAGACCCCAGCAGCCACTATAGCTCCGACTGAACCCGCGTCAACTATCCAGCCCGAGGCAGCCACCCCCATGGTGGAACCAACGACCGCTCCAACTGTGGTTGAGGCAGCGTCCACGGCCACCCCTGAGCCTGAACCGACGCCGGAACCCACCGCTACACCGGAGCCGGCACCCACACCGGAACCCACAGCGACCCCTGAACCCACGGCCATGCCGCGGCCCAAGGGCGGCGGGTCGGTCGGCGGGCTGGCCGCGGAGTTGGTGGGGAACCAGGCATGGATCAACACCGACCCATTGACCATTGATGGGCTGCAAGGCAAGGTGGTGCTGGTGGACTTCTGGACCTACACCTGCATCAACTGCATCCGGACCCTGCCATACCTCAAGGAGTGGCACGCCAAGTACCAGGACGACGGCCTGGTGATTCTGGGCGTCCACACCCCGGAGTTCGACTTCGAGAAGGACCTGGACAACGTGGTCAAGGCGACCCGCGACTATGGCTTGGAGTATCCAGTGGTCCAGGACAACGACTACCGGACCTGGCGGGCCTACGCAAACCGTTACTGGCCGGCCAAGTACCTGATCGACCACGAAGGCATTGTCCGGTACACCCACTTCGGCGAGGGTAAATACGCCGAGACCGAGTTGAAGATACGCGAGCTGCTGGAGAAGGCCGGAGCCGACCTGGCCCTGGAAAGGTTCAACATGCCCCAGGACCAGAGCCGGGACCCGACCTATCTGAATACCCGGGGCGCAAGGGTGACCCGGGAGCTGTATGCCGGATACGACCGGGGTTACAGAACCGTCATCGCGGGACGGGGGGCATACGTGGTCCAGCGAGAGTATTATGAGCATCCGGATGAGGTTGCCGAGTTCGCCATTCCCGAGGAGGTACACCCGCACTTCATCTACTTCAACGGGCACTGGAAGATAGAAGCAGAGAACGCGCGGCATGGGCGGGAGTCCAGCAACTACGAGGACTACCTGGAACTTTACTACTCCGCCCGCAGCGTGAACGCCGTGCTTACCTCCGAGTCCGGCGAACCCTACAAGGTGGTCGTAACCTCCAACGGCGAGTACCTTACAGAGGAGAACAAGGGCGCCGACGTGATGATCGGCGAGGACGGAGAGAGCTATCTCTGGGTGACCAAGCCGGACATGTATCGAATAGTCGAGAACCCCGCCTACGTCCAGGAGACTCACCTGCGCATGGCCTCCGACTCCAAGGACTTCGGCCTGTTCGCATTCACCTTTGGGGTCTACGACGGAGGGGCGTAATGCCGGGATGGGTCAAGATGATTCGAGCGCGAATACTGCCGCTTTTGGCCTCCCTCGCAGTCCTCGTAGCTGCCGGGTCATTGACCGGCTGCGCCGCCCGGGCCAGCAACACCGCGCCGGATGTCCCTCCCGGCGGAAAGGTCGGAGGTCCTGCGGCCGATTTCCAGGGCATTTCAAACTGGATCAACTCGGAGCCTCTAACCCTGGACGGGTTGCTGGGCCTAGGCACGGATGTTGTGCGGGGCGGCGGGCGGGATACTAATGCTTTGCGGGATGCAAAAGTCGTGCTGGTGGACTTCTGGACCTATACCTGCGTCAACTGCATCCGTACCCTTCCCTACCTCAAGGACTGGCACGACAAGTACGCGGACAGCGGGCTGGTGATAGTGGGCGTACACACCCCGGAGTTCGAGTTCGAGCGTCTGGCAGAGAACGTGGTCGCGGCCAGCGAGTCCTTTGGGCTGGAGTATCCCATTGCCCAGGACAACGACTTCGCCACCTGGACGGCATACTCGAACCGTGCCTGGCCCGCCAAGTACCTGGTGGACAAGGATGGGGTGGTAAGGTTCAAGCACATCGGTGAGGGCAAGTACACTGAGACCGAGTTCAGGATACGCCAACTGCTGGAGGATGCCGGGGCAGACCTGTCCGGCATCGAGCTGGAGGTTGCTCCCGATCCCCAGTTGGACCCCGCAGCCAGGGACTGGAAATCGCGGAACTTGCTGACCCGGGAACTTTACGGCGGGTACAACCGCAATTACTTGTCCTTCGGTCTGTACGTTGGCCAACCAAAATACTATGAGGGGCCGGACCAGGTGTTGGAATATACTGACCCCGGCGACCATGCCAACGGCAACCTGTACCTGCATGGCCTTTGGTACAACGGGCAGGAGGAGCTGCGTCACGCCCGCCAGACCGAAAATTACGAGGACTACATTGCCTTGAAGTTCTCGGGCACGTCGGCCAACGCGGTGGTGAGTCCGCAGGGGGTGGAGGCGGAAACGGGGCGAGGACGGGACGGGAAAGAAGCGTTCGAGGTACAGGTGACACTGGACGGACGCCCGTTGCGACCGGAGGAGGCCGGGCCGGATATGGTGATTGAAGACGGGCGAAGCTTCTTCCGGGTGGACGAGGGCCGGTTGTACGAGGTGGTGTCCCTGCCCGAGTACGGGACTCACGAACTCAAGCTAAGCTCCAATTCCGAAGACTTTGCCCTGTTCGCCTTCACCTTCGGGGCTTACGAGGAAGGGCCGTAGCCGGATGGGATGCCAGAGGATGTTGACGAGATTTCGCATTGGCTTAACGGTCGTGGTTGGACTTGCCGTGTGGCTAACGTTGGCCTGCGGCAGCAGCATACCGGCTGCTCCCCCGGAGGCGGAAGCGGGGCGGGATACAACCGGAGCGCCAACCACCGCGCCCGTTGCCAAAACTACCAGTGGGCTTACGACCCTTAAGACCATAGTTGCGACCAAGGAGCTTGGAGTCGGCCTCCAGCGGGTAGCGTTCCTGCTGACCACCGACAAGGCGCTGGTCACCGTGCCGGAAGTGGAGGTTGCCTCCTCTTATGTTGGGGATGGCGGGCCGCTCCGAGGGGAAACCAAGACTGCGCCATTCCACCCGTGGCCCTACGGCGTGAGGGGGACTTACGTTACGGAGATGGAGTTTGACCGCGCCGGGCTGTGGCGGCTGGACATCAAGGCGGTTGAGGATGGTGAAACCGTCTCAGCGTCGATAGACCTGGACGTTGCGGAAACGGGTCACGTGCCGCAGGTGGGCACGGTCCC
Organism: Dehalococcoidia bacterium; assembly: GCA_034422355.1. Taxonomy (GTDB): domain Bacteria; phylum Chloroflexota; class Dehalococcoidia; order Lucifugimonadales; family UBA3495; genus CATOSP01. The sequence continues at coordinate 43,442 of DAOUJS010000051.1, read as the reverse complement.
GCCCCTGAGCGAGAACAAGACTCTTGGCAATTCGGAAAGCATCGAGAAGATAACCACCGACTACTCTCCCGACCCTGACCTGTACCGGCTCACGGTGGCCGATGCGGTGGCGACGGGACTGCCTGCGGTGGTCGTTTTCGCCTCCCCCGCTTTCTGCACCAGTCCCACGTGTGGACCGCAGACCGACACGGTCTCGGAGTTGAAGGAAGGTTACGCCGGGCAAGCCAACTTCATCCACGTTGAAATTTACGACAACCCCGACGAAATCCAGGGGGACCTGAGCAAGGCCGGCATAGCCAGGCCTGTGTCGGAATGGGGAATCAGCAGCATCCCAGGCTGGTTCAACGAGTCCTGGACTTTCGTGCTGGACGGGGAAGGCAAAATAGTCCAAAGGTTCGAGGGATTTGCAACCCTAGAGGAACTGGAGGCAACGCTACAGTCAGTTGTCAGTGGCTAGTGGCCGGTACTGGTCACTAACCAAACCATCCCAAATGCGCTGACCAATCCAGATGCTTGTCGGCCAGGAGGGCGGAATAGGTGAGCAGGATGATGACACCGACAACCATCGATAGCCACAGGTGGTCCATGCGCTGACTTGTCCCCTGGAAATTGACCTTCCAATCGCCGTTATCCTCATCTTGCTGTATCTGCTCGTCAATCCGCTGGTCGCGCATGTCCCAGATGTTGATGGTCAGGAAGATGATGACGGCGGAGATGAGCATAGCGAATATATCGACGAAAAAGCGCGTGAATGCCTGGTCCTCGTCCGGGCGGAAGAGCAAGGTAATGGTGATGGTCATTCCGGCGAAAATAACCAGCGCGAACACCTCGCCCAGGACCATCCCCAACTGCTTGGAGCGGACCAGGTCATCCAATTCCGCTTCCGCGCTGTTCAGCATTTGGCGGTCGGCCACGTCCGTCAAGTCCGTTTGGTTGACCTGAGAGATGCGGCTTCTCACTTCGTCGTAGGCCCTTTTCAGGTTGGCCTGGTCTCTGGAGGACTCAACTTCGTTGACATACTTCAGGACGTCCCCGTCGCCTACGACTCCCCGCCGGTGCAGCAGTTCCAGCTTCCGGAAAACGCTGAAGGCCTGGGCTTCTTCGGCGCTGGTCCGGGTGACAAGGGATGCGACGCGAAAGGCCAGCAACAGGATGAATATGGTCGCGGACAGGCCGACCCAGCCGAAGTAGCCGTCGGCGATCCATACGTCGTCGCCAGGCAAAATCCCCCCTTTTCCCAGGAACTCGTATATTTCATCGCGCAAATATACGAATGCGCCGCAAGTTCCCAGGGAAAGGATCAGGGACTTGAACCCCCACCGGCGGCTTTCGGCTTCAAACCCGACGAGGATGCTGGCGGAAATCACGGCTGCGGTGCCCATGATCAGGATGTCCACCCGGTTCCAGGCGATTTTCAGTTCCTCCTTCAGGACCGTGATAAACGGAAGGTCTATAACAAACGCCTGGACCGCGGCAATCGATAAAAGCATAAGCCCCAACAGGCTCAGAATGGGCTGGATGCTGAGGATGGCCCTTGTCTCCACCCCCGGGGACTGCAAGTCCGCCTTTCTCCAGAAAAGGCCGGCGATACCGTGGGTGAAGGCAACTCCGCCGATTATGATGAACAGGTATGGGTCAATGCGCTCCACTCCAGAAGCAATGGTCCCCACGTCAACCAGGCCAACCGGCAACTGGATGACGACGACAGCTATGCTGGCCATGAGACCGGCGGCCGTTGCGCCAAACAAGCGGACGGACTCGACGTTGTCCTCGGTGGACTCGACCAGTTCTTCTGCGGTCAAGTCCTCGGCCAGGCTTTCTCCCCAACTCTTGTTCAGACTGTTAAGCCCGGATATGACGGCTGACCCCGCGGCGAGCAACAGGCCCAGGTACGCCATCCGGCTGTCGTCAGCACTGGCCAAACCGAGGTCGAGGCTGAGGATGAGAAAACCGACTCCGGTCGCGCCCACCGCCATGAAGAAAATCGTCGATGGCCTGTTTTCGCTCTCACCGGCTTTTCCGCCAGAGCTAAACCAGCTAACCACCACGCCAACAAATACGGAGAGCTGCATCATTATGGTCGGTACGACAACACCTACGTGTCTGATGGACATGGCGAAAAGGGCTATATCGAAATAGGCGACGACTATTAACAATATCTTCCAGTTGAGCATATTGCGTCCGATGCGTTTCCATACAGCCGCACCGGAGTTAGCTGGGAAGAACAGGTCCCGATGGCGTACCACGTACCCCAGGAGGAATAGCGCATAGATAACGGCTATGCCCGCCCGCCAGCCTGCGTTGAACAGGAAGGGCGCGTCCTTGCCTCCGAACAACACTACCGCCAAAGGCATGACCGAGTAGCCAATGGCCGCAATGAGCATGAACCACGAGGGCTGCCCCCTAATGGTCCTGAGAATTCGCCGGGACGATGAAGTTAAGGCCCCGCTTGACATAACGGCTTGGATTATAACGTATGTCAGGATGGGGATTGGGAAGGCGCATTTCCTTCAGGTATCGTTCCATTTCAGATGGCCCGGATTACTGACACATTCCCCTTTCCAATCCCGGTCGCACCGCACTATCACATCTTTGCCGGAGGTGGTTGGAGTGACGGGAATTCCGGAGGAATGCGTCTCATGCGCGATCCGGCCAATGCGCCGGAATTCGCAAAAGTACCCGGATTTGTCCGCTCAGCCGGCCACGGACTACCATGCTTGACCGGAAAACGGAAAATTCCCCGACCGTCGCCCATACCGCCTGCAATGGAACGCTGCCCTCGCCAACCATTCCACTTGCCGGGGAACCTGGCGTGGAGTAGCATGGCTACGATGGCTACCGACTCCCTTCACCGACTTCCTTCACCGACTTCCTTCAATGACAGAGGAGAAGCTGACATGACGACATCCACCACGCACCCCGAGGCGGCGGCCCAGATGGGCGCGGCTTGCGCCAAGCTGCTGGCCAGCCTGAACGCAGAGCAGCGGGCCAAGGCGACGTATCATTACATGGACGGCGAGAGGGTATTCTGGTACTACCCGCCTCTGAACCGCCACGGGCTGCCCCTGCGGGACATGACCCAGGAGCAGCGGACCCTGGCCTTTGCCCTGATGGCCACCGGCCTTACCGATAAGTCCTACGAGCAGGCCAAGCTCATCATCGAGCATGAGGACGTTCTCGGGCCGCTGGAGAAAGAGCGGGGGCTGGTAACGTTCGTTAGAGACCCGGAACTGTACTACTTCACCGTCTTTGGCGAGCCGGGCGGCCGGGAGGGTTCGGACGGACCCTGGGGGTGGCGGGTTGAGGGTCATCACGTTTGCCTCAACTACAGCATCTGGGGCGACCAGGTGATTTCCGTCACGCCCTTCTTCTTCGGAGCCAACCCTGCCGAGGTGCGGAAGGGCCCCAAGAACGGGCTGCGGATCCTGGGGACACGGGAAGACCTGGCGTTCGAGCTTATGGAAAGCCTGGACGAGGGGCAGCAGAGCCGGGCCATCATATACGACGAGGCTCCGCTGGACATCCTCACCTACAACAGCTCCAAGGTGTCCCTTCCCAAAGAAGAAGGTCTGCCGGCTTCCCGCATGTCAGGGACGCAGCAAGAGATAATGATGTCCCTGATATCCGAGTACGTCAGCCAGGTGCGGGGCGACGTTGCCCAGGGCAAGCTGGACGCCTTCAAGGAGCAGGGGATAGACAACATTCACCTGGCCTGGGCCGGCCCGGTGGACAGGACCAGGGAGCATTACTACCGGCTCCACGGCGGTGACTTCGTGGTCGAGTTCGACAACCGTCAGGATGGCGCAAACCATATACACTCGGTGTGGCGTCAGATCGAGAACGACTTCGCCTCCGACGTGCTGCGGGAACATCTCCTGCTCTACCACGTGCTGTAGCAAGCGCAGCCTGCGCCGCCCCAGGCAAGGCCGCGCCATTGCTTGTGTGTGGCGAGTCCCTCTGCTACAATCTGCGATGCGCCGAGCGAGTGACACAAACTATGCTGCCGGGAACGGTGTATGTCGGGGACCGGCGCATAGACCTCGGGGGGACGGACCCTATCCGCTGCCCGTCCGAACCCGCCAACCCGTCCTCTTGGGCCGGCATGGCGGTATGGGACAGGGCTCTCAGCGGGAACCGGCGCTGATATACACGCGATTAGGCGATTAGGAGGAGGGAACGAGATGCCTTCATTCTGGGAAAACCTTCGATTCCCTGGGGAGCGCGAGGCGGATGACCTGCACGGATACGAGGGACAAGACATGCCGGTCTACGTTAGCCATCCATTGCCTTCAGCCGGAAACAGCTTCCCGGCAATTATCGTAGTGCAGGAGGCCTTTGGGGTCACCCGACACATAGAGAAAGTCTGCGATCGCTTTGCCCAGGAAGGCTACGTTGCCATCGCTCCCGCTCTCTACCACAGGGAAGAGCCGAACCCCAAGCTCGGTTACGATCAGATGCCCCAGGTCCAGCGGTTCATGGGCGCGCTAAACGATGAGGAGTTGGTCGAAGACATCAACCAGGTCATCAAGTACACCCAATCAGACCAATTCCGTCGGACTAACAACCAAAAAATCGGGATCGTCGGCTACTGCGTCGGCGGGCGTATCACCTACCTGGCTGCCGCCATGTGCCCCGGTCTCTCCGCAGCCTCCGTATATTACGGCGGGCGTATCCTGGTCCCCTTCGGAGAGGGCCCTGCACCCATCGACATGACCGACCGGATAAGCATCCCCGTCATGGGCAACTTCGGGGAAGAAGACGCCAACCCCACCCCGGACGACGTGGCCCAGATTGAGGAGAGACTCAAGGCCGCAGGAGTTACCTACGACTTCAAGATGTACGCCGGAGCGGGCCACGGCTTCAACTGCGACGAGCGGGACAGCTATCACGAAGCATCGGCCAACGACGCCCTGGAACGCACCCTCGGCTGGTTCAACCAGTACCTGAAGAGCTAGAGGTTATACTCCAGCCTCCAACCTGAAAGAGGCATGGATGCAAAATGTGAGGCACGGCTGCATTAAGCGCAGCCGTGCCTCTTTTCCGGCGGCGAAACCTTCAGCGCCAATTTTGGATACGTAGGTGATAGTCGCGTCTGGACTGTTGGCTGAAACTTGTATAGTTCATGCACCACTGACGAGGCAGAGTAAGTCAAGAATGCCCGACCATCCTTTGGCTGAAGTTTTCGGGTTTCCAGTAGACAACCTGTCTTCCGAGGCCACAAGGTATCGTGAGAATAAGCTGTGCCCTTTCAACAACAAGGTCCCCAATTGCACAAAGGACAAGGCCAATAACCCTTTGGGCGTTTGCAGCATCTTTGATGGAGAGAAACTCGCTATCACCTGCCCCGTCCGATTTCGCCAGGACTGGATTATTGTGGAGGATGCTGCCTCTTTCTTCTTTCCGGTCAACGCCAATTGGACTACTCTAACCGAGGTCAGGCTTCGGGATAGGCAGGGTAAGTCAGCGGGCAATATAGATGTGGTTTTAGTGCAATATGACAATGATGGGAGAGTGTTGGACTTTGGCGCTCTTGAAATCCAAGCCGTCTATATCTCTGGTAACGTGAGGCGTCCCTTTGAGGCTTATATGGAAAACCCTGAAGTGGGTGCCGACATGGATTGGAGCAAGGAAACCAACTATCCACGTCCTGATTATCTCTCCTCCAGCCGGAAGAGACTCGCTCCACAACTTCTTTACAAGGGCGGAATCCTAAGTGCTTGGAACAAGAAAATCGGCGTTGCGTTAGATAAGAACTTGTTTGCTACCTTGCCAACACTGCAAGAATCGGAATCGAATCAAGCGGATATTGCATGGTTTATTTACGACCTGCAATTTGACCAAGACAACAAACACTATTCCCTGGTACGAGACAGAACCGTCTATACCACCTTCTCCACAGCTTTGGAGCAGATTACCCGTCCTGAAGCGGGCAGCTTGCACACATTTGTCGAAAGTTTACAGACCAAACTCGACGACAGGTTGAGTGGTAGCAATCCGCCTGATACACAGGAAATAGACCTTAGCCAATTATGAGAGCACTCGATCTCTTCGGTAACAAGCGAGTAGTGAACGTTGCGTCGGTGCCGCAACGCAGCCCTTTCCGCTACCCTGGAGGCAAGACCTGGCTTGTTCCCTATATTCGCCGGTGGTTAAACGACCTGGAAGATAAGCCGGAGTTATTGATCGAGCCTTTTGCCGGAGGTGGAATCGTCAGTCTGACGGCAGCTTTCGAAAATTTGGCCAGCCGGGTACTGATGGTGGAATTGGACGATCAGGTCGCCAGTGTGTGGAAGGTAATTATTGATGAGAAAACTGATTGGTTGACCAACCGGATACTGACCTTCGACCTGACCAAAGATGCCGTAATCCAGGAACTTTCCCGAGATCCTGAATCTCTTGATGAGGAGGCATTTCAGACCATCCTCCGCAACCGTACCAATCACGGCGGCATTATGGCGCCCGGCACCGGACTGATCCAGATTGGAGAAAACGGGAGGGGTATACGTTCCCGGTGGTATCCCGAAACCATCAGCAAACGTATCCGCGACATTGGCAGGGTTAGAGAGAAAATAGAATTCCTTCACGGCGATGGGCTGGAAACTATGAGGAATTTCGCGGAATCGAAGACCGCCGTTTTTTTCATTGACCCGCCCTATACTGCTGCCGGCAAAAAGGCAGGGAGGCGTCTTTACATCCACAACGTCATAGACCACGAAGCCCTCTTCCGGTTGGCGAGTTCCCTGGGGGGCGATTTCCTGATGACCTACGATAACTCGCCAGAGTTGCGGGATATGTCAGTTCAGCACGGTTTCGACTATGAGGCCGTACCGATGAAAAACACCCACAACACCCGCATGACCGAGTTGTTGATTGGCCGTGACCTCTCTTGGGCCAGAATGTGAAATGACCGGTGTCTTTTCCTTCACTACTTGAACTTGTCTGCCCCATAAGCGTCAATTTTTCGGACTACAGCCTACCCCATAAACGAGTTGCGCATCCTGTAAATGGTCAGCTCCGGCTCTATGGGAGCCACTGGCATGTACCCTGCCTCTTCTATCTTGGCCACGATGAACCAGGGGCCTTCTTCTTCGAGGGCGGTGCGGAAAACCGACGCCAGTTCCTCCAGGTCGGAGACGGTCGCGGTGTGGGGGATACTGCAACTCTCGGCTACTTTGGCCAGGTCGGTGCCCTTGGCGGTGTGGCTGGGCTGGTGGCCCGTCTGTCCCCATTCCTCGTTGTCCCACACTACCACTATCAGGTTGCGCGGCTGCTCCCGGCCGATGGTGGCGATGGTCCCCATGTTCATCAGCAACGATCCGTCGCCGTCCAGGGAGATGATCTGCTCATTGGTGGAAAGGGCCATGCCAAGAGCGATGGACGAACAGAGTCCCATGCTGCCGTAGGTGTAGAAGTTCTTGTCGCGGTGCCCAGCGTGCCAAAGTTCGTCGGTCGTGGGCCCAAGATTGGCCACGATGGCCCTGTCCCCGGCCAGGGATACAATCAGCTTGGTGGCGTCGAATCTAAGCAATTTTCCCCCCGTGAAGCAACTGGGTCATGCAGATGGCAACGGGTTGGCGGTTGGAGTGGCACAGCTTAAGCGCGCCGTCAACTACCCGGTCCATCTTGTATTCGTCCTCCAGCGTGAAGTGGACCAGCCCAAGCAGGTCCAGGATGGGGCGGGTCGAGCGCCCCATGGCCACCTGGGCAATGTTGAACTCCCCGGGGCCGCCCCGCAGGTTGATGAAGAGGGGTATCGGCGTGCGGGCAGGTATGCACAGGCTTGCCAGGGCATTGACCGAGTTGCCAAAGCCGCTGGACTGCATAAACACGGCGGCGTTGCGGCCGACAGCGTAGCCGCCCACCGCTATGCCTATGGCCTCTTCCTCACGGGATGCGGAAACCAGGTGGAAAAAGGGGTCGGCCTCGATCAGGCTGGTGACCCGGTCGATGGAGATGTCCGGCACGTAGGCGATCAGGGACGTGTCCCAGTCCTTCAGCGCCTGAACGATGGTCTCGGCCCAATTCATAGGGTGTACCTCTCGAATCGGTTTAGTCCCGTCCCGTGCAGCCTCGGACTACCGGGACCGGCGGGCAATCTCGTGGGCTGCGCTTCGGGTAGGTACGATAACACATAGCAACGTCCCATTGGAATGTCACCACAGGTTGTCACACCGCGCAGGGACATACCGTGGCCACGCGCCAAGTGTTCGAGGGAGGAGAGCGCAAAGTTGCGGCTGGAGCGCGTCGGGTATATAACTATCAACCGGAAGCCAGGCCAAGGCCCCAGATCTGGAGTTTTGAGCGTGGCAAGTCACGGTCATATCATGGAGCGCCGGGCTTATGGCACTGGACCTTTACCAGGGAACAAATGTCCTCGATCTTGGGCAAGGCATCAGCGGGCCCTTTTGCGCCAAGCTCTTTGCTGACCTGGGAGCGAAGGTAGTCAAGATCGAGTCCCACTCCGGCGATCCGGCGCGGCGAATGGGCCCGTTTCCCGGAGGCGAGCCGGACCCGGAAGCCAGTGGCCTTTACCTAGCCCTTAACGCCAACAAGCTGGGAGTCACCCTGGACATCGAGTCCGCCACCGGGCGGGAGTTACTGCTCCGGCTGGCGGAGGGCGCGGACCTGCTTATCGAGAGCTTCCCGCCATCATACCTGCCGGGGATCGGGTTGGACTTCCCCTCGTTCCAGACCCGGAATCCCCGGCTGGTGATGACCTCGGTGAATCCACTAGGACAGACGGGACCATGGTCCGGTTTCCAGGCCAACAACCTGCTCCTTTCCGACCTGAGCGGACATTCCCGGGAGCATCCGGGTCCTGTCGACGACCCGGCAAGCCGGCCACCCCTGCAACTGGCGGCCCACCAGGGCGAGTTCCTGGCCGGGCTGGCGGCGGCCTCAGCGTCGGCGCTGGCCCTGAACCGGCGCAGGCTGCACGGGAAAGGCTGTCATGTGGACGTTTCGGGGATGGAGGCGTTGGCCCTGCTGTCCCAGACCACGCTGGCCGAGTTTTCCCTGGGAATGCCGCCGCGGACGCGGTTACGGGAAGGGGCAGGGCGACAGGCGTTGCTGGTGCTACTGCCCTGCCGGGACGGCTACGTCGGGATTTCTCCAAGGCAGCAGGACCAGTGGGAGAGGTTCGTGGAGCTGATGGGCAGCCCCGGCTGGGCCGAAGACCCCAAGTTTGCCACCACCGACAGCAGGCTGGCCAACTGGGGCGAGTTGGAGCCGCTCCTGGCGGTGTGGACGCGAGAGCGGAACAAGGAAGATGTGTACCGCCAGGCGCAGTCAGTCCGCATACCGTCCTTCCCATTGAACACCGCGGCCGACCTGTTTACCTCGGCCCAACTTGCGGCCCGAGAGTTCTTCGTCGAGGTCGATCATCCCAAGACCGGCAAGCTGCGGTATCCGGGTTTTCCGGCCAAGTTCGCGTCAGGCAAAGAGCTTGAGCTTTCCCAGGCCCCATCGCTGGGCGGCGACAACGTTGTTGTTCTTGGAGCGCAGGGACTTGGCCTGAACGATGACGAGGTGGCCGCGCTGCGTTCCCAAAGAGTCATATAGTCCACAATCATCCCCACCCCCAAGGAGGTCTGACAGGTGAAAATCGACCCCGGCAACTTCGAGGGTTTCAACCGTGTGCTTACCGGCGTGGTGGTGCCCCGGCCCATCGCCTTCGTATCCAGCGTTTCGGCCAGCGGGTTGGTAAACCTTGCGCCCTACTCATTCTTCAATGCCGTATCCTACGACCCGCCGACCATCGTGTTTTCATCGTCGAGACACGCTGGCCGGAAGGCCAAGGATACCCTGGCCAACATCGAGGAGACCGGGGAATTCGTGGTCAACGTGGTGGTCGACGAGATCGCCGAGGCCATGAATTCCACCGCTGCGGAGTTTCCAGCGGATGTAGACGAGTTCCAGATCGCCGGTCTCACCGCCGCACCATCGGAAATCGTGCGCGCGCCGCGGGTGGCCGAGTCTCCGGTCAACATGGAGTGCCGGCTCAACCAGGTGGTCAACCTGGGCAGGGAAGGACATCAGCACGGGCTGGTTATCGGGGAGATCGTGCTGCTCCATATCCGGGACGACATCATCGACGGGCACCGGATAAACCACCAGCGGCTCAAGCCCACGGGCAGGCTGGCAGGGAATATGTACTGCTATACCGCGGACACCTACGAGATGGTGCGCCCCGTCTACCAGCCGGAGACTATCGGAGAGCCTGCCGACAATGACTAGCGGCCCTTTGGGAAACGTCCGCATCGCCGACTTCACATGGCAGATTGCCGGGCCCACCTGCACCCGCTACCTGGGGCTGATGGGCGCGGAGGTGCTGCGCGTGGAGAGCAACCGCCGCCCCGACCCATACCGGCAGCGCACCATCAGCCACCTGATCAATCAGAACAAGAAGAGCATTACCCTGAACCTGTCCCACCCCAGGGCGATTGACCTAGCCAAGGAAGTGGCCTGCCTTAGCGACGTGGTTATCGAGAACTTCGCACCCGGGGTCATCGAGCGGCTGGCACTGGGGTACGAAGAGCTGCGGCGGGAGGCCCCGGACATCATCATGGTTTCGTCGGCGGGGCTGGGCCACACGGGGCCGGACTTCAACCAGGTTGCCTATGGCACGCTGGTACAGTGCTTCACCGGCTGGAGCGCGTTGCAGGGCTACCCCGACGGAGGGCCAGAGATCGGGGGCATCTGGACGGACCCGATGGTTGGGATGCTGGAGGTGTTCCTGGTCAACGCCGCTCTGAATAGAAGGTGGGAGCACGGGGAGGGCCAGTACATCGACCTGTCCATGGCAGAGGCGACCACCATGCTGCTGCCGGAGACGGTGCTGGAATACGGGATGAACGGGAGTGTCCAAGAGCCGATGGGCAACCGGCACGAGAGCGCCGCGCCCCACGGCAACTACCCCTGTCTTGGCGACGACCAGTGGGTGGGGATTGCGGTGGAAACGGACGAGCAGTGGCGGTCCCTGTGCGAGACGCTGGGAAGGTCCGAGTGGCTGGGTGATCCCAGGTTCGAGACGGGGCTGCTGCGCTGGCGGAACCGGGAGCCGTTGGACAAGCTGCTGGCCGAGGTCACCGCCGGTTACGACGCATTGGAACTGGCCGAGGCACTGCAACGGGCCGGGGCGCCAGCGGCGCCGTCGCTGTCGGTGGGCCAGCTATGGAGCAACCCTCACCTGCGGGAGCGGGGTTTCTTCCACGGCTTCCGCAACCAGGAGGGGAAAGGCTACGAGCTTCCCGGAGCGCCGTGGCGGTTCGACGGGGAACTGGAGGGGGAGATGGCGGCCCAGCCGCTGCGCGGCGAGCACAACGAGTACGTCTTCGGGGAGCTTCTGGGGCTTTCAGGCACCGAAATAGAGAAGCTCGTCGAGGAGCAGATAATTTACTAGGGCAAGACGACCGCTATGAATCGGAGGAAGCCGAACGCCGGCGGCGTCTTCTGGGAACGGGGCGCCGGCGGCGTGGCTCCCTTGTCTGGCCATCATCCTCGTCTGCATCTTCCGATGCTGTTTCCTGACTGCCTTCGTCTTCGGCAGTCGCTTCCTGGGCGACAGGGTCTTGGACCGTTGTCTCCCCGGCCGTCTCCAGTTCTGCCGCGCCATCCTGGGTCGCAGGCTCCTGGGTCTGGGCTTCCACTACCGGGACTTCCTGGGCGGGCGCGCTCTCGGCTGCCGGGCTTTCCGCATCCACCTCGGCGGCGGCAGGGAGGTCCTGAACGGCGGCGCTCTCAGTCGCGGTTTCCGGTTCGGGCGTTTCCACGACTGGAGGGGGAGGGTCCTGGACAACCGTTTCCAGGGTAAGACGCTCCCGCTCCCGTGGTTCGCCGCCCTGAGCGCCTTCGCCTGGAGAGTCCTGGAGTGGCCGTTCTTCGATAACCGTGTTACGCCACTCGGAACCGTGGAAGGACCTCAATGCCCATTCTAGCCGGTCCTGGAAGGTCTCGGATTCGCGGGGCTGCACCATGACCCGCCGCCCATTGACCAGAGTGACCCGCAGGCGGTCGCCTATGGGCAGGCTCAAGAGTTCCACGTGGGATACCTGGTTGAAACTGATGGTCCTGGTCCGGGGTCTGCCGTAGACGATGATCAGGGCGTCGGGGTAAATCCAGTACTGGCGAGGGTTGGTAAGCCAGGTGAACGCGCCCACACCTGCACCGACTATGATCAGTATCCATTCGCCGGTCTGGACGAAGTTCCATACACCCAGAACGACGACGGCCACCGAAAGTATCAGGGTGAAGTTGAGTGACCCGCGGTGGGTGTCCCAGTGAATCGGTTGGTTGCTCGGTTGTTCCACGGGGGCAATTCTACCACACCGGGCATTTGGGGTAACAGACCGGATGCGCCTCGCTGCAACGGTCTTCCGCCGCTTACCCAACTGGTTGGCGGTCCCGCAGGGCCATGTTCCCCGTACCCATGATTTCCGGTCCCGGTTGAGTGATTTGCCGCCAAGGAAGTACAATTGTGGCCCAGCCATGCACAGACCGACGGCGCAGAATGCCTGAAGCAACGGTCGAAGGGATGGACCCTGGAGGGAGATGATGCCCAGCGAAAGCAAGGACCAGTGGCTCAGGGATACCCTGTCCCCGGTGGTGCAACGGTTCCCAGAACGGCAGGAGGAGTTCGCAACCGACAGCGGCATCCCCATAAACTCCCTGTACGATGGCGATGATCTCGCCACCCTTGAACACGACAGCCAAAGGGACCTGGGCTACCCGGGGGAGTACCCGTACACCCGGGGAGTGCAGCCCAATACGTACCGGGGCCGGGTCTGGACCATGCGCCAGTATTCGGGCTACGCGACGGCGGCGGAAACCAACCAACGGTACAAATACCTGCTGGACCAGGGACAGACAGGGCTTTCCGTGGCCTTCGATCTGCCCACCCAAATCGGCTACGATTCCGACCACCCGCTGGCACGGGGAGAGACGGGAAAGGTGGGCGTGCCCATTTGCAGCCTGCGGGACATGGAGACCCTGTTCGATGGGATACCATTGGACAAGGTCAGCACGTCGATGACCATCAACGCCACGGCCTCGATTCTCCTGTGCCTCTACATCGCAGCGGCCGGGAAGCAGGGTGTCGAGCCGGGACAGCTCAACGGCACCATCCAGAACGACATCCTGAAGGAGTACATCGCTCGGGGAACCTACTCCTACCCGCCGCGCCCCTCAATGCGGCTGGTGGTGGATGTGTTCAAGTATTGCGCCGAGAGCGTTCCCCGCTGGAACACCATCAGCGTCAGCGGATACCACATGCGGGAGGCCGGGGCAACGGCAGTGCAGGAACTGGCCTTTACCTTCGCCAACGGCATCGCCTACGTGCAAGCGGCCCTCGATGCCGGGCTGGAGGCGGACCAGTTCGCGCCCAGGCTGTCTTTCTTCTTCGTGGCCCAGAACAACCTGTTCGAGGAGGTGGCCAAGTTCCGCGCCGCCCGGCGCATGTGGGCCAAGATAATGAAGGAGCGTTTCGGGGCCAAGGACCCGCGCTCGATGATGCTCCGGTTCCACACCCAGACGGCCGGGGTGAGCCTGACGGCCCAGCAGCCGGACAACAACGTGATCCGCTGCACCGTGCAGGCGCTGGCAGCGGTGCTGGGCGGGTCCCAGTCGCTGCACGTCAACTCCAGGGACGAGGCGCTGGCCCTGCCCACCGAGGAGTCGGCCCAGCTTTCCCTGCGCACCCAGCAGATACTAGCCTACGAGAGCGGCGTGGCGGACGTAGTGGACCCCCTGGGAGGTTCTTACTACGTCGAGAGCCTGACCAACCAACTGGAAGAAGAGGCATTCGAGTACATCCGCCGCATCGACGAGATGGGCGGTGCGGTAGCGGCCATCGAGCAGGGGTTCCAGGCGCAGGAGATTGGCAACTCGGCTTACCGGCACCGGCAGGAGGTTGAGTCAGGGTCTCGGACCATCGTTGGGGTGAACCGATACGTCTCGGAAACACCCCCCATCGAGGGTCTGCTGCGCGTGGACGCCGAGGCCGAGCGGCAACAGATTGCCAGCCTGGAGAAGCTGCGCAGCGAGCGCGACGCCGGGAAGGTACAGGCCGCCCTTTCCAGGTTAGCTGAAACGGCCCGCGGCACGGACAACACCGTACCCGCTATACTGGAATGCGTGGAGTCATACGCAACCCTGGGGGAGATATGCCAGGTCTTCCGGGACATCTTCGGGGAGCAGGAAGAAGTTGCGGGGTTTTAGGAGAGTTGCCGTGACAGCGGAAGAGGCCATAGAAGATATCAAGGCTTCACATTACACCGGTATTGAAGACGTGCAACTGACGCTGGATGAAATGCAACACGCCATGCGCCGGGCTGCGGTCAACAAGAAGGCGCGGCAAAAGTACGTCGAGCTGGTCAGGGAAATCCCGAAAATTACTCCCAAAGAAGCGGGTTGGCCAGGAGCTTGACCAACGCCGGCGGGGACTACCGTGACCTGTCGGATTTGAGCGTCAATTCCCGATACGAATTGGTACAGTTCACGCCGCAACAGGCCGGCCAAATCAAGACAGGACCCTTCCTCCGGGTGAAAGAAGAAATGTTGACGTTGCCTGGAATCCAGCAACGGCTCTCGCAGACAGGACATTACCTGCCGCCAGGAAAGGAGAAAAACCATGCCAGACCTGATACTTACCGAAGAAGAGCAGATGCTCAAGAACACGGTCCGGGAGTTTGCCGACCGTGAGCTTATTCCCCGCGCCAGGGAGGTGGACCAGGCGGGCGAGTTTTCCTGGGAGAACTGGCGCGGCATGGCCAACCTGGGGCTGATGGGGATTGGCATTGACCCCAAGTACGGCGGCAGCGGCCTGGACGGGTATCGCAAGGTCGCCATCGCCGCAGAGGAGGTCGCCCGGGGCGATGCGGCTGCCAGCGTCAGCATGCTGGCCCACCTGTCCCTGGGCACAACCACGATTTACCGCTTCGGCAACGAGGAGCAGAAGCAGCGTCTGGTCCCGTCCCTGGCCTCCGGGGACGGAGTGGCGGCGTGGGCGTTGACCGAGCCGGGCAGCGGTTCGGACGCTGCCGCCATGCGTACCACGGCCACCGAGCGCGACGGAACGTTCTTCCTCAACGGCAGCAAGACCTTCATCACCAATGCTTCGGTGGCCGAGTCCATCGTAGTATTCGCCAGCCAGGACCGTTCCCTGGGGTACAAGGGCATCGGCGCGTTCGTGGTGGGCCGGGACTCGCCAGGGCTGAAGATCAACCCATTGCACGGCAAGATGGGAATGCGCGGCTCCACCACCGACGAGGTGGTCTTCGAGGATACCCCAGTCCGGCAAGACAACGTGCTGGGAGAGTTGGGTCGCGGGTTCAACCAGGCAATGGAGATTCTGGACTCCAGCCGCATCATCATCGCGGCCCAGTGCGTCGGCATCGGGCAGGCGGCCCTGGAAGTCGCCATCCGGTACGCGCAACAGCGGGAGACCTTCGGCAGGCCCATTGCCCAGCACCAGGCAATCCAGTTCATGCTGGCCGAGATGTCAGCCCAGGTCTATGCCGCCAGGGTGGCGACCATGAACGCCGCGACCCTGAAAGACCAGGGGCAGCCCTTCGTCACCGAGGCGTCCATGGCCAAGCTGCTCGCCTCGGAAATGTGCGTTGAAGTGGCGAACAAGGCCATCCAGATTCACGGCGGAATCGGCTACTTCCAGGAGGCCGGGGTGGAGAGAATCTTCCGGGATGCCCGCGTCACCACGATTTACGAAGGAACCTCTGAAATCCAAAAGCTGGTAATAGCCCGGCAGTTGCTGCGTCAGTACGCAATTTAGCGGAGAGGGTAAACTTCCACTGACTGCCGGACACTAGAGGTCTGTGAGACATGAGCGAGGCGAGCGTCTGTTCCGTCAATTACATCGACCACGTTGGGATAGCGGTGAAGGACATTGATGCGGCCCTGGAGTTCTTCGGGGACGTATTCCAGACTCCACCTACATCGGTTGAGGAGTTGGAGGACCAGGGGGTTCGGGCTACCCTGATTCAGATAGGTCAGACCCGGCTGGAACTTCTGGAGCCGCTGTCGCCGGAGTCGGCAGTGGGGCGGTTCATCGAGCGCCGGGGGGAAGGGCTGCACCACCTGGCACTGAACGTGTCCGACATTGCGGGGAAACTGGAGATACTGGCCAACAGAGGTCTGGAACTTGTGGACAGGACTCCACGAGAGGGACTATCCGGAACCATCGCATTCATCCATCCCAGGTCTGTTTTTGGCGTTCTGACTGAGCTGGTGGAGAGTGTGGAAATTCCATTTACCTCGCCGCCCGGCGGCGCCGGGTAGGCGTTGCCAAGGCCCCGGGTCCGGGGACTGCAAGCGCGCAAGAGGCAAGGTTTAAGCAACAGAAAGGCAGGACTTGCGGAATGACTCAGGTTCGGAACCCCGTCCGGGTGCTGGTGGCCAAGCCGGGACTGGACGGGCATGACCGGGGAGCGAAGGTCATCGCCCGCGCGCTGCGCGACGCGGGGATGGAGGTAATCTACACCGGTATACGCCAGACGCCACAGATGATTATCCAGGCGGCGATACAGGAGGATGTGGACGTACTGGGAATCAGCATTCTTTCCGGGGCGCACCTGGAGATACTTCCAGGAATCATGGACCTGATGAGGGAGAACCAACTGGACGACGTGCTCGTAATCCTGGGAGGAATAGTCCCGGAGGCCGACCGGAAACAGTTGGCCGACATGGGCGTATCGGCAGTATTCGGCCCCGGCACATCCACCGGAGAGATTGTCGAGTTCATAAACTTGAACCTGCCGGAACGCCGTCTGGTCTGAATTGCCGGTGAAATTCGCTCAGGCGCGGGTCAGATAAGGGCCTCCGGGTTGGAGATTTAACAAGTTTGAACTCTTATCTATTGACACATACAGAATCGGCGCGAGTATAATTGGCCGATATTCGCCACGCGGCGATTTCACGATATGCAATACAATGTAGCACAGTTGTTGAAGGAGCCGATGGGTTCGACCCGCAGATTCCGGATGGATGCGGGCCCCGTGGAAGAACTATTGCCCGCAACGGATGTTTCCGGCAGCATCCGGATGCTCCGGACCCACCGGGGAGTGCTGGTCAACGCCGAGTTGGAGATTGCATCGTCAGTAACTTGCAGCCGATGCATAGATGATTTCTACAGAGTCTCCACTCTGCACATTGAGGAGGAGTTCTTCCCGACGATAGACCTGCATACAGGACGCAGGGTGACTTTGGACGAGGAAGACGAGGATGCCCTGCGGATTGGAGAGGACCATCTTCTCGACCTGAGTGAGGTGGTCCGTCAGTACGCCATATCCGACCAACCGATGAAGCCCCTCTGCCAAGATGAATGCCTGGGTCTATGCCTTGAGTGCGGAACGGACCTAAACCGCTCCGGCTGTGCCTGCAACGAGGTCCCAATTGACCCGCGTTGGGGCGCCCTGGCCAGGTTGCAGGACCTGAGAAACGTATAGCCAGGGGCTCGGTTTGTCATATTCAAAGAGAGGAAAGTCCGGGCCGCCAAGTCACGGAAGCCGGCGGCCCCCGATTTAAGATGGGTGCAGTACCGAACAAGAAACTTACCAGAGCGCGCAAACGGCGGCGGCTGGCGTCACATAAGCTGAAGCCTTTCAGCCCAGCTTATTGCTCGCGTTGCCGGAGCGCCAAGATGCCCCATACGGCGTGTCCTCAGTGTGGATACTACCGGGGTATACAAGTCCGCGATTTGGACCGGTAGCGAGAGTCCGATGAAGCTTGGACCATACCAAACGTCAGTGGTCTTAGGCCAAGAGCCCTTGCAACAGGGGATGTGATCCACGTATAGGGTGAAGCAGTGAACGCAATGGCCAACATCGAAATGTCCACCAATCTAGCTTACGTCTTCCCCGGTCAGGGTTCCCAGGCTGTGGGCATGGGGCAGGACCTTTACGCCTCATCTCCGGCGGCCCGGGAAGTGTTCCAGGAGGCTGACGACAGCCTGAACACGCCTCTTTCCAGGCTGATGTTCGAGGGGCCTGCCGAAGAGTTGCAGGACACCCTGAACTCCCAGCCTGCAATAATGACGGTCAGCATCGCCTGCTGGAAGGCGTGGGAAGAGTTCCTGGGCAAGCAGACGCCCAAGCCTTCCGCGCTGGCCGGTCACAGCTTGGGAGAATACACCTCAATGGTGGTCGCGGGAGTGATGGACTTTCCCGACGCCGTCCGGTTGGTCCGGGAACGGGGCCGCCTGATGCGGCAGGCGGGAATCGACCGTCCCGGCAGCATGGCCGCAATCATTGGCCTGGAAGAATTGGCCCTTATCCAGATCTGCTCTGAGACAGGCGTCGAGTTGGCCAACATCAACTCCGACGATCAGATAGTGATCAGCGGAGACAGAATAGCCGTTGCCAGGGCAATGGACTTGGCGACGGCAAGGGGGGCCAAGCGAACCATCCCTCTGCCAGTCAGCGGCGCGTTCCACTCATCACTCATGGAGCAGGCGCGGGAAGGTCTGAGCGAGGCCGTGGCTGCCCTGGACTTCGCTGCGCCGTCCACCCCTATTATTGCCAATTCCGACTGTGCAACGTTGACTTCGGGCGAGGAAGTCCGGCAGGAGTTGCTTCGAGGGCTTTGCCAGTGCGTCCGGTGGAAACAGTCCGTGCGCAGCATGGTCGAATCTGGCATCAATGAATTCGTGGAACTCGGGCCGTCCAACGTCCTCTCCGGCCTTATCCGCAGAATCGACCGGGATGTTCACGCCGTATCGCTGTCCGGCCCGGCTTCTATCCAGAAGTTGACGGCCAGAAGTTGACGGCAAAGGCGTAGAACCGGGGCATCGAAACATGGGACCCAAGGCTCGGAGTCTGGCAAGTAGCGAATGCTTCCAATTTCTCGACGGGAGGGCAGGCCGGGGACTGGCACTGACCGGCCAGACCCCGAGTCCTGAACGCTGAATGGGGCCGGTTTCTCGATGGTAAAGACGACGGACCATAAGCGGCGCGGACGGGTTGCAGCTCTTCAGTGCCTGTTTGCGGGTGACATCAGCGCCGCTACTCCATACTCCCGGGTTTTGGGCGAGTCCCTGAGTTGGCTGGCTGAAGAAGATCAGTTGCCCGGGCTTGTGTTAGAATTTGCCCGGCGAATCACAGAGGGAGTAACCGATCACCGTACCGAATTGGACGAAATGATACAGCGGTACGCCCCGGCATGGCCGGTCTCACAACTGGCGGCGGTGGACCGCAACACCCTCCGAATCGCTCTGTATGAGCTGTTGCACAGCCCGGACACCCCCAGGAAAACGGCAGTAAACGAGGCGGTTGACTTGGCCAAAGAGTTTGGCAGCGAGAGCTCCGGCAGGTTCGTCAACGGGGTTCTCGGCTCTGTCATGGCGGAGTTGGACTCCGCCAGCCTGGCTTCCGTTTGACCCGATGACTTACTCTATATGGGGACGGACCATATTCGCCGCTCCCCGGCCGGCGTTGCGGTTTGGGGCGATGTCCTCAGTGGAAGGTCAGCGAACGCTACTGACCGGACCGAAACGTTAAATGGGGCCGACTTCTCGAATGGAGATGACCTATTGGCCAGCGTATTTGATCGCGTAAAGGTGATCGTGGTCGACAAGTTGGGAGTTGACGAAGACGAGGTCACTGAGACCTCCTCCTTCGTGGAAGACCTCAACGCAGACTCTTTGGACTTGGTCGAGTTGATAATGGCGATCGAGGAGGAGTTCACTTCCGAAGGCAATGAGGTGGAGATCTCCGACGATGACGCGGGGAATATCCTCACTGTCAAAGATGCCGTCGCCTATCTGAAGACCCACGGGATTGAGGACACTGAAGACCCCATCGAGCTCGATTGAGCGGGACATCCGGCAAAGGGCCGTCTCCTTTCGGTTCCGGCCGACATCGTTCGGCGTCTCGACGAGCGATAGTACGTTGCCTCATCCCTCGGACCTTTAATCCGTTCGCGAGCGGACACTTCCTGCTTGATCTGCCGCCGACGAATGTCCATCTGTAGCCACGCTCACTGAGAACATGGCCCCATACAGCTATGTCGGCCGGGGAGCGGCGGATAGGACCCGTCCCCAGCCGGGGAGGGTTTGCCTAATGGACACCTTGAGCGATATAGCCGACAGGGTCAGGTCCTGCAAAGACTGCGCACTGAGCATGGGGCGCACAAACGCCGTTCCAGGAGAGGGGCCTGCCGACGCGGAGGTGATGTTCATCGGCGAAGGTCCGGGCTTCCAGGAGGACCGCCAGGGACGCCCCTTCGTCGGCCCGGCGGGTCAGTTCCTGGACGAGTTGCTGGCCGACGTGGGAATGAGCCGGGAACAGGTGTTCATCGCCAACATGATCAAGTGCCGCCCTCCCCAGAACCGTGACCCCGCCCCGGCGGAAATGGCGGCCTGCTCCAAGTATCTGGACCGGCAGATTGAGCTTATCGACCCCAAGCTTATCGTCACGCTGGGGCGGTTCTCACTGGGGAGGTTCTTTCCCGGTGAAAGCATCACACGGGCCCGGGGCAGAGTCCGGCACAAGGACGGGCGCGCCATATTCCCGGTCATGCATCCGGCAGCGGGCTTGCGCCGCGAGGAGATGAAGACGTCGATCATCCAGGACTTCAAGTCAATACCCGGCATCCTGGAGGAAGCTGCCCACACCCCGGCTGCCGCAGGCCCGGAGGAAGAACCCCAGGAACCGCCCACACAGCAGCCCCGACTTTTCTAGCCACCTTCCGGCACACTGTCAGTCAAGAGGAGATTCGCAAGGTTGAATCCACGTTTACGTGTCATTCCCCTGGGAGGGCTCGGGGAGATTGGCAAGAACATGCTCGCGCTGGAGTGCGGGGACGACATCATCGTAGTGGACTGCGGCGTCCAGTTTCCTGAAGAGGGTATGCTGGGCGTAGACCTGATAATCCCGGACATCACCTACCTGGTAGAACACGCCGACCGGGTGAGGGGAATCCTCATCACCCACGGCCACGAAGACCACATCGGAGCTCTCCCCTTCGTGCTGCAGCGGTTGGACGTTCCGGTGTACGCGCCCCGGCTGGCCCACGGCATGATCACCGTCAGGACCCGGGGGAGGCGGGGTATACGAGACGCCACGGTGGAAGCGATTGAACCGGGAGAAGACTACAGGTTCGGCGAAAACTTCGTGGCCAACTGGTTCCGCGTCTGCCACAGCATCCCCGACGCTATGGGCATCGCCATCAAGACCCCGCTGGGAACGGTCATCCACACCGGTGACTTCAAGATCGACCATACTCCGGTAGATGGCCGCACCATCGACTTGGCCTCCCTGGCGAGCTACGGCTCCGACGGTGTGCTCCTGTTGCTGTCCGACTCCACCTATGCCGAGGTGCCGGGGTATACCCCTTCGGAGCGGCTGGTCGGGGAAGCGCTGGACCGGGCGATCCGGGACGCGCCGGGACGGGTGATGGTTGCCACCTTCGCATCCCTCATATCCCGGATACAGCAGGTGGTGGATGCCGCCGAGCGGTCGGGACGCAAGGTCAGCGTCGTGGGCCGGAGCATGGTTGACAACATACACGTGGCGTCGGACATGGGCTACCTCACGCTGCCGCCAGACATCCTGCTCCCGCTGAGCGAGATACGGCGGCTGCCGCCGGAACAGGTGGTGCTGATGACCACCGGCAGCCAGGGAGAACCCACGTCGGCGCTGGTGAGAATCGCCAACCGCGAGCACCGGGACGTGAGCATCATGCCGGGAGACACGGTGATCATCTCGGCTACACCCATTCCCGGCAACGAACTTGCCGTCAGCCGCACCATCGACAACCTGCTGCGGCAGGAGGCCAGAGTGCTGTACGACCGCATTGCCACGGTCCACGTTCACGGCCATGCCAGCCAGGAAGAACTGAAGATGGTGCTGAACCTGGTACGTCCCCGCTATTTTGTGCCCGTACACGGGGAATACCGTCACCTGATGGCTCACGCCCAACTGGCCTGGGACCTGGGGGTCGCCGAGTCGGGCATCTTCGTGCTTGAAGACGGAGACGTTCTGGAGCTTCCACACCCCGAGTCTGGAGGAAGCGCCGAGGTGGTCGAGAGGGTCTCCGCCGGCCCCATTTACATCGACGGGCCGAGCACCCGTGACCACCGCAGCCAGGTCCTCAGCCAACGTAAGGACCTGTCCAAGGACGGGGTGGTGGTGGTGGTCATATCCACAGACCGGGAGACGGGCCAGCCCGTGGGTGAGGTAAAGACCGTCTCCACCGGATTCATGGACGCCTCGGAGACTGGAAACCTCTTCAAGGACCTGGGAGCAAGGGTTTCGGAGACCCTCAACGGCGACCGGAGTCTGGGGGACGAACCGGACCAGATAACCTCAAAAGTGCGTGAAACTGCCCGCCAGTTCATATTTGGGGAGACTCGCCGCCGCCCTATAATCATTCCTGTGATGTTGGAAGTGTGAGGTGAATTTGGCCGGGGCAACCATTTGGCTCGCCCCGGGGTGGCGGGGGGTCAATGGCCGGTCAATCGAAGAGCAGCAAAAATACCGGGAAGAAATCTACAGAAGGCGGCTTTCTCTCCAGAATCGTTCCAGTCATTGACGGACTTGCCGTCGTTGCCGTTATCCTGGGCCTCGGTTTCTACTTTGGACTGTACAATCCCGGCGCCCGGCAGTCTGTCCTGGAAGCCCTGGGCTACGGACTGGTTCCCGCCTCCTTATTTGTCATAGCCTTCCTGATATGCCTCCGTTACCGTACCCGCATGGTCTTTGTCCACTGGCGCATCTGGGTCTGCTGGCTGGCCCTGGCTGTAATTTCCATAGGCATATTGTCCCTGTTCCACGCCTCCAGCGGTCCGCTTTCATACGCAAGCCTGGGCGGCAATTGGGGGCAACTGGCAGGAGGCAACCCACTGTGGCTGGCTGTGTTGAAGATGGGTGCAGTTTGCCTACTGCTTCCGCCGTTGCTGTATCCACGAAGAATCGGCTCCGCCTACCTGATTTTCCTGCGGAACCTGGGGCTGGGCCTCCGGCACGCCTTTGCCTTCGCCTGCTCCGCTGTAGCCGTCGCAATCAGCGCCTGCGCCCGCGGCTGGCGCCTGGTGAAACGGTCTGCGTCTGACGCTTCGGATGCCAATGCCGCCAGGGAAGACGTCCTTACGGATTCCGCGGCGGGAGGCAACCGGGTTGTGTCCACGTTCTGGGCGCAGGCCGACCAGCAGGATGAGATCATGGAAGCCTCTGACCTTGATGCGATTGCGGACACTGCCCCGGTCAGACGAGTCAAGTCCCAGTGGTCCATGCCGTCGATGGACTGCCTTGCGCCGCCGGAACCCCACGACCAGTCCCAGGCCCCGCTGGAGGATATGGCCCGCCACGTCGAGGAGTCGCTGGCGGAGCATGGAGTCCACGTGGAAGTCAAGGATATCAAGGCCGGACCGAGAATCGTCCAGTTCGGCCTGGTGCCCGGTTGGGTGGGCCGCAAGTCTGTCAGCGGCCAGTCGTCGGACGACGATGGCGGAGACGGGCAAACGGGCGCCCGCGCCCGGGTCAAAGTCCAGAGCATCCTGTCCCGGGAGAAGGACCTTGCCCTGGCGTTGCAAACGCCTTACCTGCGCATAGAAGCGCCAGTTCCCGGCGAGGCCCTGGTGGGCATCGAGGTGCCCTCGCCGACGCCAAGCAAGGTCCACCTGCGGGAGGTGATGGAAAGTCCCCCCTTCGTCAAGATCATGTCCAAGGGCGGATTGCCGGTGGCCCTGGGCCAGGACACCGGAGGGGCGCCGGTGGCGATGGACCTGGCCTCCCTTCCCCACTTGCTCATCGCGGGAGCTACGGGCAGCGGCAAGAGCGTCTGCATCAACTCGATAGTCGCCTCCCTGCTGTTGACCAAGCCGCCAGACCAACTGCGGCTGCTGATGGTCGATCCCAAGCGGGTGGAGTTGACGCCCTTCAACAAGATTCCCCACCTGGTCGCGCCGGTTATTGTGGACGCAGACGAGGTGACATCGGCCCTGCGCGCGATGCTGAGAGAGATGAACCGCCGCTACAAGCAGTTGGAAGAGCACGGCACGCGCAACATATCCGGGTACAACAGCAAGTCCCCGGAACCGATGCCCTACCTGGTCATCATAGTGGACGAGTTGGCCGACCTGATGATCGCCGGGGGCTTCGAGGTGGAGCAAAGCCTGGTCCGCCTGGCCCAGTTGGGCAGGGCCGCGGGCATCCACCTGGTGCTGGCGACCCAGCGCCCGTCGGTCCAGGTGGTGACCGGGCTACTCAAGGCCAACATCCCGTCCCGGGTGGCCTTCGCCGTGGCTTCCCAGGTGGACTCCCGGGTCATACTCGATATGGTTGGGGCGGAGAAGCTGATGGGCAAGGGTGACGCCCTGCTGCTCAACTCCGACTCGCCCAAGCCCCGGCGGGTACAGGGCGCCCTGGTCTACGACGAAGAAGTCGAAGAAATGGTTCGGTTCTGGCGGGAGCAGAAGGGTCCCCCACTGGAAGAAATCCCGATGGGCGACGACGAAGACGAAGGTGAGGGCGAAGAGTGGAGCGTTGAGGACCGTATCATGGAACAGGCCCGTGACGTTGCTTTGCGCAACCCCCACATATCTTCGGGATACATGACGCGCCGGTTCAAGATAGGGGAGCAGCGCGCCAACCAGATTATGGAGGCATTGGAGGAAGAGGGGTTGGTCATTCCGCGATAGGTGTACTTTCCGGTTTTCATTATCCCGTGCGTCAGGATTTTTCGGTCCTGAAGGGTTGGGGCGGTAAGTCTGTTGGATGAAGCACGCTGAATCCAACGATGCCTTTCACAGACACATGCAATCCATTGTAAGAAATACAACTGCCCGGCTATCGTCTTTTGAGAGGATAATCATCCTTTACTGGTTCCTGTTCTGGATACTGAACGGCATGGACAAGTTCCTCAACGGACGGGACTTGCTGCTCTTCAAATGGCATGGCAAAAACAGGACATTACAGTTCACCAGTTATTTTGATAGAACCGAATTGCCGAAAGAATGGATAAACTCGTTCCTCTATGTAATCGGCCTATGGGAACTCACGCTATCCGTGTTTTTCCTGGCCGCAGTCATCCTTATACTCCGGAAAGTTGACGGACAGAAAATCTGGAAGGCCATGCGTCTGGGGCTCTTGTTGAGCGCCTCTACCTTTATAGGTTTTAGCGCTGTCGACATAATCATCGGCGACCGCGGTGAGCTTCTCGAACACGGTGTCTTTCTCGGTCTGGTCATAGTGTCGTGGCTCGTCATCATACACCAGAGAGAACGGGCCGCGGAAAGTCCCTCTACCACCGTAAATTCCCGCTTGCCTGCGCCTGCAATCGACGAAGCAGACCAGATGTACTCGCGTCCGATTCCGACCGGCCACCGTTACAAACGTACGGAAGGA
The DNA here is from genome assembly GCA_034422355.1 of Dehalococcoidia bacterium. Classification (GTDB taxonomy): domain Bacteria; phylum Chloroflexota; class Dehalococcoidia; order Lucifugimonadales; family UBA3495; genus CATOSP01. The sequence goes on along the minus strand of DAOUJS010000051.1, from coordinate 18,090 downwards.
GTTGACGCCCGCAGCAGGAATGGGCACAACGGCAATACCCGGGGCTACGATGGTCATGACCTGGATGAGCGGATGATTGACCAGGCACGGGACATCGCCCTCCGCAACCCCCATGTGTCCTCCGGATATATGACGCGCCGGTTCAAGATAGAGGAGGAGCGCGCCAACCAGATTATGGAGGCATTGGAGGAAGAGGGGTTGGTCATTCCCATCGCCCGGTAGCCGCCAATAAACGAGCATTGAGCTTGTCGTTGGGCTGGCCTCGCGCCGGCCCTTACGTTTTTCCGGCCGCGCCGTGATTCGATGAGAGTCGAGGGAACATCCCGGTATTCCATCTTTCCGGCCCTTCGGTTAAACTACCGCTACGCCGGGGCTGACTCAATCGGGGGAAACACATGCTGGAAATCGAACGGGGCAGACTCAGAATGGCAGACGCCTGGGCGCTCTGCCGTGATGCCCAGGAGATGCAGGATCAGTGGTGCCTTCGCAACTCTGCTGAGAAGGCATGGGGCGCGACCAACCGGGCTACAGCCGCCATGATTCTGGAACGGACGGGCCGGGAGCCGCGATCATCCGGCATCACCCATAGCACTATCCGAGGAATGCGCGACGAAAGCCCGGGCCTACGTGATTTGGCGGCCAGGTATAGCCAGAGGATGCAGGACCTAGGCGGGACCTGTTTCTACGATGGTATTTGCGAGCCTGAAGAGCCTATTATCCGGGACATTCACGAAACTGCCGTATACATCCGGGACGCGGAAACACTGGCGGTGCGCCAGTAATATCCCCTCGTGCTGGACTGGATTTACATGCCCCCTGAAATCACTTGTCATTGGACAGAATCTATCCCTCTGGTACCAAGCCGTTGCTGATTGACCTCCATACCCACACCTATCCAAGTTCGGACGACAGCTTCGTTGGAATAGACGATCTCGTAGAGCGGGCCAAGGGCATTGGGCTGGACGGGATGTGCCTGACCGACCATGACTTCTTCTGGGACCCCAATCGGGTCTGCGAGCTTTCAGAGAAACATAATTTCCTCCTGATAGCGGGCTCGGAGGTCAACACCGACGCCGGGCATGTAATAGTATTCGGTCTGGACCGGTACATCTTCGGCCTCCATAAACCCGATTTCCTGTGGGAGGAGGTTGAACGCAAGGGCGGCGTGGTCATCGCCGCGCACCCCTACCGTCGCAGGTTCCTGGAAGACCCCGGACGTGACCCGGTAATCCGGGCAGGGATGCTGGAACGGGCGGGCGGGGAAGCGTTCTTCCGGCATTGCGTCGCCATAGAGGGCATCAACGGGCGGGGCACCGAGGCGCAAAACCGGTTCTCCCAGGACCTGAGCGAGATGCTGGGGCATCGCATGACCGGGGGTAGCGACGCCCACCGCGCCGAGCAACTGGGAACCGCCGCGACCCGGTTCGAGCGGAAGATCACCGGCCTGGAAGACATGATCGCCGAATTGAAAGCGGGCAGGTTCCATGCCGAGTCGCTGCGCAGTCCGACACCGGCGGCGGGAGGCAACGCATAATTTCCGAAAGTCCGCACCAAATTTTAGAGTCATCCGCGGCCTGTGGCCGGATTGACCGTTGGGAGAGGCGCCAATGGCCGAGGCGCTAAAGATAGAAAATCTCCACGTTCGTTTCGGAGCGTCCACCGGCGAGGTGAAGGCGCTGAACGGCGTTAGCTTCTCTCAGGAGGAGGGGCAGATATTCTGCCTGGTCGGGGAAAGCGGCGCGGGCAAGAGCACGGTTGCCCTGGCCATCATGGGCCTGCTGCCTATCACGGCGTCCGTTCCCGAGGGCAGCATCTACTTTGGGGGGAAGGACCTGCTCAGGGCCAGCCCCGAGGAGATGCGACATCTGCGGGGCAACCAGATTTCGATGGTGTTCCAGGACGCCCAGGCCGCCCTCAACCCAGTCCAACTGGTCGGCCCCCAACTCGAAGAGGTCATACTGGCCCACACCGATGTGTCGCCCAGGGTCGCCAACCAGATGGCCCTGGACATGCTGGCCGAAATGGGAATGCCCGAGCCGAGACGGATTATGGGTCAGTATCCCTTCAGCCTGAGCGGCGGCATGTGCCAGCGCATCATGCTGGCCATCGCCCTGGTGCTGAAGCCGCGCCTGTTGATCGCCGACGAACCCACGTCCGGTCTTGACGTGACCTTGCAGGCCCAAATTCTGGAACGCATCAGGACCCTCTGCAAAGAGCAGCAATCGTCCATATTGCTGATTACCCATGATATGGGCGTGGTGGCCAGCATGGCCAACAAAGTGGGAGTTATCTACGCCGGAACGGTGGTGGAGACCAGCGATGTTATCCCCCTGTTCCAGGAACCCCAACACCCGTACACCTGGTCCCTGCTGAAGACGCTGCCCCGGCTCGACCAGCCTGACTCCCGCCTGGAACCCCTCCGGGGCAACCCGCCCGACATGAGCAAGCTCCCCGAGGAATGCCCCTTCCTTCCCCGCTGCAACAAGGCTACCAATCGCTGCCGTCAGGACCCCCGCCCGCCGCTGGAGGAGATGCAGCCGGGCCACTTCGCCGCCTGCTACAACCCCGTCATCCCCGGCGTGGACTAGAGGCAGTCCAGGCCATTTATAGCAAAGTTAGGGCGAATTAGCCTTTCCTTGTAAACCGGGATAACTTTGCTATAAGCTTCTTCCATGGACACCGTAATGACCTCTGAGAATGCACAGACTGAAGGAGAGTGGAATGGTTGCAGCTGTCCCATCTAATCAGGACGAAATCACCTTTGAACAGTTCAGCGAAGAATGGTTGTTAGAGTTCGAACAAGGCGAACTTTCACCATTTGAAAAAGGTCAGCGTTTCGCGTTCAAGTTAGTTACTCAGTGGTTAGGCGTGACTGAGGATGACGAAGACCTAATATTGTGTGATGGCACGGGGGATGGCGGAATTGACATTGCATATCTGCGCCGGTCAGAAATAGGCGACACTGAGCAGGACGAACAATCAGTAGAAGGGGACACTTGGTACTTGATCCAGAGCAAGTACGGAACGGCATTTCAGGGTGCGGATACTATAGTCGGAGAAGGCCGAAAGGTAATCGCGACGCTCACAGGGAACAATGACCGCCTGTCCGAGCATACGACACAGTTGGTGGGGCGGCTCCAGAACTTCGTGACGGGGGCTTCGGATCGGGACAAGCTAGTCCTCGTGTTTGCCACTATCATGCCGATGAGGGAAGACGACCGACGGGCGCTCAATGATATTCGAACTTTAGGAAACCAAGAGTTCCCCGGTATTTTTGATGTCGAAGACATTTCGCTACAAACTATCCGGGATGCAGGAGGCCCGATCCATTCTCCTGCCATCTCATTGTCAATTCAAGGAGAATTCGTCGAACCCAGCGCCGGACTGCGGGTTGGTACTATTCCATTAACGACCCTGTATCAATTCCTGAAGGGTTACAGAGATAAGACCGGAAATTTGGACCAGCTGTACGAGAAAAACGTCCGGCAGTTCTTGGGGGGCAGGCGAAAAATCAATAAGGGCATAGCCCAAACTCTAGAAACCGAACCTGAGATGTTCGGGCTATACAACAATGGGATCACTATCGTTGTTTCTGACTTCTGGGCCAGGACAGATGGTTCTCTGGTGCTGTATGACCCATACGTAGTCAATGGATGCCAAACGACAAAGTCGATATGGAATGTACTACAGCAAAAGTTGGATCCAGGCGGTACCGGTCAAAGTGAAGCCTTGGAACAATGGAGGGTGAAAGCCGAACGGGGTGTAGTGGTAACCAAAATCGTCAAGGGCAGCGACGTTGCCCTCACGAAAATAACGAAATTTACCAATTCTCAGAACGCTGTGCGAGAACAAGATCTGCTGGCATTGGATACGAGCTTCAAGACTTGGGAAGAAAATATGTCCTCCCATTACGATATGTTCTTGGAGATACAGAGAGGTGGATGGGACACGAGAAAGGCATTTCAAAAGTCCCATCCCAATGAGCGGCAATTCGTTGAATCTGCCAATGCGTTTGATCTAATAAAGGTCTATGGGGCTGGTTGGTTACGATGGCCGGGACAGGCTTATGGCAGGAGTGCACCCTTCTTGCCGGGCGGATCAATCTTCAAGCAAGTGACAGAGACAGAACCAATCACGGTGGATGATCTATACGCCTCTTATAGATTGCAGCAATCAGCCGAGAAGTTCAAGTTCGGACGAGGAGCAGGAGTTCAGCCTAGCCGACGTCTAACGCGATTCCTCTATTATTTTGTGGTCATGGACTTGCTACGGGATGTTCTGATTCGGACCAATCAAGATTACTCATCTCAAGGACTGACTACTGCTTTTCGTTGCTTGTTGCAAGACTGCAACCAAGACACGCTCCAGTTACTGCTAGACGCCTCAATCGATGTGGTCGACGAGTATCTCAACCAAGAATCAGATGACTCTGTGTTCAAGGAGCGGGAATTCGAGGGCAACTTAAACGGCTGGCTGAAGTCAGAGAGACTCGGTCGGAACGAGGACGCAACACACCGTCTAAATAGCCTGATGGCCACCCACAAGGCGATATTTGGCCGTGCGCGTAGGGGGCAATCCTCACCGAGGGACATGGTGACTCAGGCTCTTGCAAGCTACTCAGCCTAACCTGACACTTCCACCGGCTCGGATGGGCTGCGTCCAGTGGCACCAATGCCAAGTCCGGATCCATGCGCCCAGTCTTGATAGCCAGGTTGGCCTCCAACAAGACGCTTGTAAAGGCAATCAACTTTCTCTCGTAAACCTGTGCAACTTGGCTTTGAACCCAGCCCTTTGGACCCTATGCGCAACCTCCAGGGTCCAGGTGAAGTTGTCCCACCGTGCCAGTCGGTGAAAGGCACTACCAAGAAATGATGTACGCGGGAGACCTGAAAGACCTTCTCAGGTCCCAGTGGGCGGAATCCGCACAGGACTGGATTCAGCAGGACCAGTCCGTCCGGACCGGGATGCTTGATTCATGGGTGCTTGATGCCCTTGGCGACGTCTCCGGCAAGCGTGTCATAGACATTGGGTGCGGCGAGGGCCGTTTCAGCCGTCTGCTTGGAAAGATGGGTGCGGAGGTCACTGGCGTTGACATCACCGAGGCGTTGGTGCAGACAGCACGGAGCCTTGGAAGCGCAGGCGAGACGTACCTGGCGGGTAACGCAGAGGACCTGGCCGGCGTGGCGAGCGGGAGATTCGATCTCGCGGTGTCCTACATCGTCATGGTCGATCTGGCAGATTACGACCGTTCCATTGAAGCGGCGTTCCGGGTGCTCCGTCCCGGCGGCAGGTTCGTGGTCTGCAACATACACCCCATTCGGAGTTCACAACCCGGAGGGTGGATCAAACGCGGCGACGAGAGGCTCTTCTATCCTGTTGACGATTACTGGAACGAAGGGCCACGGGAATTCATCTGGTGGGGACGGTCGTTCGTCAATATGCACCGGACGCTGTCCAGCTATCTCTCCGCATTCCGGAATGCCGGGTTTATCCTCGAAGGACTTGAAGAGCCGACGCCATCGGAAGAGCAACTGGCCGCGAATCCCGGCTTCGACGACGAATTTCGCGCGCCCAACTTCATCGTCTACACGCTGAGAAAGCCGGTGGAGTAGACCGCGGCGGCTAACGGCCGGGCTGGTCTGCCGCCAGCAACTCCAACGCCAGGTCAGGCTCCATGCGACCTGTCTTGATGGCCAGGTCGGCTTCCAGCAGCCGCTCGTAGCGGTAGGTGATGTCAGCGAAGGAATGTCTCCGGGCCTGGTCGACCGTCTTTCTCAGCACGAAATCGCTGGTCGCGCCTATCCTGCGGCCAAGGTCGCTCTGCGGCGCACCCTCGTCCATCGCGTTGCGGGCCAGGGCCAGCAGCCTCAGTTGCCGCTCCACCATCGCCACCACGTAGGTTGCGTCCCGTCCGTCCTGCTTGAGTTGCTGCAATAGCTGTAGCGCCAGACCCTGCCGCCCGTCGATCATGGCGTCCACGGCGGCAAAGATGTTCGCCTCGCGCGCCTGGTGGACCATCTCGGACACATGCTCTTCCCCGATCCGCTGGCCCTGGGTGTAAAGGCAGAGCTTCTCCAGTTCCTGGTCCAACGCCCACAGGTCCTGCCCCACCATGTCGGTCAGGCTGCGGATGGCCGGGGGACTGATGCTGCCCCCCTTCTCCTCCACCGACGACTTTACCCACCGGGCCAGCCGCTCTCCATTGGGGGTGGGCAATGGCTGCACCTGGGCAACATCGGTCAAGGTCCGCAGCAGAGGGTTGCCGTTGGACAGGCTGCCGTCCGTGAACACCAGGACCGTGGAATCGGGCATCATCGGTATGGTGTCAGCCAGTCCCTCCCAACCGCGGAGGGACGCGGAGGCCGCGTTGCCGGACGTTCTGGCAGCGTTGCTGCGCCGCCCGCCGCCGGTGCGCCGGCCTTCAAATGTAGTCAACAGCCCATCCACTATCACCATCCTCCGGGGGTCCATGAAGGGGATGGCGTTGCAGACGTTGAGCAATTCGGCCAGGTTGAGTTGGCCCCCGTCCAGCCGGTGGCGGTTGGAATCGAACAGGTCCCGGGTCTCCTCGGACTCTTCCAGCCTTGCCAAGGCCCGGGGCACCAGGTAGCTGTCGCCGTAGAGGATGTGGACGGGCAAGGACGCCTCCTCATTGGGGTGAAGTTAGTGGTTGGCAAGCGCACCGGAGGATGAGTTGCTCCACTGCCTTGCACGCGGATTATATCATCGGGGATAGCGGGAACCCGGGGTTACGGAGGTGCGCGATGTGTGGAATAATGGCCGCAGTCCGCTACCCTGACCGGGGCTGTCCGGTCTGGTCTGCCCAATGCCGAAGCTCCCGCCGGAGCCGGGGGCCGGAGAGGAACGCCCATGAAATTCGCCCTATTCACCCATATACCCTGGCCGGAGGGGACCGACCCGCAGCAGGTCCTCAAGAACACGGTGGAGGAGGTCTGCCGGGGCGAAGAGCTTGGCTACCACTCCGCATGGCTGGCGGAACACCACTTCTCCCGGTATGGTATCGGCTCGTCGTCGCTGGTGTTGATGGGGCACCTGGCCGCTGTTACCAGCGCCATCCGGCTGGGTACGGCTGTGCTGGTCCCGCCGCTCCAGAACCCCATCCGGCTGGCCGAGGATGCCGCCACCGTGGACGCCGTCAGCGGCGGCCGGCTGGACGTGGGCCTTGGCCGCGGCACCGCGGGCTACGAATATAAGGGGTTCGACGTGGACCGTGAGGAAAGCCAGGGCCGGTTCCAGGAGAGCCTGAAGGTGATGACCGGCCTCTGGACCACCCCGGACTTCTCCCACGAGGGCGAATATTACCGCGTCAACCGGGCTAACCTCACCCCGCCGCCGGTGCAGAAGCCTCACCCACCGGTCTATTTGGCTGCCACTCGCACCGTGGAGACTCTGGAGTTCGTGGCGAGGACCGGTCACCCGCTCATGGTGGGGGTCGTTCTGGACACCGCCGACGCTCTGGACCTGTGCCGCAGGTACGAGAAGCTGTCCCGGGATGCGGGCCACAACGTTCCCATATCGCAGATACCTTTCTTCCGCTACTGCTACGTGGCCGAGACCGAGGAAGAGGCGCGGGAGGGGGCCAGGGTTGGAATGGAGTGGACACAGGACATGATCCAGTGGCGGCGCACCTTCGAGGTGGGCAGCGAGGTCCACGAGAGCATCGACTCCTTCCGCGCCTCCCGCTCCGAGCCGCCGCCAAGCTACGAATACCTGTACGACCACCGGGCGGTCATCGGGACACCGGAGCAGTGCGTGGAGCAGATCAAGGCGTTGCAGGAAGAGGGAGTGGGATACTTCGGCTGTAACTTCTCCTTCGGCAACATGGAGCACTCGAAGCTGATGCGCTGCATGGAGTTGTTCGCCAAAGAGGTAATGCCCCACTTCGACTGAGGGCTGTCAGAACCGGCCAATAACCTAAACCCATCCATACAACCAACGAAAGTCACTGATACCATTGTTCTGCTGAGTTGTGAATGCAGTACGATCCATTGGTATCAGAGGCTTGCAAGATACGTGAGAGAATCCTGTCATCATAGGATCAAGAAACAATGACGATCAGACCTCTCTCATCTTTCGGAATCGATCAAATGGAATCCTATGCGGATTCCTTCTGGTACTCTCTGGCCGAACTTCAAAAACTAAAGCATGAGTTATTATTCCGTAACAGTTCCACATATCCCCGAGTCCGAGACCTTCAGTTTAGAATTCAAGTGAGGATTTCACGCCTCCAGCAAATCCATGAAGTGCTCGCCCCCTGCTTGCAACATAAAACCTTCCGGGACTGGTTCTATGAACCTAGCAGCATGGACGATGTATTCAAAGAGGCAGTTGTCCACGGTTCGTCTCCCGTCGGCGAGTACGAGCTTGTCGACCTGCTGGAAAAGCACAATGTTGAGTATGCCGGTGCTTTCAGAGGGGATGTAGAAACTCTGATACTTGGACGGGAAGGTTGGGACTCAGAAGACGTGGTAGAACAACTCGACCTTAGAACTGACAAGACTATCAGAGCGTACTCACAAGAAATGGCCCTTGCCTTTCTCGCATGTGGGAAAGATCCATTGTGTGGTGACAAATCGCTCCTTGACTTCTTTAGTTACGATCACTCTGGGTTGAAATTCCTCAAAGCTATTGGTTTCCCGTGGCCTTCTACAGAAGTCTTCCCAGGGTCCGGCAATTTGGGATATTCAGTTGAGGCAGACTGGCCCAAGATCGGTTTGCTCAGTTATATGGGCTACCGCGTAGGGCGAAATGGGAAACGAGAGGGGACACGACGCGCAATTTTGAGTGAGGTTTTTGAAAAAGAGGTCCTGCCGAAGGTAGATTCCCCGGAGTATATTGAGGAATGGGGACCGGCGAGGTCTTCACAAAGGCTGATGAAGATGGCCGAATCCATAGCAAGCTTCGCCAGAAACAGGAAACGCAACGATCCATTGCAGTTTTCAAAAGCAATTGACGAATGGGAAGCCGACTTGGAATGGCTCAAGCTCACTTTCTATAGAGGACATCATAGGTTCCAATGGCCCAGCACTATCGTTTGACTTCATCTGGCCTAACCCCCGCCGTCCCTCATTCACCCGGAGGTGCGTCCATGCCCACCATCGCAGAACAGTTGAGCGACTACGCCTCATCTCTCAGGTTCGAGGACCTGCCGGGAGAGATCATCCATCAGGCCAAGCGCATGATCATCGACACCCTCGGCTGCGCTTTGGGCGGGTATGACAGCGAACCGGCCAGGATAGCCCGGGACATCGCCTCCACCATAACCAGCGCCCAACCGGCAACTATCCTGGTCAGCGGGCAACAGACCAGCCCCGACCTGGCGGCATTTGCCAACGGCGTGGCGGTACGCTACCTGGACTTCAACGACGGCTACACCAGCCGGGAGTCGGGACATCCCAGCGACAGTATCGCGGCGACTCTGACCGCAGCCGAGATTGGCGGCTCCGGCGGCAAGGGGCTGATTGCGTCCACGGTGCTGGCCTATGAAGCCTTCTGCCGCATCTGCGACACGGTGGACATCAAGCCCAACGGGTTCGATCACGTCACGGTAGGCTGCATCGCCAGCATCCTGGGCGTCGCCCACGCCCTGGGAATGCCGCGGGAGCAGACGGTACAGGCCCTGAACCTGGGCATTGCCCCGAACCTGGCTCTCTACCAGACCCGCATTGGCGACGTTTCGATGTGGAAGGGCTGCGCCTATGCCAACGCCAGCCGCAACGCCGTATTCGCCGCCATGCTGTCCCAGCGGGGACTGACCGGCCCATCGCCCATCTTTGAAGGAGACGGCGGCTATTTCAAGGCAGTTACGCGCCGGCCCTTTGAGCTTGCAGCCTTCGGAGGCGGAGACCGGCCCTTCAAGATCATGGAGTGCAGCATTAAACGGTTCCCCCTGGGACAATACTCCCAGACTGTGGCTCAGGCGGCGTTGGAAGTGCGGGAGCAGTTGCCCGACCCGGCGGACATCGCCTCTGTGACCGTCCGCACCCTGCAGACCGCGGTGAACATCATGGCCGGAGACCCGGAGAAGTGGCGCCCGGCCAACCGCGAGACCGCCGACCACTCGATGCCCTATACCGCCGCCGTGGCCTTGATGTACGGCACGGTGGAGCAGCAGCACTTCGGCGATGAATACCTGCACAACCCGAAGCTGATGGACCTGGCAAGCCGGGTGCAGGTGGAAGTGTCGGAGGAAGCCAACCGGCGCGCGCCCGAAGCAATGCTCTGCGACCTTGAGGTCGTCACCGGGTCGGGGCAGACCCTCTCATCCCAGGTGGCGTACCACAAGGGCCACTACAGGAACCCGCTGTCGGACGAAGAAGTTGGGGAGAAATTCCTGGGCCTGGCCGAAGGGGTCATACCCGCGAACCGCGCCAACGGCCTGCTGGCCCACCTGTGGGAGTTGGATAAGGTGACGGACATCCCCGGCCTACTGCGCTGGACGCGGGCGGGGTAGGTTACGCGCACTTATTTCCCCGGTCAAATCATCGTCCGAATCCAGGGTGTTCAAGAGTTCCGTCAACTGTTCATCAACGTTCAGGGCGGCGCTCCTGGCGGCCTCATACAGTGCAACGATTTCGAGGTTTTGTTCATCGCCGGGACCATAGGGATCGTGTTTCACTGACGCGATTCGCGTGCCTTTTCCGTCAAGCACTTCAAGACGGGCTTTCGGCGGGTCCCATCGAGACGCCTGTTCCGACCACACCATGATATTCAGCTTTCCAACAACTGCTACAAATGAGTTCGGGTCTGCAGTTGGTTTCCAAGCAATCCGGCGCTCACCAGTCCGCTGAGTCAACTTGGAAGCGATTTCCATCATATCTACCATCTCATTCACCTTCGAGCCCGCTGATCTGCCCCACGGCGTAGTGGAGCACCGAAAAGTCCCGCTCTTGTCCTATGGCAATGCTCACGTTTATGTCGTGCAGCATTGCGCTAAGACCGGGACAAAGTGCGACTGCGACATCCCATTGCTGTCGCCTCAGAGCCTCTTGGAGGTCCCGGATCAGCGCAATTGCCCGCTCAATATCCGCCAAGCTCAAAGTTCGCCCCAACGCCGCCCGCGTCCTAATGCTGGCAGACTCCGCGGCGCGGGCGGCCGTGCGGGCTTGCCGGGCCGTCCATATTGCCCATGTTAGACCGATGGCCGATACGACGAGACCGGCCAGGCTGCCCCAGTTCTGCACCAGGTATTCCAACGGGTACTCGGTCACGCGCCACGCCCCAGAGTCGGCGGGCCGAGCCGGTGAACCGCTGGCGTCAGGCCGAAATCTCCTGGTGCCTGGGGTGGAAGCCGGACTTGTCCTCGTAGGCCCCGGTGTCAGGGAATATCTGCCGGTACACTGCCCGTGCCCGCGCCTTTACCGTCTTGGTAACGCGCTCGTACAGGGCCGTCGGGTCGGCGCTCTGTGCCTTGTACATCTCGTGTTCCATCGCGCTGGAGTCGTCCATCTCCCAGATGCACAGGTACTTCAGCATCCCGTCGTCCCCGCTCTCCAGCTTGAACCGGCGGGCGCTGACGTAGCCGGGAATCTCCAGCCGCTCCGGGATGTGCTGCTGGTTGTACCAGCGGTGGAACTCCTCTTCGTCCTCGGGGTCCACGTCCATCATTACCATCAGGATAGTGTTGCCCACGTGCTGCGTTGCATGACCGCCGTTCTGGTTGGGCATAGCTGACCTCCCCTCGTCTCAGTCTCAAATCGCGCTTGTCATAAGATACCGCGTAGTATACCATTGGCATCGTCTATACCCTCGGGCCATTCCGGTATGGCGGGTGCGGGTCACTGAAAATGGACTACCAGGTTAACCTCAAAGTCAACGGTACAGACTACCGGCGGCAGGTCCCGGCACAACGTCTGCTGGTGGACTTTCTCCGGTACGACCTGCGGCTGACGGGCACCAAGGAGGGTTGCAGCGTCGGTGTCTGTGGTGCCTGTGCCGTGCTCCTCGACGGAGAGATGGTGGCGTCCTGTATAACCCTGGCGGTGGCCGCCGACGGCGCCGAAATCACCACCATCGAGGGTATCGCCGAGGCCGGTCAACTTCACCCGGTGCAGCAGGCTTTCATCGACCACGGCGGCTTTCAGTGCGGCATCTGCACCCCCGGGCAGGTGATCGCCGCCAAGGCTCTGCTGGACGTGAATCCTGCGCCCACAGAGGATGAAATCCGCCAGTGGATGATGGGTAACCTGTGCCGCTGCACGGGCTACTACGGGATATTGGAATCGGTAATCAACGCCGCTCGGACAGTGCAGGAACAGGCCCAGTGATCGACTTCGAGTACCATAGCCCGGTCAGCCTGGAGGAGACCTTCAACCTCCTGGACCGTTATGGGGACGACGCCCGTGTAATGGCCGGAGGCACCGCCCTGGTGCTTCAGATGAAGCACCGCTTTTCCCAGCCCGGTCACGTTATCAGCCTGCGCCGGGTTCCTGGTCTTGATTCCATTACCCTCGACGGAGGCGGAATCGGGGCGGCGGAGGGATCTGAACAAAACTGCAGCCCCGGCGCGGTGCGTATGGGAGCGCTCTGCACCCAAAGGCGCATCGAGACCAATCCAATCATCGCCGAAACCCTGCCCCTGGTTGCCGAGACATTCAGCCGTGTTGCCACGCCCCGGATTCGCACCATGGGCACCATCGGCGGCGGGCTGGTGCACGGCGACCCAAACCAGGACCCGCCGCCCACGCTGATAGCCCTTGGCGCGTCCGTGACCCTGACCTCGGCCAGCGGCGAACGTGTCCTGTTGGCGGAAGACCTCTTCATCGATTACTACGAAACCGACGTTCAGCCGGGAGAGGTCCTGACCAGTGTGTCCATTCCGCCCGCGCCCCCGGGCTCCGGTTCCTGCTACATAAAGTTCCTGCCCCGGACTGCCGACGATTATGCCACTGTATCTGTAGCAGCGCTGGTTGAGCCATCAGAGGACAACGTTTGCCGGGATGTCCGAATTGTTCTGGGTTCCGTGGGAGTTACCCCGGTGCGCGCCGCCGATGCGGAGTCGGCGCTGCGAGGGCGGGAATTGACCGACGCCAACATCCGCGCCTGCGCCGAGACTGTCAGAGACGCCGTTGACCCGCTGGAGGACTTCCGCGGCTCGCCGGAGTACAAGACGGACATGGCTGAAGTCTTCACACGCCGCGCCATAGAGCAGGCCCTGGCCAGCGCCGGATAGACCAATGCCGCGACCCGCAAGCCGCAAGCACGAGGACGGAGATTGAAGCTCGAAAACCAATGCGTAGTTCCGGCGGGTTGGGACGCGACCTGGGATCTGTTGATGGATATACCGGCAGCGGCGACGCTGGTCCCAGGGACAGGAGAGGTCACCATCGGGGAGGGCGGCTGCTATGAGGCCACGATGCAGGTGCGCGTCGGCCCCATGCGGCTGCGGTTCTCGGGGACGGTCCAACTCTTGGAGCAGGACCGGCAGCGGGGCGAGGCCCGTTTTCACGTCGAGGCGGCGGACCGCCAGGTGGGAGGTTCCCTCAAGGCGGACTTGAGGATGCGGTTGGACCGGCAATCAGAGGTGGAAACCGGCGTTTCCATCTCGACCGACGTTGCCTTCATGGGTAAGCTGGGAGAACTGGGACAACCCCTGGTGCGGCGCAAGGCTGCCACTACTCTTCAGGACTTCGCCCGGAATCTCTCCCACCGGATTACCGCCATCCCGAGCTAATCGAACGGCACATTGTAGAAATTGTAGAAGTGGAGGGTGTGAAGGAAATGGCTCGCCATACTCCTACCAGGGGCACGTGCAGTTTCTGCCAGAAGGACTACGGCAAGGGAGCCATGACCCGGCACCTCAAGTCCTGCAAGAGCCGGACCGGTCAGGACGCACCCCGGCGTGGCAGACGCCCGGCAAAAGGCTTTCACGTCATAGTCGAAGGCAAAGAGGAGAAGGACTACTGGATGCACTTGGAAGTCCCGGTGAATGCGCGGCTGGAGGACTTGGACGATTTCCTGCGGGCGGCCTGGCTGGAATGCTGTGGCCATCTGAGCGCGTTTACCATCAGGGATGTGGAGTACTTCAACTATCCGGTCGAATCGTTTGACCAGGATATGTCGCACAGGATTGGCCGGCTCCTTGATGTGGGATCGAGGTTTATCCACGAGTATGACTTCGGCACGATGACCGAATTGTCTTTGAGAATCGTGTCGGAGGGGGACATACGGAGTAGGAACATTCGGGTCCTGGCAAGAAACCTTCCTCCTCCACTGGCTTGCTTTAGTTGCGACGCCCCCGCCACAAAAGCGCTCGCCATGTGGCATTACTTTGACGAAAGATTCGTCTGCGACGACTGTGCTATCAGGGAGGCCGACGAGGATGATGAGGGTATGACGCTGCCCCTGGTGAACTCTCCGCGAGTCGGAATGTGCGCATACACAGGATGAAACCCGCCGGAAAATACCCGTATTCTAGAGGCGTGTCCGATCATGTCCGGCCTTGCCGGGGAAAGTAGTCGGGGATATAAGCAACTGTGTGCGGAATCGTTGGATACGTAGGTGATCGCCAAGCTTGGCCCATAATCCTGGAGGGCCTGCAACGGCTGGAGTACCGGGGCTACGACAGCGCCGGTATCGCCGTCGTGGACGCCGAGGGCATCATGCAGGTCCGCAAGACCGTAGGCAAGGTCGATGGCCTCGCCACCGCCAACGGTAAGGGTATGCCCCCCGCTCCCCTTCGTGGGACTATGGGGCTGGGCCATACCCGTTGGGCCACCCACGGCCGTCCGTCCTACGACAACGGCCATCCCCATACCGACTGCCGCGGCCGCATCGCCGTCGTCCATAACGGCATCGTGGAGAACTTCACCGCTCTCAAGGCCCGTCTCTTGGACGCAGGCCATGAGTTCGTCTCCGAGACCGATACCGAGGTCATCCCCCACATTATCGAGGAGGGGATGGACCAGGGATTGTGCTTCGAGGACGCTTTCCTCCGAATGGGACGCATCGTCCAGGGATCCCAGGCCATCACCGCCACCTGCCAGGACTGCCAGGACACCATCTGGGCCATGCGCCTGGGACACGCCGGGGGAATCGTAGTAGCCCATCAGGACGGCCAGGGAATCGTCGGCAGCGACCTTCCCGCCGTGCTGCCCATACTGCGCCAGTCCCCGTCTCTTTCAGGCCGGGGCGGCAAAGTCGGATTCCTGGATTCCGGGGAGATGGCCCAGGTGACCCGTGATGGAGTGAATTACCGGGACCTGGATGGCCGCTTCATAGACAAACGATTGCAGACCGTTTCTCCAGAGGATGTGCTAATCGACAAAGGCGGCTACCGCCACTTCATGCTCAAGGAGATATACGAGCAGCCGCAGGTGGTGGCCAGCGTCCTGCGCAACCGGGTGAATTTCCAGCACGGCAAGGTGGACCTGGCCGAAATGCCCTTCACCGAGGAGGAGGTCAAGTCCTTTCATCGGGTGGTCCTGATTGGTTGCGGCACCAGTCTCCACGCCGCCCAGGTCGGCCGCTACCTGGTCGAGCAGCTTGGCGGCCTCCCGGCCGAGGCCGAAAGTGCTTCCGAGTTCCGCTACCGCGAGCCGTTCCTGGACGAGCGCACCCTGGTGGTGTCTATCGCCCAATCAGGTGAGACTGCCGACACAGTGGCCGCCATGGAGATGGTGCGCAACACCGGGGCCAGGCTGATCACCATCTGCAACGTGGAGGGCAGCCAGACCACCCGGTTGGCCGAGGGCACTCTCTACATGCGCTCCGGCATCGAGATAGGCGTTGCCAGCACCAAGACCTTCATAGCATCCCTCACGGTACTTAGCCTTCTGGGGGCCTACCTGGGCCAGACCAGGGGATTCCTGGACGCCAAAGAAGTACGCTGCCTGGTGGACGAATTAGCCCAGTGCCCCCGGCTCATGGGAGACATGCTCACCGATACGGCTCCGTACCAGCGGCTGGCCCGCCGTTTCAACGGTTACCATAACTTCCTCTATTTGGGACGGGGCATCAACGCTTCCATTGCAATGGAAGGAGCTCTCAAGCTCAAGGAGATCAGCTACATCCACGCCGAAGGCTACGCCGCCGGCGAGATGAAGCACGGCCCGATTGCCCTGATTGACCAGCGCATGGCGACATTGGCAGTGGCCCCACGCAACAGCCTCTACGACAAGATGGTAGGGAACATTCTTGAAGTGAAGGCTCGGGACGGGATGGTATTGGCCCTGGCCACCGATGGCGACGAGGAGATCGTTTCCCAGGTGGACGAGGTGCTGTACATGCCCGAGTGCGGGGAACTGTTGTCTCCCGTGCTGGCAACGATACCGATGCAGCTTCTCGCATACCACATCGCCGTCCTGCGCGGCTGCGACGTGGACCAGCCCCGCAATCTTGCCAAGTCCGTCACAGTTGAGTAACCACGACCGCCACACTACTGGCGCCGCTTGCTCCCTTACTGCCAGGCAAGCGGGAATCCCAGATCACCCCTAAAATCGGGGCGCTTTCTGTAACTCCACTCTCCGGGCGCCAACATCTAACCGACAAACACCGTTCCCGTACGCGTTGCAACCCCGGCCCGGATGCGCGATTATGGTTGCTGCCCCGGACTTGATGAGTCGTCTGTCCGCATCATTTTCAACGAGGGAGATTTCAAACCTAGATGTACTTTAGAATGGACCATCCGCCCGTTGAATTCGATGACTATGTGCCTTTCATCCCCGAGCAAATGGCGGAAGAACTGACCAGCATCGCTGGAGACATGAAGGGCATGAAGGTTGTCCACCTCAACAGCACCGCTACCGGCGGCGGCGTGGCCGAAATCCTCCAGTCAATTGTCCCCCTGATGGACTCTCTTGGAATCGAGACCGAGCGCATCGTCATCAAACCGCAGGACGATTTCTTTCGAGTCACCAAGCTGATACACAACATGCTCCAGGGCGCTCCCGGCTCCCTGTCCGATGAGGACTGGGACACTTACCACGGAGCGATCCGGGATGTGGCCCGGGCCTTCGAGCAAGACCAGCTTTGGAATGACGTATGGTTCGTCCACGACCCACAGCTTCTTCCCCTGGCCAAACTCATGACCAAGGAACCGGATTCCACGTGGGTATGGATAGGCCACATTGATCTGACATCACCGAACACGAGGGTGATGGACAATCTTCTCCCCTTGTTCTTCCACTATGACAGGCTGGTGTTCTCCCTTGACGACTACGTGCCAAGTGGGGTGAGGAACGCGATGCCCGTCGTGATTGCGCCGCCGGGGATAGACCCCCTGAACGAAAAGAACGTAGCCCTGGAAGAGTCCGAGACATGGGACATCGTGGCCACCATGGGCATCGACCCATGGCGCCCTCTGGTAACCCAGGTGTCACGCTTCGATGCCTGGAAGGATCCTTGGGGCGTGGTGGATGCCTACCGGCTGGCAAGGCAGGACGTACCCGGTCTGCAACTGGCGCTGCTGGGTCTGATACAAGCCTCAGACGACCCGGAAGCCGAAGCGATGGCGGCCAGCGTCAACGACTACGTGGGGGATGACCCGGACGTGCATCTCTATGCCCACGCCGACCTACCCTGCTCCGTTGCCAGGGTAGTGAACGCCTTCCAGACCGCCTCACGGGTAGTCATCCAGAAGTCCACCCGCGAGGGGTTCGGGCTGACCGTGACCGAAGCGATGTGGAAGGCCAAGGCCATGATCGGCGGCAACGTAGGAGGCATCAGGCTTCAGATACAGGACGGGGTCAACGGTTACTTGGTGGACTCCCCGCAAGAGTGCGGCGCCCGCATAGTGCAGTTGCTCCGCGACGAGGATCTCAACGCCCGCATGGGTAAGGAAGCCCGTGCCAGCGTAAGCAGGAACTACCTACTGCCACGCCTTACGCTGGACTACCTGAAGGCCGCCCGCTCCAGTCAGACAGAGAAAGGCCAGCTATCCCATTGCCAGCGCTGACCAGCCAGGCCCAGACAATCGCTTGCGGACTAGTACCGTGTCAGGGTGAAACCGATGGATAGATACGCCGGAGCTTGTGCCGGGCGTCAGCGGTGGAGAATCTCCAGCTGATGGTTGCCGCAGCCTGATTTCGTTCGGTCTCCAGGGCGGCGATCTCGCGTTTGAGGGACGCCTCG
>DAOUJS010000050.1:0-13937 GCA_034422355.1 Dehalococcoidia bacterium | reverse complement strand
CGATACAATTTGGCAGGCATTCCCTACACCTCCTCACGATGAAAGATTGCCTCCATTCTATCAATGCCTGCAATGCCTGTTTTTATCAAAAATAACCGGACACAGTACTAGTTGATATCCCATTATTGCCACCTATCTGAGGACTGTCGAGAACGCCAATTCTCGTAAGATGATCGAACTGTTCTTTTATCCTCCAAGATAAGCCCTGCTCTTCCAAAGTATCGAGACGATCCTGGAACTGGGATAGATTGGTGTCTTGGGTATGGTCAAATCCCATTGATTTCAGGTTGTCCATCACTGTCATCAGTATTCTGGGATTGGTGCCACGCTTGGTAACTACAGGTTCTATGTGCGGATTATCGAGCCATACCGGGCGAAGTTGATTTAGCATGGCAAAGTGGCGGTCTGTATTTGTCGTGAGCAACCTTGGGTTGTTTATTTGGCTACGAATACGGCGAAAGCCATAGGCATTTAGGGTAGTGACGGTTGCGTGATCTCGGACGCAATCAAATTCCGAGTCATCTGCCAGTCGTTCCCTTAACTCGTTGGTGGCAGCCACCGTAAAGGTGACAATCAGAAATCGCGGATTGCCTTTTGCTCTTTGGGAAAGTTCCCGGCAGCGGTGCAACAACGAACTGGTCTTCCCACAACCGGCAGGAGCCAGTAACCGGATGTTTTTGGCAGTTGAGCGGCAAAATGCCAGTTGGGAACTGTCAAGGTTATTCACTATGCGGCCTCACTTCTCGTCGCACTCACAACGTGGATGATCGACGCGACCTTGAGGTCGCGCCGATTTCGAAGACAGAATACGGTTTCCCTAGCACGAGGCCAATTATACTAGAAGCAACGGGTTTGGCTAAGCGTACTTGCCGGAGACCTGGGGCGTGGTGCCTTCCAGCCCCTTCTGGTCGCGTTCCAGCCGGGTCTCGCGGAGCCAGGTGCGCTTCAGGTCGTCCCTGACGTTTATTCGCAGGGTGCCCAGCCCCTCGCATTCCAGGTCGACCAGGTCCCCATCCTGGAAGGCGCTCAGGCCCCGGTGGTTGGTGCCGGTGGCCACCACGTCGCCGGGTTCCAGCGGATGGATGGAGCTGACCCACTCGACGACCCTGGGAATCTGGTGCGCCATGTCGTTGGTGTTGAAGTTCTGCTTCAACTCCTCGTTGACCCAAAGCCTGACCTGTAGGTTCTGCGGGTCGGTAATCTCGTCCGCCGTGACCAGCCAGGGTCCCATCGGAGCGAATGTCTCCCGAGACTTCATCTGGTAGAAAGTGTTGCCCGCGGGCGGCAGACCCCGCGCCGACCCGTCGATGAAGTTCAAATATCCGAAGATATAGTCAAGGGCTTCGTCCGCGCTGACGTGGGATGCCCGCTTGCCGATGACAAAGGCCAACTCGGCCTCGCCCTCAAAAATCGTGGCGGGAACGTCCGGCAGAATCATGGTGTCGCCGCTGCCGATAACCGCATTGGCCGACTTGTGGAAGGCGTTGATGGGAGCGGGAGCGTCCCGGGTGCCGTCCTCCATGTAGTTGACCGCCATCGCCACGATGTTGTTGGGCTTGGGCAGCGGCGACCGGATCCTCACCTGGTCCACGGGCACCCCCGCGCCCCGGTCAATTACGCTCTGAAGACCGGCGCGTTGGTTGGGAAAGTCTTCAATGAGGCGGTTCATCAGGTCCTGGGGCGATGTGTGGGAAATACCGCTGACCGCTTCCGACAGGTCCACGACGTTGTTACCGCTTACTGCGCCGAGCTTGAAATCATCGTAGAAAACCAGCTTCATGGCTCCTCCAATTTTGCCGGATCGTATGGCAGGGGGTATTCACAGTGGCCGCCGCTTCACAGCGGGCCGGCCTGTCCCCGCACCTGCCGGGGAACCGAATGATAACCATTCCGGTATGGGCTATCAAGTGGGGGCTATCCCCGCGCCTGCGGAGTTGCGTTATGCTGCTTGGCGGCCGGGGGCGCTCAAAAAGGTGGGGCTGCCGGAGACCCATTCCGACAGCCCCTGAGCGGCCCTCAGACCCCGCAGGTATCAGTGCGCTCGCGCTCACTGCATATGGCGGACTCCGCTGCCCACAAACGGCCGCCATGAACGTGCATCCTTGGTGCGCGCTCGCGCTGGTCCTCACTTATAGGAGGCGCGACGATGACGAGTACTGTCACGGAAGGGAAGCATCTCCTGTTGCTGCCCGCTGACGCCATGGGGCCACCGCGTGACCCCGTGGGCGTCGCCTTGGGCGTCTTTGACCATGATGGAGACCCTGGGGAAGCGTGCGCGAGGCGATGGCTCTTTTCAGCCTCATGGCGGTGAGGGCCTATTGCCAGGCATAGCTGAAATCAGGGCCTGAGACGTAGTGCTGACGTCGTGAATCGGCCCTGATCGGTATTTCCTGGCAGCCAGGTCCGGGCCACCGAGGGTTCAGGGGCAACGCCACGGAGTACTGGTAGTTGCCCCGTTCCTCAGAGAATGTTCCACCCCTATGTTCCTCTGCCTGCTGGGTTCCCCGATTCCGCCCAGCCATCGCACATCTCTTTGAGAAATGCACCTTCAGTCAGTATCCTGAACGGGGTCTGCCCTGCCATGGACAGCAAATCTTGGTCGTTGGAGACCAGGACTTCAGCGTCCCCGGATATGGCTAGGTCTATAAACATTTGATCCGTGGGGTCCCTGCACTCGGGAGCCCCTGTCGCCGGTTTCAGCCCGACTTCCTCGCACCACGGCTGGTACTGCCGGAACGCTCGGTCAACGAAGAGTCGCGCTTGCACAATCTTGGGGAATGGACTCCTCTCCAGTAGCTTCCTGCTGAGTTCCTGGATGGTCTCACTGTTGACCAATGGACTGAGCCGACCTGCTTGCCACAGCTGTGCCAGTAGACTGGAATTGGGGTATGTTCGCAGGAGAATGGGCAGGACTACACTGCTGTCTATCACCACTCTGACCGGGCGGCCTGAGTAGGGTGTCACAAGTTCGCGTCCTCCATACTTTCTCGGAACTGCTTTTCGCTCAGTTCGATAGCCTTCATGAAGTCCCGGTTCGCCAGTTCCCAGTTGCCCAATTCCCTGTATGCCAGTCCGCGGTTACCTATGTGCATGGGGTTGTCTTGGTCTAGCTCTATGGCGTGTCTGAGCCATTCGAGTGCAGCTTCGGGTTCTCCCGCCTCAAGGAACAGGATCCCCATGTTGTTGTAGTGCATCGGATCACCGGGGTCCAAGCGCATGGCATGGTACAGGTCACGGTATGCAGCTTCGTATTCCCCACGTTCGATGAAGGCCAGCCCTCGGTTGCAGTATGCTATGTCCAATCCTTCGTCGATCTCGATGGCCCGGCCCAGGAATTCCATTGCCCTGTCGAGGTCTCCGATCTCCAGATAGAGGAGTCCCAGGTTGTTATGGGCGAGTGCCAGGTTGGGATCCAGAGCGACGGCATCCGCAAGGTTCCTGAAAGCTCTGGCGACATCCCCATCTTCAAGGTATTCCAGTCCGATGTTGTTCCGCATGAGGGCCGGACCGTCCGGCTGCGTCCCATATTCTCTTCGGCACATCTGCAGTAAGGTGGCCCGTTCCGCGCGGGCTAGCCTCAAGAGCATCTGTTCACGTTCCGCGGCGGTCCAGTTCGGTATAGCCGGTCCCGGTCCCGAGTAACTGGGTGCCCAGATTTTCGCACCCTCGACTGTGTCCCTGTCCGCAGGGTCTTTTCTGAAGCGGCGGTAGATGTAGGTGTCCCGGACGTTCCCCATGCTTGGTCTCCCCGTTGCGTGTCCGGCGGTTGTCGTGCTGGCATGTTCTTTCGGCGATTTTATCAGGTCAGCCTCTAGCCTGGCTCTCCTTATCCCGCCCGCCGTTCTGATAGTGGAGCGGTGGTACACACAGGCTTGAGTCCAGTTCACCGATCTGGGTTGCTCCCCGTTTTCATGGGGACAGGTCTGGCGCATAGGCATGGCAACGGACGGCCATCGGGGTTGGGAAAGAGGATGTGTCAGTGAAATAGGGCATGATGGGCAGGCCGGAGACGAGACCACTCCCGGTAGAGCCGGGGGCTCTGAGTTGCAACACTACCCTCAATGGGCCTCTCCGTTCTATTGCCCTATGGCTCTACTTCTTGATGCCGGACCAGATGACGCCCACGGTCTGCTCCGCCCAGCCGCCGGATACGCTCCCGCCGGTGATGTATTCGGCATAGTAGGAGCCGATCAACATGCTGACCGTTATATCCAGGTCCAGCCCGTCCCTGATTTCACCCCGGTCGGCGGCCCTCTCCAGCACCCGGCGGATGAGGGCGCGGCGGGGCAACAAGACCCTCTCCCGGAACAGGTCCAGCAGTTCCGGGGTATGGGTCTGCTCGGCTATGAGTGCGCCGATGATGCCCATGCCCCGGTTATGCTCGATCCGGTTGCGGAAAACCTTGAGGTAGGCGAGCAGGTCGCCCAGGGTGCTTCCGGTATCGGGAGGGGCCTCTTCCTCGATGAGGGCCGACACTGCGGCGGTGGCAAGGTCGGCCTTGCTGGCCCAACGTTTGTATATGGTCGCCTTGGTGGTCCCGGCGGCCGCGGCGATGGTGTCTATCGACATGCGGTGGTAGCCACTGGCCGCCAGTTGGGTCTGGGTGGCCTCAATCACGGCCCGGTCGATTCCGGGATCCCGTGGTCTTCCCCTGCCGCCGCATGACGGGGGGGCGGGCCGGGCGGGTTCCGCCGCCGATTCGGGTAGCTGATTCATAACCTTCTCCAGGCTCGGACCGGGGGACTACCCCATCGGGGGCGGACCCTCCGTGCCACTCTCCGGCTGGCAGAGCGGCACGGAGCAACGTTCCCAGTGATCGGGCAGCGTTCCGCTTCAGGCGGTCTGGCAATCTGACAATGGCCGATGGATTCCCGCTTTCTCGGGAATTGCGGTTGAAGACGGGAATGAGACCACCTGAATTGCAACGCTGCCAGTGATTCGTCAAGTCCTTGACAGTCAAGGGTCCATTTAGCATACTATACGGTATAGTGAATTATTTCAATCCGTGCAGGCGTCCTTAGCAGATGGCCCGAGACACCGCTCAGACCTCTCCACCGCCCGTCCAGCCCCGGCCAACAAGAGGACGCATCCAGACCTTTTCCTCTCTGCGCAACCGGGACTACCGGCTTCTCTGGACGGGCAACCTGTTCAACAACGGCGCGAACTGGCTCCAGCAACTGACCGTGGGCTGGCTCGTCTGGGACCTGTCCGCTTCCCCATTCCTGGTGGGCGCGGTCGGCGGCTTCCGGGCCGTGCCCTTCCTGGTCATCGGTCCCATAGCCGGAGTGCTGGCCGACCGGCTCGACCGCCGGAAGCTCGTGATTGTATGCCAGACCATGCTGGCCTCGGCCGCCCTGGTATTCGCCTTTGTCGTCTGGTCCGGACGTGTGGAAGTATGGCACGCCTTCCTCTACATCGCAATCTCCGGGGTCGCCCACTCGGTGCTGCAACCTGTCCGCAGCGCGTTGGTGGCCAACACCGTACCCAGGGAAGACCTGGCCAACGCCTTCGCCCTCCACGCCATGACCATCACCTCCTCCAGGCTGGTATGGCCTGCCATCGGCGGCTACCTGGTGGGAATGTTCGGGTTCACCGTCAACTTCTTCGTTGAGAGTTTCCTGTACATCACCCTGGCCGTCATGGTCATACCCATGCGCACGCCCTACCGGGAACGGGGGGCGGGCCGGGTGGGTTCGGACGAAACGCCCCGAAACCGTCATTCTTCTCCATTTTCGGACCTGGTGGACGGCGTAAAGTACGTCGCCAGGGACAAGCCAATCCTGCAACTCATCGTGATGAGCTTCATCCCCAACTTCCTGCTCCAGCCCTGCATATACCTGCTGCCTGTCTTCGTTGGGGATGTTCTCAACCGCGGACCGGAGATACTCGGGACGCTGCTCTCCATCAACGGCGGGTTCGGGTTCGCGGCCACGGTGGTCATCGCCACCTTCGGGTACGTTCTGGGCAAGGGCAAGACCAGCCTGCTCGCCCTTGTCCTGGCCTCCATCGCGGGCATAATGCTTGGCCAGTCCCAATGGCTCGCGCTGACCATCGTCGCGGTCTCCCTCATGGGATACGGGATGAGTTCCTTCCGGACCTGCAACATGACCCTGGTCCAGTTGCTGGCGCCGGACGACCTGCGTGGGCGCATCCAGAGCATCTACCACCTTGACCACGGGTTGACCCCGCTGGCCAGCTTCATCATCGGCGCATTCGCCGAGTTCTACTCGCCGACGGCAGCGGTGACCGCGGTGGGAGCGCTTGCCCTCGTAATTTCCATCTACTTCCTGCTGGCGTTCACCCAGATTCGGAGGCTGGACTAGGCTCTTATAATATCCTTGGCCTGGCCCCCGCCAGGCGCACAGCGGACAGGCCAGATCGGACCACGGTTGAGGATGCCGGAAATTGAGGAGGTAACCCTACGAACATCCCAGACAATCTCAAGAAACTTCTGATTGCGGGGGTCGTCATCGGCGTCGTCGCAGTCCTCGTTGGCGGCGGAATAGTCGGATTCGACCAGTGGACAAACTCGGATTTTTCCGGTCGTTATGTAACCGCCGACAACGCCGAAGTCGTCGCGGACCTGGTGAAGGTGGGGCCACTCAACGCGGGGCGCATAAGTTCGATGGAAGTGGCCGTGGGAGACCCCGTGCTGAAGGGGCAGGCGCTGGCCGTGCTGGACATGCCAAGCCTGATCTCCCGCTCCGATATCACCGACACCGCCAAGCTGGGCTTCCGGCCGGGGGGCGGGTTGGCCGGTTCGGAGGTCCTGCAGGACCAACGCGCCGAGGTGGTCGCGCCGCGGTCGGGGGTGGTCGCCGCTGTGCTGGCCAGGGAAGGAGACACCGTCTCCGCGGGACAGACCATTGTCACCCTGATGGACCCTCGCACCCTCTGGGTCGTGGCCAACGTGGAGGAGAACAAGATTGAGCGTGTCCAGCCGGGCCAGCAGGTCCACATCGAAATCAGGAGCGTCGGGCGTCCCCTGTCGGGAAGGGTCGGCTCCGTATCCCCCGTAACCGCCGCCTCGCTGTCTCCTGAACGGTCTTCGTCGAACAACCTGCGGCGGACGGACCAGGTTATTCCCGTAGAGATACTTCTCGACGTTTTCGACCCGTCCCTCATACCCGGTTCCACGGCCAAAATCAAGATAAGGACGCCGTAAATGACCCTGACTGGGTTACTCGGTCTGCTGATCGCAGCCTGCGGGTTCCTGCTGATAACCGTTGTCTGCGTTCCGGTAGCGGCCCGCCTGTTCTGGAACTACCGCAGTTCCGGGGCCAGGCTGACCGACCTGGAAAACTACAAGTGGTGGGTCTTCTGCACCATCGCCACCGGCGTCTTCATGTCCGTGTGCGGCCACGGCAGCATCCTGATCGCACTTCCATCCATCGCCGGCCACTTCGGAGCCAGCCTGGAGACGGTATTGTGGATCGCCATCAGCGAAACCCTTGCCATCTCGTCCCTCCTGCTGCCGATGGGAAGGCTGTCGGACATCCTGGGCCGCAAGCAGGTATACGTGACCGGGTTCACCATCTTCGTGCTGGCCTCCGCCGCCGCGGGACTGGCGGGAAGCCTCCCCTTCCTGATGGTCGCCAGGGTGATACAGGGCGTCAGCTCTGCGATGGTCCAGGCCAACGGGCAGGCAATGGTGCTCTCGGTGTTCCCCGGCTCGGAGCGCGGCAAGGCCCTCGGGTCCCAGTTCAGCGTCGTCGGCGTCGGGTCGATGAGCGGCATGGCCCTGGGCGGAGTGCTGGTGAGCACCCTGGGCTGGCGCTCCGTATTCCTGGTCAACGTGCCGGTGGGCATAGTAGTCCTGGCGGTCGCGCTGATCGTCCTCGACCAGAGCCGGTTCACCCAGGAGAGACAGGGAGACCGGCGGCCTCCCTTCGACTGGCTGGGGTCCACCCTGAGCGCCACGGCCCTCCTGACCATCCTCCTGGCGATGACCCTGGGCAACCGCATCGGCTGGACCTCGCCGGGAGTCCTGTCCTGCGTCCTTGGCTTCATCGTCTCTTTGACCGGGTTCATCTGGTGGGAACTGCGCACCCCATCCCCAATGCTCGACCTTCGATTGTTCAAGCGCAAGCTGGTTGCGCTGGGCATAGCCGCCGGGTGGCTGTCCTTCCTGGGCAGCTCGGGGGTGCGGTTCCTGATGGCCCTGTACCTCCAGAGCGCACTGCGCTACAGCCCGCAGGACGCCGGGTTGATTACCCTGCCCATGGCCATCACCATGACCATCATGGGGCCAATCGCCGGACGATTGTCGGACCGCTACGGCTGGCTGAAGCTGAACGTTGGCGGCCTGGGACTTGCCTCCGCTGCACTGTTCATGCTGTCAGGAGCGGTCGGGGTGAACACCTCGCTCCAGGTATTGGTCCCGCTCCTGGTGCTGCAAAGCCTTGGCACCGGGTTGTTCGGCTCCCCCAACAACAGCTCCATTGTCAGCGCGGTGGAACGTTCCCGCTACGGAATAGCGTCGGCTCTCACCTCCCTCACCCGCAACTCCGCCAACATCGTCAGCAACGCGGTGGTCACGGCCATCGTGGTGGCCACCATGGCCGCTATGGGAGCCGCGTCGGACCTGGGATCAGTGTCAGACGAGCCGACCGCCTTCGTCGAGGGCGTCAAGCGGGCGTTCCTGGCCGCCGGGTTCATGTGCTCCATTGGAGTGGTCATCTCGTTCCTGAAGGGCGACCGCCCCAAGCAGACCGCCGAACCCGCGGCCCAGGCCACCGCCGGGGCAGGCGCGGCGGACTAGCGAAAAGCCTCCCCGCCTGTACCGGGGAGGCTCCCCGCGATGCCTACCGTTCCCGCTCCTAAGACTGTGGCCGCCGCCCCATAAGCTCCATCAACTCCGACACGTCGGGAAGGTTTTCCAGGTCCTCCACCATCCCGATCACACGCTCCGCCTCCTGTTCAGGAAGGAGCACGCGGGCGCAGTCCCACACCTTGCGGCGCCGTTGGTCCCTGCTCATCGGGTTGGCCGCCGAGCCGGTGAACGCAGAACACTCCGCGCTTACCGTGCGTCCATCCGCCAATCGGGCCGCGGCGGCAGCTCCGTTGCCCGATTGCCCGCCCGGCTCCACCCTGACTTTGCCCAGCAGGGCCTCCATATCCGGCGCAAACCGGCGTTCATCCAGGAAAGTCTCGATGCCCACGTGACCGTCCAGGAGCGCCGCAGCCGCGCAATACTCAATGCTGAACTTCCCGTCCAGTCCGCTCCGGGGGACCGGCCCCGAGTGCCCGCGGCCCTGGGTGCTCACCACCAGGGACTCGACCATCTCCGGTTTCAGGTCGAACTCCTCCCGCAGGTTCAACACGGACTCAATGGGGTTCTGCATGTGTATCTGGGCGGGAAACCGCTTGATGTCGAACCCCGGGTCCACCAGCCGGTACGACTCCCCAAGCCCGCGAGTGACCACATCCCAGTCCATCCTGCCCTGGAACAGGGCTTCCGCGTACCCGTTGGCAGTCTCCAGGATGTCCTCGCTGCTGGTGAATCCGGCCTCGGCCAGCAACGCCGCCTCCGCCCCCATGCGCGCCGCATTGCCGGGGTGCGTGGACTTGACCATCGTGCCCGTGTTCGCGGTCAGTCCCCCGGTGCGGGACGCAGCGATGCCCAGGGCCATCTCTGCCTGTTCCGGGCCAAGTCCCAGCGCCTTCGCGCCCGCCGCCGCCCCGCCCAACGGCCCTACCAGCCCCGGGGGATGATAGGCGGGATTGGCCGCTCCGGCAGATGCGGCTCTCAGCCGCCCCTGCACCTCCCAACCCAGTGTGTAAGCCACGATGATGTCCTTGCCCGAAGCGCCGCGCTCCTCAGCCAGGGCCAACGCCGTCGGCAAGCATGACGACGTCCCATGTGTCGGCGGGAAACCCTGAATCTCGAAGTCCAGGCAGTGGCCGAACACGCCGTTGGCGAAAGCCGCGTAGGGCGGGTTGGTCTTGAACCCCCACCCTACCACCGTGGAGCGGGCCGCGCCTCCCATCGCTTCCACGTAGCGGCCAAGGGTCAAGGCCAGCTCCTGCGTCGACCCCGCCAGCATGTTGGCCACGCCGTCGAGAATCGCTATCTTGGCCGCTTCCACGACCTCGTTGGGTAAGCTTTCGTAGCCAACCTCAGAGATAAACCGGGCCAGGGTCTTGGTAGCGCTCATATTTCCACATCCTCAATCCTGTCCCCGCGAAAACGGGGACCGGCAGGCTGATGTCTCCATCCCGTCCCATTTTAGCAGTGGCCGGCAGTCAGTGGTTATCTCCCCAGCCAAATGAAAACCCTGGACAATCGCGTTGTCGTTGATGGACCTGGGGCGTTGCGAGACCGGGGCTGTGGGGGAGGATGCGGGGAGTCATGGAGCAGGGGAGGGGGGCAGGGAGGCCATTCATGCCGGCCAGAGCGCGGTTTCCCTGGCTTTCCGCGCCGGTCCGCGGCTGTCCTGGCGTGAACACACAATCAATTACGTCGAAAGCTCTTGCAAAATTCCCACGCAACACGCATTATGGCTTGGAGTTTCCCTGGGTCCCTGCGCCGGTGGCGGCGTGATACGCCGGGCGCGCCGCCGGGGACAACAGGCCGCGCCAACCCTGTGGGGAAGGCCGAAGCCGTCAGCGAGGAGGCGCCACAGCCATGTTTGACACAGGCAGCAACTTGAGAAGCAGCAGGGCAGGCCGCCTGTTCAGGGCGGTCATCCCGCCCAAGCCCCCCCCCCCCCCGAGTTTCAGCCTCTGAACCCCGCGGGAGGCCCGGCATGATGCGGGCCTCCCTCTCGCCAAGGCTCTCCCCCAGGCTCCTCCTCCCGGCCGTTGCCCTGCTGGCGCTGGCCGCCCTGTTCTTCCTCGACGCCGCCCCCTTCGCCCAGGCCAACCACACGCTGGCCGCGCCGGCCAACGTCCGGGCCACGGTGGGCGACAAGCACGTGACGATCCACTGGGACGCCGTCAGCGGCGCGGACACCTACACCGTGGTCAGCGACTCGGACGGCGACACCAGCACGACCGCCGATCAGGTTACGAATACGGCCACCGGACTCTGGACCTTCCAGGCCTATTTCGACCTCACCAACGGCAAGACCTACAGCTACCGGGTGCGGGCCAGCGACAGCCGCGGCAACCACACCGAGAGCGCCTTCAGCGGCTGGATCACCGCCACCCCCTCCAGGTCCTTCACCCTCTGGTCCGGCCGGCTGACCGTGGGGAGCGGAGGCACCTGGCGGGGTTATGGCCCCTCCAGCGTCGGCGGGCTGCCCAACCCCTCGTTCACCTACGACGGGGAGGATTACGAGATAGAGAGGCTCTCCGTAGTGACCAGCAACGGGACCCTCCAACTGGTCCTGGACAAGGCCATCCCTGAGCCGCTCAAGTCGGCACTGACCATGAACGCCGGGCACTACGGCTACACCCTGTCCAGCGGCACGCAGGCCACCCTGGGCGGCACGACCAACGACAGCGTGACCTGGGCCAACAGCGGCCGCACCTGGAACGTGGGCGACCAGCTTTACGTCAACCTCAACGCCGCCGACCACTGGTCCGCCACGCTGACGGTGCGGGAGACCGTCTCCGGCGCTCAGGTAGGATGCCGCGATGATCGAAATGGCCAAGAATGTTCCTCGCATCTCACCGACAACACCTTCACCTACGGCGGCGCAGAGTATCAAGTCAAGGAGCTCACTGAAAGCACGGGAGAAAGAGTCGTTAACCTTCTGGCGGACAAGACCATTCCCGGCAGCCTGGACAACCTGGTCCTGTACGCGGACGGCCGGAGACTCGTCCTGGCCGACGGCATGGCATCAACCGTGACTAATACGAATGACCTCAGGCAGTGGGTCAACACCGGTCTGACCTGGTCGGCGGGGGATACCGTGGAGCTGCGCCTGACCGAGCGCCAGCCGCCCAAGTCCCACGTGTATTTCTCGGACTCTTCGGAGATCGCATTTGAGATTGAAACCCAGGGACTGCGGGGCAGCAAACGTCAGGAGGTCTACATCGACCCGCCGCTGGAACACGACAGCAGCGTGTTGATAAATGTCAAGTCCGGCGGCAGCGCCACCCACGGGGATGACTACGCGATCGCCCTGCCCAACTATCCCGGCACGACCGATACCAAGGTGCTGCAGCTGCCGGCGGGAGAGAGCGTGGCTCTCTTTGGGATGACCTTCCGGAATGACCTGAGAGAGGAAGGCGAAGAGTCATTTGAACTCCAGTTGTTGCCCGTCCAGGACGCGCCCTACCGGGTGTACGAGAGCAGTAGCCCGAGAAGATATGTGGAGACAGAGTACGTCATCGGTGACAACTCTCAACAGATTCCCGCCGAGGCCGACCCAAGGCGGGCCATCGGATTGAACCCCAGGGTCATGGAGGTGCGGAAAGGCGGCGCCATCACCCACTGGTCAGCAACTCTGACGGGGCGGGATAGCAACGGCGACGGGCTTCCCGGTTGCGACGATAGCCGGGCAGGGGCCGTCTGCTCCCCTTCCGGTGCGCTCACCGACGATACCTTTACCTATGGCGGAGTGGACTACGAGATCAAAATACTGTCTATCGTCGAACAAGGAGCAGATCCAATACATGGAACATCGCCAGGAGATTTACGGCTTCGGCTTGACAAGGCAATACCCCAGGACCTCGTGAAGTACGCCAGGCTGGTCGTTGGCGGCAGATCTGTGCCGCTGAGTGGGGGCACGGTTGGCCCGTCCAACGAACTGAGCATCCGGTCCGGACTGAAATGGTCGTTGGGCGGTACCGTCTCGCTGAGCCTGGAGACGTACCCTGACAGATGGGGAGTCCGCCTAGCCACCGAACCCAAGGGGAACGTTGATGTGACGGCGTACCTCGACGCACCTGGCGGCCCCAGCGACATCGGAGGTGTTTCCCGAGGTGCACTGAGTGTCACCCCGGGGTCGCTGACCTTCACCCCATCCAACTACTGGGAGTGGCAGTACTTCACCGTGGACCCGGGGGACGCTGCTCCGGGGAGATACATCATCCTGCACGGCGTGTACGGCGAAGACGACCCGAACTATGACACTCAATTCTGGTTCAACGGCCCCGGCATCGACGGCCAGACCCACGTCGTTGTGAGGGTTCTGGGCGACAACACCCAGTCCGGCGACCCCGGCGGGGCCTACTGGGGGAACCTGCCCACCGCGGTGACGCTGGCCCTGGCACAGGACACGGTGAGCGAGAGCGCCGGAGGGGTCACGCTGACGGCGACGCTGGACGCCCCGGCCCCGCCGGGCGGCATCAGCCTGCCCCTGTACGCCCACCTGGACAGCACGGCGGTGCGGGGCGCGGACTACACCCTGCCGGAGAGCATCGCCATCGCCGGCGGGCAACGGTCGGGTTCGGTGCGCATCGGCATCACCAACGACGCCGTGGCGGAGTCCGGCGAAACGGCCGTCATCACCGTGTACCTGGACTTTGCCAGCGTCATCCTGTACGACAGCGTAACCCTGACCATCGAGGACGACGACACCCCGCCGCCGCAGACGACGCCCACGCCCATCACGCCCAGCCCCACGCCGCCCCCGCAGCAGCAGGGTCAGGACCCGCCGGCCAACCGTGCGCCCACGGTCTCCGGCGCAATCGCCGACGCCACCATCACCAGCGAGAGCGGGACCCACCAGGCATCCCTCTCCGGGGTGTTCAACGACGCCGACAACGACAGCCTGACCATCACCGCCGCATCGTCGGACGAGGACGTGGCCACGGTGTCGGTAGCCGCCGACGGGTCAAGTCTGACCGTTTCCGCCCAGGCCCGAGGGACGGCGACCATCACTGTGACCGCCAACGACGGCAACGGTGGCACGGTCCAGGACACATTCACCGTCACGGTGAAGGCCGCGCCGGTGGTGGCCTCGGCCCTGGCCGACCTGAGCCTGGAGGTGGGAGCCACCCCGGAGGTGTCCCTGTCCGGGGTGTTCAGCGACGCCGACGGTGAC
>DAOUJS010000049.1:0-8800 GCA_034422355.1 Dehalococcoidia bacterium | reverse complement strand
AACGCCGCCCTGGAAGCCGTAGTATCCCTCACCGTGCAAGGTCCGTCGGGGCAGAGTCGGGAGATCGAAGCCGTGGTGGACACAGGGTTCAACGACTTCCTGACCCTGCCGTCGGCGTTGGCCGCAGAGTTGGGCTTGGCCTACCGGAACCGGGGCCAGATGATCTTGGCCGATGGCAGCGAGGCAACCTTCGACATCTACAGAGCCGCCCTGATCTGGGACGGGGAATCGCGGCAGGTCTATGCCTATGCCGCCGACGCCACTCCCCTCGTGGGTATGCGGTTGCTGGACAGGCATGACCTGAGCATCCAGGTTCGGGACGGCGGCCGCGTCGTCATACAGTCGATGGAGTGACACGGATGGGGTCTCAATGACAGACGGGAAGTTTCCTTATCCTCTGGAAAATGTACGCACGACCACCACAGATTCGGCGACTTGGCTCGCTGAGCGGGAAAGGCGTGGGGCGACACGGGTCGAGATGGACCCAATGTTTGAAGATGCAGTCGTCGGCTTCCCCGTTTCGACCAGCAGCCCAATCGCTGAGCCGTGTGTCGAGATGTACGAGTTCATGTCTGCCGCGGCACGATCCGCAGTCGCTGGGGTCGAAGTTCTCGACCGTCTGAACACGGAGGACGACCCTCACCTTGTCGCCGCCCTGAAAAGATATATTGAGGATACAGGACAAGCACTGAAGGAAGTAGACAACCGGCTCAAGAAGCTGCATTCCGGGCTGAACGAGCTTTTCCCCGAGATTTCATCGTGGAAAAGTCTAATCAGCCGCCGCGATGTGATCGCCCACCGAATACTTACTCTCGACGACGTCAAGGTTCGTGAGGAAGCAGATCGGGACTTCCGGGCGCTTTCCCAACTCCTGTCTAACATCCACTTCGCCCCTACGATCATTGGTCTCGAACAAGGCATCGGTCCAAGGGTTAATTTTCGTGCGGAATATCTACGCGGGCTGGTGCCGTCAGAGGCTGGACAAGACGCCTTTGTGCCGGGTAGCACAGCGATAATTGTGTGTTTGGACGTCCGTAAGGGCCTAGTTACCTTCAGGCTCGGTCGAGGCCCTGACAACCAGGCACTTCTGGCTATCTCGCACCCCGGCGAGTATACGTTCACCGTCTCGGAGGTGAATCCACCAAGCGGCGAATGGGAGACACACAGACTGGGCTAGACGAGAGTCGCCAATTGTGGGCGCTGGTCATTACCTCAAGGGGAGACTCTCCGGTTGCGCCACCAAGTTTAGTCTAACCCAATCAGGCGTCCACCATCGCCGGGCGTCAGAGTAGCTCGCCATCCTTCGCTATCGTTCTGGGATGTTTGAGCTACTTATCTTGCTTTCGTCACCTCCTCAAACGCAAAATAGCCCACATACATAGGTGAAAGTGAAAAGGGGAGAGAACGCGGACTCGGTGCCCTCCCCGCGTTTCCTCTGCGGAGAGTATCTGTCCCGCTTGACTCCTAGTCACAGGGAATGGGTGCCTGCTAGTACTCAGTCAAAGTTGATGTAGGAGATGATTCGGGGACACCAATTGAGATGTTATGCTGGCTCCGTATTGTGTTGTTGTGAGGTGGCGGTATGGTACGAGAGAAGTTCGCGGTCAGGCTCACCCCGGAGGAGCGGGAACGGCTGGAGCACCTGGTGCGGGCTGGCAGGAGTCCGGCGCGGGTTGCGACTCGGGCCCGCATCCTGCTCAAGACCAGCGAGGGCTGGTCCGCTGCCAGGGTGGCCCAGGCCCTGGATGTGGCTGAGTCCAGCGTATACCGCATCAAGCGGCGTTTCGCCGGGGACGGGCTGGACGGGGTGCTCCAGGACCGGCCCCAGGCCAACCGGTACCGCAAGCTGGATGACCGGGCCGGGGCCCATCTCATCGCCCTGGCCTGCACCCCGGCGCCCGAGGGATATGACCACTGGACGCTGCGAGCCCTGGCGGGCAAGGCGGTGGAACTGGGGTTGGTGGAGTCCCTATCCCACGAGACAGTTCGGCTGCACTTGAAAAAAACGCCCTCAAGCCGTGGCAGAAGAAGCAGTGGTGCATTCCCGAGGTGAGCGCCGACTTCGTGGCCCACATGGAGGACGTGCTGGACCTGTACGCCGAACCCTATGACCCGGCCAGGCCGGTGGTCTGTTTCGACGAGACCTCCACCCAGATGCTGGCCGATGCCCGTCCGCCCATCCCGGCAAAGCGGGGGCGTCCGAGGCGAGAGGACTACGAGTATGTGAGGGGAGGTACTCGCAACCTGTTCCTGACCCTGGAGCCACTGGCCGGCTGGCGACACGTAGAGATAACGGAGCGGCGCACCAAGGTGGACTTCGCCCATCAGATGCGCTGGCTGGTGGAGAAGGCATACCCGGAGGCCAGGGTGATCCGGGTGGTCCTGGACAATCTGAACACCCACTGCAAGGCTTCGCTGTACGAGGCGTTCCCGGCGGAGGAGGCCCGGCGCATAGCCCGCAAGCTGGAGTTTCACCATACGCCCAAGCATGGCAGCTGGCTGAATATGGCGGAGATTGAGTTCAGCGTCATATCCCGCAGATGCCTTGGGCAGAGGCACCCGGACGAGGACTGCCTCTGCCGGGAGGTACACGCCCTGGAGCAAGAACGCAATGCGGCCCGCGCGATCATCAGCTGGCGCTTCACCACCCAGGATGCCAGGACCAAACTCCATCGACTATATCCCCTTATTCCCAGCTTGACTGAGTACTAGTTGGAGGAACGGCACAAAGGAGGAGTATCGCTTATGAACGTCTTACACCCGAGTCCGCTTGGCTTACTGAGCAAAGTTGACCAGGCAATTCGACGACTGTTGTTTGACGCGGACTTCGGCGAAGGCTTTCCGTACATCTTTGGACATCCGGATGAAGCCGGCCCCGAGATAACTGTTCGCTCTTTCAACGGGCTCCTCCTTTACAAAGCCCGGCTTCACATGGTCGCTGCGCTAAGAGCCTACGAGGAAGGCAACTTGCATTCCATGGCCGTACACGTGAGGGTTGTCATGGAATGCGCGGGTCAGGTGGTATCGGAGGCTTGGGCTCTGTGCGAGGACCCCCCCAAGGGGTTGGAACGATTTCTGAACACACATGAGGACGATTTTCGGCGGGCGATGCTTAGTTCTAGTCGGGGTCAAGTGAGCCGTCAACAAATCAGTGAAATCATAACCTCCGCCCGCGAGGGGATTGGTCTGTACGATGGCAAGCAACCGACGTCAACCAAGCTGACCGAGAATGTGTCATACCTGAACGGAGGCAAGACCTGGTACGAATTCTTGAGCGAGCATTTCGTGCATCCAAACTTGGAGGTGCTCTCCGGCCCCGCTCATATGGGTGGCGTGACCGCAGTGGATGTGGAACTAAGTAGGATGACCTCCGAGCTTCTCTTAGAATGGCTGACACGGTGGCTCCTTGACATGCTGCTAGCAAACGGTCTTCTAACCACAGCGTCGGGGGGTGGAGGACAGTTGTTTGACGAAGCAATGGAATTGCGGCAACGCTGGGACACATCGTCCGAGTCCCAAACGCCAACAGGGCCGGTAGAGATCGGATACCTGCCTGTGGACCTGGAGGAAGCCAACGTCGGGGTAGACGACTGGCACGCGGCCTGCCAGTGGAGCACTGAGGCTCTGCTGAAGTTGATGAAAATACACCTAGTTGTCGATCCTCCCAAAGACCACCTATCCGAGTCTGAGCCTGCGCACACACTTCGACTCAGAAAGGTGCAGTTTCATGTACGGACTGTAATCCTTTGGCCCATAACACCGGAGGCTTTGCACGTGATGGGCCCCGACGTACGCGCAGCTAGGGAGCAACTGGACGAGATAATGCAGGATGGCGGAATGCTCTACGGCAGCGTGGCAGCAAATGTCCAGGAATTTCGACGTCAATTGGAGCCCTTCTCGCACCCGACAACAGGAACGGTTTGGCAAAGCCATAGCTTCGGGGGCTTTGGTGAGGTTGGCGGGATTCCCTGGCAGCGCCAGTTGGGTTTGCTCTCACTTGGGCTTGTATGCGACTACGCATACTGCCTGGGGGAGGCGGCCAACCTACTGAAACCCTCGGTAGTGCCGGAGATCGTGGGCGTAATCGAAGGTTGTCCTCACCCGGAGCTCACCGAGTGGCTACAGGACGCACCGTAGTTGTCGATGATTGTAGCAGTCGTGTCGCTTCCCCTGAAAACCCGTTCTCCCGTCTGTCCCCGCTCCCGCCTTGAGGTGCGTGTCGAGGCCGATAAGATCCCACTCCTCGTGGAGCTCCCTGTATCGGCGACCGCGGGCAGGATGAAGGTGGACCGCGCCCCCAAGGCCCGGCCCGTCGACGCCCGTTGCCGTGTCCGCCCCTAAACCCCGCGAGAACTTGAGGAACAATTCCGGTAACAACTCCTCCGGTATGCCCCGGCCCTGGTGTCACAAGAAATTCCAGTGGGACTACAGTGTGGAGCTATACGGTGAACGCAACATAGTGGAGCGATTGATCCGACGCCTCAAGGGCTTTTGACGGGGGTTCTCCAGGTACGACAAACTCGACATCATGTACCTTGGCTACGTAACCCCGGCCTGCATCTCTGAGGCCTTCATCCGCCAGCTTAGTGTCAACAGGCCCTGGATTCAAAAGGTCGCCCCGGCGCTGCTTGGTCTCCAGCGCCGGGGCAGTTTCGTTGTCCTCTTGGAACCGGCCAGTGACCGCTCTACCGTCCCTGACCTTTCGCCAGCAATGACCGCGCCGCGTCCTTCACCACATCCCGCTCAGTTCCGAGTTCATCCGCAGCAGCGCCCGAAACGTCCGCATTCCCGCCCGATTCCTTCCCGGCCACGGCCAGGTCAAATGCTCTATGGACTTCCGCGTGGCTTGTGCCCAGTTCCTCGGCGAGCGCCGGACCGAAACCGTCCGGCACGCCCTCTCCCTGGTCGGCGGCACGAATGACCGCGCTACCGGAAACAGCCACGGCCAGGGCGAAAATCCCAATGCCAGCCAGCGCCAGCTTTCTCTTCGTGTTCATGGTGCATTACCTCCATGCACCAATCATAGCCTGTAAATGTGAAGGAAATTTCAGCGGGCGCCCTCGCCGTGATGGGCGTTCTCGCTCTTGTCCCCCATCACCGTCTTGCGAGCGGCCATCCATGCGTCCCAGAGGACCACAAAGGCAACATCCAGCACCCCGGCGATGGTGATGACCAGGCCCAGGCCCAGGAAAGTAACGTCTGCCACGGTATCGAATGCCTGCTTGAAGACCTCGGATGTGGTCTGGCTCTCGATCATCAGCTTCAGCAGGTACTTGGTCCCCACGAAGACGGCGGCGATGGCCAGGGCGCGGGTCAAGCGGAGGCAGGCCCAGGTGAAATCGCTTCCTCCGAGCGCATTGAGAAATCTGGTTAGGGAGTCTGGAAATACCATGTCCTGCTGCGTTGCATTCACACGGGGCAATCTCATCCGCCAGACCATCTTACCACCAGGGCGAGGCCCCATGTCTGTTCAGGCCCACCACCGCTTACGGTAGATTCCGCCATCTTCGAGATGTGGCTCGGCAGCCTGTCGGCGCACCGAGGGCTCTCGATTTCCGCAGCGTGAACCGTTGGAGCGGGGTGCGGTTATCCGCACCATCATGGCCATGACTACCCTCCACAGAGTTCTCGTTGGCGAAGGGCAACATCATCAAAACCCAGGGTTCTCCGCCCATTCCTGCCGGCTGCGCCGGTGAGATGCCTGCCATGCTATGCCCGTCCGTCCGGCAGGCGGATGGTGAACCGGCTGCCCTGTCCCACCACGCTCTCGGATTCGATGGACCCGCCGTGGGCCTCGACGAGCCTGCGGGCTATGGTGAGCCCAAGCCCGGTTCCCCCGGTGCTGCGGGAACGGGAGGGGTCGGCGCGGTAGAAGCGGTCGAAGACCCGTTGCAGGTCATCGGGGGCGATTCCCGGCCCGGTGTCGGCCACCTCCACCTCGACGGTATCGGCCAAAGCATGGGCAGACACCGTTACACTGCCGCCCTCCGGCGTGTGGGTGACGGCGTTGTCCAGCAGATTGCCGACAGCCTGGGTGATTCGAGTGGGGTCCAGGTCCAACTCCGGCAGGGTTTCAGCCACTTCCACGCCCAGGGCCACGCCCTTGGCTTCGGCCCGGGGCCGCAGGGCGTCCACGCAGGATTGCACCAGTTCTTCCAGGCGCGTCCGCGTCCGTTGCAACTCAAGCTCGCCGCCGTCGACCTGGGCCAGGAGGCGCAGGTCATCGACGAGCCGCGACAGAAGGAGCGACTGCTCGTGGATGGTGTCCACCGTTTCCGGCGTGGGCTGGAAGACCCCGTCCTTGATGGCCTCCATGTAACCCTGGATATTGGAGGTCGGGGTGCGCAGTTCGTGGGCGATGTCGGCGGTCAGGCTGCGGCGGCGGCTCTCCGCCTCTTCCAGTTCCGCGGCCATGCTGTTGAAGCTGTGGGCCAGCTGCCGGATTTCGGTGGGGCCGGCGACCTCGGCCCGTTGGGACAGGTCGCCCCGGCCCAGCAATCGAGCGGTAGCTCCCAGCCTCTGCACCGGGGCCAGGGTGCGCCGCGCCAGAATCCAAACCAGCGCCGTACCCAGGAGCGCGACGCCGATTCCGGCCCACAGCAGGTAGCGGTCCACGTGACGGGCTATGCGGGAAGCGTCGGGACCGCTGAAGGGGAACTGCCCAGGTTCCGTCTCAACAGCAAAATCGCTGGATGCGGTGATGGAACCCACAACCTCCCCATGGGATACAAGGGGGAGAACATCCGCCCCCTTCAGCCGCCCTTCGCGTTCCGGAGTGTTCGATGTGTAGGGAGGGTTGGAGTCGGCGACGACGTTGCCCTCGGTATCGAACGTGGTTACGCGAAGGCCGGAGATGTCGGCGGCCTGCTGGATGATCGATTGCAGCTCCGCGCCGGGCTCGGCGGGGTCGTTGTTCTCGATGCCGTGGTTGGAAATGAACTCGCTGACCCGCCCGGCCTGCGCCGTGGCCTGGTCCGTCTCGAACCGTTGGACCTGCGTCTCCGTGGCGAGACTGATGAAGAGTCCCGCCCCGGCGAGGGTCAGGACGATGGTCAGCGCGAATCCCGCCACCAGCCGGAATTGCAGGCTGGAAACGAGGTCGTGCAGCGGCCCTGTGCGCACGTCAGGCGCTCCCGCCATCACGCAGCCGGTAGCCCCCGCCGTACACGGTCTCGATATGCCCGGCGCTCCCCGGGGTTCCGGTATCGAGCTTTCGGCGCAGACCGGACACGTGGGTGTCGACGGCGCGGTCGAAGCCGTCGAAGTCATCGCCGAGAACGCGGTCTATGATGTCGTTGCGAGAGAACACCCTGCCGGGTTCCTGAAGCAGGATGGTCAGCAGCCGGAACTCCGTTGGAGTCAGGCCGAGCTCCGCGCCGTCCACCGTAGCCTTCCGGGTGCGCAGGTTGACCCTGATGTTGTCGAAGGACAGCTCCGGGTAGGCGGACACCGCGCTCTCCCGGTCCGAGCGGCGCAGGACGGCGCGGACCCTGGCCGCCAGCTCCCGGGGGCTGAAGGGCTTGGTGATGTAGTCGTCGGCTCCCAGGTTGAGCCCCTCCAGCCGGTCGGCTTCTTCCACCCGCGCCGTCAGCATGATGACGGGCGCCATCGAGTCCACTTGCAGCCTCCGGCACACCTCCAGCCCGTCCAGGCCGGGGAGCATGAGGTCCAGCACCACGAGGCAGGGTTGATCCCTTCGGGCCAGCTCCAACGCCCGGAGGCCGTCGTTGGCCTCCGACACCCGGTAGCCGTCCCGCTCCAGGTAGGCCCGCGCCAGCGCGACCACGTTGGGGTCGTCGTCGACCACGAGCACCAGTGGCTTGTCATCCCTGTCTTTGCCGTTCATCTTCCCGGAGACCATATCGACCTGCGCTTTCCGGTCCTGCGACCGGTGACGGGACCATCGGGGCCGGGGGAGGCGTCCCCCGGCCCCTCGTCATGGGGAGGGAATCAGCCGTCGCTGTCGGGCTGGGCAAGGCGCTTGGCTGGGTCCTCCTTGCCCTCCGCATCCCGTCCGCTTCCGGTATCCCGGATGTCCCGCTCCACCCCGTAGGTCTCCTCGTACGCCCGGGCGATGGCTTCAGCAACCCGAAGGCCGTCCACGCCGAGGATTGCGCCGACCCGGTTCCCGTACTCCGCGTAGGACATCCCCTCGGCGTGCTCAGACCCTGAGTCAGCATCCCCCGCGTCGGCGTGGCCGTCCGCAGGGAGCAGTCCGGGATCCAGCCGGTACGCCTCCACCATGGCGTCGTGGGTGCCCTGGGGGTCCGTGCCCAGCAGCTCCGCGACCCTGACGGACAGCTCGTCCGGCTCCCCAGCGGCATCGGCGTCGTCGTTGACGATGCTCACGGTCGACGTGTCCGTGTCCGTCACGACGACCTCTTCCGGCGCGTCATCCCCCTCGGGCTCGCCGCCCGACGCCATGACGGCGCCCCCGGTGATGGCCGCGGCCAGCAGCCCCACTATCAGTCCTGCCCGCATCCATTTCCTTCTCATTCCGATGCCTCCTGTTCCCTGAACTTGCCGGGCCTCGCGGCCCTGCTGTAGCCCTCAACCTACCAGCAAATCTTTAGGAAACTTTGCGGGTTCCGGCATCTCCTTCATGCGCGTCAGTTCCCGTCGATGAATGGTCCGCCGTGGAGCAGCCGGTACACGTCCAGGAAGGCCGCCTCCCCGTCCGGCGGGGTGTGCTTGAGGAACACGCGATAGACCTCCTCATCGGTCGGGTAGTACCGGTAGTCCAGGTACCGCTCGTACAGATCACGCATCGCCGATGAGAACGCGGCCTCGCCCATGATGT
>DAOUJS010000048.1:0-4934 GCA_034422355.1 Dehalococcoidia bacterium | reverse complement strand
TGCTGGAAGGCCATATCCACGCCGACGGGTCTCCCGCCGTGTTCCGCCGAGTGACTCCCGCCGCCGACGGCTAGGCCCCGGGCCCCGGCAGTTGCCGCTCTCCTTCCCCGAGGTTTTTCTCTGGCGCTCAACGAGGCTGCGCTCATAGCGTCTGCGCGTGCGCTGGACCCTCGGTCCACGAGGGCAAGGCCCGGCCCAGGGGTGTGGGGTTGGTGGTTAGGGGTTGGGCGTTGTCAACAGTGCCTGCTTATCTGCTCGGCAAGGCTCTCCCGGTGATGAACCCTGCTGCTCCGCCCAGTGCAGCTTTGACCATCAGGTCGGACAGGTTGACCAGATGTTTCTGAGCCGGGGTAAGTTGTTCTTCCGTAACCGGGGAGAGCCAGACCAACATGCCCATGCCTACAGAGATGAGGCCGATCAGGACCAAAATACCGCAGACCGTATTGAAGATGGCTGGCATAATCAAAGGGGCCCGGGTTAGTCCGTCCTAACCCTTGAAGCGAGGCCAGAAGGAATACATCAACCCCCCAATACCCGCCAAGACCATCACAGACCCGATTGACACCAGTATCATCCCCAGAATGGGGGCATACGATTCCATTGCTTGCCTCCCGCTGTCCGTCCGGCATCCGGGTTTGCTGCCTCTGCCAAGTTACCATCCTCGTCTGTGCGTTGACAATGGCGCAGCGTCAGCGGCAACATCGTGGCTTTCCCTGTTGCTGGTACAATGGGGCTGCTCCCATGACTTCTGCGCGTGCGCGTACCCCTCGACCCACGGAGGCAGGGCGCGGCTCAGGAATGCGAAGCCGGTGATGTAGGGGCAGTCTTCCGGGACGTTCTCCCGATGAAGTTCATAGTCCAATCAACAGACCAGTAATTCCAGTAATTAAGGAAGGTGAGGATATGAGCGTTTTGGAATGGGTTGGCGACAGCGTGGCCGAGGGCCAGGTGGCGGAGCGGGAGTTCGTGGTTACGTCCGGAAACGGGCCGGTGCCCGGGGTGGTCTGGATGCCGGAAGAGGTGGAGAAGCCCCTGCCCCTGGTGCTGTTCGGGCACGGCGGCAGCGGCCACAAGCGGGTCTCAAGGGCGGTGATGCTGGGACGCAGGCTGGCGGGAGTGTCCCAGTTTGCGATGGTCGCCATCGACGGCCCGGCCCACGGCGGCCGCCAGGGGCCGGAGTTGCAGGACCTGTACGCCGAGAAGGGGTTCGACAACGTGATCGACGGCATGGTCGATGACTGGATGGCTACGCTGGCTTCCTTCTCCGAGATGGACTTCATCGACGCAGAGCGGGTTGGCTACGCCGGTTTCTCTATGGGGTGCCGGTTTGGTCTGCCCTTCGTGGCCGGGGCGGGGGATAAGCTGCGTTGCGCCGCCCTGGGGAAGAACGCCCTGGAGCGAAGGGAACAGACCGACGGCAACGACGCCCTGGGAGACCGCTTCCGCAGGGATGCGCCCAATGTCCATGTCCCGGTGCTGTTCCACATGCAATGGGACGATGAGCTTTTCTCCAGGGAGTCCCAGAGCGACCTGTTCGACCTCATCGGTTCCGAGGACAAGCGGATGGTATGCTACATGGGTCCCCACGGCAGGTCGTCGCCCGAGGCCGTGGACGACTGGTGCCGGTTCCTGGAGAGGCATTTGCGTTAGCAGCGCTGGTGACCGATTCACCCAGATTCAAGATTAGAGGTATGGAAAGGCATGGCTGACAAGGAAATCCGAGGAGTAATCGTCCCGATTCTTACCCCGATGCACCGGACTGAGACGGTGGATGTGTCGTCATTGCGGCGGCTGGTCAACTACCTGATCGACAGCGGAGTGCATGGGATTTGGGCCTCCGGGACCACCGGGGAGTTCGGGTCCCTGTCCGACGAGGAGCGTCTCAAGAGCATCGAGACGGTGGTGGATGAGGTGGCGGGCCGCGTCCCAATCATCGGCAACGTCTCCGGGGCAAGCACTCAGCTATCCCTGAACATGGCCCGGGAGGTGCAGGAGATAGGGCTGGACGGGGTGGCCGTGACTCCGCCCTACTACTACCCCAACTCCCAGGATGAACTGCTGGCCCACTACCGGCACATCAGCGACGGTATTGGCGGACCGCTGTGGGTCTACAACATTCCGCAGACGGTGAAGACTGCGGTGGCCCCCGGCACTATCGCCACGCTGGCCCATGAGCGCACGGTGGTCGGGGTTAAGGACAGCTCCGGCGCTGGAGAGCTGCTGGCCGAGCTCAACATCCTCTGCGAGCAAGGTGACATTCCGCTGCTGCGGTTCCTGGGCACCGTGTTCCGAATCACCAACGCGGGCGGCGTGGGAGTGCATGGCGTGATTCCCGGTATCGCCAACCTGGTGCCCGAAGCCTCGGCCCGGGGCTGGGAAGCCGGAGAGGTGGGGGATGCCGCCACCGTCCGGGAGTGCAACGCAAAGCTGCTGATTGCCGGTAAGATCGCCACGCTTTCCAAGGGAGGTAGCGCCAACGCCGCCAGTTTCGCGGGGATGAAGTCTGCCCTGAAGATGATGGGCGTCCTGGACAGCGACACCGTTTCCCGCCCCCTGCGCCCGTTGACCGAGCAGGAGAAGCAGGGGATCCCCGCCATCCTGGAGGAACTGGGACTGGCCAACGGAAGTTAACTGTCATCGCAGATTCTTCCGGTCAGTCTTGCATTTGGATGATGATGGGGCCTGTAGCGGCCCCGTCTTCATGTTACATGGGGAGGATAAGGTGCAAGACGGGCGGGAGGTAGCGGGAATTTCTCATACCAGCGGAGGCAAATGCGCGTAGACCGATCCGAAACACCGGCGGGCCAGCCGTCGGCGCAGACCACATCAGCGCGGCGCCCTACGTCCCGGGGACGGGTCCGTACCTTCACGTCGCTGCAGAGCAAGGACTTCCGGCTCCTGTGGGCGGGCAACATCTTCGACCACATGGCCCTGTGGCTACAGATGATCACCCTTAGCTGGCTGGTGTGGGACCTGACCGGCTCGGCGCTGCTCTCGGGGACCGCCGCCGGGCTGCGGGGGTTCCCCACCCTGATCATTGGGCCGTGGGCGGGGGTGGTGGCCGACCGGATGGACCGGCGGAAGGTGGTCATCGTGGTCCAGTTCTTCCTCAGCATAGTAGCCTTCGGGTTCGCGCTGATGGTGGCTACGGCCACGGTGGAGGTCTGGCACGCTTTCGCCTACGCGGGAGTGTCCGCGGTATGCTTCGCCTTCATCATGCCCGCCCGCTCGGCATTGGTCGTGAACACCGTCCCGCCGGGTGACCTGGGCAATGCCTTCGCCCTGAACGCCATGACAGTAACGGTGAACCGGCTTATAGGAGGGATGCTGGGCGGCCTGCTGATTACCGAGGTGGGCATCACCTGGAACTTCCTGGTCGAAGGTGTGGCCTACCTGGCCGCCGCGCTGCTGCTCATCCCCATGCGCACGCCCTATCAGGGGG
Source organism: Dehalococcoidia bacterium (assembly GCA_034422355.1). Taxonomy (GTDB): domain Bacteria; phylum Chloroflexota; class Dehalococcoidia; order Lucifugimonadales; family UBA3495; genus CATOSP01. Next base: position 1,492 of record DAOUJS010000048.1, on the reverse strand, counting down.
AGTCCACGGCCCGGCGTGACTCGGTGCTGAACAACCTGAAGGGCGGATTCCTCTATATCTGGCGGGAAAACCGGATTATCCTTCACCTTATAATAATGAGCTTCATACTGACATTCTGCTTTATACCGCTGCCCGCGCTGCTCCCTGCTTACGCCGGTGAGGTCCTCGGGGCAGAGGCGAATGTGGGCGGATACCTGATGGCGGCCCAGGGAGTGGGAGGCGTGACCACCACTTTCGTAATAGCGTCCCTGGGTTTCGGCATCAGGAAGGGGAAGCTGGCCCTTATTGCGCTGGTGGTCGGTTCCGCCGCAATCCTGACCCTGTCGCTGTCCCAGTGGCTGTTGTTGTCGCTGGCGATGATGGTGTGCCTGGGTCTGTGCCAGACCAGTTTCATAGTCAGCAACCAGACCCTGGTACAGATGATGACTCCCGACAACCTGCGGGGCCGGGTAACGAGCATCTACATGCTGGAGCACGGGTTGGGGCCAGTGGGCATCTTCCTCATCGGGCTGTTTATGGACCTCTACACCGTCTCCGGCGCGCTGACCCTGATTTCGTCGGTGAGTCTGGCAACGGCCATATTCTTTCTGGTGGTGTTCCGCAGAGTCCGAAACTTGGAGTGAGTTATGAGCAACGAGCCTCAGTTGTTTCGAGTTAATCCTGACGACAAGGCATCCGAGCCGATTCAGGAAGTGGAATTCGCCGCGCTTGGATTGCAGGAACGGCGGGACATCCAGGAGTGGGTGGCCGCCAACCCCGGCATCCTGGGAGATGATCTGCTGATAATCGGCAAGGAGTTCAGCGATTTCGACCGCACCAATGAAAGGCTTGACCTCCTGGCAGTGGACTCCGATGGCAAGTTGGTAATCATCGAACTGAAGCGTGACGACACTGGCGCCGACGCCCATTGGCAAGCCATCAAATACGCCAGTTATCTACACCGCGCCAATACTGATGACATCATCAGGATGATGGCCGACTATGAGAAGGTATCCCAGGAAGACGCCGCAAACCGGTTGCTGCAACATCTTGGTACCGACGACCTAAACGCTTTGAACAACGACCAGCGCATCATCCTGGCCAGTCACCGGTTCGCGCCGGAAGTTACCTCTGCCGCATTGTGGCTTAACGAAAAAGCGCCCGGCGAAAACCTGATTACCTGCATCAGGCTGACGCCATACCGGGACCCCAAGACCGACTCGCTTTACATACAGGCGTCTACTATTATCCCTGTACCCGGAGTAGATGAGTACGTTGTTGGCATTGGTGGCAATTCACAAGAAACGTACACTACAAGCGGCAGCAGCTTTGCGGTGAACCTGAAAAAGACCTTCGACTGGAACAAGAACGACGAAGTCACACATTTCCTTAGCTGGACTTTGTACAAAACGCAGACAAGGGATATACACGTGGCGAGTTGATTGGAAACCCCGTTCCCATGGGTGCTCGGGCACCTGCGAATTGCCTTTGACGGTTTTTCAATGTCCTTGCC
>DAOUJS010000047.1:0-19012 GCA_034422355.1 Dehalococcoidia bacterium | reverse complement strand
GTCCAACTCATCATGGACGTGGCCGGCATGACCGCCGCCCAGGCCGACGAGATACGGCGGGCCTTCGCCCGGCCCAACAACGGGCACCTCATCGCCATGCACCGGCAGCGGTTTCTGGAAGGAGCGCGGGCAAAGGGAGTGCCGCAGGAAACGGCGGAGCGGATATTCGCCAAGATCAACGGGCAGTACATGTTTCCCGAAAGCCACTCCCACGCCTTCGCCGTCACCGCCTACCAGTCCGCCTGGCTGAAGCGTCATCACCCCCTTGAATTCTTCGTGGCCCTGGTCAACCAGCAGCCGATGGGCTTCTACCCGGTGGAGACCCTGAAGCAGGATGCCCGGCGCTTCGGCGTGTCCTTCCTGAACCCCTGCGTCAACCGCAGCGCTGTGGACTGTATCCCATGCGGGGAATCGGCGCTGCTGGGTCTCCGGTTCGTCAAGGACGTGGGCGAGGCGTCGGCCCAAGCCATCGTCGAAGAGCGGGAGCGGTACGGCCCCTACACAGGGCCCGCCGACCTCGTGCGGCGCTCCGGCCTGAAACCGCAGGCCGTGGAGTCCCTGGTCATGGCCGGAGCCTTCGATTCTCTCATCCTCGACCGCCGTAAGGCATTGTGGGACGCGGGCCTTGGCTGGACTTTGCGCAAAATTTGGCGGAAAGTCCAGCTTGGAGTCCGGTAGAAGGACGATAAGCAGCCCGGGGGTCGAGTCCAGTTAGGTGAAGGGGATGAGCCTTCTGGAAGCATCCCAACTGTTTGGGCTGCACCGGGACACAGTGCGCAAGATGCTGGCCTACTCCGTGCCGCCCGGCTACCGGCGGCAGAGCGCCCCTCGGCATCCCAAAATAGGATCCTTCACCGACATGATCGACGCCATCCTGGAAGCCGACGCCCCAGGTTCCAAGGAACCAACGCCATACGGCCAATTTGAGCGGTGCGGGAGGAGCATGGGTTCGACGGCCAGTTCACTATAGTCAAGGACTACGTCCGAGAGCGGCGGAGACGGGCCCGGGAGATGTTCGTGACCCTGCCTCATCCCCCAGGTCACGCCCAGTGTGATTTTGGTGAAGCGCCAGCCGTCGTCGGCGGTGTGGAGCGACAAGTACACTACTTTCCTTACCTGCAAGGCGGTCCTGCCCCACATGGTAGAGCGGCGCGGCAGCGTCATCGTCAACCTATTTCCAAGAACGTGGCCCGCCTGTCCGGTAGCCCGGCCCAGCAGCGTATGGTGCTGCCAAGGCGGCGGTGGTGCGGTTGAGCGAGTCGCTGGCGGACGAAGTGAAGGAGTTTGGCCTCGCCGTCAACATTCTCGACCCTGGCTGGAACCTGACCAGGCCCAACGACGACTACGATGACGAAGTGCATAAGCGCAAGAATCCGGCCGAGGACATTGCCGAGGTCGCTGTATTCGTGGCCCTGCAGACCTCTGATACCATGCTGGTCAGCTGTCTCCACCCCGGAGTACGACGAGGAACACTGCTTAAAACGGCTCTCGGCATACGGAAGGCTTCACGCTTAACTTCCACACGGGAAATCCAATCTCGCCAATCCCTTTCGCGGGAATGCCTGGGGCGGTTGCGAATTTTTCCGCGGGTATCCGGTTCAAAGGTTGTACAGGGGGGTTACGGCTTCTTTCCGACGTAGTCCCTCGCTGGCGCCTGTCGGCGTCGCGGTTTTCAAGCAACCGTCTCAACCGGCCAACGATGTTGTACGAGGTTGCGTCCGGGACGACTTTCACCTGCATTCTTATCTCGTTGCCGGGATATCCATCTCTCCGCAGGCACAGGAATAACGCCCATCATTTTATGAGTCAATCTCTTAGCGCCAATCAACTCACGGGGCGTAGTGTGCGAGAAACCGCTATAATCACTGCGTTGCCGTCGGTCATAGTCAACCAGTTCGCCAGCCGGGTGTAAGGCGAGGTCCTGTTGTATGGCGTGCTTGTCCACGGGCGGTTTCGCATCATCGAGGCGTCGCCTGTGGAGCTCGAATACAGGACGCACTCCTGATAATCACCGGCTAAGGCAGTCAGACGTGATGCGGCCAGTGACCGCAATGCAGTTACCGCAGCATTTTGAGTGCCAGACTCTGAAAGAACCGCGACACAAGAATCCCTTCGACATCAGCCCTTTCAAGGGGTGCAACAATGAAGCCGGCCAAGTTTGACTACCATGCTCCTACTACCCTGGATGAAGTCCTGGAACTGTTGGGGCAGCATGGGCACGACGCGAAGGTGCTGGCCGGGGGCCAGAGCCTGATGCCAATGATGAACATGCGGTTGGCCCGCCCCGCGGTGGTGGTGGACATCAACCGGGTGGAAGGGCTGTCGGGCATTGCCTGCGACGACGGAGGGATGACTGTCGGGGCTATGGCACGGCAGGGGGCCTTGGAACGGTCCGGGGAAGTGCGGGATCTGTTCCCGCTGATTTCCGCTGCCATCCCGCACATCGCCCACTTCCAGATACGCAATCGGGGCACCATCGGCGGCAGCCTGGCGCATTCGGACCCGGCCGCTGAGATTCCCGCTTTGTGCCTGGCCTTGGACGCCGTAATTTCTGCGTGCAGCAGAGACGAGGAGCGCTCCATCGCGGCCAGCGACCTTGCCTTGGGACCGCTCACGACGGCACTTGAGCCGGAAGAACTGCTGACGCAGGTGCGGTTGCCGTTGCTGGACGGCGACGGCGAATGGCGCTGGGGGTTCCGCGAAGTGTGCCGGAGGGCTGGCGACTTTGCCCTGGTGGGGGCCATCGCCCTGCTGCGATTAGACGAGGAAAACGTGTGTCGCGAGGCGCGCATCGCCATGTTCGGCGTGGGCGACGGGCCGTTACGTATGGCCGACGCTGAGGCTTCGCTGGAGGGCCGGGCCGTGGACTCCGACGCGAGGGCCGAGGCCGGCGCACTGGTATCGGCCGCGGTCGATCCGGGGTCGGACATCCACGCCTCTGCCGAATACCGCAAGGAAGTCAGCGCAGTGATGGCCCGGCGTGCCCTGGAAGACGCCTGTTCGAGTTAAAGCGCACACAGACCCAACCCGCCGGACGGAAGAACCCACTGAGAACGCCGCGCCATACCCGGTGCAGGGCCGGTACGGTCGCTGCGGATCCGCGTTGCAGTGCGAGAGGATGACGCATGAGCCCGCTAGTTGACATCAGGATGACGGTAAACGGACGGGAGTACACGGGACGTGTGGAACCGCGGCTCACGCTTGCCGATTTCCTTCGCAACGAACTGGACCTCACAGGCACACACCTAGGATGCGAGCATGGCGTCTGCGGGGCCTGCACCATCCTGGTGGATGGCGAGGCCGTGCGTTCCTGCCTGATGCTGGCGGTGCAGGCCGACAGCGCCACGCTGTTGACGGTCGAAGGGCTGGCAAACGGGGACGAACTGCACCCTCTGCAGGTCGCATTCCACGAGAACCACGCCCTCCAGTGCGGGTTCTGCACCCCTGGTTTCCTGATGACAGCCTACGCTTTTCTGCGGGACAACCCCAACCCGACGGAAGCGGAGGTTCGAACCGGTATCGGCGGCAACATCTGCCGTTGCACCGGGTACGCACCCATCGTGAAGGCGATTCGGGAAACGGGAACAGTGTGATGCTATCTCCAGTCCGAGTCGGTGTACCGGCAAAATAATAGCTAATCGTTTCGGTAATGAGATTTTTCCGGACTTGGATGCCTGCCAGCCGGCTTTGAATAGCCGGTTTGTCGGCTCCTCCGGCAACAGCGGCGAATGGTCGCCCAAAGGAGCGCACCATGGCTACTCATGACGAAGTTGCACGCCCGGAGTTGGCCCGCATGGTGCGGGGACGGGGACGGTTTGTGGACGATATCAAGGCGCCGGGGATGTGCTTTGCAGCTTTCGTGCGAAGCGAATATGCCCACGCCAACATCAAATCCATCGATGTTGAAGAAGCGATGAAGGTCCCAGGGGCCATCGGGGTTATCACGCCCGATGAGGTGCTGCCCCATGTGAACCCGGTTCGCCCGGCTGCGCCAGGATCGAGCGAGTTCGCGCGGCCCTACGACCGCTTTCCCATGCCACCGGGTAAGGTGAACTTCGTCGGCGACCCCATCGTGGCAGTAGCCGCCGAGACCGCCCACGCGGCGCAGGACATGGTGGAGGCGGTTGTAGTTGAATACGAGCCGCTGTCTGTAGTTGGTGGGGCAGAGCAAGCGATCGAGCCTGATGCGCCGGTCATCCATGCCGGTATGGACGACAACATCGTCTTTCACCGGGAGTTCGGCGGGGGAGACGTGGCAGGCGCCTTCCGGCAATCAGATTTGACTCTGGAGAAGACCTTCCGCTTTCCCCGGCAGACCGGGGTGCCTATGGAAACTCGGGGGGTGATTGCCCATTACGACCGGGGCCAGGAGCGGCTGACGGTGTGGGCCTCCTGCCGCTCGCCTCACCAGGTCCGCACCACCATTTCCAATGTCATGCGCCTGCCGCAATACGCGGTCCGGGTTATATCGCCGGACGTGGGAGGCGAGTTCGGCATCAAGGGAGCATCCTTTCCAGAGGCAATTATTCTCTCCTTCTTGTCCCAAAAGATAGACCGCCCCGTCAAGTGGATCGAAGACCGAATGGAAAACCTGCAAGCCTGCGGACATGCCCACGAGATGAAGATCGACGTGTCGGTGGCGGTGAGAAACGACGGGCGGATACTCGGCATCGACTCCAGGGTACTGGTGGACCAGGGGGCGCACACCCTCGGCCCCACTTCGGCTGGTCTGGAGCCGATGACCGCTGGTCAGTCCATCGTTGGGCCGTACCATATTGACAACTTCCGTTGCGACGCCTACGGCATCCTGACCAACAAGTGCCCAGGCGCGGCATACCGGGGTGTTGGAACGGTGCAGGGCGTGTTCGTCATAGAGCGTGTGATGGACATGATAGCCGACGAGCTGGGGTTGGACCCGGCTGACGTACGGATGAAGAACTTCATTCAGCCCGAAACCCAGCCCTTCAGCACCTCGGCAGGGCGACTGTATGACAGCGGGGATTACCCGGACACCCTGGCGAAGCTGCTCGAAGTGTCCGGCTATGAGAAGCTGCGGACGGAACAGGCCCAGGCGCGGGAGCGGGGTGAATTGGCCGGTATCGGTATCTGCTGCTTCGTCGAGCATTCCAGCACCGGCTCCCAAGACTACCGCAGGCGGGGTGTTTACGGATTGCCGGCCTTCGATTCGGCGACGATCAAGGTTGACGCGGGCGGCAACGTGATGGTGGCGGTGAGCGCCAGGTCCACCGGACAGAGCCACGACAGCGTTTTCGCCAGCCTGGCAGCCCGGGAGCTGGGTGTGCCATACGAGACGATCAAGATTCTCGAGGGCGACACCGATGCCGTTCCCTTTGGCGCGGGCACCGGGGTCAGCCGCAGCGCGGTCAGCACCGGTGGAGCCATCAGGCTCGCCGCCAGCGACATCAAGCGGAAGGCCACCGAGATAGCCAGGTTTTTCCTGGAAGAGGAGGTTGAGGACCTGGAAATAGCAGACGGCGACATCTTCTCTGTTGCCGACCCGGCGCGCCGGGTGCCTTTCGCCAGCGTGGCCGCGGCAGCCCACGACTCCTCCCGGGTGGTCACACTGCCGGAGGGCATCGAGCGGGGTCTCCAGGCCACCCGCACCTTCGACCCGCCACACCAGACCTTCGGCCACGGGGCGCATTTGGCCTTCGTCCGCGTCGACCAGGAAACGGGTATGGTTCAAGTGGAGCAGTACGTCTGTGTCGAGGACTGCGGCACCATCATCGACCACGTAATCGTGGACGGGCAGGTGGTCGGCGGTGTGGCCACAGGGATCGGGAATGCGTTGCATGAGGAGCTTGTCTACAGTGAATCCGGAGACCTGCTCACTGGAACGTTCATGGACTACCTGGTGCCCATAGCGTCTGACGTTCCCGAAATCCGGACCACGCATACGGAGACACCCTCTCCGTTCACCGAGGGAGGAGTCAAGGGCGTGGGCGAGGCCGGCACTGTAGGGGGCTTCACCGCCGTGGGCAATGCAGTGGCCGACGCGCTGCTGCCCCTGAGAGTGGAGGTCACGCACCCACCGGTAGGTCCGCTGCGGGTGTGGGAACTGATCCATAGACAGTAGATTACCTGGTAGAGCCTGAAACCCGGGGCCATATCCGCTTCCAGGCTAAACACTGCGCTTCAGAATCGCCACATCAGGCTCATAAACGGCATGGAATTCCTCCGACGAATTAAGGAAGCATACTTGAGATCAGGAGCTGGAATTGAAGCCGACTCGAGTACGCAATTCGCCATTTGGCCATAAGTTCCGATTACCAGACTGAGGCCCAGAATGACTACTCCCTATATAGGCGCTCCCATTCGGAGGAAAGAGGACCGACGGTTTCTGACCGGGCAGGGGCAGTTCGTGGACGACTTCAAGTTGCCCAACGCTCTCCATGCCGCCATCGTTCGCAGCCCTCACGCCCATGCTCACATCCTGTCGATAGATACTGGGGCGGCACGGGAAATGCCGGGAGTGGTGGACGTGCTGACCTTCGAGGATATCGCCGCCATGGTGGAACCGCGTCCCATCCCGGTGCGGCTGCGGGCCTACAGCGACCTGCTGCGGTTCCTGCAATATCCGCTGGCCCATGGAAAGGTGCGCTACGTGGGCGACCCGGTGGCGGTAGTGCTGGCCGAAAGCCGCTACCTGGCCGAGGATGCGGTGGAGGCGGTACAAGTCGATTACGAGCCTCTGGATGCTTTGGTGGACGTCAAGGAGTCGTTGAAGGGGGAGACACTGATTCACGAGGCGCAAGGCACCAACGTGGCCTTCGAGTTCTCCTCTTCCATCGGTGACCCTGATGGCGCGTTCCGCGACGCCGACTATGTGCGAAAGGAGGAGTTTCGCTGCCACCGCCACACTGCCAACCCGATGGAGACGCGGGGCCTGGCGGCGTCGTACGATGCGGGTCGGGAGCAGCTCACGGTCTGGGGCGAGACCAAGGTACCTCACTACAATAGAGGGGTGCTGTCATCGCTGCTCCAGATGCCGGAACATCGCATCCACTTCGTGGAGCCGGACGTTGGCGGCGGCTTCGGAGTGCGCGGTGAATTCTACCCGGAGAACTTCCTGGTGCCTTTCGCTGCCATCAAGACGGGCCGCCCGGTCAAGTGGACCGAGGACCGGGCCGAGCACCTCATCGCGGCCAATCACTCGCGGGAACACGTCTGCGAGCTGGAGGTCGCGGCACGGAAAGACGGCACGATACTGGGGATGCGGGCCAGCGTTCTGGGAGCTCTGGGTGGCTACGTCCGAACCCACGGGGCATCGGTGCCGACTTCCACGACTGCGCTGCTGACCGGGCCATACAATATCCCCAATTACGGGTGGGACGTTAAGTGCGTGCTGACTAACAAGGTGGGCATGGGAACGTTCAGCGCACCGGGAAGATACGAGTCGTGCTTTTTCCGGGAGCGAATGTTCGACATGGTGGCTGCCGACCTGGGCATGGACCCGGCAGAGTTCCGAATGAAGAACCTGATTCCGCCGTCGATGATGCCCTACGAGGTGGGACGCACTCGCCCGGAGGACTATACCATCGTCTACGACAGCGGCGACTACCCGGAACTTCTGCGGCAGGCGCTGGCAGGCATCGACTACGAATCGTTGAGGCCGCTTATCAGGCAGGAGGTGGACGGCAAATACCACGGTGTTGGCACGGCCTGCTTCGTCAAGAGTACAGGTACAGGTGATCCCGGCGAGGGAGCACGGATCGTCATCTCCAACGCCGGTGGCCCACACCAGGGACCACTGCCAGGTGAACGCGGGATGCAGACATATCCCGGCTGGGGCGACTCGGAAGACGCATTCCAGGCGGAGGTCGCCGTCTACCTGGGCATAGCCACCATGGGCCAGGGCCACGAGACCATCTTCGCTCAGATATGCGCCGACGGACTGGGTGTACCGGTAGAGAACGTAACCGTTTACCACGGGAGCACCGACCTTACTCCCTACGGCGGCGGCACCTACGCCAGCCGCGGCACGACGTTGGCAGGCAACGCCGTGTTCGGCGCGGCGCAGAAGCTTCGGGAGAGGGTCTTGGCCGTGGCTGCGGCGTACCTGGACGTAGGTGCTTCGGAACTGGAGTTGACCGGCGGTCTGATTCAGCGCAGGGACGGCGCCGCATTGGATTTGACCCTCAAACTGGCAGAAGTGCTGCGGTTGGCGGCTCCAGCAAGCCGCTACAACCTGGGGGAGGCCGGTCTGGAGGCTTCTTACTACTTCCAGTCACCGCAGGAACTTTACCCTTGCGGGGCCCACGCCGTACACGTGGCGGTGGACCCGGAAACGGGAGAAATCGACATCTTGCGCTACGTCATCGCGGAGGACGTGGGGCACGTCATCAATCCGTTGCTGCTGAACGGGCAGATCACCGGAGCGGCGGCACAGGGGGTGGGGGCCACGCTGCTGGAGGAACTGGTCTACGACGAACAGGGACAGCTACTGGCCGGGACCCTGATGGACTACCTCCTGCCAACGGCAACAGATATACCTGAGTTCGAGACAATAGTACTGGACCTCGCCCCATCGCCGCTAAATCCGCTGGGCGTCAAGGGTGGCGGCGAAATCGGCATCGTCGCAACCGGAGCGGCGCTGGCCAACGCCGTGTCGAGCGCTCTCGCGCCGCTGGGAGTGCAGGTGCGCGACCTGCCTCTGAGCCCCGACCGGGTGCGGCGACTGGTGCGAGAGGCGGGTTCTTCATGAGCTCCGATCATCCAAATGACATGCGCCTCCCTTGGTCCTCAAAGAAGCTGGCGCCAACACAAAGAGCTCGAACATCACGGGGGTGTGGAATCCCACTGCCTCTGGTTGGACCGGAACACCAGCCCCTCAACCTCCCAGACATTGTTGACGACGTAGTCTGGGTGTGGGAGGTCAAGCTCCCACACCCTGCCCAAGGACATCCAGGCAGTCCGCATATTCATACGGACTGCCCCAATGATGTCGTGTTCAACGTTATCTCCCACGAATAGCGTTGATTCCGCTTCGCCGTCTATCAGTTCCAGGGCGTGACGGAAAATAGCGGGATCGGGTTTCCAAGCGCCGAAGTCCCCGGAAACGACGCAGGCCTGGACCAGTGCCGCTATTCCGGTGGTCCTTAGCTTGCCCCATTGTGTCTTCGAGTCGCCATTGGTGACAACACCGACTGCAATTCCATGTGACCGGAAGCGTCCCAGCATTGCCTCGGTCTTGGGAGAAAGGCCCACCACATTGGGCATCATGTCGAAGTGAGACCTGACTGCCACGTCCAGGCTTGGGAAGCTGCCCGGCCATTCGTCCAGCATGTCCTGGTAGATGTCCGGAATCGGCTCGTAGCCTTTGCCGCGGCGCTCCATGCGGGAAACAAACTCCTCTCTGTCAGTTGGCCTACGGGTCGGGGGCAAGGTCTGGTACCAATGCTCAAAGAGGCGCGCGAATGCCTCTGATCGGTCAATTAGGGTATTGTCCAAGTCGAATAGGACACTCTTTATGGGTTGGTCCGTCATCGTGAGTACTCCCTGGTCAGATCCCTTACCCGGCCCAATTGATTCTTGCTACTGATCTGATTCAGATTCCAAGCTGCATCACCTGAATCACACTCTTGATGCAAATTCAGTTGTAGATTTTGGACAGGGAGCCCGCATGAATTCGTTCTCCTGGGGTCTTGCGATAGCCGTATGACTCAGGCGGCGGTCCGTATTAGTAGGACCGCCGCCTGAGTGCATTTCCTGCGAGAGACTTGGCGTCTACTACAAGCGAAGGAACTTCTCCGCGTTACCAGACATGTGCTTGGTGAGGGCGTCTTCGCCCAGGTCCTTCCAGAAGGGCCAGTCTATGACTATTTCCGCCGTGTCGGGGAAATGGGCCTCTCCGTGGGGATAGTCTGACTGGTGCATCAGGCAGTCGGTGCCCAGCAGGTCGATGCAAGCCTTGGTCATCTCCGGGCCTTCGAAGGGTTCCGCGCCGCAGCGGAAGCGCCCCATCTGGGCGTACTCGATGGGCTTGTAGTCCAGATTGGGGGTTGCACCCGACACGTAGTTGGCCATCTCGCCCAGCCGGATCAGCCAGTGGGGCAGCCAGCCGTGACCGACCTCGGCAGCGCCGGCATTGATGTTGGGGAAACGGTCGAATATCCTGCCGACTATCAGGTACGACAGCAACCTGGCCGCGCCCCAAGGGTGGGCCGCAGTCCGCGCCACAACCACGTTGTCCCACATATCGCGGTAGCCGGGGAAGTAGGGGGCCTCGAAGGTAAAGCTGTGGTGCAGGATGGGCAGGTGGGCATCATTCATCACCTCCCACAGGGGGTCGAGGTCCGGGTGGTCCACCGGCATACCTTCGGGAAGCACCGGGGCCACGGCAACAACCCAGCTCTCCTGGGAGACCGCTTTGACCTCGGATACGGCCCACTCGATGTCTGCGGCTGGGGCCAGGATAATGCTCTTGAGGCGGTCCGGGCTTGTGCTGCAATACTGGCGCATGTATCGGTGATAGGCGGAGTACAGTCCCTCGGCCAGAGTAACGTCGGGGAGGCTGGTCAGCCCGTTGGCCCAGGTGCCGGGGATGATAACGTCGATGTCCCGGCCTTCCAGGTCCATGTCCTGCAGGCGGCCCTCGGCGTTCTCGTCGCTGACGCCGTGCTGGGGGTCAACCCGGTGATGGCCGGATGAGCGGGTGACGCGACCCTCCAGGGCGCTGCGGCCGCCGACCACGGCCTCAGCGTCCTCACGCTTGGGCGCTTCTCCCGGGAAGCGGTCGAATGGAATGGATGCCATGCTCAGAGCGGTGTAGCTCCCGACAGTGCGGAGGTACGGCTTCAGTTCGTCCAACCTCGGACGAAAACTGGGGTCTACGTACTTGACCAGAGTGTCATAGCTGGGATTCACGTGGGTATCGATATCAATAACCTTGTAACCCTTCTTCATTTCGTCACTCCACGTCCAGGATTGGCCCATTATCGCGTTGTCTCGGACAACCGGTCAATGCCCTATCTTTGGTGGACGGCGTTCCATTTCAGGTGATCTGGGCTGACTGGCGGTGAGGCGGCGGGAAAATTTCATTTTTCCTGTCATTTCCAGTCATTGCCGAGTGGGGCCAAGGCTGGAGAAAAATTTGTTTTTCCTCTCAAATCCGCTCATTTCCGCTCACTTTTACGAATTCCGACACGTTGCCTGCTCTGCCGGTGGCCTGCCCAGTGGGTCCGCTCTCGCCAGGCCAAGGCCGAGCCTTACGGGTACAAGGCATGATAGGGGAGTGCAACCTGGGTTGGAAAGGAGCTAATGTTAGTAGGGAGGGGTCAGTCCGTGAGGTGGCGGGAAAGCCATTCCAGGCATCGGCCCCAAGCCATGTGCGACGCTCCGGGGTGGTAGCTTTCGCGGGTGTCGGAGAAGAAAGCGTGCCCCGCGCCCCGATACGTCACTACTTCGTATTCCTTCCCGTGCCGGTCAAGTTCCGCTTTCAGCCTTCCAACATCATCGGGAGAGGGGTTGGTGTCCTCGCCGCCAAACAAGCCCAGCATGGGGCAGCAGAGGCTGTCTACCATCGTACCGGGTGCGATGGGATTCACCCCGGTGGTCTGGAAAAGACCATTGGAGTAGAAGTTCACGAAGGCGTCCAGCCCCGTTGTGTGACAGGCGAAGACGAGAGCCACACGCCCACCGGAGCAGAACCCAACCAGCCCGATGCGCGGACCGGCATGGCTATTGGCCTGGAGGAAGGACTTCGCGCCCTCAAGATCGGCGTTGGCCTGGGCGTTTGGACGGCTGGCCAGCCACTCCCTGGCGCTGGCCATGTCAGTCTCCTCAATCACGCACAGGACCTCGTTGCGGCTGTAGAGCGCCGGGACTATGGCCGCATAACCCATGACGGCGAACCGGCGGGCCACATCCTTCATGTGCTCCTCGTAGCCGTGGACACCGTGGACCAGCACCAGCCCCGGATGCGGACCTTCAGAGGAAGGCCGGGCGAAGTAGGCCGGGATCAGGTCACCGCCATGCCCGACGACTTCCACGTCGTATGCGGTGATCAGGGCCGGATGGTAGACCGCACCGGGAGGCATGATGGGAGATGGCACGTCGGTCCTCCTGGTTTCGGTTCAGGACGATACTCCCGCTTCCCTAGCTTCCTTGGTGGCCTTGAGCCAGCGCCACCGCTGCAACGGGTCGCTGACGGCGCGCATCCAGACCCCGAACAAGTTGAAGGAGAGGGCGGTCAGGAATATGGCCAGGCCGGGCACCACCACAATCCACCATGCCGACTTGATGTACTCCCGCCCGGACGACAGCATCAGGCCCCATGACGACTCGGGGGGTTGAATGCCGAATCCCAGGAAGCTCAAGGTGGACTCCGTGAGGATGGTCCCCGGCACGTCCAGGGTGGCCAGGGTCAGCAGCGGGGTCAACAGGTTGGGAAGGACGTGGCGAACAATGATCCTGCGGTCGCTGCACCCGATGGCCCGCGCCGAGTCGATAAAGGTCTGTTCCCGCAGGGACATGACCACTCCACGGGTCACACGGCAGTAGAGCATCCAGCGGGCTACGGCAAAGACGATCAGGATGTTGATGAAGCTTGCCCCCAGAATGTAGATGACCATCAGGGCCAGCAGCAATAGCGGTACGGCCATGAATACGTCCACCGCCCGCATGATTACGTCGTCGATGATGCCGCGGAAATACCCGGCTGACAGTCCGAGGAATATGCCGAGGCTGCTGGAGCACAATACGCCAAGCACCCCCACGGCCAGGGATATGCGTCCTCCCCACATGAGCCGGCTGAAGTAGTCCCGCCCTAGGTGGTCGGTGCCCAGGACGTAGAAGCGTTTCTCCGTCAGGTACGGCTTGACGGTGTAATCGACCACAGCCTCGCCGGTGGAGAAGGGGGGCAGGTGCCGCAGGGTAAGCTGCTGCTCCTTGTGGTTGTGGGGAGACGCGATGGGAGCAAAGATTGCTGCCAGGACCACTACCACCACGAACCCCGCCGATATGTAGGTTACCGGGTCGCTGAAGAAGGCCTGCACCAGCGGACGGCGCCAGACCGCTACAACAGGGTTGGAGCGCCTTTCTATTGTTGTCGTCTGACCGGTCATCGCCTATTCAATTAAGAGAGCGTGTAGAAACCACCTATCGTCTCTCCCGCGCGATCCCCGTTTCCACGAGGAGGAGTCCACAGTCTGCACACATGGATTCCCACTTTCGCGGAAATGACGGAAAGATCCAACCTGCCTTTCACACACCCTCTTACATTCCTCGACGCTTCCACTCATTTTCAGACTGAGAAGCAAGGGGGCTCCGCTTACTTGTACACGATGCGCGGGTCAAGCCAGGTGTACACTAGGTCAACCACCAGGTTGGTTATCATAACAATCAGCGCTATGGTAAACACCGATGCTGTGACCACGGGCAGGTCCCGGAAGTTGATGGCCTCAATCAATAGCTGGCCCAGCCCCGGCCACCTGAATATCACCTCCACTACCGTCGCGCCGTTCATAAACCCGGCGAGCTCCGCTCCGAGCAGGGTCACGATAGCGATGGATGCGTTCTTGAGCACATGGGTATACAAGACGGCGTTTTCACCCAGTCCTTTGGCCCTGGCCGTGGAGACGTACTGTTTGCCCAATTCCTCGATCATGGTGGCCCTGGTAATCTGGGCGTTGCGTCCCAGGACGCGGGGGCACAGGGCGATGGCCGGGAGGATGATGTACTTCCATCCGCCGGGTCCCAGGCCATCATACCCGGAGGTGGGGAGCAGCCCGAGCTGCACCGACACCAACAGGATGAGCATCAACGCCAGCCAGAAGTCCGGGATGGAGATGATGGCGAAGGAGAGCACGTTGACCACCCGGTCCACGATGCCCCTGGGACGGTGGGCGGCCAGTATTCCCAGGGGGATGCCCAGGGACCCCAGGCCCCACGCCACCAGTCCAAGGGCGAAGGTGTTGGGGATGCGCTCCAGGACCATGCCGCCGGCATCGATGCGGTGGCGGATGGACTTGTCGAAGTCCAGCGTAGCCAGGTTTTTGTAGAACTCGCCCAGGCGCACGTACAGGGGGCGGTCGAAGCCGTACTTCTTCCGCATGGCCTCGATCATTTCCTCAGTGGCCTCCTCGTCCACCAGCAGTTGGGCCGGGTCGCCCAGCACATTGATGGCGAAGAACAGCAGGGCCATGATCCCCAGGATGATGAAGACCGAATGGCCGAGACGTCGGATCATGTAGGCGCGCATATCATCTCCTTGCGCCTTGCAAGCCCCTCCGCCGCGAAGAACAGCTTATTTCTGAGGGCAGTAAGCAACTAATTTCCGATAACCGACTGTCTGATGGTTGCGCTATAGTAACTTGAGATGCCCCGGAAAACAATATATGCGCTCATTCAGTACATTGTCCTAAGCATTCCTGCGGAAGATGGAACAACAGTAGGAGTGATGAACGGAGGCGGGCTGGCAGCGAACATAGTCTCCGCTCCGCCCATTGGCATAACATCTACAGGCGCGGGAACGGGGGTGGCCCTGGACCGTCCCATCCCACCAGCGGGAACTGTCCTATCTTGTTTGCTTCCAGCATTGGAACATCCAGGTATGCAGGCCCTTCGGAGTGTTCATGGTTGGGCAGCCTTTGGGAAGTTGCGGGGATGCTCCGCAGCCAATAGGTCCCTTCGGAGTGCCACCAGTTGTGCATCGACCAACCCTCCGGCGATTCGTACCGGGCCTGCTCGCAACTGAGCAGCCCGCCGAAGGTAATGTGTACCCCGTCCCAGTCTGCCGCCGCCGCACCCCAGTCCGGCACGAGGCGGCCGTCGTCCTGGTCTATGGCCGGGTAGCGGACGCACAACTCATGCCAGGAATCCGGCCCGCGGACTTCGTAGATTCTGACATCCTGCCGTATCCGCAGTTTCCAACATTCCAATGGGAATCGGCACATGTAATCTCCCGCTCCCTCGTCATAGGCCATCAACTCGGACGAGAGGCCGTTGAAGAGCGTAGATGTTTGCTGGTTTCCAAGGGGTTTCTGAGCATATCTCTCCCAAGGTCCCGGTGGGGTGGCCGGACGGCTCCAGCTCGCGGTGTCGGGAGGGGCGCCGTCGGGAGAGAGCCAGCTTACATAGCTCAAGTCAGGAGGATGGTATATCCAAAGCTGGCGGTCCAGGTCAGGCGGCTCGAACCACCACGCACTGCCCGGATGCTCCAGGATGGAGCGGGCCAGACCCTTCAATTGACTGCCCCGTTCCAGAGCTTCAACTAACGCTTCGGCATGTCCGTCTGTCCAGGGTGAAATCACGTCCACGCACGCGGCGGCCAGGCGAAGGCAATTCTCCGGCGCGGTTGCCGCTTCCGGCGTCAGATTCGACGCATCCACCGCCAGGAGGAACACGCATCCCAATGGGCAGTCCAGTAGTTGCTTCACCTGTCTCTCGGTCTCGTTCATCTCGTCACTTAAATTTATGCGTCCTGGACGTTAAAGCGAACAGGACCCGGTGCGCAGCCGGATCCTGTCGTCATGGCTGGCAGTCCCGGGATTCCAGGGTTAGGGGTTGAACCACATTCCGTTGACGCGGACGGTGGGATCGAGGCGCGGCTCCCAGTTGATCTTGGGGTCAACGGCGAAGAACACCGGCAGGTCGAACAGGGATATGAACAGCACGTCCTCGTGGAACTTGTCGGCCAGGGCCTCCAGCAGCCTGCGCCGCTCGTCCCCGGATGCCGAGAGCGCCGGGGCAATCTGGTCCTGTATCCCGCCGGGGCTGGGGTCGCAAATCAGGGAGCGGATGCCCTGGCAGTTCATGTAGAAGCGGACCTGGCGGCCAAAGTCCAGGGACTCGTTGGAGGGCTGGTTGCCAATCAGGTCGCCGGTGGGACAGCTTGCGCCGCCGGCGTCAACAGCGGCTTGGAAGTCCGCGTTGGTGGCCTTGAGCAGGTCCGGTTCCTTGCCCGCGGCTTCCAGTACCTCCTTGGTGGCCGTGCCGATGCCGCAGCGGGTCAGTTCACTGCGCTTGGCCGGCTCCACCACCCGGAAGTCCACGTTGATGCCCACCGAGGTCCAGAAGGCTTGCAGCGACTCGGAGACCTCCCGCTGCTTGGGGATGCGGGTGCCCCGGCTGACGATGGTCATTTTGTTGTCCGGGTTGTAGTTGGCTTCTTGCAGCAATTGCTGGGACTTGGCCGGGTCGAACTCGTAAGGGGCGGTGTTAGCCTGGGTAGCGCCGATGATGCCCGGCCAGATGATGTTGCCCCGGCAGGTGGTATAGCCGCCGTAGAGGTGCTCTACCATCTCGGCGCAGTTGATTGCGTGGGCCATTGCCTGGCGTACCTTCTTCTTCCTGAGCTCCGGGTGCCAGACGGTGTTTACCGTAAGAGCATAGGACTCAGCGGAAGTGCCGACGCGGATCATTTCCGGGGGCAGGGAGCTTATGGCGTCCACGCCCACGTCCCAGGCCATATCCGCCTCCTGGCCCTGGACCATTCCGGCCATGACCGTGGTCTCTCCGGCCCACACCCACTTCACGTTCTGGATGAAGGGCTTCTGAAACTCGAAATGGTCGCCGACGGGGACGTAATCCTCATAAGCTTCCTGGGTGACGGACACTCCCGCCCGCCATTCGGCGTGCTTGTAAGGACCGAAGCCATTGGTGGTACGGACGTATTCTTCCTCCGGGGTGCTGGTGATCCACTCCGGTGCTTCAAAGGTCACGAAGAATGTGGTGTTGGGGAAGATGGGGCAAGCAGTGGCGCAGTTGATGTCCACGGTGTAGTCGTCAACCGCCTCGGCGCTAAACGCGCCGGTCAAAGTAGTGCTGCCGAACTCGGAGTTGACGTCGCCTTCATAGTTCAGACTGGGGAGCGCGGCCTGGGCATTCCAAGCCTCGCCGTTGTGGAACTTGACCCCCTGACGCAGTTTGAACCGCCAGGTGTCGGCGTCGATCAATTCCCAGCTTTCCGTGCCGCTGGTGGGAACGATGCGGAGGTCATCGCCCGACTGCCAGGTGAGGGGGTCCTGCATGGACAGGGTCATGCCCTGGAGCAGGCTGGCCCCGGAGCCGCCCCGGGCGTTGAGGCCGATGGGCTCGTGGGGCACCACCAGGGTAATGCTGTCCCGAGCGGACGTGATTCCGCTGGGCAGCGGCGTATTGGTAGGAGCAGGGGTAAATGTAGCCGCCGGAGGCGGAGTATTGGTCGGCTGTTCAACGCCCGACTGGGCCGGGGACGCGGGCGCAGCCGGTGCAGCGGTAGGTTCCGCCCCGCCGCCACAGGCGATGATCACCAAGGTCAACAGGGCTACAATGCCGAGCACTCCTCTGCTATTGAAAGAACGAATAGCTGTTCTCATGCCAATTCTCCTACAACAAGGGTTGCGAAAGAGTGTAATTCGTCGTATCGGACGTACCAGTGAGCGTGATGCGTGAGATTACATCGGTGGCAAATAGGATGTCAAGGGAGCCGGACACCCGGCATTCAGGACGTGCGTTGGGTATTCGACCAGGTTTAGTCGGGGTAGACCAAGACTTCGAGTCCCGCGACATGGTCACACTGCCGCCGCAGTCGGCGGTCTGCCAGTACAACCTAACAGGCATGTCCCACAGCAGGGAGCGGACACCAGTTCCGGTCCACTTGGTAGACGAATGCAATGGTTTGTTATACTTGGGCCATTCCTCACTCCAGAGACTTCATACAGAGACGAGGCAATTTCCATGACTACAGAACGTCGAAGAGGGACCGTTTCCCTCCGGCCCGCAGCGCGGGCGGCTCCGTCCATCTCTCCGGGTCGCCCCGTTCCTCCCACTCGTACAGGACTACGAACAGTGGTACGCGGCGCACTAACTCGGCCACGACCAATACTTAGCAGCCCTGGACCGCCTTAAGCGGTTTTCGTTTGGAAAGGCGAGGACTTGATCGCGATGTATTCCAAAGTAATCGTTCCACTGGACGGGTCAGCGTTTTCCGAGCAGGCCCTGCCTTACGCTCAACTCGTCGCCGGTTCGATGGACATTCCCATCGAACTGGTGGAGGCTTTCGATATTTTGCCTCCGGCTGTGCGTGATAGATACACACCGTATATCGTCAGAATGATGCTGGAGGAGGCGCAGGAGCGTTCAGAAAACTACCTGTCGCCCGTCCGGGAAAGGCTGGAGGCGGCCGGGCACAGGGTATTCGTTTCGACGCTGCGGGGTATGCCCGCCGACGCCATAGTGGCGCTGTGCGAAGCCGACTCAGAGGCGTTGGTCGTGATGTCCACCCACGGGCGCGGTGGTATCGCCCGCTGGGTGCTGGGCAGCGTGGCCGACAAGGTCCTCCACACCATCTCCAATCCCGTATTGGTCGTGCGCGCCTCCGCATCGGGGTCCAGCGCAGCCGGAAACATCGCTCAAGAGGGTTCTGGTCCCGTTGGACGGGTCCGTCCGGGCTGAATGTCCCTCCCGCACGCTGTGGACCTTGCTGCCACGTTGGGGGTCGGCATCACGCTGTTGCGGATAACCCCGCCTCGGGACTACTACCGCCATCACTTGAGCACTGTGGAAGACCGGCTAATCGCAGCGGGGGCATCAGACCGGATGTCCGCCGATGACCTGGTGGCTGCCGACGCCCGGGAAGTGGCCGCGTACCTGTCTGATTTGAAGGACCGGCTGTCGGACGATGATGCCCCTGAAGTAACGGCGGAACACCTACAGGGCCAAAACATCGCCCAGGCCATCATCGACAAGGCGGCAGAGCAACCGGCCCTGGTGGCTATGACCACGCATGGACGCAGCGGCATCGGGCGGCTGGTGTTGGGCAGCGTAACCGACCGGGTGGTCCGCCACTCCAACGCGCCGGTACTCGTGGTCCGGTGATGAACGGGTCGGGCGGTCTCGCCAGACTGCCGACGCCCTAGATTATGTTGCGGGACTTGAAAGTCATGGACTCGAATGAGTCCTTGTAGGGCGATTCGCCTGTCTTCCGGATCCTCGCCTTGCCCAGCTTGAAGCGGTAACGGTTCGTGATGGGGTCGGGCACCCGGTGAATCAGGCTGTTGGACTCGGTATC